>JAYTVT010000068.1:0-15518 GCA_043743835.1 Betaproteobacteria bacterium
CCCCGACGTGATGGCGCTGATGACCGACGCCGCGCGGCGCGCACGCGCGCTGGGCAAGCCGATCGGCACCGTCGGCGGCACGCCCGAGGTGGTGACGCGTTACCGCGCCAGCGGCTACGACTTCGTGGCCGTGGCGTCTGACCTGGGCCTGCTGATGCGCGGCGCACAGGCGGCCGTGCAGGCCCTGCGCAACAGCGGCGAAGCGCCACAGGTGCACACCCTCGCCGAGGGCACCAAGACCGAGAGCAGCGGCTACTGAGCCTGCACGATGGCGGCCGTCGAACTCCAGCAGGTCAGCAAGAGCTACGACGGCAAGACCACCGTCATCCACGGCATCGACCTCGAAATCCGTCACGGCGAATTCGTCGTCTTCGTGGGGCCCAGCGGCTGCGGCAAGAGCACGCTGCTGCGCATGATCGCCGGGCTCGAGCCCATCAGCGGCGGCGAGGTGCACATCGCGGGCCAGCGCGTCAACGAGCTGCCGCCACGCAGCCGCGACATCGCGATGGTGTTCCAGGACTACGCGCTCTACCCGCACAAGACCCTGTTCGACAACATGGCCTTCGGCCTGCGCCTGCGCAAGACGCCCGAAGCCGAGATCCAGCGCCGCGTGATGGATGCGGCGAAGTTGCTGCGCATCGACCACATGCTCGATCGCCGCCCGGCGGCGCTCAGCGGCGGCCAGCGCCAGCGCGTGGCCATCGGCCGCGCGATCGTGCGCGAGCCCAAGGTGTTTCTCTTCGACGAGCCGCTGAGCAACCTCGACGCCCAACTGCGCAACGAGATGCGCAGCGAGATCAAGCGCCTGCACCAGCGCCTGGGCGCCACCATCATCTACGTCACCCACGACCAAACCGAGGCCATGACGCTGGCCGACCGCATCGCCGTGCTGTCGGGTGGGCACAAGATGCAGTACGACACCCCCGACGCCATCTACAACCGGCCCGCCGCGCTGTTTGTGGCCGGCTTCACGGGCGCGCCTGCGATGAACTTGTGCGACTGCACCTGGGCAGGTGGCCGAGCGGATCTGGGCGGTGTGCAGGTGGCTGTCAGCCCCGAACTGGCTGCGCGCGCTGCCACCACGGCCGCGCTGAAGTTCGGCGTACGGCCGGAGAACATCGCGTTGGCAGCGGTCACGCCCGAGGACCAGGCGGTGCCCGCCGAAGTGCAGTTGCTCGAACCGCTGGGCGCCGAAACACTGGTCACCCTGCGCATCGGCCACGCCGACATGGTGGCCCGCTGCCCGGCAAGCTTTCGCGACAAGCCGGGCACCGCTGTCACGGTGTTTCTGCGCGCGTCGCAGCTGCATCTGTTTGACGCCACCAGTGGTTTGGCCTTGTGATGCGCCGCAGCCTGGTCGGCCTGGCCCTGCTGTTGTGCGCCGCGTTGGCGCAAGCGCAAACCACCCTGCGCGTGTTTGCCGGTGGCTCCAGCCAGCGCCCCGACCTGACGCGCCTGGTGGTGGCCGACTACATGCAGCGCAACCCCGGCGTGCGCGTCGAGATCGAAACCGGCGGCGCCACCAGCGACTTGCAGCGCCAGTACCTCAGCACCATGCTCAACGCCAAGGACACGGGCATCGACGTGTACCTGATGGACATCGTCAACCCCGCCCAGTACCACGGTGCGGGCTGGCTGGAGCCGCTGAACAAGCTGCTGGGTGAACCACGCGCCACGCTGGGCCCCTACCTGCCGGGTTATGCCGGGTCAAACGTCGTCGAAGGAGAGCTGGCGGCCATGCCTGCCTGGGCTGACGCGATGTTTCTGTACTACCGGCGCGATCTGCTGGACAAACACCGCCAGAGCCTGCCCCGCACCTGGGACGAATTGGCCGCCGTGGCGCGCGCCGTGCAAGCGGCCGAACGTGCGCAAGGCCAGCCCGGCCTGCAGGGCCTGAGCCTGCAAGGTGCGCCCATCGAAGGCGCGGTGTGCACCTTCCTGCTGCCGTACTGGGGCCAGGGCAAGGCCTTCAACGATGCCAAAGGCCGCCTCACGCTGGACCGCGACGCGGCAGCGCGTGGCCTGCAGATGTGGCTGGGCATGATGGACACCGGCGTGCTCAAGCGCAACATCGCCGAGGTGCGCACGCAGGACACGACCAACGAATTCAAGGCCGGCCAAGTGCTCTTCGCCGTGAACTGGAGCCTGGCCTGGGACCGCTACCAAAACGACGCCGACTCGCGCGTGCGAGGCCAGGTCGGCGTGATGGCGCTGCCCGCCATGACGGGCGGCCTCGCACCGACCTGCCTGGGCGGCTGGCAGTGGGCGGTCAGCGCCTTCAGCCGAAACAAGGTTGAAGCAGCCAAGCTGGTGCGCCATCTGTCCGGCCTTGAAGCCTCGCGTCTGTACGCGGTGCGGGGGTCGCTGCTGCCCAGTCACAGGGCGCTGTACGACGACGCCGCCGTGCTGCAAGCCCTGCCGTGGGTCGCCCAGGCGCGTGACGCCGTCACTAACGCGCAGAGCCGGCCGCTGTCGCCCGACTACCCGCAGGTCAGCGACACCATACGCACGGCCACCAGCGCCGTTCTGGCGCGCACCAAGACGCCCGAGCGCGCGGCCGCAGAGATCGGCTCGCGGCTGGGCCGCGTGATGCGCTGAAAGGACGCGCTGAAACCACCCATGAACACCGTGGCCGCAGGCCGTCCCCTTCCGTCCCTTGCCCAGCGCCTGGCCGACCCCAGCGAGAAGACGCTGGCCGTGCTGCTGCTGGCGCCGGCTGCGGTGATGCTGGCGCTGATCGTCGTCTACCCGATCGCCCGGCTCATCTTCAACAGCTTCTTTGACCTGCGCCTGTCCGGCCGTAAGAGCCCGCGCTTTGTGGGCATCGAGAACTACCTGCTGGTGTTTCAGGACATCGACTTCTGGAACGCCGCCGGCAACACCGTGCTGATCACGCTCATCACCGTGCCTGGCGCGTTGGTGGTGGGCCTGGGCCTGGCCATGCTGGCCAACCTGCCCTTCAAGCGCCAATGGCCGGTGCGGCTGGCGCTGCTGCTGCCCTGGGCGCTGCCGCTGAGCTTTGCCGGCTTGATCTTTGCGTGGTTCTTTCACACCGACTACGGCGTGGTCAACGACGTGGCGCGCCGCCTGGGCGCTGACGAGCCCACCCTGTGGCTGCTGCGCCCGAACCTGGCCTTCGCCGCCATTTGCCTGACCATCATCTGGAAGACGAGTTCCTTCATGGCGCTGATCCTGCTGGCCGGCCTTCAGATGATTCCGAAGTCGCTCTACGAGGCGGCTGAAGTGGACGGCGCCAGCAAGTGGCAGCAGTTCTGGCAGATCACCATCCCCATGCTCATGCCCAGCATCATCGTGGCGCTGATCTTTCGCACCATCACCGCGCTGCAGACCTTTGACATCCCCTACACCATGACGCGCGGCGGCCCGGGCAACAGCACCGAGACGCTGGCCATGCTGATCCACAAAACCACCATCGAGTACCTGGATGTGGGTTACGGCAGCACCTTGGCCGTGTGCATGTTTGTCATCAGTCTGTGCGTCACGGCGCTGTACATCCGCCGCGTGGGGCAAAGCGCTTGAAAGCCACCATGACCGCAAACCCGCACATGCCACCTCTGCTGCAGCCGCGTGCATTGCTGTTCTTCGCCGCTGCCGCCGTGGTGGTGAACGGCTTCTTTCCGGCGCTGTGGATCCTGTTCACGTCGCTGAAGTCCGAGGCCGAACTGGTCAGCAAACCCATCACCTGGTGGCCGCACCAGGCCACGCTGCAAAACTACGTGCAAGCATTTGGCGACCAGCCGCTGCTGCGCTTCCTGGGCAACAGCGCTGCCGTGGCGCTGCTGGCCACGGTGGTGTCGCTGCTGGTGTCGGGCATGGCCGCCTATGCCATTGCGCGGCTCAACCTGAAGCACCGGCAGCTCATCCTGACCTGCATCGTGGCCTCCTCCATGTTTCCGCTGGTGACGCTGTTGGTGCCGATCTTCGAAACCATGCGCAGCCTGGGTTGGCTGAACACCTACGCCGCACTGGTGGTGCCCTACACGGTGCTGAACCTGCCGGTGTGTACGCTGGTGCTGGTGGCCTTCTTCCAGGGCATCCCGCGTGACCTGGAAAACGCCGCCATGATCGACGGCTGCACCCGCATGGGTGCCTTGTGGCGCGTGGTGCTGCCGCTGGCTGCGCCGGGCGTGGCCACGGCGGGCATCCTGGCCTTCGTGAACGCTTGGGACGAATTCTTGCTGGCCCTGTCGCTCAACAGCAGCCCGGCGATGCGCACCCTGCCCGTGGGCATCACGCTCTACCAGGGCGAATTCAGCTTTCCCTGGCCCATCATCTCGGCTGCACTGATTGTGGCCATCGTGCCCGTGGCGGTGCTGATCGCCGTGTTTCAGGAACGTGTTGTGGGCGGGCTGACCCAAGGAGGACTCAAAGGATGAACACCCTGCGCTACGGCGTCATTGGTTGCGGCAGCATGGGCCGTGAACACATTGAAAACCTGTTTGCCATGGGCGGTGTAGAAATCACCGCCCTGGCCGACCCGCACCAGCCCAGCGTGCAGGCGGCGTTGCAAGCCTGCACCAGTGCGCTGCGCCAGGCGCCCCAGGTGTTTGGCCAGGCGCGCGAGCTGCTGCACAGCGGCCTGTGCGACGCGGTTGTCATCGCCACACCTAACCACACGCACGTGGCCATGATGCGTGAAGCACTGGCCGTGCCGGGCCTGCACATCCTGGTTGAAAAGCCCCTGGTCACCCGCATCGAAGACGGGCTGGACCTGCTGCAGCGCGCCCAAGGCCGCAGCGGTGTGGTCTGGGTGGCGCAGGAATACCGCTACATGCCGCCAGTGGCAGAGCTGCTGCGCCGGGCCCATGGTGGCGAGGTGGGCCGCGTTCACCAGGTGGCCATCCGCGAACACCGTGCGCCGTTTTATCCAAAGGTGGGCGACTGGAACCGCTTCAGCGCCAACACCGGCGGCACGCTGGTGGAAAAGTGCTGCCACTACTTCAACCTGATGGACCTGGTGCTGGGCGAACACCCGGTCAGCATCTATGCCTCGGGCGCGCAGCGCGTGAACCATCTGGACGAGGTTTACGACGGCCCGAATGGCCCCAGAACGAGTGACATCCTTGACAGCGCCTACTGCGTGCTCAACTACCCCAGCGGCGCGCGCGCCATGCTCGACCTGTGCATGTTTGCCGAAGGCTCGCTGGACAACGAACACCTCACCGTTGTGGGCGACGTGGGCAAGCTCGAATCCATGCTGCCGTCCGGCGAACTGCGCCACAGCCGGCGCGAGGACTGGGGCCGCAAACAATTCTGGGGTCAGGAGTCGGGCACTGGCCGCGGTGTGTCGGTCAAGCGTGTGCATGACCCGCACATCAAGTACTTTGGCAACCACTTTGGCGCGTCTTACGTGGAGCACCAGCGCTTTGCGGCGGCCATCCGCAACGGCACACCGCCCGAGATTCCCCTGCAAGAAGGCCTGCGTGCCGTGGCCACAGGTTTGGCGGCGCATAAGAGCATCGACGAAGGCCGTGTGGTGGCCTTGTCGGAAGTCTTGCCTGCGGGGTGGTGAGCGCAGCATGAGCTACGCCAGCTACCCCAGCCTGCGCGACCGCGTGGTGTTCATCTCGGGCGGCAGCTCGGGCATTGGTGCAGAACTGGTGCGGGCTTTTTCCCAGCAGGGCTCGCGCGTGGCCTTTTGCGGCACCAAGGTGGACGGTGGACAAGCGCTGATCGCGGAAGTCACCGCACAGGGTCAGCCTGCGCCTTGGTATGCGGCTTGTGACGTGCGCGACGCCCACGCCTATCAAGCCCTGCTCCAGCGTGTGATCCAAGACCTGGGCCCCATCCGCGTGTTGGTCAACAACGCCGGCCGCGACGACCGCCACGCGATGGAAGACGTCACACCCGAGATGTGGGACGAGCGCTTGGCGCTCAACCTCAAGCACTACTTCTTCGCCATCCAGGCGGTGGCTCCGGCCATGGCCGCAGCCGGTGGTGGCAGCGTGGTCAACATGGGCAGCGTCAGCTGGATGCGTGGCCGCCCCAACCTGGTGGGCTACACCACAGCCAAGGCCGGCATCCTGGGCCTCACACGCACCCTGGCACGCGAACTCGGGCCACGCAACATCCGCGTCAACGCCTTGGTGCCCGGCGCGATCGTCACCGACCGGCAAAGCGCGCTTCACCGCGACCCGGTGGCCGACCAGCAGTTTCTGGACGCCCAGTGCTTGAAGATCCGCCTCGACCCCGGCCATGTGGCGCGCCCCACGCTGTTCCTGGCCGCCGACGACAGCAACGGCATGACTGGTCAGCATGTGCTGGTGGATGCGGGCATCGCGCAGCAGTCGGTCATCACCTGATCGCGCCAGCGGGCCGCTTCTGCGAGACTCGTGAGTCAGCTCAGGCCTCAGCAGCCTTCGGCCCGGGCATCCGCACCGCGCGGTTGTGCGGCCGCCCAGTGTCAGGGCGCAGCAGCGGTTCGGCGGTGTATTGGCAGACGAGGGCGCGACGCGGCTCGTCCGTGCGGTTTGCGCCGGTGCGATGCAGCGTGACGCTGGAAAAGGCCACTACCGATCCAGCAGGTACTTCCACGAGCTCGCCCACGGCATCGCCGTGGTAACCCACCAGATTGGCGCCGCCTTCGTCCCATTGGTGAGGGTTCACGGTCGTGTCGGACCTGATGTCGCGTGGGATCAGCACCACGCTGCCGTTGTCACGCGTGCTGTCGTCCAGCGCGCACCACAGCGTGAGGTAAGGGCGGTGTGCAAAGCGGATGTAGCCCGAGTCCTGGTGCCAGGCAAAGCTGTCGCCATGTTGCGGCGCTTTGACCACCACCTGCTCGTTGAAGAGGTAGACCTCAGGGCCCAAGAGTTGGTGTGCGATGGCCGCCAGGGTCTGGCCTTTGATGAAGGCTTCAAGCCCGGGAAAGTGTTCGCAACGGTTTGAAAAGAACAGCCGGTTGCCGGCCTTGCTGATGGCGTTGTAAGCCTCGCCTTCACGCAGGAACGATGGCGGGTAGGGCTCGCCGCGGTTTGCTGCGGCCACCAGTTCATCCGCCGCAGCACGCGCCGATGCCAGTTGCTGTGCCGTCATCGCAGGACCAACGTCGCAGAAACCACGAGCGTGAAATCGGCTGATCTGACCCGGATTCAGCATGCGCCAGCTCGTCCTGGTTTCATGGCCTCGCTGCTGGCGGCTCAACGCTCAATTGCACGATGGCTTCACGAACGCGTGCTGCCTGGTCTCGATTCATCACCAGGAATCGATGCCGCCCGGCGCCGTCAGCGCTTGGCCGGAAGAGCGTGGCGCCGTCGTCCCCGATGCTCACCGTTCCTGGTGGGGACAGGTCGAAGTAGCCACGATCAGGCAAGACGGCGTGCAACACGGTCGTCGGGTCCCATGTTGGACGGTCGTGCGGCGGCGGCTGATACAGGTAGTACGCCTCCTTGAGTGGATGGTGCGTCACATAGTTCAGGTCACGCTCAATGCTGACATGGGGGAAGGCTGCGGCCATGCCCACTTCGAAGCCGCTCCAGACGACGGGTGTGGGCCACTCCCTGGCCACCTTTTGCGCGGCTGGCACATCGATCCGCACGTTGTATTCCAGGTGCCGGGTGTTCCAGTTCACGGTCTGAAAAGCCCCGCCCATGAGGCTTAGCACCTTCACCTTCTTGGCGACCAACTCTCGGCCGCCCAAAGGCGAGTGCTCGTCGCCCGGTGAGTCGAGCAGACGCGCACAGTTGGTGAAGAAGCCGACCTGCGCGATCGTGACGCTGCCATCGGGCTGTGCTGCCAGCAGCCTGCGAATGAGCGCTACCGCTTCTGGCGCGTCCGCACCGGTCTTCAGCTGGTGCGGGTAGCGCAGCGAGCCATCCTGCTTGCGCGCGTCGACCAGTGCGATGAACTTGCCTGGGTCCTTGGCGGCACCGTTCCTCACCATGCCGATCGGAATGTGGGCTTGGCCGTAGAACGTGTTGACGGCGTCAGTGAAAGCTGCCGCCTGCGGGTGATCCTTGGTGATGGTCACGGCCAGCAGTTCCACCGCCCCACGCTTTTGCAGGTTGTGAAGCATGGCCAGCGCGATCACATCGTCGACATCGTTTCCCATGTCCGTGTCGAAGATCAGCTTCACAGCTTGGGCCTGCACCGCCAAGCTTGCCGCCATCAGCAACCAGGCAAGCAGGAGCCCGCGAATCAGCAAGGGCTTCACCTGCCGCCGCATCACTTCATCCAACCCATGGCACCCATCCATTCCAGCACGCGCTGCAGCCAGTCGGCGCTGGGCAGCACCGACGGCTTCAGGCCGAAGCCGTGTCCACCGTGGCTGTAGATGTGCAACTCCGCGGGCAGCTGCTGCCGCTTGTATTCAAGGTAGAGCAAGGCACTTCCCGCCGAAGTCGACAAGTCCTTGTCGTCATCGGCGTGCACCAGGCAGATGGGTGGGGCCTTTGCGGTGACGACGAGGTCGGTGCGCAAACGAAAGGCGCCGCCAGGGTCCATCAGGAAAGCCGGGTAGATGGGCACCAAGAAGTTGGGCGTGGCGTCTTGTACATCGAGCAGCGGGTCGCTTGTGTAAGTGCGCTGGCTGCCATGCAATGCCATCTTGATGGCCAGATGGCCGCCGGCAGAGAAGCCCAGAAAACCGATCCGATTGGGCTTGAATCCCCATTCAGCAGCCCGCTGCCGAAGCACACCCATGGCACGCTGGGCGTCCTGCAGCGCTTCGCGGCCCGGGTCGGCCTGGCTGCGCGTGGGCACGCGGTAGCGCAACAGCGCGCACGTCACACCCGCTGCAACCAGGCGTTCGCAGACTTGGGTGCCCTCGTGCTCAATGGCCAGGAATGCATAGGCGCCGCCTGGTGCGACCAGCACCGCGGTGCCGTTGGGCTGCCGCGGCTGGTAGATGCTGAGCGAGGGCTCGGAAACGTTGAGCAGCCTGACCTGCTTGCCATCCTGCTTGGGCTGAATCTCCTCACGGGCAGCCACAAAACCCTTGGGTTCCGGTGCACCGTGAGGCCAGAGATTGATCCGCAAAGGTTCCGAGGCCTGCAGGCCGCCAGTCGCCAGGGTGGCCAGCAGCCAAGTTGCCAGCAGCTTGCTGCGAACAAGCTGCTTTGCAAGGCGTGTTGGCATTGCTGGGCTCCTGGACGAATCAGCAGGCGCCGTGCTCAGGCGGCTGCGGCGTGTTCACCGCTTCGATCAGAAGTCGTAACGCAGGGTCACACCCCAGTAGCGCTGGTCGTCGCGTGGCACGTAACGGTTGATGCTGTTGCCGGCGCTGAAGATCAGCGACGAGTAACTCTGGTCCGTCAGGTTGCGGCCAACCAGGGCCAGGGTCCAGCCGTCTGTGCTTTGCAGCGCAACGCGGGCGTTGTAGATGGTGTAGGCCTTCTGGAAGGAGTCAGGCTGCTGCTGCAGGTCGAAGTTGGTCCTGCTCTGCCAGGTGGCATCCACGCCGTAGTCCAGGCTGAGCTTGCCGCTCAGGTTCTGGGCGTACTTCAGACGCAGGCTGCCTTTCCAGTCGGGTGCGTATGGCAGCGGCTGGCCGTTGACGTTGCAGCTGGCAGCTGCGCCGGGCGGGCAGTTGAAGTTCAGGATGCGGGCCTCGGTGTTGCTCACCGCAGCGGTCACCGTGAATTGCTGCGTGACGCGTGCGGTCATGTCAACTTCGACGCCTGATGTGGTCACGGAGCCTGCATTGATCAAACGGGTGACGATGATACCGTTGACCAGATCGGGTACGTTGGCTTGATAGCCGGTGTAGTCGGTGTGAAAGACGGCCAAATTCAGGCGCATGCGGCCATTGAGCAACGTGGATTTGAGACCGGCTTCTAGCGACTTGGACTTTTCAGGCGCCAGCACGTTGTCTTGCGTCGGCGTCATGTTGAAGAACACGTTGTACGCTGGGCCCTTGTAGCCGCGTGCCAACGTGATGTAGCCCATCGCGTCCTTGCTGAAGTCGAACTGCGGACCGATGCGGCCCGACACCGCGGTCTCGCTGGTGGAGCCGTCCACACGGGCGCGTGTGGGGTTGATGCCCGGTGCCGAGACCGCGGCGGGTGTGGTGGGGTCGGGCGTGAAAACCCGGGCGTGGTTGTAGGACAGGTCGTCCTTGGTGTAGCGCAAGCCGGCCAGTGCGCGGAAGTCAGGCTGGAAGTTGAAGGTGCCTTCGCCAAACACCGAGTAGCTCTTGGCGCGCACGCCGTAGTTGGCTACGCCGTTGTCGGCGGTGGTCGATCCTGCGGAGCAGGGCAGCAGCCCCGAAGGCAAAGCAGGCGAGGTGGTACCCAAGCAGCGCAGCACGTCGCGCTGATAGCGCTCAACCGTTTTTCCGTCAAAGTAGAACAAGCCAGCCACGTAGTCCACAAACTGCTTCTGGGTGCTGGCAACCCGAAGTTCTTGGGTGAACTGCGTGAAGTCCAGATCGCCGCGGTCGTGGCTTTGGGCAAATTGTCGATACACGGTGGCTAGACGATCACCATCGGGCTTTTGCACGTTGTTCCAGGTGCGGTGCGCAGTGATCGATGTCAGCTGCATGCCGCTCAGGCTGTAGTCAACTTGAGCAGAGGCCCCTTTGTGTTTGTCACGCGCCGAGGACTCCACGTTGTTGTTGATCTGGCGGTTTTCCGCTGAAGGCACCACCGGCGCGACGGCAGCGCCAAAGAGTGGGTTTTGCGTGACGGCCAGCGACGGGTAGGCTCGCACATCGGTGCTGACGGCAACGCCTGCGGGTGTGCGGTCAAGTCCTTTTGAGTAGTCCGCAATCAGGGCCACTTTCAGGTCTTTGCTGGGTGTGACGTCGACCCGAAGCCGAGCACCGTCGCGTTCGTACCCACCTGTTTTTTTGCCATCGAAGACGTTGGTCAACAGGCCGTCCCATTCGGCGCTCATGACCGCCAGGCTGGCCTTGACCAAGTCGTTGCCGCCGTTGACACCCAGGCGCACGCGGCGCTCGTTGCCTTGATAGCTGGCTAGGTCGACGTAGCCACCCAAGCCCTTCGCCGGCGCCCGGGTCACGATGTTGATCACGCCCGCTGACGCGTTTTTGCCGAACAGTGTGCCCTGCGGGCCACGCAGGACTTCGATGCGCTCCACATCCACCAGGTCCAACATAGACTGGCCAGGGCGGCCGGTGACCACGCCGTCGATGACCGTGGACACCGTCGGCTCGACACCCGGCGAGGTGCTGATGGTTCCAACGCCGCGTATGAACAGAGAGGTGTCTTTGCTGCTGGCGTTGCTGCGGAAGGTTACCGCTGGAATCTGGGCCTGGATGGCGCCCATGTTGTTCAGGTTGGCTTCTTCCAGGGTGCCGCCGCTGATCACCGAAACCGCGATGGGGGTGGACTGCAAAGGTTGCAGCCGTTTGGTGGCGGTGATGGTGACGGTTTCGACCTTGCCTTCATCGGCCTTGGGGGCTTGTTGCGCCCACGCCGGGAAGGCGATGGGCAGGGCCACCATCAGGGCTGCCGCCAGGGGCTGGCGGCGCAGAGTTGACGGGAGTGTGGTGCGGTGCTTCATGTTGTCTCCTGGTCAGGCAAGGGCCGTTGAAGTCGGCTCGGTGGGGCATCTGGTTCGCTCTGTTAGCGCTAACAGAATCGATGGCAGACGTTAGCACCGGCCTTGGCCGGCGCGAACTGCGGCAAACCCGATGCTTGCTGGTTTAACGCAACGGACGCCTTTTCCGCTGCGGCGGGTGTCTAGCGGCTGATGTCGCCCAAGCAGAGGTACTTGACCTCGACGTAGTCGTCCATACCCTGGCGCGCGCCTTCACGCCCCAGGCCGCTTTGTTTGACACCCCCAAAGGGCACTTCAGCGGTGCTGATCAGCCCGGTGTTGATGCCCACCATGCCGTACTCCAGTGCTTCGCCCACCCGAAACACGCGGCCGATGTCGCGGCTGTAGAAGTAGCTGGCCAAGCCAAACTCCGTTGCGTTGGCCTGTTCGATGGCCTGCGCTTCGGTGTCGAACTTGAACACCGGTGCCACCGGGCCGAAGGTTTCCTCTTTGGCGCACAGCATGTCGCCGGTCACGTCGGGCAGCACGGTGGGGGTGTAAAAACGCTCGCCAGCCAGGTCGGCCGGTCGGCTGCCGCCCACCACCACGCGCGCGCCTTTGGCCAGCGCGTCGGCCACATGGCTTTCCACCTTGGCGATGGCGGCGTCGTCAATCAGCGGGCCCTGGTGGATGCCGGCCTCGAAGCCGTTACCCACCTTGATGCCGCCGGCCTTGGCCGCCAGCTTTTCAACAAAGCTGTCGTAAACGCCGGCCTGCACGTAAAAGCGGTTGGCGCAGACGCAGGTCTGGCCGGCGTTGCGGTATTTGCTGACCATCGCGCCTTCCACCGCGCTGTCGATGTCGGCGTCGTCAAAGACGATGAAGGGTGCATTGCCGCCCAGTTCCAGGCTGATCTTCTTCACCGTGCTGGCGCATTGGCGCGCCAGGATGCGGCCAACCTCGGTGCTGCCAGTGAAGGACAGGTGGCGCACCACATCAGAACTGCACAACACGTTGCCAATCTCGATGCTGTTCGCGCTGTCGGCGGTCAGCACGTTGAGCACACCGGCGGGCATACCCGCGCGTTGCGCCAGTTCAGCCACTGCCAGCGCCGACAGCGGTGTCTGTTCGGCCGGCTTGATCACCACCGGGCAGCCAGCGGCCAAGGCCGGTGCCACCTTGCGCGTGATCATGGCAATGGGGAAGTTCCAAGGCGTGATGGCTGCGCACACGCCAATGGGCTGCTTGATGGCGATGAAGCGCTTGTTGTTGTCGGTGGTGGGAATGGTCTCGCCATAGACGCGCCGGGCCTCTTCGGCAAACCATTCGATGAAGCTGGCGCCGTAGACCACCTCACCGCGAGCCTCGGCCAGCGGCTTGCCTTGTTCGGCGGTCATGATGCGGGCCAGGTCGTCGGCGTGGGCGTGCAGCAGCACAAACCACTTCATCAGGATGCCGGCGCGCTCCTTGGCGGTTTTGGCGCGCCAGGCCGGCCAGGCCTTCTCCGCCGCTGAAATGGCCGCGGCTGCGTCAATGGCGCCCAGGTTGGCCACCTGGGCCAGTGGCAACCCAGTCGCGGGGTCGGTGACGGCGAAGCGCGCGTTGCTGGCCTGGCCGGCAGTCCAGCTGCCATTGATCAGCGCATCGGTCTTCAACAGGCTGGGGTCGGCCAGCGTCAAAAGGGGGGAAATGGGGGTGTCCATGGGAAGTGCTCTCCTGTTCGCGGTCACTCTACCCGAGCCGCTGCGCCCACCTTTTGTGCAGGTGTGTGCAGAGGTGCCCGGGCCCGCGGGTTTGCCATGAGCCCGGCTGCATAGAATCAAAGGTTCTCGTTCAGCAGCGAACGGCCCCTTCTGCGCCCCTGGCGCCCAACGTTACAGACTGGCCCCTTGCCCGCCCATGAAAGCTTCTGACATCCGCTCCACGTTCTTGAACTTCTTCGAGTCCAAGGGCCACCAGATCGTAGCCAGCAGCCCCGTGGTGCCGGGCGACGACCCCACGCTGCTGTTCACCAACGCCGGCATGAACCAGTTCAAGGACGTGTTCCTGGGCTTTGACAAGCGGGCCTACACCCGCGCCACCACCAGCCAGAAGTGCATCCGCGCTGGCGGCAAGCACAACGACCTGGAAAACGTGGGCTACACCGCCCGCCACCACACCTTTTTCGAGATGCTGGGCAACTTCAGCTTTGGCGACTACTTCAAGAAGGAAGCCATTGCCTACGCCTGGGAACTGCTGACGGTGCACTTCAAACTGCCCCAGGACAAGCTCTGGGCCACGGTCTACGCCGACGATGACGAGGCCTACGACATCTGGCTGAAGGACATCGGCCTGCCGGCCGAGCGCATCGTTCGCATCGGCGACAACAAGGGCGCTCGCTACATGAGCGACAACTTCTGGATGATGGGCGACACCGGCCCTTGCGGCCCGTGCACCGAAATCTTCTACGACCACGGGCCGGAGATTCCCGGTGGCCCGCCGGGATCGCCCGATGAAGATGGCGACCGCTACATCGAGATCTGGAACAACGTGTTCATGCAGTTCAACCGAGACGACTCGGGCGTGATGCACAAGCTGCCGAAGCCGAGTGTCGACACCGGCATGGGGCTGGAGCGCTTGAGCGCGGTGTTGCAGCACGTGCATTCGAACTACGAGATCGATACGTTCGTGAACCTGCTCGCAGCGGCGAAGAAGGTCGTCGATGCGGCTGGTGGGAGCCCGTCGGGCTCGCCGTTCTTTGGCGGAGGATGCGACCCGCAGTCTCCGTCGCTGAAGGTGATTGCCGACCACATTCGCGCCTGCGCATTCACGGTGGTCGATGGCGTAGTCCCCAGCAACGCGGGGCGCGGTTATGTGCTGCGCCGCATAGCACGACGAGCAATTCGCCACGGCTACAAGCTCGGTGCGCGCAAGCCCTTCTTTCACATGCTAGTGGTGGCGCTCGTGGCCGAGATGGGCGACGCCTACCCTGAGTTGCGCGAGGGTGAGAAACGCGCGACTGCGGTTCTGAAGCAGGAAGAAGAGGGGTTCTTCCGGACCATTGAAAACGGCATGGAAATTCTTGAGTCCGAGTTGCTCAAGATGAACGCCGGGCCCAACTCGCTGCCGATTCCGGGGCAGCATGTTCCAGGATTCAAGGGAATCCTGGATGGCGATGTCGCCTTCAAGCTCCACGACACCTTCGGCTTCCCGCTCGACCTGACGGCCGACGTGTGCCGCGAGCGTGGTGTCACCGTCGACAGCGCCGGCTTCGAGACCGCGATGAACCGCCAGCGAGAGCAGGCGCGTGCGGCCGGCAAGTTCAAGATGGCGGCGGGCCTGGAGTACAGCGGAGCGGCGACCACCTTCCACGGCTACGAGCACTTGCTGCACGAAGGCGCGAAGGTGACTGCCGTGTACGTGGACGGCACGCCGGTGGCCACCGCGAAGTCCGGCGACGACGCCGTGATCGTGCTCGACCACACGCCGTTCTACGCCGAGTCCGGCGGCCAGGCCGGCGACAGCGGCGAGCTGCGCAACGGCACGTCTCGCGTGATCGTCGAAGACACGATCAAGGTGCAGGCGGCGGTGTTCGGCCACCACGGCCGTGTCGTCGAAGGCTCCATATCGGTCGGCGATGTTCTGAATGCGAAGGTCGACGCCGAGCGCCGCGTCAGGACGGTTCGCAACCACAGCGCGACGCACCTGATGCACAAGGCGCTGCGCGAGGTGCTGGGCACTCACGTGCAGCAAAAGGGTTCGCTGGTGAACGCCGAGCGCACCCGTTTCGACTTTGCGCACAACGCGCCGATGACCCCCGCGCAGACGGCGCAGGTCGAGGCGCTGGTCAACGCCGAAATCCTTGCCAACGCGGCGACGGTGGCGCGGGTGTTGCCCATTGAAGAAGCGCAAAAGCTCGGCGCGATGATGCTGTTCGGCGAGAAGTACGGCGACGAGGTGCGTGTGCTCGACATCGGCACCAGCCGCGAGCTGTGCGGCGGCACCCACGTGCAGCGCAGTGGTGACATCGGCCTGTTCAAGATCGTCGCCGAAAGCGGTGTGGCGGCCGGCGTGCGGCG
>JAYTVT010000069.1:0-15478 GCA_043743835.1 Betaproteobacteria bacterium
TCGCGAACTACGGCGTGGCGCGCGGGCTGGCTGGCGAACTGGCGGCGACCAGTTTCGACGAAGACACGCCGTATACCCCGGCCTGGCAGGAGCGCATCACCGGAACGCCGCGCGCCCAGCTGATCACCGTCGCGCGCCAGTTCGCAGAAAACGCCGAGAAGACCGAAGGCCGGTCGATGGTGATCATCGGCGCCGGCATGAACCACTGGTACCACAGCGACATGAACTACCGCGGCGTCATCAACCTGCTGATGATGTGCGGCTGCATCGGCAAGAGCGGCGGCGGTTGGGCGCACTACGTGGGTCAGGAGAAGCTGCGCCCGCAGACCGGCTGGACGCCTCTCGCGTTCGCACTCGACTGGATCCGCCCACCGCGGCAGATGAACAGCACCAGCTTCTTCTACGCCCACACCGACCAGTGGCGCTACGAGAAGCTCGGTATGGAAGAGGTGCTGTCGCCGCTCGCCGACAAGACGATGTACGCCGGCAGCATGATCGACTACAACGTGCGCGCCGAGCGCATGGGCTGGCTGCCCTCGGCGCCGCAGCTCAAAACGAACCCGTTGCAGGTGGCGCGCGATGCGCAGGCCGCCGGCCTGGAGCCGAAGGACTACGTCGTCAAGGCGCTTCAGTCCGGCGCGCTCCAGATGAGCTGTACGGACCCGGACGCGCCTGAGAACTGGCCGCGCAACCTTTTCGTCTGGCGCTCCAACCTGCTCGGCTCGTCGGGCAAGGGCCACGAGTATTTTCTGAAGCACCTGCTCGGCACGAGCAACGGCGTGCAGGGGAAGGACCTCGGCCAGGAGGAAGCCAAGCCCACCGAGGTGGTCTGGCATGACAAGGCCCCCGAGGGCAAGCTCGACCTGCTGGTGACGCTCGATTTCCGCATGAGCACCACCTGCCTGTACTCCGACATCGTGCTGCCCACCGCCACCTGGTACGAGAAGAACGACCTCAATACCAGCGACATGCACCCCTTCATTCACCCGCTGAGTGCGGCAGTGGACCCGGTGTGGCAGTCGCGCAGCGATTGGGAGATCTACAAGGGTTTTGCCAAGGCTTTCAGCGAGGTCTGCGTGGGCCACCTGGGCGTGGAAAAGGAAGTGGTGCTGACGCCGCTGATGCACGACACCCCGGCCGAACTGGCCCAGCCCTTTGACGTGAAAGAGTGGAAGAAGGGCCAGTGCGATCTGATCCCCGGCAAGACTGCGCCGCAGATTGCGGTGGTCGAACGCGACTACCCCAACGTCTTCAAGCGCTTTACCGCGCTGGGGCCCTTGATGAACAAGCTGGGCAACGGTGGCAAGGGCATCGGCTGGAAGACCGAGATCGAGGTCACCCAGCTGGGCCAGCTCAACGGCCTGACGCAGGCCGATGGCGTGACGCAGGGCATGCCGCGCATCGTCAGCGACATCGACGCCTGCGAGGTCATCCTGCAACTGGCGCCCGAGACCAACGGCCATGTGGCGGTGAAGGCCTGGCAAGCGCTGGAGAAGTTCACCGGCCTGAAGCACCAGCACCTGGCCATCCACCGCGAAGACGAAAAGATCCGCTTCCGCGACATCCAGGCGCAGCCGCGCAAGATCATCAGCAGCCCGACCTGGAGCGGCATCGAAAGCGAGACCGTCAGCTACAACGCGGGCTACACCAACGTGCACGAAATGATCCCCTGGCGCACGCTGACCGGCCGCCAGCAGTTCTACCAAGACCACCCGTGGATGATCGCCTTTGGTGAGGCCCTGAGCAGCTACCGCCCGCCAGTGGACCTGAAGACCACCGCCGGCATCCACGGTCTGCGGCCCAACGGCCACAAAGAGGTGCTGCTGAACTTCATCACGCCGCACCAGAAGTGGGGCATCCACAGCACCTACAGCGACAACCTGATGATGTTGACGCTGAACCGTGGTGGGCCGGTGATCTGGCTCAGCGAAGACGACGCCAAGAACGCTGGCATCGAGGACAACGACTGGGTCGAGCTCTTCAACATCAACGGTGCGATTGCGGCGCGGGCGGTGGTCAGCCAGCGTGTCAACCCGGGCATGGTGATGATGTACCACGCCCAGGAAAAGATCATCAACACACCGGGCTCGCAGATCACCGGCACCCGCGGCGGCATCCACAACAGCGTGACCCGCATCGTCACCAAGCCCACCCACATGATCGGTGGTTATGCGCAGCTGAGCTACGGCTTCAACTACTACGGAACCATCGGCACCAACCGCGATGAATTTGTGGTGGTGCGCAAGATGGCCAAGGTCGACTGGCTCGACACCCCGCGCGACGACCACCTGACGGAAGCGTTCCAGTCGCAAGGAGAAAACCCATGAGCCCCCAAGCTCGCATCCGCTCGCTACCCCCCGGCCCCGTCAGGGGCCACAAGGCGGCCCTGGGGGCTGCCTTCCTCAAGCAAGCTTTCCGGGAGGCCCCATGAAAATCCGCGCCCAAGTTGGCATGGTCCTGAACCTGGACAAATGCATCGGCTGCCACACCTGCAGCGTGACCTGCAAAAACGTCTGGACCAGCCGCCCCGGCGTGGAGTACGCCTGGTTCAACAACGTCGAGACCAAGCCCGGCATCGGTTACCCCAAGGAATGGGAAAACCAGGACAAGTGGAATGGTGGCTGGGTGCGCAAGAGCAACGGCAGCATCGAACCCCGCCAGGGCGGCAAGTGGAAGCTGTTGATGCGCATCTTCGCCAACCCCAACCTGCCGCAGATCGACGACTACTACGAGCCCTTCACCTTTGACTACGAGCATCTGCACAGCGCGCCCGAGATGAAGGCCGCGCCCACCGCCAGGCCGCGTTCGCTGATCACCGGTCAGCGCATGGAGAAGATCGAATGGGGCCCAAACTGGGAAGAAATCCTGGGCGGCGAGTTTTCCAAGCGCAGCAAGGACAAGAACTTCGACGACATCCAGAAGGAGATCTACGGGCAGTTTGAAAACACCTTCATGATGTACCTGCCGCGCCTGTGCGAGCACTGCCTGAACCCGGCGTGTGTGGCCAGTTGCCCGTCGGGCAGCATCTACAAGCGCGAAGAAGACGGCATCGTGCTGATCGACCAGGACAAGTGCCGCGGCTGGCGCATGTGCGTCAGCGGCTGCCCCTACAAGAAGATCTACTACAACTGGAAAAGCGGCAAGGCCGAGAAGTGCGTGTTCTGCTACCCACGCATCGAGGCCGGCCAGCCCACGGTGTGCAGTGAAACCTGCGTTGGCCGCATCCGCTACCTGGGTGTGCTGCTCTATGACGCCGACCGCATCCAGGCCGCGGCCAGCGTCGAAAACGACAAGGACCTGTACCAGGCGCAGCTGGACATCTTCCTGGACCCCAACGACCCGGCGGTGATCGAACAGGCACGAAAAGACGGCATTCCCGAGAACTGGTTGGAAGCCGCCCGCAACAGCCCCGTCTACAAGATGGCGGTGGAGTGGAAGGTGGCGCTGCCGCTGCACCCCGAATACCGCACGCTGCCGATGGTCTGGTACGTGCCGCCGCTGTCGCCCATCACCGCGGCGGCCAACGCCGGCCATGTCAGCAGCAACGGCGAGATTCCCGACGTCAAGCAGCTGCGCATCCCCGTCAAGTACCTGGCCAACCTGCTGACTGCCGGGGACACCGCGCCCGTGGTGCGTTCACTCGAACGCCTGCTGGCCATGCGCGCCTTCCAACGCGCCAAGCACGTTGATGGTGTGGTCAACATGGCCGCGCTGAACCAGGTGCAGATCAGCGTGGCGCAGGTCGAAGAGATGTACCGCGTGATGGCCATCGCCAACTACGAGGACCGCTTTGTGATCCCCACCACCCACCGCGAGTACGCCGAAAACGCCTTCAACGTGCGCGGCGGCTGCGGCTTCACCTTTGGCAACGGCTGCAGTGAAGGCGAGACCGAGACCAGCCTGTTTGGCAGCGAGAAGAAGCGCACCATTCCCATCAAGGCGGCCCTGTGAAAAAGACCCCCACCATGGCCTGGAGCCTGCGGGTGCTGGCGCGCCTGCTGGCCTACCCCGATGCCGCACTGCGTGCCCAGTTGGGTGCGCTGCGCGACGCGCTGCACGATGAACGCGCCATCACCGCCGGCCGCCTGGTCGAGCTGGACGTCTTGATCGACCGGCTGCGCAGCCCACGCACGTATGACACCGAAGCCGCCTATGTGGAGACCTTCGACCGGGGTCGCGGCACCGCCCTGCATCTGTTTGAGCACGTACACGGTGACAGCCGCGACCGGGGCCCGGCCATGGTCGACCTGGTCAAGACCTACGAGGCCGCCGGCCTGATGATGGGGCCTGATGAGCTACCCGACCACCTGTGCGTGGTGCTCGAATACGCCAGCACCCAGCCCGCGGCCGACGCGCGCAACTTTCTGCGCGAGGTGTCGCACATCCTGCAGGTCATCTTCAGCGCCTTGAACCAGCGCCGCAGCCCCTACGCCGTGGTCATTGCCGCGGTGCTGGACCTGGCCGGCGAAAAGGCGCAGATCGTGCAGCTGCCCGAAGAGCCGGCACTGGACGAGAGCTGGCAGGAGCCGGTCGCCTTTGGCGGCTGTTCCACCGCGGGCCAGGCTGCACCCGGCGCACCGCAGCCCATTCAGATCGTCCGCAAAGCAGCCGCGCAGACTGGAGCCCAACCATGACCACCCTGCACAACTTCCTGTTCACCGTCTACCCCTACATCTGCCTGGCCGTCTTCTTCATGGGCAGCCTGGCTCGCTTTGACCGCGACCAGTACACCTGGAAAAGCGACTCGTCGCAGCTGCTGCGCACCGGCCAGCTGCGTTGGGGCAGCAACCTGTTCCACATCGGCATCCTGTTCCTGCTGTTCGGCCACACGGTGGGGCTGCTGACGCCGCACTTCATCTACGAGCCCTTCATCAGCGCACCGCAAAAACAGATGATCGCCATCATCACCGGCGGCGCGGCCGGCGCGGTGTGTTTTGTCGGCCTGACCTTGCTGCTGCACCGGCGCATCTTCGACCCGCGCATCCGCCTGACCAGCCACCGCACCGACCTGGCCATCCTGGTGATCCTGTGGGTGCAACTGTGCTTGGGCTTGCTGACCTTGCCACTGTCCTTCCAGCACCGCGCTGACGCCAGCGCCATGCTGGTGCTGGCCGACTGGGCCCAGCGAATCGTCATCTTCCAGCCCGACGCCAGCGGCCTGCTGCACCTGGACTGGCCCTTCAAGGTGCACATGGTGCTGGGCATGACCATTTTCCTGCTCTTTCCCTTCAGCCGCCTGGTGCACGTGTGGAGCGGTTTGGCGTCGGTGGCCTATGTCTTCCGGCCCTACCAGCTGGTGCGGTCGCGGCGCCTGAACGTGCCGCCCAGCGGCCCGGCCGGCTCCAACACCCATTCTTCAGGGAGGCCTTCATGAACGCCTGCGTCAACGACGTACCGCTGGCCCTGGACGGCGAAGAACTGAACGCCGAGGCGCTGCGCCAGCGCGCTTGCACCGAACTGCTGCGCCAGGAGGCCATGCGCTGCGGTCGGCTCGACACCCAAGACCCGGTGCCGCTGCAAGGCGCCATCAGCCAGGCCGCCAGCGACGCCATCGAGTCGCTGCTGGAAACCGCCCTGGCCCTGCCCGAGCCCGACTCGCTGGCCTGCCAACGCCACTTTGCCGCCCACATCGCGCGCTACACCCAAGGTGAAGCGGTGCAGGTGCGCCATGTGTTGTTTGCCGTGACGCCGGGTGTTGACGTCAACGCACTGCGCCAGCGTGCCGAAGCCTGCCTGATCGACCTGCGCGCCCAGGACGGCCGTGGTGATGAAGCCTTTGCCAACGCCGCGCGACAGCTTTCCAACTGCCCCAGCGGCGCCGAAGGCGGCGAACTGGGCTGGCTGCTGGCCGCCGACTGCGCGCCCGAGTTCGCCCGCGAGCTGTTTGGCCACGCCGAAGTGGGCGTGTTGCCGCGCCTGGTGCACAGCCGCTTTGGCCTGCACGTGGTGCAGGTGCTGGCCCGCCGGCCGGGCCAGGCACCGCTGTTTGAGCAGGTGCAACAGGCGGTGGCGCAAGACCTGCGGCAACAGCTCTTTGCCACGGCCCTGCGCCAATACCTGCAGGTGCTGGCAGGGGCTGCCCGGCTGCAGGGCCTGGATCTGGACCGCATGGATTCACCCTTGGTGCAGTGAAACGGGCAGCGGCCGCCCATGCCTGATGATCTGCTCGACCGCCTGCGCCGCTTCCAGCAAGAGGCCTTCCCGCTGCAGCGGGCCCACTTCAAGCTGCTGGTGGACGACGGTCAGCACCCCCTGACACTGTTCATCGGCTGCAGCGACTCGCGTCTGGTGCCCTACCTGTTGACGGGCGCTGGCCCGGGTGAACTGTTTCTGGTGCGCAACGTCGGCGCCTTTGTGCCGCCCTACGACCAGTCGCAGGGCTTTCACGGCACCGCGGCGGCCATCGAGTTTGCGGTGCTGAACCTGCAGGTACGGCGCATCGTGGTCTGTGGCCACAGCCACTGCGGCGCCATCCGCGCGCTGTACGGCGAAGTTCCGGCCGCCGCCCAGAACCTGGCCCGCTGGCTGGAACTGGGGCGAGAAGCCGCGTTGCCCGTGGCCGAACCCGGCCCCGAGGTGCTGCGCCGCACCGAACAGCGCGCGGTGGTGCTGCAGCTGGAGCGCCTGATGGACTACCCCATGGTGCGCCAGGCGGTGGAAGCCGGTGCGCTGACCTTGCACGGCTGGCACTACGTGATCGAAGACGGCGAGGTGCATGTCTTTGACGTGCGCCAGGGCGGTTTTGTGCCCGCGTCCCAGGCACACAACGCGGGTACCGGCCCCTATCTGTTCGAACCAGCCGATGACGGCCTGGACCCCAGCGGCGTGCCGTCTTCCTGACACAGGTTTGGCCCAGATCAAGGCTGGTGCGATCGCCAGGGGCTAGAACCACACACCCGCCATGCCACCCACCCCGTCCCAGACGCCAGGAGAGCTTCCATGTTCAATCGTTTACTCGTCCCGGTGGACGGCTCTGAGCTGTCCGACCGCGCCATTTCCCAAAGCCTGGCCCTGGCCAAGCAACTGGGCGCCACGGTGGTTGGTTTTGTGGCCGAACCCCTGCCACCATTGCCCACGGGCCCCCGCAACGAAGCCTTGCTGCGCAGCGAAATGCGCGCGCATGCTGCCGAGACCTTGGCCCACGCGCGGAGCATCCTGGCGCAATTCGAGACCGCCGCCAAGGCGCTGAACGTGCCTTTTGAGGGCTGGCACGACGAAGTCCCGCTGGTGCACAAGGCCATCATCGCGGCGGCCGAGTCACGCCACTGCGACATGATCGTGATGGTCACGCACGGCCGGGGTGCCTTTGGCGAGTTCTTGTTTGGCTCGCAAACGAAGGCGGTGTTGGCCGCCAGCCAGATTCCCTTGTTGGTGTTGCATTGACCACGCCCATCACACTGCAGCGCATGCCCAGTGCGGGCTTCGACCAGCCGTTTGAGATGCTGGACGCCTGCCACGAGCGGGTAGAGCGCATGCTGCAGCTTTTGCTGAAGCTGGCCGACCACCTGGCCATCCACGGCAGCGACGAGCAGGCCCGCCAGGCCGCGTTGGACGTGATGCGCTACTTCGACCTGGCCGGCCCGGCCCACCACCTGGACGAAGAACAGCACCTCTTCCCAGCGCTGGCGTTACACCCCATCGCCAAGCTGCGTCAGCTGGCGCAGCAGCTGCAAGCCGAACATCTGGACCTGGCCCAGCGCTGGCAGCGGGTGCGCCAAGACCTGCAACGGGTCTGCAGCCCCGCGCGCCGCGTGGCCAGTACCGCCAGCCGCTTGCACTGGGCCGACTTCGCCAGCCGCTACCGCAGCCACATGCAAGCCGAAGACACAGTCGCTTTCCCCGCGGCAAAAGCCCTGCTCGACGCGGCCGCACTGCAGCGCATGGGCCACGAGATGGCGGCGCGGCGCGGCGTCGACTTTGGCAAACACTGAGGCCGGTGCGGCGCACCAACCCTTGAGCCCGCCCATGCAACGCACCTGGAGCCTGTCAGCCAAACTCGGCACCATTGGCAGCGTGCTGCTGCTGGTGGCCTTGCTGTCCATCGGCCTGACCTTGCACGTCACCTGGCAACTGGAAGGCGGCGCAGCCGCGGTCAATGAAGCGGGCCGCATGCGCATGCAGACCTGGCGGCTGGCGCAGACCCTGGCCAGCAGCGACCATGCACAGGTGGCGCAACAGGTGCAACTGTTTGACGACGGCGTGCAGTTGCTGCGCAGTGGCGACCCGTCGCGCCCGCTGTTTGTGCCGCGTGACGATCGGTCACAGCGCAGCTTTGCCGACGTGCAAAGTGCCTGGCTCGTACTGCGTCAAGCCTGGTTGCTCGAACCAGGCCCCAGCCCGGGCCAGGCGGCCGTTCAGGCGCAGGCGCTGGTGGCCCAGGTCGACGAGTTTGTCAGCGCCATTGAACTGCAACTGGCCAGCCTCACCGCGGTGCTCAACCTGGTGCAGTTCGCCATGGTGGCTTTGGCCATCGCCAGTGCCGTGGCCTTGCTTTACTCGGCCTACCTCTTTGTCTTCAACCCGCTGGCGCAGTTGCAGCAGGGCCTGGCGCTGGTGGGCCAGGGCGACCTGGCGGCCCGCGTCACCGTCAGCGCGGGTGACGAATTCGGCGCCCTGGGCCAAGGCTTCAACGAGATGGCGCAGACGCTGCAGGGGCTGTACCAGAACCTGGAAACCAAGGTGGCGGAGAAGACCCTGCACCTGGACCAGCAACACAAACGCCTGGCCGAGCTGTACCAGGCCGCCGCCTTTGCCACGCAAGCCGGCACCCTGCCCGAACTGGCGCAGGGCTTTGCCCGGCAACTGCGCCTGGTGGCCGGGGCCGATGCATCGGCGGTGCGCTGGGCCGACGAGTCCAACCAGCGCTACCTGATGCTGGCCTCGGACTGCCTGGCCCAGGCCATCGTGGATGAAGAGCAGTGTTTGCCCACGGCGGCCTGCTTCTGCGGCCAGCCCCAGGCCCAGGCCCAGACCCGCGTCATCCCCATTCAGGCGCAGGCGGAACCCGGCGCCAGCGCCCATTGCCAGAAGGCCGGCTACCAGACCTTGATCAGCCTGCCGCTGCGCCTGCACGAGCGCTTGGTCGGTGAGGTGGATTTGTTCTTTCGCAGCGTCACCATCCTGGGCGACGAAGACCGGGCCTTGCTCGAGACCCTGGCCAGCCACCTGTCCGGCGCCATCGAGGGCCTGCGCGCCCAGGCCCTGAGGCGGGAAGCCGCCGTGGCTGAAGAGCGCAGCCTGCTGGCACGTGAACTGCACGATTCCATCGCACAGAGCCTGGTGTTCCTGAAAATTCAGGCCGGCCTGCTGCGCACCGCGGTGCAGCAGGACGACCGCGCCGCCCTGCAGCGCACCATGGTTGAACTGGACGAGGGCGTGCGCGAGAGCCTGGCCGACGTGCGCGAGCTGCTGATGCACTTTCGCACCCGCACCAACGCCGAAGACGTGGCCCACGCACTGCAAACCACGCTGCAGAAGTTTGAACACCAAACCGGCCTGAGCACCTGGTTGCAAATCGAAGGCGACGGCCTGCCGCTGGCCCCTGACGTGCAGGTGCAGGTGCTGCACGTGGTGCAAGAGGCGCTGTCCAATGTGCGCAAGCACGCGGGAGCGCAGCAGGTCTGGGTCGAGGTGCAACAGTCGCCCCAGTGGCGGGTTGAAGTGCGTGACGACGGCTGCGGCTTTGCCGACCCGCCCGGCGCCCACGACCAAACCCACGTGGGTCTGAAGATCATGCAAGAGCGCGCAGCCAAGATCGGTGCCACCGTGCACATCGACTCGGTCCCCGGTTCGGGAACCTGCGTGGTGTTGACCCTGCCCAGCAAAGAGGCCACCCCCGCATGAACGCGCACAACCCGGTTCGGATCCTGGTGGTCGACGACCACACCTTGTTTCGTCGTGGCTTGATATCGCTGCTGGCGGGCGACCCTCGTTTCACGGTGGTGGCCGAAGCCGGTGACGCCGGTGAAGCCCAGCGCCGTGCGCAGCAAACACAGCCGGACCTGATCCTGCTGGACAACCACCTGCCTGGCGTCAACGGCATTGAAGCCATGGCCGGTTTGCGCGAAGCGGCGCCGCAAGCCCGCGTGCTGATGCTCACGGTCAGCGAAGACCAACGCGACCTGGCCGCTGCCCTGCGCGCAGGCGCCAATGGCTACCTGCTGAAAACCGTGGACAGCGATGGCCTGGCCCAGGCCCTGCTGCGCACCATGGCCGGTGAAGCGGTGGTCAGCCCCGAAATGACCAGCAAGCTGGTGTCGGCGTTTCAGGCCCTGCCCGAGAACAGCAAGCACAGGCCACCCAGCCCATCAGCGCTGGGCGCCCCAGCGGCAAGCAGTGCCGCCTTGGATTCGCTCTCACCGCGCGAACGCGAAATCCTGCGCCACATCGCACTGGGCGCCAGCAACAAGGAGATCGCCCGCGCCTTGGCCATCGCCGAGACCACGGTCAAGATTCATGTGCAGCACATCCTGCGCAAGCTGTCCTTGGGTTCACGGGTGCAAGCCGCTGTCTTCGCTGCATCCAGTGCCTGGCAAGTGACCTCATCGGCCAAACCCGAGTCACGGGGCTGAGGCCAAAAACGCCGTTACAGCGCTGCTTCCGCGCTGGTTTCGACAGGGCTACAGTGCACACTCCGCGGCCGCGTCCTTCCCAGACCGCTTTGCGATTCACCTTGTCGCCAACCCATCCTCCATGCGCGCCTGCGCTGTCACTGCTCGGCCCGCTTGGCCTGTGCCTGCTGGGGCTGGCTGCCCTCGGTTTGGGGGTGCTCGTTTACCTGACGGATCGAGCGGCGCTGCCTTCCGCACTGGTCAGCCAAGCCCCTGGCTTGGCTGGCCGCCACCTGTTTGGTTCTGCCGCTCAGTGGCTACCCAGTTTCGTGCATACATTGGCCTTCAGCCTGTTCACTGCGGTTGCCTTGCCTGCGCGCTCAGCAGCGCGCTACGGCGCGTGTGCAGTCTGGGCCCTGGTCAACATGGGTTTTGAAATGGGTCAGCATGCGGCTGTGAAGACCAGCCTAGCCGCTGGTCTGCACGAGTGGCTGGGCCATTCGGCACCGGTGCGCCGTCTTGGTGCTTATTTCTTGACAGGCACTTTTGATGTGGCAGACCTGCTGGCGGCCTTGGGCGGTGCGTTGGCGGCGGCTGCACTGATCTTTGTCTCCCAAACACAGCAGGAGCGACGGCATGTCTCGTGAACACCCCAGCTTTTCCAGATGGCTACGCGGGCTTGGCCTGACAGGTGTGCTCGTGTCGGGCCTGCTGACCATTCTGGGCAGCAGCAGCGAAGGCGGCTACACCGAACTGCTGTGCAGCACCTACCCAGACGCTTGCGGCCCCCTACCACCCACCGTGGCAGTCATGCCAGGGCGCGCCACTGTGCAGGTGGCCAACAACGTCACCTTCACCGCCCAAACCGCCGGCATGGCCGACCCCATCTACCAATGGCAACGCGCTGCCAGCGCCACCGGTAACTTCGTCAACATCGCGGGCGCCACGGCCGCCAGCTACACCTTGGTGGGCGCCAACCTGAGCGACGATGCAGCCGTTTTTCGTGTTGTGGCTTCGCCGCGTGGTGGCGGCACGGGCGCCGACGGCCGCAGCCGATTGGCGGTGTCGTCGGCCCCTGCGGTGGTCTTCCAGGACGACGACTTCGCCAGCAACGGCTGGCAGGTGTCCGAAATTTCCAAACCCGCCAACAGCGGCGCAACCCACACCGAAGAGCGCGCCACCAGCGGTGGCAGCCCCAGTGCCTACCGGCGCATGAGCCATACCTTCCCTGCCAACCAGCAGTCGCTGGGCGTGCTGAATCTGTCAATCACGGCTGTCTACGACCCGGCGGTCTCAGGAGCGATTCACGTTGTCGACTACGCAGAAGACTGCGCGCTGCTGGGTGCGGGCAGCCCTCTGTACACGGTGGCATCGAGCCTGCTGCTTGAACAGGCTGGGCGGCGTTATCGGCCGGCCGTGATCAGCGCAGGCAATTGCAGCGGCAGCGCCTGGACGCCGCTGCGAGAAGCGGCCAGCCTGGCGGCAAGCGACTTTGAACTGCTGGAGGGCCCCGCCTGCGGCGCGGGACAGCAGTGCCCCGATTTCTCGGCCAGCGCACTGCCCATTCGCTTTGGCTTCACACGTTTTGCCGGCGCCAACAGCACACCCACCGTGCATGGCATCGACAACTGGAAGGTGTCGGTGTGGAGACGATAGGAGCGAGGACCACGCAGGGACGGCGATCCCGAACCTCCATCGCAGCTGGCCCTTGACGCTGCAACAGCGCCGCAATGGCTGGGCTCAAACGCCTAAAAAGGCCGCCATCTCTGGGCTGTCGTACAGCAGCGAAGACTCCCCCATCAGCACGACCTGCCCTTTTTGCAGCACCAGCGCGCGGTCGCTTTGCGCCAGCACCTTGCGGTAGTCGCGGTCGACGATCAGCGTGGCGATGCCGCTCTTGCGGATCTCACCGATCACGCGCCAGATCTCGGCCACGATCAGCGGCGCCAGGCCTTCGGTGGCTTCGTCCAGGATGATCAACTCGGGGTGGGTCATCAGGGCCCGGCCGATGGACAACATTTGCTGTTCGCCACCCGACAGTTGCGCGCCCTGGTTGTTGAAACGTTCGCCCAGGCGGGGAAAGGTCTGCAGCACGCGATCCAGTGGCCAATCTTCACGGCCACCTGGCCCCTTGCGCGCAGCCATCACCAGGTTTTCACGCACGCTCAGGTTGGGGAAGATGCCTCGGCCTTCGGGCACGTAGGCCACGCCCAAACGCGCCACCTCGTGCGGCCTGGCCCGCGACACATCTTGCCCGCGCAGGTGAATGCGGCCTTCGCGCTGGGCCACATGGCCCAGCAGCGTGCGGATCAGTGTGCTCTTGCCCATGCCGTTGCGGCCCAGCAAGCCCAGCGTTTCGCCGCGCGCCACCTGGATGTTGATGCCGTGCAGCACGTGGCTGCTGCCGTACCAGGCGTGCAGGTCTTGGCCATCCAGAATGAGTTCGCCCATCTCAGTGCCCACCCAAATAGGCTGCTTGCACGTCGGGGCTGGCGCGCACGGCTTGCGGCGTGTCGCTGGCGATGACGGCACCGTTGACCATCACGGTGATGCAGTCGGCAATGCGAAAGACCGCGTCCATGTCGTGCTCCACCAGCAAGATGGCATGGCCGCTGCGCAGTTCGGACAGCAGCGCCAGCATACGGTCGGTTTCTTCGGCGCCCATGCCGGCCAGTGGTTCGTCCAGCAGCAGCACCTGGGGTTGCGTGGCCAAACACATGGCGATTTCCAGTTGGCGCTTTTGGCCGTGGCTGAGCAGGCCCGCCGGGCGCTGCAACAAGGCGGTCAGGCCGGCCCGTTCGGCCACCTGGTGTGCCAGGCCGGTGCTGTGCGGGCAGGTCTGCGCGTCTTGCCACCAGGCCCAGGGCTTTTGCTGGCCGGCCTGGGCCGCCAGGCGGCAGTTTTCCAGCACCGTGAAGCTGGGGTAGATGGTGTTGCGCTGGTAACTGCGGCCCAAGCCGGCGCGGGCCCGGCGCGGTTGGGTCCATGGGGTCACGTCCTGCCCCAGCAATTCCACCTGCCCGCTGGACGGCGGGATTTCACCCGACAAGATGTTGATCAAGGTGGACTTGCCGGCACCGTTGGTGCCGATCACCGCGTGCACCTGCCCACGCAGCAGTTCAATCGACACCCGGTCCACCGCCACCAGGCCGCCCCAGCGTCGGGTGATGTCGCGGCCGCGCAGCAGCACGTCTGTGGGTGCCGTCATGACACATCTCCCGCTGTGGCCTGGCCACGGGTGGTGCGCCCCATCAAGCGCTGCCGCCACTGCGCCGGCAAACCCACCAACCCCTGGGGCAGCAGCGCCACACTGGCGATGATGGTCAGGCCCAGGCCCAGGGACCAGTGTTTGGCAAAGGCACCAAAGATGGCTTCAGACTTGAAAAATTCCTGCAGCAAGGCAAAGGCAAAAGCGCCAATCAGCGCACCCCGCAGATGGCCCAGGCCACCCAGGATGATCATGATCAGCACCGCGCCACTCAGGTGCCAGCTCATCAGCTCGGGGTTGACGTAGCCGTCCTTCACCGCAAACAAAAAGCCCGCCAAGCCCGCAATGCCACCCGAGATGGTGAATGCCGCCAACTTGTAGGGGTAGGTGGAAAAGCCGGTGGCGCGCATGCGTTGCTCGTTGACACGAATGCCCGCCAGCGCACGGCCGAACCGGCTGCGCAGCAACACCGCCAGCTTGATAAACACCCCCAGCAAGCACAACCAAGTGAAGTAGTACAGCTGCAGCGGCTTGTTCAGCGCGAGCCAATCGCCCAGGCCCGGCTTCACATTCAGGTAAATGCCGTCGGTGCCGCCGCCCAGCGGGGTGTCGTGCACCACGTAATAGGCCATCTGCGCAAAAGCCAGCGTGACCATGATGAAGTAGACGCCCTTGGTGCGCAGCGACAGCGCCCCCACCGCCAGCGCATACACCGCTGCGGCCAAAACACACAAGGGCAGCAGCCACAGCAGGTTGGCGCCGCTGCTGGCCGGGCTGAGCAGCACTGCGCCATAAGCGCCAATGCCAAAAAACGCGGCCTGACCAAAACACACCAAGCCCGTGCTGCCCACCAGCAGTTCCAGGCTCAGCGCAAACACCGCGTAGATCATGATCTTGGTGACCAGATCAACCCCAAAGGAGCCCGTCACCAGAGGCCACAGCGCCAACGCCGCAAAGCAGGCCACGACAAAAAGCGCAGGTCCGCGGTCAGCGGGCAGCTTGGTGTGCATCTTGTTCATCCGGCCTTGAACAAACCGTCGGGTTTCCAGAGCAGGATGATGGCCATCAAGACATAGACCAACACACCCGCCACTTCCGGCAGCAGCACCTTGCCAAAGGTGTCGACAAAACCGATCAGCAAAGCCGCCACCAGTGCGCCGCGAATGCTGCCGATGCCACCGATCACCACCACCACAAAACAAATGATCAGCACCGTGCTGCCCATGCCCGGGTAGACGCTGCTCACCGGCGCGGCCACCATGCCGGCCAGCACCGCAATGGCCACCCCGGCGGCAAACACCACCCGGTACAAGAAGCTGATGTCAACACCCAGGCTCTGCACCATTTCGCGGTTGGTGCTGCCGGCGCGGATCATCATGCCCAGCCGCGTGCGCGTGAAGACGAGGTACATGCCCAAGGCCAACAGCAGGCACACGCCGCTGATGAACAGGCGGTAGACCGGGTAGGTCATCAGCTCACCCAGCGGCAAGGTGCCGGCCAGGATGTCGGGCGGTTTCACACCATGCACGTCGTCGCCCACCAGCATGCTGCGCAGCTCTTCAAAGACCAGGATCAGGCCGTAGGTCATCAGCACCTGCTGCAGGTGCTCGCGCTCGTAGAGGAAGCTGAAGAACGCCCACTCCAGCACATAGCCCAGGATCACCGCGAGCACCAGTCCGACGAACAGCGTGGCGAAGAAGCCGCCGCCGAACGTGGCCGC
>JAYTVT010000070.1:0-15261 GCA_043743835.1 Betaproteobacteria bacterium
GTTGGTGGGCCGCACGGCAATCCAGCGTTTGAGCGGTTCGGCGGTGCCAAAAAACAGTGCGTGCAGCGTCAGTGGCGGCAGCGCAAAGTCGTAGACCCAGTCGACCTGCTTCGCAATCTCGATCTGGCGCTGGTAGTGGCTGTGGATCTCCACCAACACTTCAATGCCAAGCTGGCGTGCCTGGGCCGCGAAGTCGTCGATGAAGGCGAAGGTCTCCGGCATCATAAAACTGCTGGCGCCGGCCTTCTTGATGGCGTAGCCCACGGCGTCCAGCCGCACCATGCGAATACCGCTGCTGGCCAGCGTTTGCAAGATGCCCAACAGGTAAGCCCGGCCTTGCGGGTGCTGAACATCGATGTCGACTTGCGTTGGCGTGAACGTTGTCCACAGCATCTGCCGTTGGCCATTGGCCAACGTCACGCTGGTGAACGGCAAGCCGGGGCGTGGCCTGTACAACGCCAGCAAGTCGGCTTCCTTGGCGCCGTTCGGAAACACCGACTGCATGGTCAGAAACAAGCCGTCGTAAGCGGACTGGCTGCCGTGTGCCGAGTAGTCCAGAAACTGCGGCGACTCGCTGGACATGTGGTTGACGATGACGTCGGCCATCACATCAAGGTCCTGCGTCAAGCGCCGGACATCGCCCCAGTCACCCAGGCGAGCGTCGACCTGCGTGTGGTCGATAGGGTCGAATCCAGCATCGGCACCATCGATGCGATGGAAGAACGGCAACAGATGCACGCCACCAAAGACACCCTGCAGTGGACCTTGCAGCAGCGCTTGCAAATCGCCCAGCCCACCGCCACCCAGGCGGTCGACATAGGTGATGAGTTGAACCTGATTTTTCATGGGGCTCGGGTCCGCGTGTCGACAAACAGCACCGCCACCGCCGCGCAGGCCAGCAAGGTGCCAGCCAGTCGAATCACGTTGTCAGGCTGTCCACCCAACACGCTGTGATAGATAAGGGGCAGGGTCACCATCTGGATGAGCATGGGTATGACGATGAACATGTTGAAGATGCCCATGTAGACACCTGCTCGCTCTGGCGGGATGCTGCCCGCCAGCAGCACGTAGGGGTTGCCCATGATGCTGGCCCAGGCCAGGCCCACCCCCACCATGGGGATGAACAGCAGGGCCTTGCTTTGAATGGTGGGCAAGGCCCACATGCCTGCTGCGGCAGCCAACAAACACAGCGCGTGCACGTTCTTCGGACCCCACTTGCGCACGATGGGCACCATGGCAAACGCCGACAAGAAAGCCACAAAGTTGTAGAAGCCGCCGATCTGGCCGTTGAGCAAACTGGCGTCTCGAAAGCCTTCGGTGCTGGCGTCGCTGGTGTTGAACATGGTCTTGGCCAGCGACGGCACGATGTAGATCCAGTAGCACATCATTCCGTACCACTGGAAGAGCTTCATCCACCACAGCCGGCGCATGACCGGCGGCATCTCCTTGAACGCCACCACGATGTCACCAAAGGTGGCGGCCACGCCGGGTCTGCGTGATTGGATCTCCGCCTTCTCTTCGGGCGTCAGTGGCAGTTCAGGCACTTTCTTCACGCTCCACCATACGGTGGTGAAAGAGAGCAAAGCCCCCACCACAAAGGCCGCCAAGGTGACCTGCGGAATGTGGTTGCCGCCAACCGCATCTTTGTTCATCCCCAACACAACCAAAATGCTCGGCGCCAGGTAGGCCAGGGTTTGCGCCAAGCCGGTGAAAGCACTCTGCGTCAGGAAGCCCAGCGAGTGCTGGTCTCGGTTCAAGCGGTCGCTGACGTAGGCCCGGTAGGGCTCCATCGTCACGTTGTTGGCCGCGTCCAGGATCCAGAGCAGGCCCGCAGCAAACCACAACGTGGGGCTGTAAGGCATGAACAGCAAACCCAGGCTGCACAGGATGGCGCCGATCAAAAAATAGGGCGTGCGCCGGCCCCAGCGCGACACCGTGCGGTCGCTCATGGCACCGATGATGGGCTGCACCAGCAAGCCGGTCATGGGCCCAGCCAGCCACAACAGCGGCAGCTTGGACTCGTCGGCGCCCAGGTACTGGTAGATCGGGCTCATGTTGGCCTGCTGCAGGCCAAAGCTGAACTGAATGCCGAAGAAGCCGACATTCATGTTGATGATCTGCCAGATCGACAAAGATGGTTTGTTCATGGTCAGGCGCCGGTTCGGTTGAGGTTTGCGCCCTGGGGCGTGAGCTGGTCTCGCCAGTATGAAATGAAGGCGTCGTCGTTGGGCATGGCACCTTGCTGGCCACACACCGCGGCGGCCAGGCGGCTGGCCGCTTGAAGACTTTCATCCAAAGCCTGACCCCGGGCCAAACCAGCCACCAGAACCGACAAAAACGAGTCTCCGGCACCCACGGTGTCCACCAGAGCAGGCACAAGCTCGGCGGCACCACGAGCATCCACTTCGGCCTTGGCGTTCAAGGTGTACCAACCGCGTTCGCCGCAGGTAACCACCACGCGCTGCAGATCAAATCGCTGCATCAGCGCTAGTGCCCCGGGGTCAGGCGCAGTCCTGGTTGGTTCGGCTTGGTAGATTGGCTTGGGCGGTGCAAACCACGTCAAGAGCTGTTCCCACTCGTCTTCATTGACCTTTAGCCAGTCTGCCAGCTTCAGGGTGTGCTCAGCCAATTCGACGGTGTCGGTACCGACGCGCAGGTTCAGGTCAGCAAACTTGCACGCGCTTGTGCTTTGCAAGAGTCGCGTGATGGTTTGGCGGGACGTTGCGTGGCGCTGCGCCAGCGTGCCAAACACCACCACGGTTGGCGCGGCCTTCATCAACGCTTGCAGTGCCAGATCGGCATCGATGTGGTCCCAGGCGGCTGGACTGCCGATAGCAAAACTGTGGCCACCTGCAGTGCGGGTTACGACCACGCGACCGGTTGGGTGCAATCCATCGATCTGCACACTTTGCATGGAAAGGCCCACCCGACGGGCGCTGTCCAACAAACTTCGGGCACCGTGGTCATCGCGACCGATGCGGCTGATGAAGCAGGTCGGTACACCCAAGGCTGCCAGCCAGCGCGCCACGTTGAACGGGGCCCCACCGGCCACGCGGCCGCCATCGTCGAATTCGTCCACCAGCGCTTCACCCAGCACCACCACGGTGGCGCCAGGCAAGGCACTGGAGGATGAAGGTGCCCGGTCCGGCTGGGGCACCACGGTCAAGCTCAGAAGCTGTACTTCAGGGTCGCACGCAGGCTGCGACCGTTGATGGCACGGGCCACATACAGGCTGTTGTTGCTGAGGTTTCCTTGACCCTCCGCCTCGGTGTAACCCAGAGTGTTGAACAGGTTGTTGGCACCCATTTGCAAGGTCAGGCCGCTGGCAATTTCATAGCTGGCAAACGCGTTGACGACGATGTAACCCGGCAGTGTCACGGTGTTGTCGTTGTCAGCGTAACTCTTGGTGGTGCCAATCACGGTGGCGCCCACCTCAAACGGGCCCACCGAGTAGCTGGGGGCGACCTGGAAGACGAGGTCTGCTTGGCGGCGCGGCGTCTTGCCGGTGGCGTCGACCTTGGCGCTGGTCACGGTGGCCCCACCGGCCAGGTTGAAGGAGCCCGAGCGCCAGGCCACTTCGGCCTCTACACCACGCGCCGTGTAGGCGTCTTTCAGGTAGCGCTGGGTCGTGACTTCAAAGCCACCGTCTTCCTTGGTCTTGGCGTTGAAGAAGGTGACAAAGGTGCTCAGCGCGCCGCTGCGCCACTTCACGCCGGCTTCGAACTGGTCACTCTCGTTGACCGGGTAGGGCTTGCTGCCGTTGGCCACCGCGGTGTCCCAGATGATGCGATCTGGCGAAGCCCAAGAAGACCCGTTGCTGATGCGCGCAAAGGCGGCCAGGTCCTTGTTGAAGCGCCAGTTGGCGCCCAGCGAGTAGGACGTGGCGTCGGTGCTGTAGCTGACCACATTGCGGCGCGCGTTGTCCCAGGTGTTGGCGCCGCCCGTTCCGCCAAAGGTTTGCCAGCCACTGGCGCGCTGTTTGTCCAGCCGCACGCTACCGTCCAGCGAGAGGTTGCCCAGCGTGTAGTTCACGCCGGCATAGGGTGCGGCGGCGGTGATGGAGACGTCGATGGCGCGGAAGCAGCAGCCACCCCAGGTGGTGGTGGCATCGCCTACGGGCGAGGTGGTCGGCCGGCCGGCGTTGTCATAGATGCCCGCGCCGTCACCTTTGAGGCCCACGTTGTAGCGGTTCCAGTACCAAGTCTGCGCGACGCTTTGCACACCGCTGAAGATGCCGCCCGTGACCGTGAGGTTGCTGTCCTGGCCCAGTTTGATGTTCTTGGACAGGCGCAGGTCGTTGAAGGTGTTGCCCATGTCGTCGAGCGACGTGTTGAAGATGTGGGCGCTGAAAACCGGTGTGGTGCCGGTGTATCGGTTGGCGCCGTTGGCTGCGTCGGTTGGCGCGCTGCCGGCCGGGAACAGGCCGATGAACCGGCCCGTGATGTCCGACTTGCGCAGCTTGTTGGTGACGGTGATGTCGCCCGCCAGCTTGAACTGGGCTTCGACACCAAAGCTGGTGACGTTCACGCTGAGTCCATCACCGGGATTGCTGACCTTGCGATTGCCGTTGACTTCCACCGTCACGTCTTGCGCCAGGTTGCTGTTGATGAAGAAAGCGTTGCGCGGGTCGATACCGGCGATCTCGCTGATCTTGCCGCCTTGCTGGCGCACGGGCACGGGCAGGTAGGTGGGGGTGCTGTCCTTCAGGCTCTTCAGGTTGAAGCGCACGTAGCCGTTGTCAAACTCCTTGGTCAGGCTGGCCCGCACCTGGCCGCCGTTTTCGGTGGTGACGTTGGTGTTGCGCGTGCCTTCGCCGATGCGGTGAAAACCACCGATCTGGGCGTACAGCTTGTCGCCGACCTTGCCGCCCCAGTCAAAGTCCAGGCGCTGCTGGCGGTGATCCAGGCCCAGGCCGTAGCTCACGCTGCCACCATTTTGTTTGCCGGTTTTTGAAATGAAGTTGATCAAACCACCTGGGCTGTTCGTGGCCAGGGTGGAGGCCGAGCCGCCCCGGATCACGTCCAGCGTGTCCAAGAAGCCATCGGCACGCAAGAACTGGTCGGCAGTGGCAAAGGACACGTCACCCACCAGCAGAACAGGCAAGCCGTCTTCTTGCAGTTGAACATAGCGCGAGCCACCCGCCGAAATCGGCACACCACGCACGGTGATGTTGGCGTTGCCCTCACCGCCGCTGGACTCGGCACGCACGCCCGGCACGCTGCGCAGCACCTCGGCCGCGCTGGCGGCGCCCGACTTCTGCAGTTGCTCGCCGTCAATGCTGCTGATGGAAACGCTTTGCTGCATCTTGGGCAGGGCCAGGATGGTGCCGGTGATGACCACACGGTCCAGTTGCAGGCCGTCTTTGGCTGCATCGGCGGTCGGGGTTGCAGCGGTTTGAGCTTGGGCGGCGCCCATGCACAGCAGCGCTGTGGCCACCGCGGCCGTCAAGGGGCTCAGTGCTTGGGGGTTCTGAAGTGGCGATGTGCGCATGAGGTGTCTCCGGTCAGTTCTTGGGCAAGGGTGGTGGAAGGCTCAACGGATCGCATTGGAGATCGTTTGCAATCGATTGCATACTGGTAGAAACCCGAGACAGAATGTTCATACGAAAGCAATTTCACACCAGGAGAATCAAAACCCTTGAGCGGGCCGCTGGGCTATGCAATCGAAAGGCAGCGGTCAGCCTCGAACGGGCGCGCTGGCCCGCACCACCAGGTGAACGGGCAGGGTTCGCGGCGACGCGCGTTCGCCCCGCAGCAAAGACAACAAGGCTTCGACAATCTCGGCGCCTGCGACCGCCACCGGCTGGTGCACGGTGGTCAAGGGCGGGTCGCTCCAAGTCGCCAGTGGCATGTCGTCATAGCCCACCACCGCCACGTCACTCGGCACGTCGCGACCGCTGGCGCGCACCGCCTGAACAGCCTGCAGCGCCAAGAGGTCGCTGCAAGCCACCACGCCGTCAAAGGCCACATGGGACGCACACAAGCGGTCCAGCACATCGCGAGCGGCGATGACTTCGAACGGCACGGGCAGCTCCAGCGCAGGATCCAAGGCCAGGCCGGCCTCTTGGAGTGCTTGCTCGTATCCCCGGCGTCGCAAGTGCACTTCGGGCAGTTGCGCGTCACCCAGAAACACGATGCGGCGACAGCCCTGTTGCAGCAAGTGGCGGGTGGCGAGCAAGCCGCCACTGGTGTTGTCGCCGCCCACACTGCAGTACAGCTGTTGCGGCAGCTGTCCGCCCCAAACCACCACCGGCACCTTGCGCACCGCCAGTTCGTTGAGTTGGTCGTGGTGCCGCCACTGGCCAATGATGATGATGCCGATGGCCTTGCCGCTGTCGTACAGGGCTGCAGCGCTGTCCAGGGCTTCGGCGTCAACCCGGGACAGCAGCACGTCGTAGCCGCGGTCGGTCAAAGCGTCGGCAATGCTGCCCACGATGGACAGGAAAAAAGGGTCGCTGATGTGCTGCCGTGACTGCGCGTCATAGGGCACGACCACAGCCACCGTCTGGTTCTTCTGCAGCCGCAGATTCTGCGCGCTGAGGTTGATGCTGTAGTTCAGGGACCGGGCCAACTGCTCGATGCGTTGCCGGGTCTCGGGGTTGATGAGTTTGCTGCCGTTGAGCGCCCGCGAGACGGTCGAGACCGACACCCCGGCCAGGCGTGCGATGTCTGCCATTTGCAGACGCTTCTTGTCAGCGGCTTCACTCATCTCAAACGTTTGCTGGTTCGTGGAATGCGCTTGCCAGCCCAGCCATCCGAGAGGGATGGCTTGGCCCGCGCACGTCGGCTCAGGGTAGTCTCTCCAAGGCGCGCTGGTAGACCGGGTCGTGCATCAGGTCGTCCCAAGGCATGGGCGCCAGCTGGGGCAACAAGGCCAGGCGGCGTTGCTCGCTGTCGGGGTCAGGGTGCCAATGCCCGGCCTCAAAGGCTTGCAGCAAGCCAGACAACAGTTCGTCGACCGCTTGGCCACCATCCACACTTTGGTTGCACAGCAGCACCATGTCGCAGCCCGCATTCAACGCCACGCTGGCGGCTTCGGCATAGGTCAGCGAGCCGCCTTCCAAATGGCGCGCGCCTTCCATGCTCAGGTCGTCGCTGAAGACGGCGCCTGTAAAGCCCATTTGCCCGCGTAAGATCTCTTTCAGCCAGCGCGGTGAAAAGCCTGCCGGATGCGAGTCGACCCTGGGGTAGATGACGTGGGCCGGCATCACCGAGCTCAGGGTGGTGCTCAACCACTCATAGGGCTTGGCGTCGTCGCTCAGAACCGCCTTCAGGCTGCGCTTGTCGACTGGCACCGCCACATGGCTGTCGGCCTTGACAAACCCGTGCCCTGGAAAGTGCTTGCCACAATTGGCCATGCCGGCGCGCAGCAGGCCATGCATCAGACTCTTGGCCAGCATGGCCACCACGCGGGGGTCGCGGTGGGAGGCGCGGTCGCCGATGACGCTGCTGGCGCCAAAGTCCAAGTCCAGCACGGGGGTGAAGCTCAGGTCGACACCACAAGACCGCAGTTCTGCAGCCAAGACGTGGCCGGCCGCGGTGGCAGCGTCGGTGGCTGTGAGTGGGTCTTTCATCCACAGCTCGCCCAACCTGCGCATGGCTGGCAGGGCGGTGAAACCGTCGGTGCGAAAGCGCTGCACGCGGCCGCCTTCGTGGTCGACGCAGATCAGCACGTCAGGGCGGGCTTTCTTGATTTGCGACGTGAGCTCGGTGAGCTGGCGCCGGTTTTCCCAATTGCGCGCAAACAGGATCAGCCCCCCCGTGAGCGGGTGCTTCAGGCGTTGGCGGTCGGCCTTGCTGAGCGTGGTGCCGGCAATGTCGAGCACAACAGGAGCGTGTGGGTTCATGGGGTGCTCACTTGGAAGTTGCAGGGGGTTCAACGGCGGTTTCAACCACGACGAAGGACGCCGCGTAGTCGGTTTCGTCGGTGACGGTGACATGGGCTATCCAGCCCTTGGCTTCGAACCAGGCCTTCAGCTCACCCGACAGTTGGATGTAGGGCTTGCCACTGGGCTCGTTCAAGATCTCGCAGCCGCGCCAGGTCATGGGGCTGCGGATGCCCAGGCCGATGGCTTTGGAAAAAGCCTCTTTGGCCGAGAAGCGCGTGGCCACAAAGCGCAGGCCGCGCGCCGGGGTGCGCAAACGGCGGGCTTCAAAGACCCGCATCTCGTCGGGGCCCAACACACGCTGGGCAAAACGATCGCCGCGGCGCTCGATGGTGGCGGCAATGCGGCGGATGTCGCAGACGTCGGTACCGATCCCAACAATCATGGAGCGGCCCGCCCTGCCCCAGACGGCGCGGCCATGCTCGCTGGCGACAGGCTGCTGTGGATGCAGCGCTGGAACGCACGAACGGTTTCTGCCAGACCCAGTTCCAAGGCGTCTGAAATCAGCGCGTGGCCAATCGACACCTCCAGCACGCCAGGTACCGCCCGCAAAAAATCGGCCAAGTTGGCGCGGTTGAGGTCGTGGCCGGCATTGACACCCAAGCCCGCCGCCTGCGCAGCCCGCGCTGCAGCGGCAAAGGCCTGCAGCTGGGCCGCCTGCCCTTCGGTGCCGTGGGCGGCGGCATAGGGCTCGGTGTAAAGCTCCACCCGCTCGGCGCCGACAGAACGCGCCAAGGCCATGGCTGATGGCGTGGCATCCATGAAGAGACTGACGCGCACCCCCAGCGCACGGCACTCGTCGATCAGGGGGCGCAGACGCTCACTGTCCGCAGCCAGGTCCCAACCATGGTCCGACGTGAACTGGCCTTCGCTGTCCGGCACAAAGGTGCACTGGTGGGGCCTGAGCTCACGCACAAAGCCCATCAGATTCTGGAAAGGGTTGCCTTCGATGTTGAACTCGGCCTGTGGCCACTGCTTCATCAATGCGGCAAGCTCATGCACATCGTTGGCGCGGATGTGGCGCTCGTCCGGCCTGGGGTGAACGGTGATGCCGTCGGCCCCTGCCTGCAAACACCAGGTGGCCGCCTGCAGCACGCTGGGCACCCCCAGGTGGCGGCTGTTGCGCAACAGCGCCACTTTGTTGACGTTGACCGACAGGGCCGTGTGGCGACGTTCGGAACCAGAGGCGATGAGTGGGTTCATGTGGTTTTCACGGCTGGTGCGCGTGCACTGTGGGTCAGCTTGCGCACGCCTTGCCACACCTGGCGCGTGCGCAACGTGGTGTGGCCCAGATGATAGTGAAGCAGCTCTCGCAAGGGCACCCGAAGTGCAGCCGCCACGCCCGCGCAGGCGTGGCGCACCGCTGGCGCGCCACCGTGAGCGAGCGCTGCTTCCAGCCCCACCCATTGCTGGCCCGTGAGGCCCACGGCCGCGCTGACCAGCCCAGCCTCGGCCAACAAGGTGTAGCGGGCTTCGGCCTGCAGGGCCTGGGCACTGAGGGTTGCGGTGGACAAATCGGGCAAGACGCCCAGTTCGCGCAGCATCAGCAATTCAAAGGCACGCAGTGTTGTGCCTTCATCCGCACCTTGGGCCAAGGCCATGATGGTGTCGGCGTAGGCATCAAACAGGCCCGCATGGGGGTCTTGCCTGGCCAGCAGCTTGAGCAACAACTCGTTCAGGTAGTAGCCAGCCATCAGCGACACAGCGGGCATGATGGGTTGGCCGCCGGCCCATTCCGCGCTGCGCAGGTTCAGAATTTCGGCTTGCTCGTCTGCTGGCGTCTTGCCCAGCAGCAGCATCAGCGGCTGAAAGGGCAACAGCACGGGTCTGAAGTTGGAGGTGGGCCGCTTGGCACCTTTGGCCGCCACCACCACGCGCCCACGTTCGCGCGTGAAGAGCTCGACGATCAGGCTGGTTTCGCTCCAGTCGTAGCTGTGCAGCACAAAGCCCAACAGCGGCGCATTGGGCTTGGGTGCGACCGCGCGGCGCGGGCCGCCTTCATTCGTAGCCATAGCTGCGCAGGTGGGCCTCGTCGTCGGCCCAGCCTGAACGCACCTTGACCCAAAGCTCGAGAAAGACCTTGGCCTCCCACAGGTGCTCGAGTTCTTGGCGGGCCTCGCTGCCGATGCGCTTGAGCCTTTCGCCACCGTCGCCGATGACCATGCCCTTGTGCGCGTCGCGCTCGACCACGATGCTGGCTGCGATGCGGCGCAAATTGCCTTCTTCTTCGAACTTGTCGATCACCACCGTGCAGCTGTAGGGCAGCTCATCGCCGGTCAGGCGAAAGAGCTTTTCGCGGATCATTTCGCTGGCCATGAAGCGTTCGCTGCGGTCGGTGAGCGCGTCTTCTTCATACAGCCAAGGTTGCTCGGGCAGGTAGGGCTCTACGATGCCCAACAGGCGTTGCACGTCGGCCTCGCGGGTTGCCGACATGGGCACAAATTCAGCGAAGGCGTGGCGCTCTTGCATGGTCTTGAGCCAAGGCAGCACATCGTTGCGGCGCTGCAGCGTGTCAAGCTTGTTGGCCACCAACAGCGCGGGCTTGCCTTCAGGCAGCAGTGCCAACACCTTGGCGTCGGGCATGCCAAAGCGCACCGCCTCGCAGACAAACAGCACCACGTCCACATCGCCCAGGCTGGACAGCACCGTGCGGTTGAGCGTGCGGTTGAGCGCCGCGCTGTGCTTCATCTGAAAGCCCGGCGTGTCGACAAACACAAACTGAGAAACGCCCTGGGTGCGGATGCCGGTGATGCGGTGGCGGGTGGTTTGCGCCTTGTTGCTGGTGATGCTGATCTTTTGCCCCACCAAGGCGTTGAGCAGCGTGCTCTTGCCCACATTGGGTCGGCCCACGATGGCCACCAAGCCACAGCGCTGCGGGGACTCTTGCGTTTGATTCATAGAGGCTTTCAGTTGCCGCAGGGCAGTGCCTGCTGGCATGGTTCGTGATCGTGGCGGCTCGATCGGCAGGCGACCTGTTGGCGCCCGCAGCACCGGCTGGGTTTCATGAACGCAGGGGCCCGTCGGCCTGGTCCTTGGACTTGAGTATGGCCAGCAACAAGCGGGCCGCCTCTTGCTCCGCAGCGCGCCGCGACCGCCCGCTGCCACGCTGGCTCAGGCCCAGCGCTGAAACGGCACACTCCACCTCAAAAGTCTGGGCATGTGCCTGGCCCTGGGTCCCGGTGATGCGGTAGGCCGGCACCGCGATGCGCCTGGCCTGCAGCAGTTCCTGCAGTTCCGTCTTGGCGTCTTTGCTCCAGTTGTCGGGTTCGGTGGCCTGGATGACCTCGCCAAACAGACTGCGCACCAGCTCGCGAGCGGGCGCATAGCCGCCGTCGATGAACACCGCGCCAATCAGTGCTTCAACCGCGTCAGCCAGGATCGATGGCCGAAGGGCGCCGCCGCCTTTGGCTTCGCCTTCCGACAATCGAACCAGTTCCGGCAGGCCCAGCGCCAGAGCGGCGCGATGCAAACTGTCTTCACGCACCAAGTGGGCCCGAACCCGGGTCAAGTCACCTTCGTCGCTGCCCGAAAAGCGCTCGAACAAAAGCTCGGAAACGGCCAGACTCAGGACGGTATCGCCCAGGAACTCCAGGCGTTCGTTGTGATCGGCACCAAAACTGCGATGGGTCAGCGCCCGCTGCAACAGCCCAGGACTGCTGAAGGGATGACCCAGCCTTTGTTGCAGGCGTGCAAGACGGGTGTCCGGCCGCGTGTCCATCTGGGCTATGGGGACCGCCCCTGGTACTTGATCAGGATGAACACCGGCCCGTAGACCGGGATCTCCTTGTCGTAGGCAAAGCCCAGCACCACCTTGTCGTTTTCCTTGGTGACGGTCAGGTCCTTGCCGCTGATGGCCGCGATCGAGTATTCCAGGTCTTTTTGTTTGTCAAAGGCTTGCCGCGCCTCCGCCACGGTGGCGGGCTGGGTCGCGGCAATCTTCTCGATGGCGCGCTGGATGGTGGCGTACTCGTTGATGGTGGGCAGTATGCGCACCAGCAAGTAGCCCAGGAAGCCGATCACCAGGGCCCAGAACAAGAGACCAAACAGGGTCATCCCGCGCTGCTGCGCGCGGTTGCCGTGAAAAGTGCCAGCAGTCATGGAGCGCCTTCTCAAGAAATCGGGTGTCAGTGGAATGCGCCAATGCGCCCGAGGTTGCTGAAATTCATCCAGACAAAGAATGCCCTGCCCACGATGTTCTCATCGGGTACAAAGCCCCAGTATCGCGAGTCTTCTGAATTGTCGCGGTTATCGCCCATCATGAAATAGTGGCCTGCAGGCACCTTGCACACCACGCCTTCGGGGGAATAGCGGCAGTTTTCAACGTTGGGGAAATTGGCTGGTTTGGGCCTCAGGTAGGACGGTGCCTTCAGGTTGACCAGAATGCTGTGTTCGACCTCGCCCAGTTTTTCGCTGAACTGGGGTTCATAGCGCAGGCTGCCGGACTCAAAGAAGTCGCTCTTGGCTGTCATGGCCACCGGCTGGCCGTTGATGCTGAGTTTTTGGTTCAGGAACGAGACCTCGTCACCCGGCAGGCCCACCACACGCTTGATGTAGTCCTGACGCGGGTCCACGGGATAGCGAAACACCATCACGTCACCGCGCTGAACGGGCTTGTTGTCGATGATCTTCTTGTTGATGACGGGCAAGCGCACACCGTAGTGAAACTTGTTCACCAGGATCAAGTCGCCCACCAACAGGGTGGGAATCATGGAGCCGGAAGGGATCTTGAAGGGCTCAAACAGAAAGCTGCGCAGCAGAAAGACGATCAGGATCACTGGAAAGAGGCCTGCCGTCCAGTCCAGCCACCAAGGCTGCATCAGCAGGCGTTCGCGGGCCACGGCCACGTCGCCGTCAACCTTGTTGATGCCCATCTTGGTCAGTTCGGCTCGCCGCGAGGCGTCTTGCTTTTCGAGTTCAACCGCCGCTGCCTGGCGCGCCGGTTCAAAGCGAAACCGCTCAGCCAGCCAAAACGCCAGCGTGACCACGGTCAGAACAAACAGCAGCAAAGAGAAGTTGCCGGTCCAGAAGCCCAGGAACCAGCCGCCCAGGTAGGTGATCAAGGCGCCGTACAGCGCCGCAGTCAATGTGCTCATGAGCTTGTTCAGTCTTCCACTTGGAGAATGGCCAGAAAGGCTTCTTGCGGCACCTCGACGGAGCCGATCTGTTTCATGCGCTTCTTGCCGGCCTTCTGCTTTTCAAGCAGCTTCTTCTTGCGGCTGATGTCACCGCCGTAACATTTTGCCAGCACGTTTTTGCGCAAGGCCTTGACGTCCTCGCGCGCGATGATGTTGGCGCCAATGGTGGCCTGAATGGCCACGTCGTACATCTGACGCGGGATCAACTTGCGCATCTTGGCGGCCACAGCCCGGCCGCGCGGCTGGCTCTGCGCGCGGTGAACGATCATCGCCAGCGGGTCCACCTTCTCGCCGTTGATCATGATGTCGACCTTGACCACGTCGGCCCCACGGTACTCCTTGAACTCATAGTCCATGCTGGCGTAGCCGCGGGACACGCTTTTCAATTTGTCGAAGAAGTCCAGCACGATTTCCGCCAGGGGCAGCTCATAGGTCAGCATGACCTGCTTGCCGTGATAAGCCATGTTGAGCTGCACGCCGCGTTTGACATTGGCCAGCGTCATCACCGGGCCCACGCTGTCTTGCGGCATGTACAGGTGCACGGTGACGATGGGTTCGCGAATCTCGCGGATGCGGCCCAGGTCCGGCATCTTGCTGGGGTTTTCCACCTGCAGCACCGTGCCGTCGTTCAGCTCGACTTCGTAGACCACGCTGGGCGCGGTGGTCACCAGGTCTTGGTCGAACTCGCGCTCCAGACGCTCTTGCACAATTTCCATGTGCAGCAGGCCCAGAAAGCCGCAGCGAAAACCAAAGCCCAGGGCCTGGCTGACCTCGGGCTCGTAGCGCAGGCTGCTGTCGTTGAGCTTGAGCTTTTCCAGCGCGTCGCGCAGCTGGTCGTACTCGCTGGCTTCGGTCGGGTACAGGCCCGCAAACACCTGCGGCTGGATTTCCTTGAAGCCTGGCAAAGCCTCGGTGGCCGGCCCGGCGTTGTTGGGCAGCTTCTTTTCCAGCGTGACGGTATCGCCGACCTTGGCCGCCTGCAGCTCTTTGATGCCGCAGATGACGAAGCCGACTTCACCGGCATTGAGGGTATCGCGGGGCACCGACTTGGGCGTGAAGACGCCCATGTGCTCGATACCAAACACGGTGTTGGAGGCCATCAAGCGGATGCGTTCGCCTTTGCTCAAGGAACCATCGACCACCCGGACCAGCATGACCACGCCCACGTAGTTGTCGAACCAGCTGTCGACAATCATCGCGCGAGGCGGCCCGTTGGGGTTGCCCTTGGGGGGCGGCATGCGTGCCACCACCGCTTCCAGAATGTCGTCGATGCCCATGCCGGTCTTGGCGCTGCAGGGGATGGCGTCATCGGCGTCGATGCCGATCACGTCTTCGATTTCGCTCTTGGCGTTTTCCGGATCGGCCTGCGGCAGGTCCATCTTGTTCAACACCGGCACCACCAGCACGCCCAGATCCAAAGCGGTGTAGCAATTGGCAACGGTTTGCGCCTCAACACCTTGGGAGGCGTCCACCACCAACAAGGCGCCTTCGCACGCCGAGAGTGAGCGACTGACTTCATAAGAGAAGTCCACGTGCCCTGGTGTGTCGATCAGGTTCAGGTTGTAGACCTGACCATCTCGCGCCTTGTAGGTGAGCGCAGCGGTCTGCGCCTTGATGGTGATGCCGCGCTCGCGCTCGATGTCCATCGAGTCAAGCACCTGGGCTTCCATCTCGCGGTCACTCAAGCCGCCGCAGCGGTGGATCAACCGGTCTGCCAGCGTCGACTTGCCGTGATCGATGTGGGCAATGATCGAGAAGTTTCTGATGTGGTCCATGGGTTCGATCGTGCGCGGCTGCGGCCTGCGGTCAACACGTTGGAGCGGGGCTCAAACGGGCGCTCGGCGCGGCGCTGTGAGGCAGGCTTTTGCAGGCCCGCCGGAGCATAAAAAAAAGGCACGTCCAAGTGGGGACGCGCCTTCCAACAAATGTTTGGCAACTGCTTGTTGGTGAACCATTGTAGCCAAATCCACCGGGCTGGAAGCCGCGCCCTTGCTCGAATCCTGCTCGTTGCGACCTGCCAACAGCTTGATTTTATCCACAGCTTATGCACAGATTGTTGTGGATGGGCTGTGCGCAAGCGCCATCGGTCAATTCCGGGCGGCTGGCTGCGTTAAAGACGGCTGAATTCGACAAAATTCCAACGGTTAGTGAACCCAATCGGCACCCGTCACCGAGCGAAGCGAGCCGTCACCAACTTAAGAATCAGCAAAATCGGCACGGCCTTCTCGGCGTCCCGCTGCG
>JAYTVT010000071.1:0-56328 GCA_043743835.1 Betaproteobacteria bacterium
CCACCGTCAACCTGGCCCTGGCCTTGGCCGCCGAAGGCGCCAGTGTGGGCATCCTGGATGCCGACATCTACGGCCCCAGCCAGCCCATGATGATGGGCCCGAGTGGCCGGCCTGAAAGTGAAGACGGCAAGACCATCCAGCCGATGGAAAACTACGGCGTGCAGGTCATGAGCATCGGCTTCATGATCGAACCCGACCAAGCCATGATCTGGCGTGGCCCCATGGCCACCCAGGCGCTGGACCAGCTGCTGCACCAGACCGCCTGGCGCGAGCTGGACTACCTGCTGATCGACATGCCCCCGGGCACCGGGGACATCGCGCTCACGCTGAGCCAGCGTGTTCCGTTGACCGGCGCGATCATCGTTACCACGCCACAAGACATCGCCCTGCTGGACGCCAAGAAGGGCCTGAAGATGTTTGAAAAGGTGGGCGTGCCCATCCTGGGCATCGTCGAGAACATGGCGGTCTACTGCTGCCCCAACTGCGGCCACACCGAACACATTTTTGGCGCCGACGGCGGCAAGAAAATGGCCGCCGAGTACCAGGTGGACTACCTGGGCGCGCTGCCGCTGAACCTGAGCATCCGCGAGCAGGCCGACAGCGGGCGCCCCACGGTGGTGTCCGACCCGGACGGTGAAATCGCGGCCACCTACAAGGCCGTAGCGCGCCAAGTGGCGGTGAAGATCGCACTCAAGGCCAAGGACTTTTCGTCCAAGTTCCCCACCATCAGCGTGTCCAAGGGAACCTGATCCCCTGACACGGGTTGCTGCCTTTTCAGGCAGCCCCGTTGACCCGCAGCACGACCGTGAAAACCGCTCCGCTGCCGTCGCTGCGGTTGTTGGCGCGGATGTCGCCGCCGTATCGCTCGACCAGCCCACGGCTGATCCACAGGCCCAGGCCAGTGCCATCGGGCCGGCGCGTGACAAAAGGCTGAAACAGCTTGGCCAGCAGTTCCTCGGGCAGGCCGCTGCCGGTGTCCGAGACTTCGATTTCAACGACATCGTTACCAACATCGCGTGTGCGCAGCAACATGGTGCCTCCGCCAGGCATGGCGTGGATGGCGTTGACCATCAGGTTGACCAGCACCTGCTGCAGTTCGTGCCGGTTCAACGCAGGCTGCATCTGGGCTTGGTAGTCGCGCTGCACCTGGATGCCGGTGCGTGCGATCTGGTGCCCGGCCAGCACCAAACAGTCTTCCAGCGCCTTGGCGGTGTCCACCGTTTCGATGTAGCCGGCGTACTCGGTGGGCCGCGCAAACTGCAGCAGCTGGGTAACGATGAGCCGCATGCGCTCGATCTGCTCATCCACCAGTTTCAGCTCGGGCGCCACCTGGGCGCTGGCAGCAGGGCCCAGCAGCTCACGCAGCAGGTCCAGGTTGCCCTGGATCACCGCGATGGGGTTGTTGACCTCGTGCGCGATGCTGGCCGTGAGCTGGCCCACGGTGGCCAGCTTCTCGCTGCGCACCAGCTGCTGTTGCGCAGCTTCCAGGGCCTGGGTGCGCTCGGCCACCTTGGCGTCGAGTTCGCGGGTGTTTTGCGCGATCACGGCCAGCAGGTGGTCCAGGTGGCCGGCGAGCCGGCCGATTTCGTCGGCGTTGGCCACCGCGCCGACGCGGGCGTCCAAGGCACCGGATTCGACACGGCGCATGGTGGACTCCATTTGTTCCAGCGGCCTGAAAATGCTGCGGGCCCAGCGCAGCGAAACCCAGGCGGCCACGATCATGACGGCAAAGAACAACACACCGATGCTGAGCAAGGCCAGGTACTTCAGGCGGGTGAAGGGTTGTTCCAGGATGCCCACATAGAGCATGCCCACCCGTCGCCCGCTGCCATCGGCCAGCGGTTGGTAGGCAGAAACGTACCAGTCGTTGACCACAAAGGCGCGGTCCAGCCAGGTGACACCGCGGCCCAACACGGTTTCGCGAACGGTCTGCGAAACCCGGGTGCCGATCGCGCGTTGGTCTCGCTCGGCCCCAAACAGCCGCACATTGGTGCTGATGCGCACGTCGTCCAGAAACAGCGTAGCCGTGCCCTGGCTGCCAAAAGGCACCGACCCTTCCGGGTAGACGATCTGGTTGATGTGGTCGATGAAGGGCAGGTTGCGGTTGAGCAGCAAGCCAGCTTGCACATGACCCAGCAGTTGGCCTTGTGGGCTGCGCACCGCCCGCGTGGCCAGCAGCACCATCGCCCGGTCTTCCACCGTGCGCTCGCTGGTGCTGGCGTTGCGCGTGGCCACCAAGGGCACCGCAACCCGTGCGCGCAGATCGCTGCCCAGCCAGTGCTGCTCTTGCGGTGGCAACACTTCCACGCCCGTGCGGTCGGGCAGCGTGGCGTCGGCAGGCAAAAGGCGGATGAAGTCCAGGCGCTCGCGCTGGGCCAGTCGCTCCAGCAGGGCCTGGGGGCCGGCAGGCCCGGATCCCGTTTGCATGGCTTGCAGCAACACGGCCGATTCGGCCACTCCCGCGGCGCTGGCACCCACCTCAGCCAACACCCGCTCGAAGTAGCCTTGTGCCACCGCCAGGTCCGACCGCACCTTGGTCAGCAACAAGCGGTCAATGGCCTCGCTGCCCCACCACAGCAAGAATGCACCCAGCAGCGGCAGCACACCCACCAGGGGCAGCAGCACCATGGCCAGGAGTTTGTTGCGGATGGACAGCCGCGCAAAGCGGCCGCTATGGCCGCCCTGGATTGCGCTGGCTGCGTCTGCTTCTGCGGTCAAGCCACAGCCCAATCGGCGCAGCGGCGTTCCAGGGTTCGACGCGAGATGCCCAGCAACTGCGCCGCCCGGGTCTTGTCGCCGTCCACCGAATCCAGCACGCTCAGGATATGGCGTTTTTCCAGCGTGTGCAGGTCGGTCGTCGTCATCGGTGACGCTGTGTTGCTTGGCGGTGCCGCAGCAACGTCCGCGGCACGAGACAGCCCCTGGTACAAAGCCGAGACGTTCAAGGCGCCCACGATCAAGGAGCGCTCGATGAGGTTGCGCAGCTCGCGCACGTTGCCCGGCCAGCTGTACTGCTGAAGAAAGCCCAACTCTTCGGCGGAAACATCAATCGGTTCCACGCCCAGCTGCGGTGCCAGCGTGGCAACGAAATGCTCCACCAGATCGGGTATGTCTTCCTTGTGCCTGGACAGTGGGGGCAGGTTGATCTCCACCACTTGAAGGCGGTAGAACAGGTCCGCACGAAAACGCCCGGCCTCCACCTCGTGGCGCAAGGGCCGGTTGCTGGCCGCCACGATGCGCACATTGATGGCCGTCTCCTGCTCGCTGCCCACCGGGCGCATGCGCCGCGTTTCCAGCACGCGCAGCAGGCTGGCTTGCAGGGGCAACGGCATTTCGGCCACTTCGTCCAAGAACAGGGTGCCGCCTTGGGCATACACCAGCAGGCCGTCGCGCCCGGCTTGGCCAAAGAGTTCGGCTTCGATCAGGGCCGGTGACACCGTGGCGCAGTTCACCGGCACAAAGGGTGCTGCGGAGCGCGGGCTGAGCCGGTGCAATGACAGCGCGGCCAATTCCTTGCCCGTGCCGGATTCGCCGGTGAGCAAGACGGTGCTGTCAACGGCCGCCACGCGCTGCAGTGCGGCTTGCAAACCCTTGATCACGATCGAGCGCCCCACCAGGCCATCGGCCTGTGCGGTGCGCTGCTGCAAGTTGCGCTTGAGAACCCAATTTTCGCGTTTCAGGCGCGCTCGCTCCAGACCGTGTTTGCAAGCGCCCAGCACCTGCGCCACCCGAAACGGCTTGAGCAGGAAGTCGCCAGCGCCGGCACGCAGGGCCTCGATGGCGGTTTCCAGGTCGGCAAAGGCGGTGATCAGCACCACCTCGCAGCCATTGCCCTGTGCCCGCATGTCCTGCAAGAGCGTGATGCCGCTCTTGCCCGGCAAGGTGATGTCCAGGATGACCAGGTCAAAACGCTGCCGCTGCAGCAGTTCTTCGGCTTCTTCGGCGGTGCCGGCCGCCATCACCTGGCCCGCGCGCGGCGCCAGCGTCTTGACCAGGAAGTTGCGCATGCCCGGCTCGTCATCGACGACCAGGATGGCGGCGTGCGGCCAGTGTTCGGTGCGGCTGGTGTCAGTCAGGGGCATGGTGGCCACATGGTAGCGACGAAGGCTGGTCTTCCCGTGTGGGCTGCCGGCCCGCCCGGAATAGTGGCAGGGCAAGGCTTGCAAGTCAGGCTGTATGGATATACAGTCTTTGCTCCGAATGGAGATTTTGATGAACCGCACGTTTCGACAGCACTACAGCCCCCGGTCCACCTCGTTGCCCAGGTGGGTCCAGCGCCTGTGGGCGTGGCTGTGACCGCCAGCTCCCGGTGCAGTGCCAGCGCGAAACAGGAAATTGCAGACCGTCGCCATGAACGCCCTGAACGCCATTAAAAAGGGACGGCTTCAGGATGCGACCACAGCCTCGGTCGTTGCAGTCACAGAAGAAGCCAAATCCACCGTGCAGCAATTCAGCTGGTTGAGCCGCTTCGGCCCCATGCTGATCGAGGTCCGCGCCGACGCCATCTACGTCAATGGCCAGCGGGTAGAGCAGGCGCCGCCCAACCCTTGAGCATGTGGTTCAAGCTCCCAACAGCTGTCCGCCGTCAACCGCGATCACCTGGCCGGTGATCCACCGGGCGTGGTTGGATGCCAAGAACAGCGCCACCTCGGCAACTTCTTCGGCAGTGCCCATGCGCCCCAACGGCATGCCCTTGAGCGTGCGCGCGTACAGGGGGTCGCCGGCCTGCTTGCGTTGGTCCCAAATGCCGCCGGCAAACTCGATCGAACCCGGTGCAATGCAGTTCACACGCACGCCCTGGCTGGCCAACATGGCGGCTTGGCTGGTGGTGTAGCTCATCATCGCCGCCTTGACCGCAGCGTAGGCCGGCGAACGGGTCGACGCGCGCAGCCCCGAAATGGACGAGATGTGAACGATGGAGCTGCCCGGGCTGGCCTTCAGGGCGGGCAGGGCCGCTTGAGAAGCGCGCACCATGGCCATCACGTCCACCTGCAGGCCTGCCGCCCAGGCGGCCTCGTCGTCGCCCATGCCAAAACCTGAGGCGTTGTTGACCAGCACATCCAGCCCGCCCAAGGCTGCGGTTGCGGCGCTGACGTAGGCGGCGACCTCGTTGGCTATGGCCAGGTCGCAGGTGGCGGCGTGCACCTGTTGCCCGTGTTGCACAAGCGCCTGGCGGGTGTCCGCAAGTGCCTGGGCGCCACGCGCACAGATGGAGACCTTGGCTCCAGCGGCTGCAAAACCCAGCGCGATGGCGCGACCGATGCCACGGCTGCCACCCGCCACCAAGACCCGCTTACCGACAAACTCAAACGCCATGGGAGCTTTCAAGGGTTGAACTGCTTGTCATTGTCGACGCAACACCAACGCACACCACAATGCTGTTTTCAAGCCGCAACGTAGAGCCCATGGCCGAGCCCGATACCTCCCACGCGAACGTGTTCTTGCGGGCCAAGGACTTGACCTTCAGCCATGGACATCACGCGGTGCTGGGCCCGCTGAACTTCAGCGTTGGCCCCGGCTTGACCTGGGTTTGTGGTGGGGACGGCAGCGGCAAGACCACGCTGCTGCGTTTGATGGCCGGCCGTTTGTTGCCAACAGCAGGCACCTTGCTCTTGGATGTCAAGACGGTGTTTGACGAAGGCTGCACCGACCCCACTTTGAATGAGACCGCAGCCCAAACTTGGTTGGCCGATGTGCAGCCTCAGTTCCCCGAATGGGACCATGCCTTGCAGCTGCAGTTGGGCCTGGCCTTGGGCTTGGCCGACCACTTGCACAAGCCCTTGTTCATGTTGTCTGCGGGCAGCCGACGCAAGGTCGGCCTGCTGGCTGCGGTGGCCAGTGGTGCCCAGCTGACGCTGCTGGACGTTCCTTACGCCGCGTTGGACGCACCGTCTTGCCGGGTACTGACCCAGGTGCTCCAGGGTGCCAGCAAGAGCCCTGCACGCGCATGGGTGGTGGCCGACTACGAACCGCCAGCGTGGTTTGCGGGGCTCGGCCGTGCGGGGCTGATCGAGCTGGGCGATTGACGCTGCTGCGCAGAGCAGCCGCCGGTGGGCGGCTGAGCTTTCAAGGCTGCGGCGCTCTCGTGCAGAATCTGTCGGTGACTTCCTTCACCCTTTGCTTCGCACCTTCAAGCTGAACCATGGCGCTGATCTTCCACCGATTGCTGTGGCGCCTGGGCTGGGCCGACAATCCGGCGCGCCTCGGTGAGAAGGTTGCCATCTACCCGGCACTGGTGATCTGCGAAGACTGCGATCTGGTGCATGAGCGCCAGACCTTGCATCCGGGTGACGTGGCTCGGTGTGCCCGCTGCGGCGCGGTGCTGGGGCGTGGCCAGCGACTCAGCCCGCCAAGCCAATTGGCCCTGTCCTTGACGGCCTTGATCGTCTTTGTGATGGGCAACCTGTGCAACATCGTGACGCTCGACTTGGGCGGCATGCATGTGGAGTCCACCTTGCCCGAGGCCATCGCGCAGACCTGGGCCACCGGCCAGCAGGCCGTGGCGGTGCTGGCTGGGGCAACCGCCTTCGCTTTTCCTTTGGCCGTGATCCTGCTGCGCCTGTGGGTCTTGCTGCCATTGGCCTTGGGGCGTCGCTCTACCGCGTTCTTGCCGGTCATGCGGGTGTTGCACGCGGTGACTCGATGGAGCATGGTTGAAGTGTTCCTGCTGGGCACGCTGGTGGCGATCGTGCGCAGCGCCGGCTTGGCCAGTTTGGTGCCGGGCGTGGGTATTTTTTCCTACGCGGTCTTGACCGTGCTGCTGACCGCCATCCATGCGGCAGGCCTGCACGGCCTGTGGCAACACGCTGACGAGTGCGCCGCGTGAACACCGCTGCAGCAAGTTCCCATGCCTTGCCTGCAACGGCTGCAGGTGCGCTGGACCAAGACCACCTCTACCTGCGCACCGGTCAGGCCCAGGGTCTGTGGCACTGCGCCTGCTGCGGGCTGGTTTCACAAGCACGCCCCGATACGGGCTCAACCCAGCGCTGCCCACGCTGCTTGATGGCGCTGCATGAGCGCAAGCCCGACAGCCTGCAGCGCACTTGGGCTTACCTTTCGGCCGCCGTGTTGCTGTACATCCCCGCCAACCTCTTGCCGGTGATGGGCACAGACAGTGTGCTGGGCAAGTTTGAGCACACGATCTTGGGTGGCATCGTGGAGCTGTGGCATGCCCAGTCCTATGAGTTGGCGATCATCGTTTTCATCGCCAGCATTGCGGTGCCGATCTTGAAGATGGCAGCGCTGGGCCTGCTGGCTGCCACCGCCCAAGGCGGCTCAAACTGGCGGCAGCTGGAGCGGGCAAGGCTTTACCGTCTGCTGGAAACGGTGGGGCATTGGTCCATGCTGGACGTGTTTGTGGTGGTCAGCCTGGTAGGCATGGTGCAGTTTGGTGCCCTGGCTTCGGTGCGGCCCGAAACCGGCCTGCTGGCCTTTGGCGGTGTGGTGATTGCCACCATGCTGGCTTCTTCGAGCTTTGACGCCCGCCTGCTGTGGCCCCAGAGCCCACCGCCGGCCAACGCGCACACTTGGTTGCGCCGGCTCACGCGCTGGGGCTTGCTGGAACGAAGGACTTTGCACAAGGCTGCTGACCATGGCTGAAAACGTCGACCCCACGCCTTCGGCGCAGGCGGGCAAGGCCCAGGTCAGCGGCGCCGACACCGTCTCCATGCCCAAACCGGTCATCGTTCGTGCCAAGCGCCTGCAGTTTTCACTGGTCTGGTTGGTGCCGCTGGTGGCCCTGCTGGTGGGGCTGGTTCTGGTGGTGCGCACCCTGTTGCAGACGGGCCCCTTGATCACCATCACCTTCCCCAACGCCGAGGGCCTGGAACCTGGGCGCACCGAAGTGCGTTTCAAGGAAGTGGTGGTCGGCCGCGTCACCAAGGTGGGCTTCAGCCCCGACCGTGGCCGTGTGATGGCCACCGTGCGGCTGGACAAGTCTGCAGCCAACCTGGCCGTCAGCGACACCCAGTTCTGGGTCGTGCGGCCACGCATCAGTACGGCTGGCGTCAGTGGCTTGGGCACGCTGTTCTCGGGCGCCTACATCGACACCGATGCAGGCGAGTCAGCGCAAGACCACAGCCACTTCACGGGGCTGGAAGCGCCACCTTTTGCGCTGCGGGGTGAACCCGGTCGGCGCTTTGTGCTGGACGCCACCGACCTGGGCTCGCTGGAAGTGGGCTCGCCCGTCTACTACCGGCGCACCCGGGTTGGGCGGGTGGTGGGCTATGCGCTGGACCCCCGCCGTGATGTGTTGGAGGTGCAGGTGCTGGTCGAAGCCCCTAACGATGCTCTGGTAACCACCCAGACCCGTTTCTGGAACGCCGGCGGCATTGACGTGCAGGTGGGCTCGGGTGGACTCAGCATCAACACCGAGTCGATCGCTTCGCTGGTGGTGGGTGGCATCGCGTTTGCCACACCGCCCACCGCGTCCCCAGCCACTGCCAAGGCCCCAGCCGCAGCGGCTGGCCATCGCTTTGTGCTGCACAGCGACAAACGCGCCGCCATGGCGCCGCCCGACGGCAACCCTGTGCGGGTGCGCATGCGCTTTGCCAGCGGCTACCGTGGCCTGGCCGCGGGGGCTGCGGTGGAAATGCTGGGTGTCGAAGTGGGCACCGTGCATTCGGTGGCCATGAAATACGACGCCCGCGCGGGCCGCTTCGCGCGAGAGGTGCTGGCCGACATCCACCCCTCGCGCCTGGGGGACGCCCGGCGCGAATTCTTGAACAGCGCCGCAGGCGAGCCGCCCCAAGATGCGGCGCTGATCAAGCAGCTGGTCGAACGTGGTTTGCGGGCCCGGGTAATGAGTGGCAGCCTGCTCACCGGCCAGCAGCTGGTGGCGCTGGACCTGCAGCCGCAGGCGCCCAAGGCCACTGTGGATACGACCCAGGCCACGTTGTTCATTCCTTCGCACAGCGGCGGCGGCGACCTGCAGCAACAGGCCTCGGAGATCATGGAACGTGTTGGCCGCATCCGCTTTGAGCAGATTGGCGCCAGCCTGGAGGCCACGCTGAAAAACACCCAGGCGGCCAGCGCTTCCTTGCCTGAAGTCCTGGTCAAGGCCAGTGCCGCCACCAGTGCACTACAGCAGGCCTTGGGCAGCGCCGACTCGGCGATCCAGCAGGTTTCGCCGCAGGCTCAACAGGCCTTGGTGGACGTGCAGAAATCGCTCAAGGCCCTGCAAGGCACCCTGGACGGCCTGGACCGCAACTTGATGCAGCCCGATGCGCCGCTGCAGCGCGACGCCAGCAAGGCCTTGGGTGAGATGCAGCGTGCGGCGCGGGCCTTGCGCGTGCTGGGCGACTACCTGCAGCAGAACCCTGAAACCCTGTTGAAGGGCAAACCGGCCGACGCCGACGTGGGCCCCACCGTCGAGGGACGCCGATGAATAACCGTCCGCAGGTTCCAGCCAGCAGTCAAGGGCCAAGCCGAGCCGCTCTCTTCATGAGCTTGGGTGCAGCCGTGTTGATGGCGGCTTGCAGTTCAACGCCACCACCGCGCTTCCACAGCCTGCTGTCGGCTGCGCAGTCCCTTGGGGTGCCGCCACTCAAACCTTTGCTGGCTTGGCAGCTGCTGCCCATCACGGTGCCGGCGCAGGTCGACCAGCCGCAATTCGTGGTGCGGCGTTCTGACGACAGCCTGGTGGTGCTGGAACAAGAACGCTGGATCGCGCCGCTGCAAGACGAGCTGCGCGCGGCCCTGGTTGAACAGCTCAGCATCACGCTGGGTTTGCCCGGCGCCAACCCGCCGCCCCAGCGCAAGGGCTGGCGTGTGGCGGTGGACGTCAGCCGCTTTGACTCCACACCCGGCCGTGCCTTATTGGTGGTGCAGTGGTCGGTGACGGCATCGAACCTGGCTGAACCCGTCTTGCGCTGCCGCGGCCAATTCGAGCAGCCGGTGGCCGGCGGCATGGCGGCGTTGGCGCAAGGACACCGGCAGGCCATTGCACGCTTGGCTGGCGTGATCGCCCCCGCTTTGTTGAGCCTGGACGCTGACAAGGCCACGGGCTGCAGCTGACCCGATCTGGCTGCGCCGGGCGGCCGCATTGGGTGCAGTTCAGCGGGTTGCGGTGCCGGCCGCTGGTGAGACCAGCGACTGCAGTTGTTGGCGCAGTACCAGCACCCGGGCCGACTGGCCGGCGGCCTGACTGACCACCAAGGCGCGTTCCAGATAGGCCCTGGCAGCCCCTGTTTGGCCGCGCCGAACTTCGTTTTCAGCGGCGTACTGCAGGTCCAGCGTGATGCGTTCGGGCAGACCCAAGGTCTGGTCCAAGAGCAGCGCTTGGGCCAACTGCTGGGCGGCCCGCTCGTGCTGGCCTTGCTGGCTGTGGGCGCGCCCCGCCAAGCGAAGGCCGTTGGCTTGTTCGGCTGGCAGCCCAGCGGTGGTGGCTTGGTCAGCGGCCCGTGTGGCCAACGTGGCAGCGCGCTCGAGCTCACCTTGAGACAGCGCCACATGGGCGCGCAGGTTGTTCAGCGCTGGCGCCAAGCCGCACGTGTCGGGGCACAAAGCCTGGCTGCGGTCGGCCCATTGCAGCGCTTGCGCAGGCTGCCCCAGGTCCGCCTGCAACAGGGCCTTGCGCGCGGCAGCTTGGGCCTGTGCAGCCACACTGAAATGTGCCGGCTGGCTCAGGATGCGGTCCACGCGCGTCATGGCGGCTTGTGTCTGCCCCGCCTGGCCGTGCACGGCGGCCAGATTCAGCAGCGAGATGGCGGCCGACTCAAAGTCTTCGACCGACTCGGCGGTGGCCAAAGCGGCTTGGTAGGACGCCTGCGCCGACGCTCCGTCGCCCCGGCGCAGCGCGCGGGCCGCCGCCTGGCTTTGCGCTTCCCACTGAACCTGGGCTGGGCTGCTGGGTTTGGCGGGGGGCGACGAGCAAGCCGTCAGCGCCACAGCCCCAACGACCGACAAAACGGCCGACAAAACGGCTAACACCCCGCGTGGCCGGGTGGCGCTGGGCCGCCGCGAACGGCGTTCTGGCGTGGGGTTGTCAGCGCGGTGCGGGTTCACGCAGAGCCTTTGCATCGTGGCTGTCGATGGGCAGCAGGGGGGGTGGCGCTGGCGCCATCATGCTGCGCACCAACCAGTTGGACTTGACACCACCCACCACCTCGCGGGTCTCGTCAACCAATGGTGCGGCGGTGCGCATCACGCTGGGCAAGGATGCCGAAGCGGCTGAAGAGACGGCCCGCACGTCGCGCGCGACCTGGTTCAACTGGTCCAGCGTGTCGCTGGTCTGGCTCAGCAACTGCGGCAAGCGGGTGTTGATGCTGGCCATGCTCTGGTCGGCCTTGCCCACCAGCGTGGTGACTTGGGTCAGCGTTTGTTGTGCCTGGCCCAATGCCCCTTGCACCTGGCCCATGGCGCCCTGGGCCTGGCCACCGAGGCCCGCCACCTGGCCCTTGGCGTTGCTCACCAGCGCGCGCAGTTCTTGGGTGGTGCTGGCCAGTTCCTGCGACGCACTGCGGGCGTTGGCCAGCAGTGCAGCGATGTCGCTCTTGTTGCTGGCCACGGTGCCGGTGATCTGCTTCACGTCTTCCAGCACCGGCACCAGGCGGGCGCGCAGGTCGTTGGCCACTTCGGTCAAGGTGCGCCGGCGGCTGTGCGCCACACGCGGGTCGCTGCGCGACAACGGGCTGGTGCTGGTGCCCGGGCGCAGTTCGATGATGGCGGCCTGCAGCTGTTCCTTGAACCACTCGGCACTGGCGTCGGCACGCAAGGCGGCAAAGTGCTGTTCTTCGATCTCCAGCGTGACCCGCACCTTCAGGTCGCTTTGCAGCGCCATGTCGGTGACCGAGCCGATGCGAAACCCGCTCAGGCGGACCCCCACGCCCGGCGCTATGCCGGCAGCGGTGTCGGCAATGAAGTAGAGCTGCGCGGTGCGTGCGAAGGCGCCTTGACGGGCGGCAATGCCTGCAACCAACGCAGCCGTCAGCAGCACGCCCAACACCAGATAGGCGATGACCTGCCGACGGATGTTTTCGCGCTTGGGGCCGGCTTCTTCCGGCGCGGGTGTTTCTTGCATCGTTGGATCGGGCATGTCGGCAGGGTAGGTCAAAGAAAGCGCAGCACGATGGCCACGGCGTCAACGGCAATCACAAAGGTCAGGCTGCCGGCGCAAGCCGACACCACGGCCTTGGGCACCTCGCCCGTGGCCAGCCCGGCTTGCAGGCCATGAAAGCAGGAGATGGCCGCGATGCCGGCGCCAAACAAGGCACCCTTGGCCATCGAGACCGGCAGCTGCCACCAGCGCGAGGCCAACAAAAATTCGTCCAGTTCGCCCATCAGGTCGGTGCCCTGGGTGATGGCGGTGGTGGTGATGGCTGCGGCCATGGCCATGAATTCAAAGCACATCACCAGCAGCATGGCGCCCACGGCCACGCCCAGCACCCGGGGCAGCACCACCTCGTCTTCATGCAGCGCGTCTTGCCACAGACCGGTCTTGAGCTTGCTGCGCAGGCCCATCAGCGCGACTTCAGCGGCAATGGCCACGCTGCTGCGCACGATGACGATGAAGGCCGTGAGCAGCGGCCCCAGTTCGGCCAGCCCGCCGCTGACGATGGCCTTGAGCACCTCTTCGTTGTCGTCGCCCAGCAGCCGGGTCAGGCGCGCCACCACCAGCGCGCCAAACAGCACCGCCATGGCCGCCGAATAGGGCAGGGCGCGCACGCCGGTGAAGTGAATTTGCCGCCACAGCGCGTCACGCACGTCGGGGTTGGCCAACAGGCCGCGGTGGGTGAAGGCGTGCACCACCATCGAGGTGTAACCCTGGGCGAGGCGGCTGGTGGCGGCGAGCATGGGCAGGACGGCGCGGGTGGTGGTGTCGAAGTCGCGCCAGTATGGCCCGAGTCCGGCTTGGTGGGCCTCCGGGTCAGCCCGCTACGATCTGGCCTATGAACACCCCCACCCCGTACCCCCACCTGCTGGCCCCGTTGGACCTGGGCTTCACCACACTGAAAAACCGCGTGCTGATGGGCAGCATGCACACGGGGCTGGAAGACGGGCGCAAGAACTTCCCGCGTATGGCGGCGTTTTTTGCCGAGCGTGCCCGCGGCGGTGTGGGCCTGATGGTCACCGGCGGCTTTGCGCCCAACATCGAAGGCTGGGCCAAGCCGTTTGCGGGCACCTTGTCGACTTCAGGCGCGGCCACCCGCCACCGCCTGGTGACCGATGCGGTGCACGCCGAAGGCGGCAAGATCGCGCTGCAGATCCTGCACACCGGGCGTTATGGCTACAGCCCTTTTTGTGTGGCACCCAGCCGCTTGCAAAGCCCGATTTCGCCCTTCACCCCCAGGGCTTTGGGGGCGCGTGGCATCGAGCGCCAGATCCGCGCTTTTGTGCGCTGTGCCGTGTTGGCCCGCGACGCCGGCTACGACGGCGTGGAGGTGATGGGCAGCGAGGGCTACTTCATCAACCAGTTTTTGGTGACCGCCACCAACCAGCGCCAGGACGAGTGGGGAGGCAGCTACGAAAACCGCATGCGCCTGGCCGTGGAAGTGGTGCGCCGCGTGCGCGAGGCGGTGGGGCCGGACTTCATCCTGATCTACCGCATCAGCCTGATCGATCTGATCCCCGACGGCAGCTCCTGGCCCGAGGTCTTGCAGCTGGCGCGTGCCATCAGCGCTGCGGGTGCCACCCTCCTCAACACCGGCATCGGCTGGCACGAAGCGCGGGTGCCCACCATCGCCACCAGCGTGCCGCGCGGGGCCTTCACCTGGGTGACCAAAAAGCTGCGCGACGCACTGCGCGCTAGAGGCATCCACACGCCGGTGGTCACCAGTAACCGCATCAACACGCCTGAGGTGGCCGAGGACATCCTGGCCCGTGGTGACGCCGACATGGTCAGCCTGGCCCGGCCCTTCTTGGCCGACGCCGACTTTGTAGCGAAGGCCGCGCAGGGGCGCAGCGACGAGATCAACACCTGCATCGCCTGCAACCAGGCCTGCCTGGACCACGCCTTCAGCAACCGCATCAGCAGCTGCCTGGTCAACCCGCGGGCGTGCTTCGAGACCGAATTGGTCATTCGCCTGGCCCCAGCCAAACTGCGCGTGGCCGTGGTGGGCGCCGGGCCGGCCGGCCTGGCCGCAGCCACCACGCTGGCCGAGCGTGGCTACCAAGTGCACCTGTACGACAGCGCGCAGCAAATCGGCGGCCAGTTCAACATGGCCAAGCGCATACCGGGCAAAGAAGAGTTTGCAGAAACGCTGCGCTACTTTGCGCGCCGCATCGAAGTCACTGGCGTGCAGCTGCACCTGGGCACGCGGGTGGATGCGGGCCTGCTGCAGGCGATGTCGTTTGACCAGGTCATCCTGGCCACCGGCGTCAGCCCGCGCGACCCGCGCATCCCTGGCCAGGACCACCCCAAGGTGCTGAGCTACATCGACGTGCTGCTGCACCGCAAACCGGTGGGTCAGCGGGTGGCGGTGGTGGGTGCCGGGGGCATTGGTTTTGACGTGGCCGAGTACCTGGCCCACGGCACCGACCTCGGCCACGCGTCCACCACCACCGACTTGCCGGCCTGGCTGCGCGAGTGGGGCGTGGCCGACCCCGAAGCGCAGCGCGGCGGGGTGGTGCGCATGCAGCCTGAGGCGCCAGCGCGGCAGGTCACGCTGCTGCAACGCAAGCCGGGCAAACATGGCGCCGCGCTGGGCAAGACCACCGGCTGGATCCACCGCGCCGCGCTGAAGATGAAGCAGGTGGACATGCTGGCTGGTGTGAACTACGAGCGCATTGGTGACGAAGGCTTGTTCATCACCTTTGGCAAAGACCGGCAGGACGGCACCGTGTTGGCGGTGGACACCATCGTGCTGTGCGCGGGCCAGGAGCCGCTGCGCGAACTGCAACTGCCCTTGGCGGCCGCGGGCATCAAGGTGCACCTGATTGGCGGCGCCTTTGAGGCCGGTGAGCTGGACGCCAAGCGTGCCATTGACCAGGGCACGCGCTTGGCTGCGGCGATATGAGGCGTGCCTCCATGATCAGGCGCGTTATCCGCTTCTTCGCCCTTCATGCCCGCTGCCTTAGCGCCTGGCCCTGGTTGCTGCTGGTCGTTGCAGGGTCGGCCTGGGCCCAAAACCTGGCCGTGGCTGTAGACAGCAGCTTGCAGCCGGTGATGTTGGTGGTGGCCAAAGACTTTGAAGCTGCTCGCCCGGGTGTCAAGGTTCAGTGGCAGCTGGGCGCGCCCGGCGATTTGTTGGACCAGATGGCGCGCGGTAAGCCGGCCGATGTTTGGCTGGGTACAGACGCCGAGATGTCCGCCAGTGGCCTGCTGCGAAAACTGCTGCTGCCCAACCCGCGCAGTGCCTTTGCCAGCAACCGCTTGGTGTTGGTCGAGCCGGTGTCCGGCAAGCCGCCGTTGCAGCGCCTGTCTGACCTGGCGCAGCCCGAAGTGCAGCGCGTGGCCATGGGCCAGGTGGCCATAGAGCCCGCGGGGCGCTACGCCCGACAGGCCATCGATGGCCAGCGCTTGTGGCCCTTGGTTCAGCGCAAGGTGGTGTTCGTCGGTGATGTGCACGAGGTGCTCAGGCTGGTGGCCACCGGCGAAGTTGACGCCGGCATTGTATATGCCACCGATGCCAACGCTGCTGCCCAGCAGGTGCGGGTGGTGCAGGCGCTGCAGACTGGCACGCCGATCACCCACCTGGCCCACGTGGCGCTGGGTAGCCAGCAGGCGGCGCTGGCTGAAGCTTTTGTTGTCTACCTGCGCAGCCCTTGGGCCCAAGCCGTGCTGAAGGACGCCGGGTTTGGTCAGCCCTGATCCTGGCTGCCTAGTGCTGCCCAGGCCGTGGCGCGCCGCAGAATGGGGTCAGCATGGTCCAGCGGCTTGCGAGAAAAACGGCCATGAAAAAGCCCCGACTCAGCGGGGCTCTTGAAGCTGGCGGGATGTCAGCCCTGGCGTGCCCGGCGCCGGGCCATCAGTCCGACCACACCCAGGCCGGCCAGCATCATGGCGTATGTTTCTGGCTCAGGGATGGGCGCTGCTACCGTGCCGACGTATTGCAGCTGCCCGCGGATCGCGCCGCCAGGGAATTCGCCCGTGTGGATGTTCACGTAGAAGCCGGCTGCCGAGGCTGGCGTGAGGGATGCCAGATCAGTGTCGAACAGGTTACTGCCCGTGAGCGCAGCGCTGAAGTCGACCTTGACTGGCCCGCTGGCTCCCGCCAACCCTTGATGGAGGTGCACGGCTGTTGCCGGCGCGATGTTCAGCACCAGGATCGACCAGCTCACTGTATTGGCGACGTTGTCGACCGCCAACAGCGCCGAACCAAAGCCGTCAGAGTCACCAGCGGCCACCTCGTTGGCACCCAGCAGGGCGGCAAAATAATTGTCAATGGACGCTTGTGCTGGGGAGAAAGCCATGGCGCCGATGGAGGCCAGCGTGAAGAGTGTCTTACGCATGTATGTCTACTCCGGGAACGGGATTTCGCCCCTGCTTCAGGCAGCATAGCGTGAAAGCGATTCCAATCGCAAGCTGCTCCCCCTGTTCGCAGTGGTGCCAAGTGACCTGAGCACGTGTGCTTGCAGCGGGTCGGCAGCCTTGTGCGACAGCACACCTCGAGCCCTGGTGGTGGCGCGCCAGCCCGTCTTGGCGCAACATCTGTATCTACCAGGAGAGCGCCATGTCTGAATTGCCCGCTTCGCCCCCGCTGCTTGAAGGTGAGATCGCCAGACTCGTTGACGAACAGCTTGAATTGGCTGTTGCCAAACTGCCCGCCCTGTCCCCCAGTGGCGTTCATCCTTCGCCGCTGGACCACGAAGAGAGCCCGGTTCCCCACGTCAGCATGGAAGACGTGCTGCTGGGCAATGCACAGGCCTCAGCCGAAATGCTCGACGAGTGGGGAGCATTGCAAGCTGCCCCCCAGCTCAGCGACGAAGAGCTGGCTCGCCAGGCCTTGGCAATCGGTGAGGGAGCGGCAGCCGCGCCAGAAGGCGGCTGACCACTGTCAGCGGCGCTGAACTTCCATCACACCGTGCTCGGTGGCCTGCTCATACACGGCAGGTACGCGGGTGGCCAGGTGCAGCAGGATGAACGGCGCGCGTTTTCTGACCGACCAGCGCAGCAGCCAGCCGGCCCCCACCAACACGGCACCCAGCACCAGCTGGCCGTAGATGGCAGCGCCCATGCCCGGGCCGATCAGGGCCAGAGCCAGGGGCGTGGCGTGGGTCACGTGGGCCACCAGGCCTGGGGCCAGGCTGGGGTTGACGATGACCTGAAAGCGCCCATGGGGCAGGCCGTTGCGGAACTCGTCGAATGGAATGAACTCCGCCGCGGTGTCAGGCTCTGCGGTCTGCTCAGCCACCTTGGGCGATGGACGGGATGGGTGCTCTGCCGGCATGGCTCAGCGAGGCAACAGCGTGCCCGCAGGTGCTGCTTGAAGGGCCGTCAGCAGGGCCTGTAGGCGCTGTAGTTGCTCGGGCAGCAGAGCACCTTGCTTCAAGGCCGACTGCCACCAGGCCAGCTGCTGGGCCGGCCCATCGCTGGCAGCGCTGCGCCCTTCCATGGCTTCTTTCAGGGCCCGCAGCTTCAAGGACTGGCGTGCAGCTTGCTGCTGGGCGGTGGCGGGCAGGCCCAGGGCCATTTCCAGCCGCAGCAGCACATCTTCCAGTGCTTGCTGAGTCAAAGCCGCTGAAGGGGTGGCGCGGGTCCAGCGCTGGGTCAAGGGCTGGTCCCAGGCGGGTGGCAATGAAGGCACTGCGGCCCAGCGCGCCGAATGTTCGTCGGTTGCGGGTGCATCAGGCGCCGAGGTCTCACGCTCTTGGCACAGCTGCAGCTTGGCGGCCAGCGCGGCGCACTGTGTCAACCACTGCTGTTGCTGGGCTTGGCTGACCAAGGCCCAGGCGCGGTCGCGGGCGGCGCGGTAACGCGGCTCCAGCGCCTGGCCTGCGCCACGGGGCAATTCACCGCCCTGGCGCCAGGCCTTGTCGACTTCAGCCAGGGCGGACTCAACCTCCGAGACGGACGAGGCTTCTGACAGGGCCTGCAGGCGGGTGATCAAGGACTCGGCGTGCACCAGGTTGGCGGCCAATTCGGCGTCTCGCGCCGCAAAGCTGGCTTCGCGCTGGGCAAACACAGCGTCGGTGGCGGTTTTGAAGCGGGTCCAGAGTGCGTTTTCCAGGCCGCGTGGCAACGGCAGCTGGCGGGCTTGGTCTTGCCACTGGGTTTGCAGGTCACGCACCTGGCGCGCGGCTTCAGGCGGCATGCCACCCTGTGGGTTGCTGGGGCTGAGCTGCTCGGCGCGGGCTATCAGTTGTTCACGTTGCGCTGCGGCGTTGGCGCGCGCGGCTTGCAGCGGAATTTCCAGCCTGGACAGGGCTTCCTGCAAGCGCGTTTGCAGACCCTTCTGGGCCGCGTGCGGCGCGGTGTGTTCAGGTGGTCCGAGCTTGCGCCAGGCGGTTTGAAAGCGATCCATGTCGCGGGTCAGCGCTTTCCAGTCGGGTGCGCCGCCGCCTTCATCGGTCGGCAACTGCAGCGCTTCCAGTGTGGCCAGCAAGGCTTCGCGTTCGCTGAGGTTGAGTTCGCGCGCTTGCTTGAGCGCGGCCACTTGAGCGGCCACGGGCGCGTAGGCCACTTGCAGGGCGCCGTCAAATCGTTGCCACTGGGCTTGTGTGGCGGGCGCGCTGTGGCGGTCCAGTTCCTTCCAGCGCTGGCGCAGGGTGCGGATGCTGTCGTTGTGCGCTTTGAGGTTGAGCTTGGGTGGCGGCAGCACGGTAGGGCTGGCCAGCGGGGCCGTGGCAGCGGGCTCTGCAGTCGCTGCAGGCGGTGTAGGCGGTGCATCTGGGGCAGCTTCTGCAGGTGCAGCCTCGCCGTTCGCCGAATCAACTGCTGCTGCGTTGGCCACGGTGGCTTCTGGCGCAGATATGGCTGCAGGGCTGGGCTCAGTGCTTGCCGCAGTTGGCGTAACGGCTTTGGCCGACCCCGCGATTTCCACCGGCAGTGTCAGGCGTGCCAAAGCTTCCGCTTCGTCAGCCAGGTCGTCACGGGCACGCGCGCCGCCCCATTGCTGCCAGTCTTTCAGGCGGCCTTGTTCGGCCCACAGGGCTTGATGGCGTTCACGCAGGCTCTCGGGCAGCACGGCGCGTGCTTTGGTCAGCAAGTTGTCCATGGCTTGCAGTTGGCGCTGCATCTCGCCCAGCTGGCCTTCAGTCAAGGCCGTCTCTGCCAGCTGCAGCTGGCCTTCCAGCTTCTGCTGCTGTTCAGCATCCAGCGGCTGCACGCGCGGGGGCTTCGGGGGCCGCTCGGCCGCGGCGCTGGGCGCTGGGGCTTGCGGCGCTGGCGCGGGGCGGTGCAGTTGTTGCCACTGCTGGTGGCGAAGGCCAAGCGCTTCACGCACGGCGGGGGTCAGCTCCAGCGTGGCGCTGGGGTCGGCCGGCAGTTCGTCTTCGGCGCCGGGCGCGGTGTCCAGCACCTGCAGGTGGCTGTGCACCGCTTGGGCCTGGGTCAGCGCTTGGGCCACGGCTTGGGCCAGGGCCTGCGCGGGGCTGCTGGTTTCGAGAGCCGGCTGCGCCTTGGTCAGCGCCAAGAGTTCCTGGCTCAGGGCCAGAGCCGCTTCGGTCTGGCCAGGCTCGGTGGCCGCCAGCAAGCGCGCGGGGCAGGCTGCCAGCAGTGCTTTGCTGTCCGCAGTCCAGCGCTTGAGCTGCTGTTCGGCGTTGCTGCGCTCCAGCATCTGGGTGTTCAGGCGAGCCCGCAGTTCAGCAAAACTGGTGGTCTGCGTAGCTTCCAGCTTATGGCCGGGCAGGGCTTGCCAGGCTTTGTCCAGTTCCACCAGTTGGTTGATGGCCAACTGGGGTTCTTGCAGCAGCGCCTGGGTTTGCTCCAGCAGCAGCTGGGCAGCGGCGCGCGAGGTGCGCTGCTCCACCGCCGCTTCCAGCCGTTGTTTGGCCAGGCGGTGCACCTTGCGGTCGTGGTTGCGAAAGGCGCGTTCGGCCAGCTTCAGCGTGGCTTCGCCGGCCAGGGCTTGCACGGCGGCCAGCTTGATGTCCAGCACGCTGGCGTTTTGCGCCACGGCCAGCAGTGCAGCGTCGTCACCTTGCGCTGCCTGCAGCTGGGCCGCCCAGTCCACATCCGGTGCAGCGGGCTTTTTGGGCGCAGCTGAAGGGGTGGCTGCCGCGGTGGCGGCCTGCGCGGCAGCTTTGCGCTTGCCGGCTGCGCGCTCGGTGGTTTTGGCCGGCGGGGATTTGACCGTGTGGCCGTATTTTTTGAAGAGCCAATCCAGCATGGTGAGATCGTGGTGGTGCAAACAGAAGAAGGGAAGGCGCGCAACGCGCCAGCGTGTGGGCCAGGGCCGGTGCGCGTGGCACAAGGCGGCCCGGATGGGCAGGGCGGGTCAGGGTGGATCGGGTGCAGCCAGTGGGCTTTGAGCTTGGCGCTGCGGCGTCTTGACCTTTTGCTTCTTGGCCAAGCGCTGGGCCTCAAGGGCTTGGCCCGCTGCAACCCAGGCGGCGTGCTGTTCGGGGGTTTCCAAGGTCAGTCGACCCAAGGTGCCGCTGCGAAAGTCGTTCAGCACGGCTTCGGCCGCCTTTTGCAGGTTGAGCCGGCCGCCGCTTTGAATCAGGCCGCGCTGGCGGGCAATCATCTGCAGCAGCGTGTCGGCATGGGTGCTGGCCACCGCGGCGGCGTCGGCCATCTTGTAGCGGCTGGCGATGGCCTGGCCGTAAACGGGCTTGAGGGTGTCCAGCAAAGCCATGGCCACGTCTTCTTCGTCATAGGCGTTGCGGCCGATGGCCCCGCTGGCGGCCAGGTGGTAGCCGCTTTGCTCTACTGTGATGCGCGGCCACAGCATGCCGGGCGTGTCAAAAAGTGTGATGTCGCTGGCCAGCGCCAGAACCTGTTCTACCTGCGTGATGCCGGGCTCGTCACCGGTCTTGGTGGCCTTGCGGCCCATCAGCGTGTTGATCAAGGTGCTTTTACCCACGTTGGGTATGCCGCAGATCAACACCCGCAGCGGCTTGACCATGCCGCCGCGCAACGGCGCCAGCGCACGGCTGGCCTGGATCAGCCGGGCGGCTGGCGCCTTTTCGCTGGCGTCCAGGCCGATGGCGCGGGTTTGGGGAAGCGCGTTGTAATGGGCCAGCCACAGCGCGGTGCGCGCAGGGTCGGCCAGGTCTTGCTTGTTCAGCAGCTTCAGCGCGGGCTTGCCGGCGGTCAGCTGGGCCAGCAGCGGGTTGGCGCTGGAGCCGGGCAGGCGGGCGTCCAGCATTTCAATGACCACGTCGATGCCCGCCTTGATGCGCTCGGCCATGGCCAAGCGCGTGGTGTGCATATGGCCAGGAAACCATTGAATGGCCATGGAAGGGGGGCTTGCCTCAAGACGACTGAAAAGCCGAATTATCCGGGAGGCCGGCGTTGTGGCGGTGGGAGGCGCCAGGTCGTCGAGATTTCATGCGCCGATTCGCCCGCTGCAGCGGGCGAATCGGCGCGACAAGGAGCCACCGATAGCCCCTCCCATCCACAGGCGCATCAGCGGATTGGGCTCCCCAGCGCGCGCCCTGTTGACCGGGCTGTGGCGCTCCCGCGACTCAGCCAGAATTCGCCGTCACGCTCAGGCGCCGTCAGACTTCACCGAAGGATCGCCAGGGTTGAATCGGACGGTGCCAGCAGCAATGATGACCCGTGCCTGACCCGCCGAGGCGCAGCAGGTCAGTCCAAGTCACTTGCCCAGGTTGCCAAAGTAAAGCGTGCGGTCGACGGTGCCCATTTTGACGACGACGGAGTACTTCGCCGGAACCAGATAAGTCTTGTCCAGCAGGTTCGTTGTGAGATGCCACGAACCCAGGATCAGGACATTGGTAGGTTCCTCACTCACGGTGTAGTCACCGGGTGGCAAGGCACAAACCCGCAGCGTGGGGTACAAAGTTCCCGGCGCGCCAGTCCACAGGGTGCCGCGCACTTCAATGCCCTGCGCGTCGTAGATGTGGATGGGCCAATTGAGCAACGGTTCTCCCACCGTGTACTTCTCGTCGCCGTTGTCCGCGAATTTGATGACGGTCAAGCAAGCCGATTTCCTGTTTTTGACCTTGAAATTGTCGGTCTTGGATGCGGCTGGCAAGAAGCCATGAAAAAAGCCCGGGTTGTAGCCGTTGTCTACCAGATCAACGTTGCCTGAAAAGCTGCCCACCGGTGTCACCCAAACCTTGTATTCACCGCCGTTGTTGGGCGAGTCCAGGAAGGGGCACAACTCGACCGTCACCGCGCCATGGTCGACGTCGACACCCGTCTCGTGGTCGCCCGGTGCTGCAGGGGTGACGCGAGAGGTGATGATTCCGGCTGTGACCGTGAAGCGACGGAACTTCTGCGCATCGGTGCTGAGCAGCGTCTTGCCGCTGGGGTCGGTGACCTGGTAGAAGTAGTCGCCGTCGGGCAAACCGGCCGCGCCTTGTGGCGCGTTGGGGCCAGGCCCACCATCCAGATAAACGCCCAAGCCATCGCACTTGGCGCTGAAGATGTTGGCGTTGACGGCGGAGCCATCGGACAGTGTTGTGAAAATGGCCCCGCTCACTGCGGCTTGCGCACCCCAGGCCGTCATCATGACCGCAGCCAAAGTGCCACTCTTGAGCCAAGCCAGTTTCGTGTTCATCACTTGATTACCTTTCATGCCGGTGAAGGCTAATTTCGACGTTTCTCAGAGCTTAAATGTGACTTTTCTCCATTCATAGGGATTGGGGGTAAACCCGAATCAGCCTGCAAATGGGGGGGCGAATACAGCAGCCGACTGCGGACGTTCCTTGGTCAGGACGGGTCCTCGACACGGAATCTGCCTGCTTGCCCTGTGCCCCTGAATGCGTCGACGCTTCGCGAACGTGACCTTGTGGCACCAACCGTCAGGTCTGGTGCCGCGACAGCGTAAGAAGGTCTTGTGCCGTGTTGGCGTTGAAAAAGGCCAGGGCGTCGTCAAACACCACCTCGGTGCAAGCGTGCAAGCGTGCCCACTTGTCGATCTTGCGCTGGCCTTCGCCCAAGTAACGCACCAGGCTTTCCAGCAGGGAAGATTTGAGCAGGCAGAACACCGGCTGCACCTGCACCCGACCGTCTTCCAGCGTGGCGGCCATGGCGATGTCGGCGTTGTTTTGCACCAGCGCTTGCGCCAGCCGGGCTACCAGATCAGCTGGAAAGTTGGGCGTGTCACAGGGCACCGTCACCATATAGGGCGTTTCGCAGTGTTCCAGCCCGGCCAACCAGCCGGCCAAGGGGCCCGGAAAGTCGCCCATGGGGTCGGGCCAGACCGGCATGCCAAACGATTCGTAGGCCGCCAGGTTGCGGTTGGCATTGATGAGCACAGGCCCCACCTGTGGCTGCAGCCGCAGCAGCGCATGCAACGCCATCGGAATGCCCTGGTGGTTTTGCAGGCCCTTGTCCACGCCACCCATGCGGCTGCCACGGCCGCCGGCCAGGATCAAGCCGGTGATGTCTTGAAGCGGAATGCTGCTGTTCATGCTTCCAGCATGTCAAAGCCCTGCGTCTCGACACGCACAAACTGCTGCGTGAAACCCGCCAGCGCGCGCCAGACCTTGGCCTGGGGGTTGGCCAGCACGGTGTCGCACAGCTGTTCTACCCAGGTCTGGATGTGGGTGCGGAAAAAGCGGCGCTGCTGCTCCAGGTTGCACACCGCCACGTCGTCGCCGGCGATCAGGTAGCGCATCACTTCAAACAGGTAGGCCAGGTGGTCTTCGGTTTCCACGGTGCTGTCGTCGCGGGTCAAACCCAGAGCTGCCAGGTCGGTGCGCAAGGTGGCCAGGGGTTTTTCATTCAGGTAGCCGCTCAAGTAGAACGAGCCATAGGCGAAGACCTCGGGCTTGCCCACGCTTTGAAACAGCGCGTTGAACTCGGCGCTGGCGGCTTGCACGCTGGTGTCGCGCAGGGCGCCCACCAATTCTTGCCACGGGTCTTGCAGCAGCGCGCCGGCCTCGGGCGCTTCGGTCACGGCGGTCTTGAACTGCTGCAGCAGCGCTTCGTTGGGCGGTGCCAGCCACAGCTGTGCCAGCAGGCCGTAGAGCTCGGCGCGGGCCAGTTCTTCGCTGCCGTCGGCACTGCCAAAGATCAAGGGCACGGGCTGCGCTGCCGGGGCTTCAGCAGGGGCGGTGGAAGAGGGTGAATCAGGCATGGCCATGGTGCTCAAAGGTGGAACTTCACGGGTGGGGCTTCATGGGGGGGTGCTTCACAAATCGGTGATGCGCACTTCGCTCGGGTTGCTGTGCAGGTCAATCACCCGGCAGTCGCCGCACATCTTCAGCCGTTCGGCGGCGGCACCCTGAAAGGCGGAATGGCCTTCCAGCTTGGTCAGCATGTTTTGTATGGCCAGCAGCGTGCCAAAGGGCTTGCTGCACTTGACGCAGCGGTAGGGTTCCATCTCGGCCAACACGCGCGGCGCCTTGCGCGCCTTGCCGCTGTCGGCCAGCCACAAGCGTGGTTGCAGCGTGATGGCGTCTTCGGGGCAGGTCTTGGCGCACAGGCCGCATTGCACGCAGTTCTTTTCAATGAATTTGAGCTGCGGCTTGTCGGGGTTGTCGGCCAGCGCGGCCTGGGGGCAGGCGCTGACGCAGCTCAGGCACAGCGTGCACTTGCTGGTGTCGACCTGCAGCGTGCCATAAGGCGAGCCCGCCGCTGGCAAGGCGATGTCGTCGCGTGCCTGCGGGGCCTGCGCCACCAGGTGGTCCAGCGCCAGATCGAGCGTGGCGCGCTTGTCGGCCTGCGCTGCAAAAGAGGCGACGCGTGCCACGGTTTGCGCTGCCGGGGAGCGCAGCGCGATGTCGATGGCGCCCAGGTCGCGGGCATCTTTGGCTTCGATGAGCTTGAAGTGCTGGCCCGCATAACCCAGCCCGCTGAGGATGGCCTGCGCCACCGCCATCTGCTCAGCCAGCGCCAGGCGGTACTCGGGCGCATCGTCAGGCGTGCTCAGCACCCACACCTGGCTGGCACCCTGGGCCATGGCGGCCAGCCACAGGTCCAGCCCCAGGCTGGCGGTGTGCCACACGGCCACTGGCAAAACACGCGCGGGCAGGCCCTTCAGCGTCTTGCTGGCGCGTGCGCCGCGGCCCAGCTCGTTGACCAGGGCCAGGCCAGCGCCTTCGTTGTGGATCAGCAGCGCGGCGTCACGCCCGCCGGCGTGGCCGTAGGCGGTGAGCATGGTGCGCAGGCGTTTGCCCTGGTCCACCGTGGCCGGGTAGGCGAAGCCCATCGCGCCGCTGGGGCACACCGTGCTGCAGGCGCCGCAGCCCACACACAGGTAGGGCTCGACGATGACGCCGCCGGCCAGTTCGCCCTTGGCCTTGCCCTTGCGTGAGGCGTCGCTGCGGATGGCGCGTGTGCTGCACACGTCGATGCAAGCCGTGCAGCCCTGCAGTTCGTTGCGGCTGTGCGCGCACAGCTTGTGCTGGTACTTGAAGAACTTGGGCTTCTCGAACTCGCCCGTCAGTTCGCGCAGCTTCAGCACCGCGTCCATCAGCTGGCGTTCGTCGCTGCCCACATGAAAGTAGCCCTGCGGCGGCTGGTGCTGGCTGTAGGCGGCTTGGGCGCGCAGGTCCAGCACCAGGTCAAAGCTGTCGCTGTGGCTGATGGGCTGGCGGTTGAAGTCGATGGCGCCCGCGGCTTCACAGACACGCACGCAGTCACGGTGGCTTTTGCAGGCGGACAGGTTGACCTGGTAGTCCAGCCCGATGGCGCCTTCAGGGCAGGCATCCACACAGGCGTTGCAGCGGGTGCACAGGTCCAGGTCGATCGGGTTGCTGCTTTCCCACTCGGCTTCAAAGTGGCCCAGCCAGCCGCTCAAGCGCTGCAGTTGACCGGTGTAGGTGGCGCGGCCATGGGCCTGGCCCAATGCACCACCGGCTGCAGACACCAGCACGCTAACGTCCAGCTTGTCGGCCAGCAGCGTGGCCGCACGCTCAGCGGCTTCGGCGCTGCCCAGCACCAGGCAGCGACCTGCGCTTTTGTAGGTGACGGTGGCCACCGGTGGGGTGGCTGGTAGCTGCGCCGCTGCGATCAGCGCCGCCAGTTTGGGCGTGAGCGTGGCTGCAGCAGAGCCCAGGCCGGTTGCGCTGCGGTGGTCACGGCTCCAGCCGCCGGTTTCGCGGATGTTGACAAAGTGAATCGGCCGCTCGGTGATGCTGGCCGCGCCTTCGGTCTGCTCGTTCAGTTCCAGGAACAGTCGGCTTTCTTGGGTGCAGGCCACCAGCAGTTCGTCGCCGCTGGCGCCGCTGGCCTTGGCGGCCCGCTGAAAGGCCGGTGCTTCACGCCGGCACAGCAGGGTGTGAACCGTCTCCAGGCCGTCCGTGCTGGCCCCCGGTGTCTTGGCCAGCGCCCGGCTCAAGGCTGGCGCATCCAGGGGAATGGTCTGGTTGCAGTTGCAGATCAGGGTTTTCATCGGCGCTGGCTTCGGTGCTTGTTGGGGTGCTGGTGTCGGTGCTGGATGGGGTGCTGAGTGCTTCGCTGCTGCCAGGTGGCACCGCGCTGCCTTCGGCCAGCGCAGCCTGCTCCAGGGCGGCTTTCTTCTGCGCGTCTTCTTCGTCAAACAAGCCGAGCACGTGGGCTTGCAGCATCTGCCGCAACATGCCGGGTGGCAAGGGGTCGGGCTTGCCGTAGTCGTCGATGTAGGTGTCCAGCCGGTCCATCACGTTGAAGTGCGGGTCGGTGAACAGCTTGGCCAGCGCAGCGTTTTTGACGTCGGGCTGGACTTGTTTGCCCACAAAACGCGAAAAGTCGGAATCGCGGGTGAGGGCGGCCACGTCGGCCAGGGTGGGCGGCGGCGACTGAACCGTTTCGACCTGGGGCGTTGTTTCGCCGGCCCGTTCGATCGCTCGTTCGGCTGGGTTGGGTTCGGCCAGTGCTGTTGACGAGGCTGTTGCTTGCCCTGGGGTGGCGAGCAGCCCAGAAGTCGCGGCGGATGCTCGCGAAGGCACAGGGCCAGGCGCAGCCGGCGGCGCCACTTCGGCAACGGGTTCCCCTTGCCGCACCAAGACCTTGCGGCGTGACCAGCGCGAGAGAAAGCCGCTGTCTTCGTTGTCGGTAGGCATGGTGCGGAGTGGATGGGCGATGGAGAGGCACCTGGGCTGAAGATTCATTCTAGGTGTCGACTACGGGCCGCAACACAGGGGCTGCCCCGCGTGTCGACGGCAGCTGAAGCAGGGTGGCCGCGACAAGTTGTCGCAATCGGCTCTGCACAAGGGCCATGCGCCCTCGGGTTTGCGAGCGGGCTGGGGTGCAGCAACGCCACTGCCGCCGGCCAGCCCCTGGGCTAGACTGAAACGCATGCCTTTTGCCTCACCCGCCCCACATGAAGACCACTGAAGCCATTCAAGTGGCCGCCGTGATCGAGCGTGTGGCCCAGCCCAACGCCTGGCAGGACTGGTCGTTTCGCCTGGCCGAAGTGGTGCCCGACCAGGGTGCCTTTGGCCTGCTGCCACGCTGTCTGCACGACGATGGCAAAACCTCGCGCTGGCTGTACCCTGGCTTTGCGGTGCAGCTGTTTGCCGACGAGTGCAAAGGCTATTTCCTCAATCTCACATCAGGCAGGCCGGCTTGGTTTGTCTTCTGGACCCTGGACGAAGCCGATCCGTCGATGTTGAACATGACCGGCGTCAGCCTGTCCTACATCGAAGCCGACCGCCGCATGACCACCGAAGAGGTGGTTGAAAACGTGCCGCTGGAGCCCGAGCTGTGCGAGTGGTTGCGTGTCTTCACCAACACCCACTTCAGGCCCGACACCGGCCGCCGGCAAAAGGCCATGTCGTTCATGAGCCCGCAAGATCGCGAGAAGTTTGCTGCAGATGAAGCGCAGCGTCAGGGAGGGGCTGATGGCTGAGCGAGCCAGCAACCCGGCCCCCACTTTGGACGACGTGGCGCGCCTGACGCCTGAGTCCGACTACAGCGCCTTCACCGCGCCCGGCGTCGACGCCCAGGTGCGCAACCAGGCGCTGCGAAAACTCTTCCTGTCCGACCCGCACTTCCAGCAATCCGACGGACTGGACGTGGCCATCGACGAGGTGGTGCACATCGCGCAGTCGCCGCTGGCGCGGCAGCGCAAGATCATGCAAGCCCGCGCCTTGGGCCTGCTGGACGATGACTTGCTGGACCAACCTGAGCCAGAAGACGACCCACCCGTGCGCTGACCAACGCGCCTGCCTTCACTGAACGTAGATGGGGGTCATGCTCTCAGCGTGTCAAGCTCGGCGCGCTGCTCGGGTCGGTGACAAGCTTCAAGCGTTGGGCGCCAGGAACCTGCGCCGTTGTTGGTCGCGCATCTGGTTCCAATGGCTGGCCGGTTTGGTCGCCAGCCGCTCGTCGAGCAGCTGTTGCGCAAGCGTGCCGTGCCCACCCCGCAGCGCAGCGCACAGCAGGGTGCGCTGGTACGCGTCACGCTGCGCATGGCTACCACCAAACACCGACAAGTGATGCCTTGCTGGCGCCAGCGCGGCCACCGCTGCGTCATCGTCACCTCGGCCCCAAGCGGCCAGCGCGCGCGCCGCAGCCAGCCCGGCGCCAGCGACCATGCGGTGGTTGGCATGGCCGGGATCGCCTTCACGCAGGTAGCGTTCGATCTCCGCCACCCGCTGCTCGGCCTGCGCCTGCCGGCCCGCACCAACAAAGGCCATGATCGCGTGCAGGTCGTTGAACACGTACCAGGGCGTCGGGTCTTTGGCCGCCCAGGCGTCGGCCAGCGCCGCCCAGCGCTTGCCAGTGTCGACGCCGTCGAGCGTCAGCCGCCACAACAGCCCGCTGGCGTCCAGCATCTCCAGCGCAGCGCCGGGCGAGTTGGCGTGGTGCAGCAAGCGGTCGCAGATGGCCAGCGCGCCTGCGAAGTCCTCGCGTTCCAGCAGAAACACCGCCAGGTGCCAGCCGTTGTGCACGTTGAGAAAGTTTCCTTCGGCCCAGTTGGCGCGGCGTGCCTCCAGGAAGTTGATGCCCTCGTCGAATCGTGCCTGCATCTCCAGCACATGCACCACGGCGTGGATCGCCCACACGTCGTTGGCATTGCGCTCAATGGCACGCCGGCCGATCTCCTCGGCGCGTGCGTAGTCGCCGCACTCCTCATGCCCGAATGCGAGCATGCCGTCGACCAGCGCGAAGTCGGGGTGTTGGGTATCCCAGCCGCGGCGCGCACGCAGGGTGCGGTCGCGCAGGTTCACCGCATCGCCAGTGAAGAAGTCGATCTGATGCCCGACATACAGCGCGAGCGCGTCGCGCGGATGGGCTTCGAGCAGGCCGTCCAGCAATCGGCCACAGGCGTGCATGTCGCCCGCAGCCCAGGCGCGTATGGCATGCAGGTGGGCTTGCTCGCGCGCGTCCGTGCTGCTGGTGCCAGCAACGAGCTCGGCTGCAGCGCGGGCGTCCGGCCACTCGCTGGACATCAAGCCTATCCAGGCGCGGGCAGCGCGTGCCATCGTGCAGCCGGCGTCCTCGGCGATCGCGGCTTCCAGGTCTTCGACCACCTCGGGACGGAAGTGCAACAGGTGCTCCTGGGCTCTTGAGAGGCGTTGCACCGCCACTGCGCTGCCGGTGCAAGCCAGGCCGTACCGATCCTTGTGCATGCCGTGCTCCCTTTCGCACGGCGGTGCCGTGCAGAGGCGGCCATTATCGAAATTTGCCGCACTGCGCGCAATCCGATACTGACGAGTGGCCTGCGAGAGTTAGATCCGTTTGCGTGCCAGCGTTCTCCCGATCCCTGAAGATGCGCGGCTTATGCGCAGACCACAGGCCAATGCCGAGGCAGATCTTGTGCGCCGGTTCGCCGGGCCACCCGGCGACTGCGCTTGCAAGCAACTGCCAGGTCAATCGACGGCCGCCTGCGTTCGCTGCGCCTGTTCCAGCAACCACTGCACCAGCGCCTGCACCGCCGGTCTGCGCCCCGCAGCGGGCTCAACCACCACCGCATAGCCGCGGGCCGTTGCGACACTGCCCTTGAACGGCGGCACCAGCGTGCGCTTGCGCAGCAGCGCGTCGATCAGCGGGCGCCGGCCCAGCACGACACCCTGCCCGGCCACCGCAGCCGCCACCGCGGCGTCGTACTGCGTGAAGGTCAAGGTGGCAACGGGCTGCAGGCCGCCCACACCGGCGGCCTGCAGCCAGGTCTGCCATTCCAGCGGCACACCACTGCCGGGTGGTGCTGCCATCTGCAGCAGGGTGTGCGCGTGCAGGTCGGCCGCGCTCTTCAACCTGGGCCGGCCCCGCGCGAGCAGGGCAGGGGCGCACACCGGCTGGACCGATTCCGTGAACAGGCGCAGGCCCGCGTTGCTGTCGACCGGCAGGTAGCGGATGGCCAGGTCGAAGCCATCGGCGGCCAGTGCTCGCGCATCCAGCGTAGCGTCGATGCGCACATCGATGCCCGGGTGCGTGGCGATGAAGTCGCTCAAACGCGGGATCAACCACAGCGAAGCCAGCCCGGGCGTGGTGGTCAGCGTCAGCACCTCGCGACGATGCGGCGCGCGGATGGCGTCCACCGCTTCGCGCATGCCGGCGATGGCCCCTGCCACGACTATCGCCAGGCGGCGGCCGTCGTCGGTAAGCTCCAGCCGGCGGTGCCCACGGCGGAACAGCGGCACGCCCAGCTCGGCTTCCAGCGTCGCCACCTGCCGGCTGACGGCCGACTGCGTCAGGAAGCGTTCGGCCGCCGCCTTGGTGAAGGACAGCTGGCGCGCAGCGGCGTCGAACACCGCCAAACGGTCGAGCGAGGGCAGGCGGCGGATGGGATTTGGCATGATCTGCAGGAATGGATGAGATTCCCAATCATCGCTTGAAGCCCAGGCGCATGCAAAGCAAGATTCAGCCACTGTCCGCCACCACCCCGGCGCAGTGCCCATGAACCAGGAGCATGCCATGTCCTTTCACCCGCACCCCACCCGCCCCACAACCCTGCACCGCTTGCGCCGGCATCAGGCGTTGACCCTGCGCCGGTCGCAGAGCCTGTGCGTGCGCGCCGAACGCGGCACGCTGTGGGTGACGGTGGATGGCGACTTGGCCGACTTCGAACTCTCGCCGGGCGAGAGCCAGGACTTCAAGGGCCCCGCCACCGTGGTCGTCAGCACGCTCGGCGGCGACGCCGTGGCGTCCATCACCGCCAAGACCGCGCCGCCGTGGACGCAGCGACTGCAGGCCTGGCTGCGCAGCGCGGTGCAGTTGGCGCCAGCATGACCGCCCGCTAGTTTGCTTGGCTTGCCCCTGCGTTTGCTTTCTACCGGACTGATGCCAACGGTGGTCTGGCACGCTCGACCACGAAGGGGCATCCAGTTCTGAGGTGTTGTCGCAACAAGACTGGCGGCCGAACTACTTCGCAGGGCTTGGCACGTGCTGGTCGAAGAGCAGGTCGTTGCCATCGGGGTCAGTGATCACGAAATGCGCTGGGCCTTGGGTCTTTTCGTCAGCCTGGACAGCCATCGTCAGCCCACGCGCCTTGAGCGCGCGTTGCAGGTCGCGCACGTCTTGAAAACGCTCCAGCGGCTTGCCGTCCTGCGACCAACCGGGGTTGAAGGTCATCAGGTTCTTGGGGAACATGCCCTGGAACAGACCGATCTTGGTGCCGCCGTTTTGCAGCACGATCCAGTTCTGTTCCAGCTTGCCGCCCACCGGCTTGAAGCCAAGCTTCTCGTAGAAGGCCAGGGACACCTTGATGTCTTTGACGGCAAGGCTGACCGAGAAGTTGCCCAGTTCCATGGACTTGCTTTCTTGGGCAGAGGACAGTGGCACGACGGCCACGGCGGCCAGCGCAAAGAGGCGGTTGATCAGTTTCATGCAGGCTCCGATTGAAGTTCGGGCGCTACGATGCCCGAAGTCTGCACGCCCTGCTTGCCAAATCTTGCGATCCGCCTCCACCGACTACCTGGCCCGCATCAACCGCGCGATCGACTCGATCGTGCGCGACCTGGCCCAGCCGCTGCGGCTTCAGGCCCTGTCGGAAGCGTCCGGCTTTTCGCCCTTTCACTTCCACCGCGTCTTCCAGGCGCTGGTGGGGGAAACGCCGAACCAGTTTGTGAAGCGACTTCGGCTGGAGCGCGCCCTGTACCTGATGTCCCACGCGCCGCGGCAGTCCATGACCGAAGTGGCGCTGCACTGCGGCTTTTCTTCGTCGTCCGACTTCTCGCGCAGCTTCAAACTGCATTTTGGCCAGGCACCGCGCCGGTTCGATCTGGCGGCCTTTCGCGACACGCGGCGCGCTGACTTCGAGCGACTGCTGGGTGCGCAATACGCCCCGCCCCAAGCCCAGGTGCAAGACGTCGGCGCCAACCCCGTCGGATTCCAGGCCCGACTGCGTGACCTGCCGGCGCGCGCCGTCGCGTACGTGCGGGTGTTTGAACCCTACCGCGAAGGCGCAGCCCAGGCGGCGTTTGGCCGTCTGCTGGCCTGGGCCGAGCCGCGTGGTCTAGCTGGCGGCCAATGGCTGGGCTACATGTGGGACGAGCCAGAAATCGTCGCCCTGGCGGACTGCCGTTACGACGTCGCGCTGGTGGTCGACGACTTTGAGCCCGATGGCGACATTGGTTGCTACCGATTTCCGGCCACGCGGGTCGCCGAGGTCGAGATTCGCGGCGACATCCACCTTGAAGTGCGCGCGCTCGACTGGCTCTACAAGACTTGGCTACCTGGCAGCGGTTATTTTCCCGACGACCACCCGGCTTTCGAAGCGTGGATCGGCCGACCCTTTGAGCACGGCAACGAGCATTTCGAACTGGCCTGCCAGTTGCCCGTGAGGGCCGCATGAGCGCCGCCCGGGCAAGGATGCAGGGCAAAAAGGCGGCGACAGCAACCCCCTGAAGGCCTGCCATTCGTGGTGCGGCGTGGTGGGCTTGCGATGCCGCAGGGCTTGGGGCCCTGGCTCACCACTTGGCCTGTGCCAGCTGCGTCAATTGGCCCAGAAAGCTGGCTTCAGCCTGGGCACCGTCCAGGCAGCGCACATCCAGCTTGACCAGTCCGTCTTCAATGCGGCCAATGACTGGAACGGGCAGGCCACGCAGCGCCGCGCCCAAGCGGTCGGGCAGGCCGCCGGCGCGCTTGGCGCCAGCGGGCGCGCTCAGGGCCAGGCAGGCGCTGGGCAGGCGGTCCACCGGCAGCGAGCCGCTGCCGATCTGGCTGCGACAGGGCAGCACCTGCACCTGCGCGCGTGCGCCCAGGGCCAGCGCCATGGCTGGCGCCAGCCGCTGTGCCAGGGCGGTCAACTCGGCTTCGCTGCGGGTGAGCAGTCGCAAGGTGGGCAGGCGCTGGGCCAGGCGGTCGGGGTCGCGATAAATCTTGAGGGTGGCTTCCAGCGCGGCAATGGTCATCTTGTCCAGCCGCATCGCGCGCTTCAGCGGGTGCTTCTTGATCTTCTGGATCAGCGCCTTGTCGCCCACGATCAGCCCGGCCTGCGGCCCGCCCAAGAGCTTGTCGCCGCTGAAGGTGACGATGTTGGCGCCCGCGGCGATGGACTGCGCGGGGGTGGGCTCGGCTGGCAGGCCCCAGCGGGTCAGGTCCACCAGCGTGCCGCTGCCCAGGTCTTCTACAAAAGGAATGCCGTGGGCCTTGCACAGCGCGGCCAGCTCGGCCACCGGCACGCTGCTGGTGAAACCCTGGATGGCGTAGTTGCTGGCGTGCACTTTCATCACCAAGCCGGTGCGTGGGCCCAGCGCTTCTTCAAAGTCGCGCAGGTGGGTGCGGTTGGTGGTGCCCACTTCAACCAGGCGTGCTCCAGCCCTGCGCATGATGTCGGGGATGCGGAAAGCACCACCGATCTCAACCAGTTCGCCACGCGATACCGGCACTTCTTTGCGGTCACCCAATGCGGCCAGCACCAGCAGCACGGCGGCGGCGTTGTTGTTGACGGCGGTGGCGGCTTCGGCACCGGTCAACTCGCGCAGCAGCCGTTCGATGTGGTCGTCGCGGTCGCCGCGTGCGCCAGTGGCCAGGCTGTATTCCAGGTTGGACGCGCCTTGCATCACCGCCAAGACAGCTTCAATGGCCTCAGGCGCCATCACCGCGCGGCCCAGGTTGGTGTGCAGCACGGTGCCGGTGAGGTTGAAGACCGGGCGCAGGGCAGCCTGCGCCCCTTGGGCCAAGTGAGCAGCGCAGTGCGCTTCGAAGGCCACAACATCAAATGGCAAACCCGTGGCGGCCTGCCTCCAACGCTCCAGCCCATCGCGTGCCGCCGACGTCACCGGCAAACGGCCGTGTTGCGCAACCAGGCCTCGCATCTCTGGCGAGTCAAGCAGCTTGTCCAGCGACGGTGGTCTGTGTAGGTTCGCGGCAGTCATGAGTCAGGCGAGAGCGATGTCGGGCAGGGCACAAGTCTGGAGCAGCCCCTCGGGCGCTCCACCCTCAAGTGGCCGCCGTGGAACCGGCTTTGCCGGGCCACCGGGGGCCGCCCCCTTGTGGGGGCGATTCCCGCGGCTCCAAGCCGGCCTGCGCCGGCTTGGACGGGAAGAGCGGCTGCCGACTCTGGCGGCAGCCTCCCGCCGCAGGCGCTTCGGGGGTGGGCTCATTTCGGCGGAAGTGGGTGGGAGTCGAACCCACCTGGGACCGCAGAGCAGCCCCACCCGGTTTTGCAGACCGGACGCCCCACCGGGGGACGATCCTCTTCCATGTTTTGTGGGCTTCGATCAGGTCGTCAACACCTTGCGCGGGTCGCGCCTGAAGTGACGACCGATCTCGTCGCGTTTGGTCAAACCAATTTCATCAAAGTACTCTACCAGCGGCACCGACAGGTGCCGGCTGATGCCAGTGGTCTCGCGCAGCTCTTTGACGTTGAGCCGCTTGTTGGGGTCGGCTTCAGTCAGTACAAAGGCGCGTGTTGCCAGGTCCAGCAGGTGCGGGGTCTGGATGAAGTACTCGGCGCCCACCGGATGGATTTGCCCCATGCGCTGCAGGCGCTGCATCAGGCGCAGCACCTGGTCTTTGCGCAGTGTGCGGTCGCGCAGCAGCATGTCGGTGAAACGCGGTGGGTGAATGCCACCTTCGTCCAGCCAGGGTTTCAGGCGTTCCCACAGTTGTTTGTCGGCGCCTTGCAGCGAGGCGTCGTGCTGCGGCAGGGCCAAGTGGGCACCAGTGCGCTTGAGCACGCCATCTTTGATCAGCTGGCGCAGCAAAGGGCCAAAGAGGCCGCCTATCGGTTTGTCGCGCACCGCGCGTTGCAGCTGCTCTTGGGTCAAGCCCGGGCTGTCGGGCTGTTTGCGGTGAAAGGCCGCCAGGTGCTGGGTGATGGCCGTGGCATAGCGCTCGATCTGGCCGGTGGCAAACAGCAACGGCTGGCCTGACTCAACCATGCTGCGGTGCGGCACCGCGGCCCACAGCGCGGTTCGGTCGGTGTCGGTCAGGTTCCACTGCGTTGCAAAGGCTTGGGCGTCGATGCCGGTGGACGGCTGTAAAGCCAAGGCCGCCGCCAAGGCCTGCGCCGGGCTGGCTTGATGCATCGCGGCCAAGGCCAAGGCGCGTTGACCCCGGTGGCGTCGTGTGGTGGGTGGGAAGGCATCCACCACCGTGCCACCGCCCACGGTGCGCAGCGCCGATTGGTCGCGCAGGATGAAGCGGTCGCCATGCAGCGCGCCAATCGGGCGGTCCAGCTCCAGCTGCACCCAGGCCCGGCCGCCCGGCTGCAGGGCCTGGCCTTCCAGCAGCGCCACCCGCGCGCCCACGTCTTCGGCGCCCAGGTGCAGGTGTACTGGGGTCCAGTGGGCCAGCGGCTTGGTTTCGCTGGCCAGCAGTTGCAGGCGCACGTCCAGGCGTTGGGTCGGGGCGTGCAGGGCAGGGGCCAGCAGCCAGTCGCCGCGGCGCACGTCGTTCTTTTCCACGCCGGCCAGGTTCAGCGCCAGGCGTTGTCCTGCATGGCCGCTGCTGGCCGACAGGTTTTGGGCGTGGATGCCACGCACGCGCACCTCTTGGCCGCGCGGTGACAGCAGCAGCTTGTCGCCCACCGCCACCTGGCCCGAAACAGCGGTGCCAGTAACCACCGTGCCGATGCCAGCCAGCGTGAAGCTGCGGTCCACGGCCAACCGGAATTGGCCCTGGGTGCGTTGCTCGCTGACGGGTTGCCGGGCCTTGGACAAGGCGTCCATCAAGGCCGGGATGCCCTGGCCTGAGATGGATGACACCGGCAAGATGGCCGCGCCGCCCAAGGCACTGCCCTGCAGCAGGGCGCGGATCTCGGCTTCCACCTGCGCTAGGCGTTCGCTGCCCACCAGATCACACTTGCTCAAGGCCACCACGCCGCTGGACAGGCCCAGCAGGTGCAGGATGGCCAGGTGCTCGCGCGTTTGTGGCATGGGGCCGTCGTCGGCGGCAATCACCAGCATCACGTGGTCGATGCCTGTTGCACCAGCCAACATGTTGCGCACCAGCTTTTCGTGGCCGGGCACGTCGACAAAACCCAGCACGTCGCCGTCAGGCAGCGCGTGGTAAGCAAAGCCCAGGTCGACCGTGATACCGCGCTCTTTTTCTTCTTTCAGGCGGTCGGCGTCCACACCGGTCAAGGCTTTGACCAACGACGTCTTGCCGTGGTCGATGTGTCCTGCGGTGCCGATGATCACTGTGGAAGGTGTGCTGGGCGAAGGGGTTGGGTGGGGCAGGGCGGGTCGCGCGGACCCGACCAAGGTGGACGCTGATTATCAGCGCCGGGTGATGCCCAGCTTGCCTTCCTGGCCACGACAAATTGTCGCGGGTGGCTAGGGTCAATCCGCTTGTGTTCGGGTTGTCCCCAGGCGCTAATGCAGGCGGACCAAACTGCCCTGAAAAAGGGGCCGTTGGCGCAGAACCTTTGTTCAGTCTGTTGACCAGGAGCTTGACCGCATGAGCAAGTCCAACCCTCCAACCCTGAGCCGGCGCACGGTGTTTGCCGGTGCCGGTGCCGTCGGCGCACTGGGCGTGCTGGCCGTGGCCACCAAGCTGCCCGGTGCGGCGCCCGAGGCTGAAAAGTCAGCCGCAGCACAGCCGCAACCAACCGGTGGCTACCAGCTCACCGACCACGTCAAACAGTACTACGCCACCGCTCGGGTCTAAACCCCTGATACCGGTGCCGCTGCTCTTGATTTCCAACCATAAGCTTTTCCAACAGGAGGCTCTATGCTCTTGACACGCAAGTCAACCGGTGAGGGGGCGACGCCGTCGTCCCGCACCTTGGTTGACGGCTTGGCGCGGGGTTTGTCCCGCGCCATACCCACGATGGACCGACGCAAGTTCTTGCGTCGTTCGGGCATGGGGCTGGGGGTGGGTATCACCGCTTCTCAGCTCTCCTTGGTGCGCAAGGCCAACGCCGCCGACCCCAAAGCGCCCGCCGCTGCCGGTGGCGCCAAGGTCGAAGTCAAGCGCACCGTCTGCACCCACTGCTCGGTGGGCTGTGCGATCGACGCCGTGGTTGAAAACGGCGTCTGGGTGCGGCAAGAGCCGGTGTTTGACTCGCCCATCAACCTGGGTGCGCATTGCGCCAAGGGTGCTGCGGTGCGCGACAACGCGCACGGCGAGTTCCGCCTGAAGTACCCGATGAAGCTCGTGAACGGCAAGTACGAGCGCATCACCTGGGACGTGGCGCTGACCGAGATCAGCGCCAAGATGCTGGATTTGCGCAAAGAAAGCGGCCCCGACAGCATCTTCATCGTCGGCTCGTGCAAGAGCAACAACGAGCAGGGGTACCTGCTCAGAAAGTGGATGTCCCTCTGGGGCAGTAACAACTGCGATCACCAGGCACGAATATGCCACTCCACGACAGTCGCCGGTGTGGCGAATACGTGGGGATACGGTGCGATGACCAACTCGTACAACGACATGCAGAACAGCAAGGCTGCGATGTACATCGGCAGCAATGCTGCCGAAGCACATCCGGTTTCTTTGCTGCACATGCTGCATGCCAAGGAAAAGGGCTGCAAGATGATTGTGGTGGACCCCCGGTTCACCCGCACGGCAGCCAAGGCCGACCAGTACGTGCGCATGCGCTCGGGCGCAGACATTCCGTTCCTGTATGGCGTGCTCTATCACGTCTTCAAGAACGACTGGGACGACAAGCAGTACATCAACGACCGCGTCTGGGCCATGGACAAGGTGCGTGCTGAGGTGCTGGCCAAGTGGACGCCTGACAAGGTGTTTGAAGCGTCTGGCGTGACCGAAGCCGAATGCCTGCAAGTGGCCAAGACCATGGCCGAGAACCGCCCCAGCACGCTGGTGTGGTGCGTGGGGCACACCCAGCACACCATTGGCAACGCCATGGTGCGGGCTTCGTGCTTGCTGCAGTTGGCTCTGGGCAACATCGGCAAGAGCGGTGGCGGTGCCAACATCTTCCGCGGCCACGACAACGTTCAGGGCATCACCGACGTCGGCCCCAACCCCGACTCGCTGCCCGGCTACTACGGCATTGTCGAAGGCTCGTTCAAGCACTACGCCGCCGCTTGGGGTGTGGACTTTGAATGGATGAAGAAGCAGTACGCCCCCGGCATGATGAGCAAGCCCGGCTTGACCATCTCGCGCTGGTTTGACGCGGTGCTGGAAAAGAACGAGCTGATCGACCAGGACAGCAACCTGCGCGGCATGTTCTATTGGGGCCACGCGCCCAACTCGCAGACCCGCGGTCTGGACCTGAAAAAGGCCATGGACAAGCTGGACCTGCTGGTGGTGGTGGACCCGTTCCCGTCGGCCACCGCGGCGATGGCGGCCATGCCTGGCAAGGCCGAAGACCAGAACCCGAAACGCGCGGTTTACCTGCTGCCAGCGTGCACGCAGTTTGAAACCAGTGGCTCGGTGACGGCTTCCAACCGCTCTTTGCAGTGGCGCGAAAAGGTCATGGACCCGCTGTACGAATCACGCAGCGACCACATGATCCTGTACCAACTGGCTGAGAAGCTGGGCTTTGGCAAGGAACTGGTCAAGAACTACAAGATGCAGAAGGTCAAGGGCTTGGACGAGCCCGTGCCTGAAGACATCCTGCGCGAGATCAACCGCTCGGTCTGGACCATCGGCTACACCGGTCAAAGCCCAGAGCGCCTGAAGGCCCACATGCGCAACATGCACGTCTTTGACGTGACCACGCTGCGCGCCAAGGGTGGCATCGACAAAGAAACCGGCTACAGCCTGGATGGCGAGTACTTTGGCCTGCCGTGGCCGTGCTGGGGCACGCCCGAGATGAAACACCCGGGCACGCACATCCTGTACGACACCTCACAGCACGTGATGGAAGGTGGCGGCAACTTCCGCGCCAACTTCGGTGTGGAACGTGATGGCGAATCTTTGCTGGCCGCTGACGGTTCGCACTCCAAGGGTGCGGACCTGACCACCGGCTACCCGGAGTTTGACCACCTGCTGCTCAAGAAGTTGGGCTGGTGGAGCGAGCTGACGGAAGACGAGCAGAAGAAGGCCGAGGGCAAGAACTGGAAGACCGACCCCACCGGCGCCATCATCCGCGTGACCATGAAGAACCATGGCTGTCACCCGTTTGGCAACGCCAAGGCGCGCGCCGTGGTGTGGAACTTCCCTGACCCGATACCGCAGCACCGTGAGCCGCTGTACTCCACCCGCCCCGAGCTGGTGGCCAAGTACCCCACGCACGACGACCGCAAGGCCTTCTGGCGTCTGCCCACGCTGTTCAAGTCGGTGCAGGAGAAGAACAAGGACATCGGTCAGAAGTTTCCGATCATCCTGACCAGCGGCCGTTTGACCGAGTACGAGGGTGGGGGCGACGAAACGCGCTCCAACCGCTACCTGGCCGAGTTGCAGCAAAACATGTTCATCGAGATCAACCCCAAGGCGGCCAACGACCGCGGCATTCGAAACGGGGAAGACGTGTGGGTCACATCGCCCACCGGTGCGCGCATCAAGGTCAAGGCCATGGTCACCGAACGGGTTGGTGCCGACACAGCCTTCATGCCCTATCACTTTGCGGGCCACTGGCAAGGTGCGGACATGCTGGACTTCTATCCCAAGGGGGCGGCGCCCATGGTTCGCGGTGAGGCGGTCAACACCGCCACCACCTACGGCTATGACAGCGTAACCATGATGCAAGAGACCAAGACCACCGTGTGCCAGGTCGAGCGGGCGGCTTAAGGAGAGCGACATGGCAAGAATGAAGTTCATTTGTGACGCCGAGCGCTGCATCGAGTGCAACGGTTGTGTCACGGCCTGCAAAGCCGAACACGATGTGCCGTGGGGCGTCAACCGGCGCCGCGTGGTCACGCTGAACGACGGCGTGGCGGGCGAAAAGAGCATCTCGGTGGCCTGCATGCACTGCTCGGACGCGCCTTGCATGGCGGTGTGTCCGGTGGACTGCTTCTACCGCACAACTGAAGGCGTGGTGTTGCACGACAAGGACACCTGCATCGGCTGCGGCTACTGCTCTTACGCCTGCCCGTTTGGCGCACCGCAGTTCCCCAGCAATGGCACCTTTGGCCTGCGCGGCAAGATGGACAAGTGCACCTTCTGCGCCGGTGGCCCTGAAGACAACGGCAGCGTGGTTGAGAACGAGAAATACGGTCGCAATCGCCTGGCTGAAGGCAAGCTGCCCATCTGTGCCGAGATGTGCTCGACCAAGGCCTTGTTGGGCGGTGACGGTGACGTCGTGGCCGACATCTTCCGCAACCGCGTGCTCACGCGCGGCAAAGGCAGCGAGGTTTGGGGTTGGGGCACGGCCTACGGCAAACCCACGGGCGGCGCAACCCAGCCTGAGGTGAAGAAGTGATGCAGTGCCGTCTTGTGTGGGCTGCTGCTCTGGGGTGTGTGGTGTTGGCGGCCTGCGGCGAAAAACCGCAGACCTCGGGCACGCGCAAGGCCGACGTGGCGCCTTCACAGGGTGCTGTGGCGGCCTACACCGCGCCGGGCTGGAAGCCGGGTGACGCCACCAGCTGGGAAGCGCAGATGAAAAAGCGCTCTGAAGGGCAAAACGAGTACACGCGTACCGCGCGCAAATGAGCGTCAAAGCCATTGCACGGGTCGACCACCCCTGAAGGAGCGCCATGAAAAGCTTCAGCAAGCCTTTGACCATGGCCGCGGCCTTGTTGCTGGCAGTCGTCAGTTCCGCATGGGCGCAGACGGCCGCCAAGCCGGCTGAGCCGGCGGCCCAGAAGCCTGCGGTTGTTGCGCAAGCTGCACCAGCCACCAACCCGCCCGCCGGGTTTGTGGCACTGGCTGAGCCCAAGGCCGACGAGAACAACGCACAGCGCTCCAAGTCGCAACCCGGCAACAACGCACCCGTGTGGCGTGCGGTGCGCGACAGCGGTGTGCAACCGGGTGTGACCTCCCTGCCGGGCGCTGAAGCCGGCGTGTTGGTGCAGCGGTTCACGCAGTACCCGGGCTCGCGTTTCACGACTGCGGGCGAAGCCTGGCGCCAGGTGCGCAACCAGTGGATCATTCCTTATGGCGGTTCGCTGCTGCTGATCGTGGCCGGTGCCATCGGCATCTTTTATTGGCGCAAAGGCCCCCTGGGCGGCGACGTGGTGGACAGTGGGCGCAAGATCGAGCGCTTCACACCGTTCGAACGTTCAGCCCACTGGGCCAACGCGCTGGCCTTTGTGCTGTTGGCGGTGTCGGGTGTGGTGATGGCTTTCGGCAAGTTCTTTTTGCTGCCAGTGCTGGGCTCCACGCTGTTTGGCTGGCTGACATTTGCGCTGAAGAACATCCACAACTTTGTCGGACCGCTGTTTGCGGTGTCGCTGGTCATCGTGCTGTTTACCTTTGCCCGCGACAACCTGCCGGCCAAGGGAGATTGGAACTGGCTGCGCAAAGGTGGTGGCCTGTTGGCCCACCAAGAGGTGCCTTCGCACCGCTTCAATGCGGGCGAAAAAACGATCTTCTGGCTGGGTGTGTTTGGGCTGGGACTGGTGGTGATTGGCTCAGGCCTGGTGCTGGACAAACTGGTTCCGGGCTTGGGTGAGTTGCGCGGGCAAATGCAGGTCGCGCACATGGTGCACGCGGTGGCTTCACTCCTGATGCTGACCATGTTTCTGGGCCACATCTACATCGGCACGGTTGGCATGAAGGGCGCGCTGGGTGCCATGCGCACCGGCTACGTTGACGAGACCTGGGCCAAAGAGCACCACGAATGGTGGTACGACGACGTCAAGGCCGGCAAGATCCCTGCGCAACGCAGCGCGCCACCGGCTGCCCCGGTGGGCCAAACCAGCCCACAAGCCTGACACTGAACAGCAGAAAGGCAAGAACATGTCCCGATCTCTCTTGACCCTTTGCCTGGCTGCGCTGGCGCTGACTGCGGCCTCCGTGCACGCCAAGCTGCCACCGCCAAGCGACGAAGCCAAGGCCAAAGCCGCAGAAGCCGCAGCCAAGACCGCGCATGGCAACAAGGTGTCCGCCTTCCAGCTGTGCAAGAGCATGGACCGCACGGCGGCTGCCTACCAGGCTCAGGCCAAGAAAGACGGCAAGGCCGTGAAGCCTGCCGATGCCAGCGCCACTGCTTGCGCCGACCCCGGCCCGTTTGTCTACACACCGGCTCCCCCAGCCGCACCAGCGGCGGCAGCGCCTGCCGCACCTGCTGCCGCAGTGGCCGCCGCGCCTGCAGCGCCGGCTGCGCCCAAGAAGTAAGGTTTTCTGCTTCGGGCACACTGGTCTGAGATGTCTGCCGTAACCGACCCGTTGGTGGCACCGGCCACGCCACCCGAACTGCCCTTTGTGGCAGGTGCACCGCGCCTGACCCAGGCCCGCTGCGCGCTGCTGCGCGAGATTCAAATCCTGGATGAATACGGCGACCGCCGCAGCATCCACATCCCGGCGGAACGACCGCTCACCGTCTTTGTCGACAAGCGCGAGCTGGTTACCTTGATGACGCTGGGCGAGCAGCCCGAGCTCTTGGTGCTGGGCTACCTGCGCAACCAGCGCCTGATCGCTGATGTGACCGAAGTCGAGTCCATCACCGTTGATTGGGACGTGGGCGCCGCCGCCGTACGCACCCACCATGGCGTGCAGGACATGGCCGCCAAGACAGCACACCGGGTGGTGACCACCGGCTGCGGCCAGGGCACGGTGTTTGGTGACGCCATGACTCAGCTGCACACGGTGTCACTGCCCGACACCAAAACCGCACGCATTCGCCAAAGCACCTTGCACCGCATGCTGGAAACCATGCGCCAGCAAGACAGCATCCACCGCAAGGCGGGGTCGGTGCACGGCTGTGCGCTGTTTCAAGGCGCGCAAATGCTGATGTTCGTCGAGGACGTGGGCCGGCACAACGCCATCGACAGCATCGCTGGCTGGATGGGCATGCACGGTGTGACGGGGGGCGACAAAGCGTTCTACACCACCGGCCGTCTGACCAGTGAAATGGTGATGAAGGCCGCGCAGATGGGCGTGCCCATCGTGGTCTCGCGCAACGGGGTCACGGCCATGGGGCATGAGCTGGCATCGCGCTTGGGCATGGCGTTGTTTGGACGCGCCGCCAACCGGCACTTCCTGTGCTACAGCGGGGCCGAGCGCTTTGACAGCGAGCCTGAGCCGCAGCGGGCACCGGTGCGGGTGGTCAGCGGCTGAAGCCGGGCGCCCGCTTCAGCCTGGCCTGCCTTTCAACCGCGCACCGTCTTTGGCGGGGCCCCCGCCGACCTGGCCTCAGCGCAGTCCGCCTCAGTACAGCAACTGCGACAACTGCTGTCGCAGCCTGCGCTGGCGCTGCCTTGGTCACAATGCCCCCGCCCAGCCTTGAACAGACCCCTTCCAGCCCTTGGACGCCATCGCTCACAGCCTCTTGCTCGCCGCCCAGCTGATCGGGCGTGGTGACGCCCAGTTGCTGGCCATCGTGGGCTTGAGCCTGCAGGTCAGCCTGATGGCTTGCTGCGTGGGCGCGCTCTTGGGTCTGCTGCTGGGCTGCGTGCTGGCGGTGGCCCGTTTCCCGGGTCATCAGCTGCTGGTGTGGGCGGTCAACACGTTGCTGGCGCTGCCTTCGGTGGTGGTGGGGCTGCTGGTGTATTTGCTGCTCAGCCGCTCGGGGCCGCTGGGCAGCTGGGGCATCTTGTTCACGCCCAGCGCCATGGTGGTGGCGCAAAGCATCCTGGTGGTGCCTTTGATTGCCGCGCTGACCCGGCGCCTGGTGCTGGACGGCCTGGCCGAAGGCGGTGACCAACTGCGATCCATGGGCGCTTCGCCGCTGCTCAGCGCAGGGCTGATGCTGGTGCACCTGCGCCTGGGCGTGGTCACGGTGATGCTGACGGCCTTTGGTCGCGCGGTCTCTGAAGTGGGCGCGGTGATGATTGTGGGCGGCAACATCGACGGCCTGACCCGCGTGATGACCACGGCCATTGCGCTGGAAACCAGCAAAGGCGACCTGCCCTTGGCGCTGGCCCTGGGGCTGGTGCTGCTGGCGGTGGTGGGTTTGGTAAACGCCGTGGTGGCCCTGCTGCCGGCCCGTGCGGTGTGGCTGCGCGAGCGGGCGGCGCTGTGAGCCCCGGCCTTGCCTCTATGGTGCACAGCGCTATGCCCAAAACAGGCGGCGTGGCATGAGTCCGATGCCAGATCACTTGCTCAGCCTGCACAACGTTGGCGTGCGCTTTGCCAAGCTGAGCGCGTTGCAGGCGGTGACGCTGGATTTGCGCCGTGGCGAACGGCTGGCGCTGGTGGGCGCCAACGGCAGCGGCAAGTCCACGCTGTTGCGCGCGCTGCATGGCCTGGTCGCCGTGTCCGGGGTTCGCCAGCTGGCGCCATCGAGCAAGCCCTTGGTGATGGCCATGCTGTTCCAAAAACCCTTCATGCTGGACCTGTCGGTGCGCCGCAACGTCTTGCTGAGCCTGTGGCTGCACCACGTGCCCAAGGCCCAACGGGCGGCGCGCTGCGAGCAAGCATTGCAACGTATGGGCCTGTCCGCGTTGGCCGATCGCTCGGCGCGCAGCTTGTCGGGCGGCCAACAGCAACGGCTAGCCCTGGCGCGGGCCTGGGCGCTGGCGCCCGATGTGCTGCTCTTGGACGAACCCACCGCCAGCCTCGACCCCAGCGGCAAGCGCGAGGTGGAGTCGCTGATTGAACAGCTGGCGGCCGACGGCATGACCTTGGTGTTTTCCACCCACAACCTGGGCCAGGCCAAGCGGCTGGCCACGCGCGTGATTTACCTGGAAGAAGGCCAGGTGGTGGTGGATTTGCCAGTGGGCGAGTTTTTCAGTGCCAACTTGCCCGCCAATGCCATGAGCTTCTTGAAGGGTGAGGCGTCGTGGGTCTGAAGCGCTTGATGGGCGCCACCGGTCTAGCACTGACGCTGCTGCTGTTCATGCTGAGCTTGAGCTGCGCGGCCGCGGCGCAGGAACGTTTTTTCGTGCTGGCCTCGACCACATCCACCGAACAGTCGGGTCTGTTTGCCCACCTGCTGCCCAGGTTCAAGCAGGCTCATGGCATCCACGTTCGCGTACTGGCTTTGGGCACCGGCCAGGCGCTGGACACCGCCCGGCGAGGTGATGCTGACCTGGTGTTGGTGCACGACAGCGTGGCCGAGGAAAAATTTGTGGCCGAGGGCTTTGCCAAGAAGCGTGTGCCGGTCATGTTCAACGACTTTGTGCTGGTGGGGCCAGGATCTGACCCTGCCCGCGCGCGCGGCCAGGACATTGCTGCAGCGCTGGCCAAACTGGCCCAGTCTGGCGCCAGCTTCATTTCTCGCGGCGACAAAAGCGGTACGCATGCCGCCGAATTGCGCCTGTGGCGCGCCGCGGGCGTCGATGTGGCTGCGGTCAAGCCAGCGGGCTACAAGGAATGCGGCTGTGGCATGGGCCCGGCGCTGAACATCGGCTCGTCCAGCAACGCTTATGTGCTGACCGACCGTGGCACCTGGCTGGCCTTCAAGAACCGCGGCGAACTGCAGGTGCTGGTCGAAGGTGACCGCAGCCTGTTCAACCAATATGGCGTGATGGTGGTGGACGCAGCGCGCCACCCCCATGTCAAACAGGCGCTGGCGCAGCAGTTTGCCGACTGGATCACGTCAGCCCCTGGGCAGGCTGCGATTGCCAGTTACCGCCTGGGTGGCGAGCAGCTCTTTTTTCCCAACGCGCCCAAGCCCTGAGGCCTGCGGTCGATAACGGGGCCAGGTCACAAGCCCAAGGACTGCCGCAGCGCCGCGCCGCCTACCGGTACAGGGTGCTGAACGGCCAGCAGGTCGTGCACGCGCTGGTTGATCGGCGCCGCCACACCATGTGCTTGCGCCAGGCGAACCACGGCCCCACAAAACGCGTCGACTTCGGTGGCGCGGCCCAGCGCCAGGTCGTCGGCCATGCTGGAGCGCGCCTGCTCATCGATGCGCAGCATGCGCGCCGCCAGCCGGCGAAAGAGCCAGGTGGGCAGGCGCAGCAGGTGCGGCAGCACGTGGGGTGAGACGGCAGTCAAACGCGCGGGTTGGATGCCGGCAGCGGCCATGGCGTGCAGCGCTTCGGTTTGCAAGGCTGCCAGCACGACGCGGCAGTCTCGGTCCAGCAGCTGGGCCTTCAGCGGCAGCCCCGACAGCGCGTTGACCGGGTTGTTCAGGTTCAGCAGCAGCTTGGCCCATTGCACCGGGCGCAGGTCGGCGTGCACGTCCAGCGGCAGACCGGCCTGCGCAAAGAGCGGCAGCCAGGGTGCCAAAGCAGGGTGGTCTTGCACGGCCAGCTGGCCCGTGGTGCCCCGGTGAAAGCGGCCAGGCCCGATTTCTGCGATGTTGAAAGGCACCATGCCGCTCAGCCAGGTCAACCCAGGCGCGGCGTGCGCGGCCACGTCTGCGTTGGCCACACCGTTTTGCAGCGACAGCACCAAGGTGCCAGCGGGCACGGCGGCGGCCAGTTCGGCAGCGGCTTGAGCGGTAGCGCCGCTCTTCACGCACAGCAGGACCAAGCTGGCAGGCGGGGCTTGTTCGAACAAACGCAACTGATGGCGCTGCAGACTGACCTGCCCGCCGTCCAGATCGCTCAGGTGCAGACCATGTTCGCGCAGCGCGCCCAAGACCCGCGCCCGGCCCACCAGCAGCACGTCGGCCCCTGCCGCCTGCAGGCACCCGCCGACATAACAGCCGACCGAGCCAGCGCCCATCACAGCCACGGGGCCGGGTAGTGAGAGTTTCATGTTGCGGGGTCTGGCGGTGGCTGAAGGCGGGGCGAGCATAGCGGCACCTGGGCCGGCTGACCCGCGGCCTCCTAGAATCGCGGCAGTTCAACAGGGCCCACGATGAGCATCAAGAGCGACAAATGGATCCGCCGCATGGCGAAAGAGCACGGCATGATCGAGCCGTTTGAGCCGGGCCAGGTGCGCACCAATGCAGAAGGTGCGCGCATCGTCAGCTACGGCACCAGCAGCTACGGCTATGACATTCGCTGCGCGCCCGAGTTCAAGGTCTTCACCAACATCCACAGCACCGTGGTGGACCCCAAGAACTTCGACGAAAACAGTTTTGTCGACATCAACAAAGACGTCTGCGTGATCCCGCCCAACAGCTTTGCGTTGGCACGCACCCTGGAGTACTTTCGAATTCCGCGCAACGTGTTGACCATCTGCCTGGGCAAGAGCACCTACGCACGCTGCGGCATCATCGTCAACGTCACGCCCTTTGAGCCCGAGTGGGAAGGCTATGTGACGCTGGAGTTCAGCAACACCACGCCCTTGCCAGCCAAGATTTACGCCGGCGAAGGTTGCGCCCAGGTGCTCTTTTTCGAGAGCGACGAAGTCTGCGAAACCAGCTACAAAGACCGCGGTGGCAAGTACCAAGGTCAAACTGGCGTGACCTTGCCCAAGACCTGAGTCGGGTATCCCTGGCACGGACCTCCCTGCACAATCCAGCCATACCAAGGAGCCGGCAATGAAGTGGGAAGGCCAGGATCAAAGCAGCAACGTTGAAGACCGCCGCGGCCAGGGCATGGGCGGTGGTGGTGGGCGGCGAATTGGCGGGCGCGGCATTGGCGTGGGCACCATCGCCATTGCACTCGTGGCCGGCTGGATCTTTGGCGTCAATCCGCTCACGTTGCTGGGCTTGCTCAGTGGCGGTGGCGGCATGGAGGCACCTCAGGTGCAGCAGGCACCCGCGGGCCGCCCGCCAGCCGACGACAAGGCCGCTGCCTTCGTCAGCACCGTGCTGCGCGACACCGAAGTGGTCTGGGGCCGCGTGATGCAGGCCAGCGGCGCCACCTACCGCGAGCCCAAGCTGGTGCTGTTCCGTGGCGCCACGCCCTCTGCCTGCGGCACCGGTGAAAGTGCCATGGGCCCGTTTTATTGCCCCGGCGATTCCAAGGTCTACCTCGATCTGGAGTTTTTTGACACGCTGAGCCGGCGCATGGGCGCACCGGGCGACTTTGCCCAGGCTTATGTGGTGGCGCATGAGGTGGGTCACCATCTGCAAAACCTGATGGGCATCACCGGCAAGGTCGACGCCATGCGTGGCAAGGTTTCCACCCAGCAAATGAACGCCCTGTCGGTGCGGGTGGAATTGCAGGCCGACTGCCTGGCCGGGGTGTGGGCTCACCATTCGCAAAAGGGCAAGGGCTGGCTGGACCAAGGCGACATCCAGGAAGCTTTGAATGCGGCGGCGCAGATCGGTGACGACACGCTGCAAAAAGCAAGCACAGGCCGCATCGTGCCCGAGAGCTTCACCCACGGCAGCAGTCAGCAGCGCATGACCTGGTTCAAGCGCGGGCTGGACAGCGGCGCCATCAACCAATGCGATACCTTCAGCGCCAAATAGCCTGAGCTGCTGCGTCGGCACCAGCCACACCGGCCAGAGCGGTTGCTGATTCGGGTTTGCCAAAGGGCGCCAAAACCCGCCAGATTGCAGCGTCGATGGCACAGCCCAGCGCTTTATCCAGCACCCCGGGCGGCCAATGGCCTCAGCTTGTGGCCTAATCCGGGGTTTTGTTCAAATATTCGGAGCCACCCATGGGCAACAAGATCGTCACCGAAGCCGACCGCAAGGCCACCCCCCGTCCTGCAGCACCTGTCGGCGTGACCGTCACCACCAAGCGCGGCCAAAAGGTCAGCCTGGAGCGTGGCTCGCACACCCGCAGCAAGAAGAACCCCGGCAAGCGCCCCAAGAAGGGCGGCTGATGCCGCTGTAAGCGCGGCCTGGGGCCCTGACCCGCCGCGCTGGTCTTAGATCGCTGCCCGGGCACGCCCACCCATGCTGCGCATCACCGAACTCCGCCTTCCGCTTCAACACGCCGACGCTGAACTGCTGCCGGCGGTGTTGGCGCGCCTGGGTGTGCCTGCTGCAGCGCTGAAGTCGTGGACGGTGTTTCGCCGCGCCTACGACGCACGTCGCAAGGCTGCGGTGCAGCTGATCTACACCATCGATTGCGATGTGGACGGGCAGGCAGACGTTTTGGCCCGCCACACGGGTGATCCCCACATCCGCGTTGCGCCCGACACCCAATACCGCCAGGTGGCGCAGGCCCCGGCCGACTTCAAGGCCAGTGGCCGTTTGCGCCCCGTGGTGGTGGGTTTTGGACCGTGTGGCCTGTTTGCCGCGCTGGTGCTGGCCCAGATGGGCCTGGCCCCCATCGTGCTGGAGCGTGGCAAAGAGGTGCGCCAGCGCACCAAAGACACCTGGGGCCTGTGGCGCCAGGGCGTGCTCAACCCCGAGTCCAATGTGCAGTTTGGCGAAGGCGGCGCCGGCACCTTCAGCGACGGCAAGCTGTGGAGCCAGATCAGCGACCCACGCCACCTGATGCGCAAGGTGCTGACCGAGTTTGTCAAGGCCGGGGCGCCCGAAGAAATCCTCTACGTCAGCAAGCCCCACATCGGCACCTTCCGGCTGGTCAGCATGATCGAGAAGATGCGGGCTGACATCGAAGCCCTGGGCGGCGAAATCCGCTTCGAGCAGCAGGTGGTGGATGTGCGCATCGAAGGCGGTCACATCCGCGGCCTGGTGCTCAAGGGCGGCGAGCAGCTGGACGCCGACCACGTGGTGCTGGCGCTGGGCCACAGCGCGCGCGACACCTTCACCATGTTGCACGAGCGCGGTGTCTACATGGAAGCCAAGCCGTTTTCGGTGGGCTTTCGGGTCGAGCACCCGCAGGGCGTTATCGACCGCGCCCGTTTTGGCCCCAGCGCCGGCCACCCCATCCTGGGTGCGGCCGACTACAAGCTGGTGCACCACGCCAGCAACGGCCGCAGCGTCTACAGCTTTTGCATGTGCCCCGGCGGCACGGTGGTGGCCGCCACGTCGGAAGCGGGCCGTGTGGTCACCAACGGCATGAGCCAGTACAGCCGCAACGAGCGCAACGCCAACGCCGGCATCGTGGTGGGCATCAGCCCACAGGACTACCGTCAGGCCGTTGGCGCCGATGCTTCTGGCACCGTCAGTCCGCTGGACGGCATGGCCTTCCAGCGTTTCTGGGAGTCACGGGCCTATGAACTTGGCGGCGGTGGCTATCAAGCACCGGGCGCTTTGGTGGGTGACTTCATCAAAGGTCAGCCCTCGACCGCGGTAGGCAGCGTCCTGCCCTCTTACAAGCCCGGCGTTCACTTCACTGAGTTGGCCGACCCCAAGCGCCCCAGTCTGCCGCCCTATGTGCTGGCGGCCATCCGCCAAGCCTTGCCGGCGTTCGAGCGGCAAATCAAAGGCTTTGCGATGAACGACGCGGTGTTGACAGGCGTGGAGACCCGCACGTCGTCCCCACTGCGCATGACGCGTGGCAAGGACTGGCAAAGCTTGAACGTCAAGGGCCTGTACCCGGCCGGCGAAGGTGCCGGTTATGCCGGCGGGATCATGTCTGCAGGCGTGGACGGCATCGAAGTGGCCGAAGCGCTGGGCGTGGCCTTGCTGGGGCAAGCTTCGCTCGTTAACTGAAGGTCGAGCAGGGGTAAGCCGCCATCCATGCAGCCTGGACGGGTGGGTACAGTTGGTTCACCTACCACCGAACCCAGCGCTCCCAATGCTTGCACCGAAACGAACCCTGGCCACGGCTTTTGGGCTTGCCCTGCTGTTGGCTCTGCAACCCGTCGCCGCCCAGGGCACCGCTGCTGCATCCCAGTCCGTGCAAACGCGCGTGGCCGAGCATGTTCAGCCCTTGCTGGGCACCTTGAAGGAGCTGGTGGGCATTGAGTCGGGCAGCCGCGATCTGGAGGGCCTGGCGACCCTTTCCGCCGTGATCGCGCAGCGCCTCACGTCTTCAGGCATGACCGTGCAGGTCTTGCCGACCCAGGCGCCCGGCTTTCATCCGCAGCTCAAGGGCGCTCGCCTGGGCAGCATGGTTTATGGCACGCGCTCGGGCACGGGCCAGCGCAAGGTGCTGTTGATCGCCCACATGGACACGGTCTACCCCAAGGGCATGGGAGCCAAACAGCCGTTTCGCATCGATGGCGACAAGGCCTATGGGCTGGGCATCTCGGACGACAAGGGCGGTGTGGCTCTGATCCTGCACACGGTTCAGTTGCTGGACCAGATGGGCTTCAAGGACTACGCGCAGCTGGGTGTGCTGATCAACGGTGATGAAGAGATTGGCTCTGCTGGCTCAGGGGCATTCATCACCCAGTTGGGCAGCGAATACGACGCGGTCCTGTCTTTTGAAAGTGGCGGCTTCACCGAGGACCAGGTGCGCCTGGCCACCAGCAGCATCGCCATTGTGGAAATGAAAATCACCGGCAAGGCCAGCCATGCGGGCAGCAGCCCGGAACGGGGCCGCAACGCGCTCTATGAGATGGCGCACCAGGTGCTGAAGACCCGCAGCTTGGGCAACGATGGCAAGGGTCTGAAGATCAACTGGACGATAGGCAACAGCGGCGAGACCCGCAACGTCATCCCGGCCTCGGCCGTGGCCATTGCGGATGTTCGGGCCCTGGTCAACGAGGACATGGATCAGTTGGAGGCAGCGCTGCGCGAGTCCATCAAGGACAAGCTGATCCCCGACACCACCATCGAGCTCAGCTTCTACCGCAGCCGCCCGGCGTTTGTGGCCAACAACGCCGCGCGTGCCTTGGCCAAGCAAGCGCAGACCATCTTCGCCGAACTGGGCGAAAAGCTGGTGATTCAGGAACGTGCAACGGGCGGTGGCACTGACGCCGCCTTTGCCGGCTTGCGGCCCAAGGGCGGTGTGCTGGAAAGCTTTGGGCTGCGCGGCTTTGGGGGGCACTCCAACGACGACGAATACATCCTGATCAAGAGCATCGCGCCCAGGCTCTACCTGGCCACCCGCATGGTGATGGACGTGGGCCGCGGCGCGGTCAGCTGGTAGGCCTGCTGCGCTCTCAGCGCTGGATCTGCTGCATCAAGCGCAACACAGCGTCTGGCACGGCGCGGCTGAGCTCATCGCACTGAACGGGGTCGTCCAGGTCAAGTCCGGCCCCGTCGGGCTCGGGCTGACCCTGCAGCCCACCGCCCAGCAGCAGCAAAGGCTTCAGCTCGGCGTCAGCCCAGACGTCGCCCCAGGCGTCGGGCATCAGGTCCACCGCCTGCAGGAAGCCCATGCACCACTCCCTGGCGTCGGCAAACTCGTCGGGGCCGCTTTCGGCCACGCTGAAGATGGGTTCCCAGTCGTCCACCTGCTGGTGCAGCAGGTGGCTCAGGTGGCGCAGGTGGCGCAGGCTCATCACGACGGTGTTCTTGCGCTGGCGCTTGGTGGGGAAGGGGGCCGCGTCGTCAGGGCCCTGGGTGTCACCGCCCCAGATCAGCGGCAGCCAGTCGCCGCTGGGCATGGCCAGCAGGGCAGCCGGGCCGATGGCAAAGGCGGTCAGGTAGCCGTCAAACCCGTCCAGGCTCATGGCGGTGTCGCTGGCCAGGTTTTGCAGCAGGCTGTCCAAGCTGGCAAGCTCTTCGCCTGAAAGAGGGGTCAAGGGCGACTTCGGGTCGTAGTTCGGGTATTGCACGGGGCGTTTTGGTGGTGCGGGGGCCGCAAGTGTCGCCCATTGGCGGTGCCGGCCGTTCCATTGGGCGGGCGGCCTTGCCAGTTGGCTGACCCTGGCGGCGTGATGGCGGGGCTTGTTCTGCAGGTCCTCTGCGAAGGGGAGAGGCTTGAGGAGCGAACTGGCCTCAAAATGAGGGGGTAGATGCGGCCCGCCCCGTTGGGGCCCGCTGCGCAGCGGACCAGCACTTTGGGAGCTGCCTGAACCCGGAACTCGACATGGCGACGATGACCCTTCGTTGGATGAGCTGCCTGGTGGCCTTGGTCACCCTGCTGGCCTTGCCTTTGGCAGCAAGCGCGCAGGCGACTTCAGGCAAACCCAACCCGGCCAGCGAGCATCGCGTGGCCCTGGTGGTGGGCAACGCAGCCTACAAAGATTCACCGCTGCGCAACCCGGTCAACGACGCCCGCGCCATGCGCGACAAGCTCAAGGGCATGGGCTTCGAAGTGGCCTACTTCGAGAACCTGCAGACCAAACAGGTCGGCAGCGCGATGCGCGAGTTTCGCAACCTGATCCGCCCGGGCTCGGTGGCTTTGTTCTTCTACGCCGGGCACGGCCTGCAGGTGCGGGGCGAAAACTACCTGCCGACGGTGGACGCCGAGCTGGCTGGCGAAGAAGACGTGCCCAACCAAAGCCTGTCGCTGAGCTTGGTGCTCAACACCATGGAAGACTCCAAGGCCGGGGTCAATCTGGTGCTGCTGGACGCCTGTCGCAACAACCCCTACGCCCGCAACTTCCGCTCCGGGCCAACGGGCTTGGCCCGTGTGCAGGCCCCCAGCGGCACCCTCATCCACTACGCCACCCGTCCTGGCGCGGTGGCCGAAGACGGCACCGGCAAACACGGCACCTACACCGAAGCGCTGCTCAAGCAGATTGACGAAAAAGGCGTGCCCATTGAGACCGCGCTGAAGCGCGTGACCATCCGGGTACGTGATGCCACCAAAGGCAAACAAGAGCCCTGGATGGAAGGCAGCCTGACCGGCGACTTCTATTTCATCGCCACCGGCAACGCGCAGATCACGGTGCAGCAGGCGCCAGCCAATGCCGACGCTGCAGCCTGGGCGGCTGCGGAATCCAGCAACACGATGGCCGCCTACCAGGCTTACCTGGTCGAGTACCCCAACGGGCTGTACGCCGCGGCGGCCCGCATCAAGCTGGCCAGCTTGCGTGCGCCTGCGACCGCAGCGGCTACCGCTCCAGCACCGGCGCTTCCCACATCACCAGCACCCGTCACTGCGGTGGCGGCGCCGCCGCCAGCAGCTGCCGCTGCGCTCGTGGTGCTGTCCGATTTGCTCAGCCCCGTGCCGGCTGACACCAAGGACCCCGACGCTTTTGTCTGGCGCGATGTGCAGGCCCGTGGTGGCAAGGAACACTATGAGGCCTACGTGCAGCACTACCCGCGTGGCCGCTTTGTGGCCTTGGCCCGCGCCGCGATCAAACGCCTGGAACTGAAAGAGGTGCAGTTGCGGGCCGAGCAACGCGCCCGTGTGGAGCCCCAGTTCTGGGAAACGGCCCGCCAGACCAACACACCCGAGGCCTACCAAGCCTATCTGCAAGAGTACCCCGCCGGCCGCTTTGTGGCCATGGCGCAGGCCGCCCTGAAGACCCTGCAGCAGGCCACCAGCACGGCCACCCGCCCCGTGGTGGCCCGCCCAGCAGCGGCCGACAAAGAGCCGCTGCGCCTGGCCGCCTTGCAGGCGCTGAACCTGACCCGGGTTGCGGGGGCCGAGTACCAGATGGGCGCCGACTTTGACGAACTGGGCGAAGGCAGCCTGGTGGACGAAGCGGCGCAGCCCCAGCACACGGTGAAGGTGGGCAACTTCGAACTGGGCACCCAAGAGGTGACGGTGCTGCAGTTCCGCAAGTTTGTGGAAGCCACCGGCCACGTGACCGAAGCCGAAGGCCCGCAGCCGGGCTGCATGGTGCCCAGCAAGGGTGGCCAGTGGGTCGCCCAGCCCACAGCCAACTGGCGCTCGCCCGGCCACACCCAGACCGACAGCCACCCCGTGGTGTGCGTGAGCTGGAACGATGTTCAGGCCTATTTGGCGTGGTTGGGCGGTGCGGCCGAGCGCCTGCGCCTGCCCAGCGAATCCGAGTGGGAATTTGCGGCCCGCGCCGGCACCACCACGCCCCGCCCCTGGAGCGACACGGCCGGTTTCTTCTCGCGCACCTGGAACACGGTCAAGCCTTGGGCCGCCGACCGGTCCAGTCGGGCCTGCCGCCATGCCAACGTGGCCGATGAAGCCTTGGCCCAAAAACTCGAATGGCCCGATGCCTTCACCTGCAGCGACAGCTACGTGCACCCCGTGCCGGGCGGTTACTTCAGCCGCAACAACTTTGGCTTGGTGGACATGATGGGCAACGTGGCCGAATGGACGCAGGACTGCTGGAACCCCAACCACACCGGCGCGCCGCGCGACGCCAAACCGCGCATCAGCGGTGACTGCACGCGCCATGTGGTGCGCGGCGGCAGCTGGGCCAGTTCGCAGGCCTCTATTCGTTCGGCTGCCCGGCACGCGCAGCCGCGCTCCTACCGGGCCGCTGACCTGGGTTTTCGGCTGGCCCGTTCGGCCAAAGAGTGAATCGGGCCTGCTGCGTTGACGTGAGCTTGCATGGAGCGATGGGCGCCATGCAGCAGAATCGAAACCGGCGGCACCCGTCGCACTTCACCCTACCGGTCTGGCACCTTCTGCCGGTTTCAACGCAGTCACCCACCTGATGCTGTCCAGCTTGCCACCCGCCTTGCGCGGCGTCACCACCGGTTTCTTTCTGGTCTTGAACACCTTGTTGGTGTCGCTCAGCCTGGTGCCGCCGTCTGTGCTGAAACTGCTGTTGCCGTTTGCCGCCGTGCGCCGCGCGGCCGACCGGGCCTTGAACAGCCTGGCTTCAACCTGGGTGGCACTCAACAACGCCTGGATGACGGCCGTGCGGCCGCAGGCCCTGTGGGACGTGCAGGGGCTGGAAGGGCTGCACGCGCGCGGCTGGTACCTGGTGTCCAGCAACCACCAAAGCTGGGTCGACATCCTGGTGCTGCAACGCATCTTTCACGGTCGCATTCCGTTCCTGAAGTTTTTTCTGAAACAAGAGCTGATTTGGGTGCCGGTGATTGGCCTGTCGTGGTGGGCGCTGGACTTTCCGTTCATGAAACGCGGACGTGGCCACGGCGCACGCAGCGCCGATTTGGAAACCACCCGCCAGGCTTGCGAAAAGTTCAAGCTCATCCCCACCACGGTGATCAACTTCGTGGAAGGCACGCGTTTCACGGCAGCCAAACACGCACAACAGCGCAGCCCCTATCAGCACCTGCTCAAGCCCAAGATCGGTGGCCTGGGTATCGCCTTGGCCACGATGGGCGAGCAGTTTGAGGCGTTGCTGGACGTGACCATCGCCTACCCGCAGGGCACACCGCAGTTCTGGGACCTGCTGTGTGGGCGGCTGGACCAGGTGGTGGTGCGGGTTCAGCAGCGGCCCATCCCGAGCGACGTGCTGGGCAGCGACCCGGTGGGCGACAAAGCCTATCGCCAGCGCATCAGCGCTTGGGTCGATCAGCAGTGGGGCGACAAGGACGCGCTCATCGACACGCTTCTGCGCGCCAATCAAGACGTGTCGAAGTAGACCTGTTCAGCGCCGTTGCTCTGCCG
>JAYTVT010000072.1:0-141924 GCA_043743835.1 Betaproteobacteria bacterium
AGCGACGACCGACGCAGTGGCGCGCCCCGGCACACCCGGACAGCCCTTTGCCGCGCCAATGCATGCATGCCAAAGAACGGCTGCTATGCGCCGCAAGCCAAAGTGACTTACCAACCTGGATGCACGCGCACAAACGCAAACAGGCCTGCCGAATTTGGGTTCAGACAGCCCCGAGCTGCGTCCTACTTCGGCGCTGCCGCAGGCGCCGCGTTGGTGACCGGTGCCGGCGTGTTGCTGCTGGGCGCAGCCAAGTCCCGTTCGTTGATGATCTCGAACACCTTGACCACCTTCTCGACGCCACTGACTTGGCTGGCCAGCTCGGCGCCGCGCGCGGCTTCGCGTTCGGTGACGCGACCCATCAGGTAGACCACCCGGCGCTCGGCCACCACCTTGTAGGCGTTGGCCTGCACGTCCTTGGCGTCCACCAGCGTGAGCTTGACCTTGGTGGCCAAGCTGTTGTCGGCAGTTCGTGAGCTGAACGAACTGTTGGGCGCCACAACGAGCTCATTGACCACACCACGCACGTTTTCCACCTTGGCCACCACTTGTTCGACCTGGGCCTTTTGCTCTGGCGCCGGCACCTCGCCAGTGAGCAGCACCAAGCGGTTGTAGCTGGTGATGCTGACCTGGCCCAGCGTGGCCAGTTCACGCACCCGCGAGCCGGCGCGCAGCTCAATGCTTTCGTCTTCGAGCTGAATGCCAGCGGTGCGACGGTCGGAGACCACCAGGCCACCACCCAGCACGGCGCCACCCAGAAGCAGTGGCGCGCACGCCGACAAGCCTGCCACCACGGCACCAGCCAGGGCCAGCGCCGCCGTCAGGCGAAGAAAAACGGGTCTCACAGCGGGCTTGGTCACGACTCTTGGTCTCCCATCAATTGGTAGTCAACGGCGTCGCACAGGCAGTGCAGCACCAGCAGTTGCAGTTCGGCCACGCGCGCGCTGCGCTCGTGTGGCACCGCCACCAGCACATCGGTTTCGGCCAGCAGTTCGCCAAAGGCCGACGCACTGCGCCCGGCGATGACCACGATGGTCATGTCCTTGGCCTGCGCGGCGGAAATCACCGACGTGCTGTTGCCATCGGCGTCGTCTATGAACAGCAAGACATCGCCGGGCAGGCCCAGCGCACGCACCTCCTGCGCTGGCGCCACGCCCATCGTGGTGCCCAGCGCCAAGGCGGCCAGAGGAGGGCGGTCGCGCTCGAAGCGGCCCGTAAACAAACGCGCCAAATAGGGCGCCAGCAAGGCACCCGACCCGTTGCCACAAACCATCACCTTGCCGCCACCCGTGATGGCCGCCAGCAGCGTGGTGGCGGCCTCAGCGACTGGGCGTGCCAAGGTGTCGGCACAGCGGTACTGAAGGTCAGCGCTGTCGAAAAACTGCTGTTGGATGCGCTGTTCAAGCATGGTCACGGATCATATGACGGGGTTTGGCGGCTTCAGTTCCCAAGCGTTTCAAGCGATCAGTGCCCACCAAAGGCTGCTTGCAGCCACTGCAGGTCATCGCCGTCGATGGCCACCACATCAAATCGGCAAGGTGGCAAGGTGTTCAGTCGCAGCAGGTAGTGCTGCGCGGCCAGCCGCAGACTTCGCTGCTTGGCGGGTGTGACACTGGCGGCGGCACCCCCGTGGCCGCTGGCCGCGCGTTGACGCACCTCTACAAACACCAGGGTGCCATCGCGCTCACGCATGATCAGGTCAATCTCCCCGCCCCGGGCGCGCGGGCCGCGCGCCACCCGATAATTGCGCTGCACCAGCGTCAGGCCCTGGCGCAGCAGCCATTTCAATGCCTGGTCCTCCGCCGCCTGCCCTGGCCTGTCTTGTGGTTTGTCACCTGAGTGCGCATTGAACATCGATCACTCCCTGCTGCAACGCGCCGCGCTTGAAGCTGCGGGCGCCCAAAGCCATGTGCCGTCCACACTCTACGTGGTGGCCACACCCATCGGCAACCTGGCCGACGTGACGCTGCGCGCTGTGCATGTGCTGGGCCTGGTGGACGCGGTGGCCTGCGAGGACACGCGCGTGGGCGCCCAGCTGCTGCGCCACCTGGGGCTGCACAAGCCGCTGCTGGCGCTGCACGCCCACAACGAGCACGAAGCAGCCCAGGCGGTGCTGGCCCGCCTGGCGGCTGGCGCGTCGGTGGCCTGCATCAGCGACGCCGGCACACCCGCCATCAGCGACCCCGGTGCGGTGCTGGTGGCCCAGGTGGCGCAGGCTGGCTACCGCGTGGTGCCGTTGCCGGGGCCCAGCAGCGCGCTGGCGGCGCTCAGCGCGGCCGGTGACACGGCAGGGCGGGGTTTCACCTTCGTCGGCTTTTTGCCGGCCAAGGGCGGTGAACGCCAAACCGCGCTGACCCAGCTGCTGGCGCAAACCGGTACCCAGGTGCTGTTTGAAGCACCCCACCGCATCACCACGCTGCTGGCCGAGTTGGCCAGCGCGGCGCCGCGCCGGCAGGTGACCCTGTGCCGCGAACTGACCAAGCAGTTTGAAACCATCGTGACCCTGCCAGCAGCCGCGCTGCCGCAGTGGCAAGCCGCAGACCCCAACCGCGAGCGGGGCGAGTTTGTGCTGGTGCTGCACGCCTTGCCCACCGCAGCGCCCAGCGACGACGCCGTGCCGCCAGACGCCCTGCGCACGCTGCGTGTGCTGCTGCGCGACCTGCCTTTGAAGCAAGCGGTGGCCATGGCCGCCGAGATCACCGGCACCCCGCGCAACGCGCTCTACACCCAAGCCCTGGCTGAACGCAAGGCGGGTGATGCACCGTAAGGCCGCCCACCGGGCTCACCTACGGCTGCAAGCCCACGCCGCCACCTTGTCACCCGCCGTGCGCGGCTTGATGTGGGCCGCCGCCAGTGGCGCGATCTTCTGCGTGCTCAACGCCACCATGCGCGGCTTGGCGCAGCAGTTGCACCCCATGCAGACGCAGTTCCTGCGCTACCTGTTTGGCATAGCGGTGCTGCTGCCCATGCTGTGGCACGCGGGCGCTGCCGCCTACAAACCCAACAACCCCGCAGGCCAGTTCTGGCGCGGCGCGGTGCACACCCTGGGCCTGGTGCTGTGGTTCACGGCGCTGCCGCACATTCCCTTGGCCGACACCACGGCCATCGGCTTCACCGGGCCGCTGTTCATCATGATCGGGGCCTTCTGGTTCTTGCGCGAGCCCATGCACTGGGAGCGCTGGCTGGCCACGGGTGTGGGCTTCATCGGCGTGCTGGTGGTGCTGGGGCCTAAGCTGATGCAAAGCGCGGGCGGCGGCGGCAGTGGCGCGCACCATCTGTTGATGCTGGCCTCAGCACCCGTCTTTGCCGCGTCGTTTTTGCTCACCAAGGTGCTGACCCGCAGCGAAACCACGGGCGTCATCGTGTTCTGGCAGGCGCTGAGCGTCACGCTCTTCAGCCTGCCCATGGCCCTGTGGGTGTGGCAGGCGCCCACGCCGTGGCAATGGCTGGGCTTTGTGTTGTGCGGCGCCATGGGCAGTGGAGGGCACTACTGCCTGACGCGCAGTTTCCGGGTGGCCGACATCTCGTCAACCCAGTCGGTCAAGTTCCTGGAACTGCTCTGGGCCGCCGCCCTGGGCTGGTTGATGTTTGGCGACACGCCTGCGCAGACCACCCTGGCCGGCGGCGTGCTGATCTGTGCAGCCACCTTGTGGGTGGCGCGGCGCGAACAAGGGCGCAAGTCCGTCGTGGCCCAGCGGCCAGATGACCCGCCACAGGGGCCCGCCATCTAGCAGCGGCGCCCCTGGGTCCACGGGTTAACAGGGGTCAAGGGGTCAAGGCTTACTTCTGACCCGCCGCGCCACTGGCCGCAGCACCGCGGTGCTGCGCATCGTGCTTTTGGCGATGGATGCGCTTGCTGGCGTTGTCTTGCATGTGGTGCAGGTGCTGGCGTTCACCCGCCGTCACGGTGCCATCGGCCTTCGCCTTGTCTTCGGCGCGCTGGATGTGGGACTGCTGGTGCTGCAAACGGCGGGCTTCGGGTTTGGTCAGTTCACCACTGGCTTTGCCTTGCTCGATGCGCTGCTGCTGGTTGGCCTGGCGTTGGTCCACGCGCGGGGTGGCGACGGGCGAAGAAGCGGCTTGGGCAAACACGGCAGCCGAAGTCAGGCTCAGCGTGGTGGCGATGAGGGTGTTGATGAGTCGCATGGGGTTTCCTAGGTCGTTGGGTTCAAGGACTGGGGCCGCTGCTGCGCGGCTTGTGGGTTCAACGCCAGCGCCGCATCAGCCGCGCACAGACCAAGGTGAAGGCGGCGTAAAGAACTGCGAACGCCCCCACGCGCAGACGGCCAGCAGGGTCACTTCCAGCCCGGCCTAGGGCGGCAGGTGGCCACTCCTACAATCTGCGCCTCTTCTGCACCCCCAAGGGCTGCCCTGATGATTGCTCGCGAACCCACCCTTGAACGCCTGGCCATTGCGCAACAGCTGATGCTGGAGCCCTTTGGCTTGTCCGAGGCCACGCTGGCGCAAGCCCTGGCGCTGATTGGCGAACACCGCGTGGACGACGCCGACCTGTACTTCCAGACCACCCGCCACGAGGGCTGGAGCCTGGAAGAAGGCATCGTCAAGAGCGGCAGCTTCAGCATCGACCAGGGCGTGGGCGTGCGCGCGGTGGCCGGCGAGAAGACCGCTTTTGCGTATTCAGACGACCTGAGCGTGGACTCGCTGCTGGACGCCGCACGCACGGTGCGCACCATCGCCGCCGCGGGGCAGGACAAGCGCATCAAGCTGGCCCGCCCAGCCAAGATGGCCAAGAGCCGCGTGCTCTACGCCCCCACCGACCCCATCGGCAGCCTGGACAGCACGCAAAAGGTGGCGCTGCTGGAAAAAGTGGAAAAGATGGCCCGCGCCAACGACCCGCGCATCGCGCAGGTGATGGCCAGTGTGGGCGCCGAATACGACGTGGTGCTGGTGGCCCGCGCCGACGGCACCCGCGCCGCCGACGTGCGCCCGCTGGTGCGCCTGAACGTCACCGTCATTGCCGAACAAACCGTGGCCGGCGAAGTGCGCCGTGAAGTGGGCAGCGGCGGCGGAGGTGGCCGCTTTGGCCTGGGCTACTTCAGCGACGCCATCATCCAAGAGTACGTCGACCACGCCGTCAAGGCTGCGCTCACCAACCTGGAAAGCCGCGCCGTGGCCGCCGGTGACATGACCGTGGTGCTGGGCCCAGGCTGGCCCGGCGTGCTGCTGCACGAAGCCGTGGGCCATGGCCTGGAAGGCGACTTCAACCGCAAGGGCAGCAGCACCTTTGCCGGCCGCGTGGGCCAGCGTGTGGCGGCCAAGGGCGTGACGGTGCTGGACGACGGCACCATCCCCGACCGCCGCGGCAGCCTGAACGTGGACGACGAAGGCCACGCCACGCAGCGCAACGTGCTGATCGAAGACGGCATCCTGCGCGGCTACATGCAAGACAGCCTGAACGCGCGCCTGTCAGGCGTGAAGCCCACCGGCAACGGCCGCCGCGAAAGTTATGCTCACCTGCCCATGCCGCGCATGACCAACACCTACATGTTGGCAGGCCAACGCAGCAAAGAAGAAATCGTGGCCAGCCTGAAGCGCGGCATCTATGCCACCAACTTTGGCGGTGGCCAGGTTGACATCACCAGCGGCAAGTTTGTCTTCAGCGCCAGCGAAGCCTTCTGGGTTGAAAACGGCAAGATCCTGTACCCCGTGAAAGGCGCCACCCTGATCGGCAGCGGCCCCGAGGCCATGAACCGCATCAGCATGATCGGCAACGACCTGCAGCTGGACACCGGCGTAGGCGTGTGCGGCAAAGAAGGCCAAAGCGTGCCCGTGGGCGTGGGCCAGCCCACGCTGCGCATTGATCGCATCACCGTGGGCGGCACCGCATGAGTGTGACACTGGCCAACATTGAAGCCGCTAGCGCGCGGCTGCAAGGCCAGGTGCTGGACACACCCTGCGTGGAGTCGCGCACGCTGGGGCAGATTCTGGGCTGCCGGGTTTTCTTGAAGTTTGAGAACCTGCAGTTCACCGCGTCGTTCAAAGAACGCGGCGCGCTGAACAAGCTGGCCACTTTGATCGAGTCCGGCGCGCCCATCAAGGGCGTGATCGCCGCCAGCGCGGGCAACCACGCGCAAGGTGTGGCCCACCACGCGCAGCGCCTGGGGCTGCGCGCGGTGATCGTGATGCCGCAGCACACACCCACCGTGAAGGTGGAGCGCACGCGCGGTTTTGGTGCTGAAGTGGTGCTGCACGGCGACACCTTTGACCAGGCCCGCGACCGCGCCATGGCGATGTCAACCGAGCAAGGGCTGACCTTCGTCCACCCCTTTGACGACGAAGCGGTGATCGCCGGCCAAGGCACCATCGGCGTTGAGATGCTGCGCGCCCAGCCCGAGCTGGACACGCTGGTCATCGCGGTGGGCGGTGGCGGGCTGATCAGCGGCATCGCCACCGCGGTGCGCGCCATCAAGCCTGGCGTGCAGATCGTGGGCGTGCAGACCTCGCGCTTTCCGGCCATGGTCAACATCGTCAAAGGCACGCAGCACCCGCAAGGCGCCAGCACCATTGCCGAGGGCATCGCGGTGGGGCAACCGGGGCAGATCACCCGCGAGCTGGTCCGCCAACACGTGGATGACTTGGTGCTGGTCGACGAAGGCGACATCGAACAAGCCATCGTCATGCTGCTCGAAATTGAAAAAACGCTGGTCGAAGGCGCCGGCGCCGCTGGCTTGGCCGCGCTGCTCAAAGACCCGGCACGCTTTGCCGGCAAAAACGTGGGCCTGGTGCTGTGCGGCGGCAACATCGACCCGCTGCTGCTGGCCGCGATCCTCGAACGCGGCTTGGTGCGCGCCGGCCGCCTGGCTCGCATCAAGGTCAACGCACGCGACACGCCTGGGGTGCTGGCGCGGATCACCGCCGTTGTTGCCGAAGCGGGCGCTAACATCGACGAAGTTCACCACCAGCGGGCTTTTTCCATGTTGTCGGTGCAAAGCGTGGAGGTTGAACTGGTGCTGCAAACGCGCAACCTGGCTCACGTGCAAGAGGTGGTGGCGCAGCTCACGGCGGCGGGTTTCGAGGCCAAGGCCTACTGACTGAAGTACTCACTGAAGTACTGACCGAAGGCCACCGCTGGCCGCTACGCTGCCGTCGGTAATGGCCGTGGTTCATCCATCTGTTTGGCGGTGCGCGGCTGCAGGCCGCTGCCCAGAATGAGGTCCTGCAAACACTGAACCAGGACCCTTTGATGCGCCGCTGCCCCCGCTTGACCCTTTGCGCTGCCCTCGTCTTGAGCGCAGGCGCCGCCCAGGCCGGTGAGATCTACACCAAGGTGGGCTTGCCCGGCGCAGTGCTGGGCTACGCACAACCGCTGGGACCCTTGTTTGGTCTGCGCGTTGACTACGCCACGCTGGGCAACCGCAGCGACCGCCGCACCGAAGACGGCATCAACTACGACGCCAAGCTCAAGTTCAACCGCACCGCGCTGCTGGCCGACTGGTTCCCGCTGGCCGGCAACTTTCGCCTGACGGGCGGCATCACCAGCAACCAGTACAAGCTGGACCTGCTGGCCACCGGTGCGGGCGGCTCCTTGACCATTGGCAACACCACCTACAACACCACCGCTGCCGATCAGTTTCGGGTGCAGGTGAAGTTTCCGTCCAGCACGCCCTATGTCGGCTTTGGCTGGGGCCACAGCAGTGGCAGCGGCTTGCGTTTTTCGATGGACGTGGGGGCGAAGATTGGCAAGGCGACGGTGTCTTACGCTTTGTCCGGACCGCTGGCCCAGCAAGCCACGCAGGCCGACATCGACGCTGAACTGGCCGAGCTGCGCGACGGCGTGGGCAAGATCCGCGCAGTGCCGCAATTGACTCTTGGGCTGGGCTACAGCTTCTGAACCCGGCAGCTGAAGTGCTGCGCCTGAGATCAAACTCTGCGCGCCCGCAAGACCGGGCCTGAAACAGATCGGCGGGCACCTGAACGTCTTTGCAGCACCACCGCGCTGCGGCGACAATAGGCCGATGAAAGCCGTCGTCACCCGCGCCCGGCCAGCCCAGCAAGCAGCAGCCGACTTGGCCTACTGGCTGTCCAGGCCTGTGGCCGAAAGGCTGGCTGCCGTTGAGGCACTGCGCGAGCAAGCCACTTCAAACGCAAGCACGTCGCTGGTCATGGCCGGACCTGCCCCCGATGCTGAACCGCGACTTCAAAGAATTTGCCGAGTTGCTCAACGCTCACCGCGTTGAGTACCTGGTGGTGGGCGGTTACGCCTTGGCCGCGCACGGCCAACAAGCTGGCCAGCGGACGACTGAAAGATCTGGCTGACCTGGAAGCGCTGCAGGCGGGCCCCGCTGCCTGACGTGCTACATTCCGTCGCATGCGTCCCGCATCGTTTTACTTTACGTATTTTTGGTTCTCGCACCGCTTGGCGGCTGGAGAGGCAAACGCGTAACTGAAAAGACGCACACGCACCCCCCAGAAACCGCCGGCAGCCCCGGCGGTTTTTTGTTGCCAGGGCTGACAGACCCAAGCTCCGGCACCTCAGGAAAGCACGACCATGAGCCCCAAGTCCCTGCACACCAACGACGACCGTCTGGCCTTGTCCGAAAAGACCAGCCAGACCGATGACCAGCGCATCAAGGACGTCACGCCGCTGCCGCCGCCCGAGCACCTGATCCGCTTTTTCCCCATCGCCGACACGCCGGTCGAGGCGCTGATCAAGGACACCCGCAACGCCATCCGCCAGGTGATAGCCGGTACCGACGACCGCCTGCTGGTCATCATCGGCCCGTGCTCCATCCACGACCCTGCTGCCGCGTTGGAATACGCCCGCCGCCTGAAGCCGCTGCGCGACAAACACGCCGGTGAACTGGAAATCGTGATGCGCGTGTACTTCGAAAAGCCGCGCACCACGGTGGGCTGGAAGGGCCTGATCAACGACCCCTACCTGGACGAGAGCTACCGCATCCACGAAGGCCTGCGCATTGCGCGCCAGCTGCTGGTGGACATCAACCGCCTGGGCATGCCTGCAGGCAGCGAGTTTCTGGACGTGATCAGCCCGCAGTACATCGGCGACCTGATCGCCTGGGGCGCTATCGGCGCGCGCACCACCGAAAGCCAGGTGCACCGCGAGCTGGCCTCAGGCTTGAGCGCGCCGGTGGGCTTCAAGAACGGCACCGACGGCAACATCAAGATTGCCACCGACGCCATTCAGGCCGCCGCCAGGCCCCACCACTTCTTGTCGGTGCACAAGAACGGCCAGGTGGCCATTGTGCAAACCAAGGGCAACAAAGACTGCCACGTGATTCTGCGCGGCGGCAAGGCGCCCAACTACGACGCCGCCAGTGTGGCTGCCGCCTGCAAAGAGATTGAAGCTGCCAAGCTGGACTGCAAGCTGATGATCGACGCCAGCCACGCCAACAGCAGCAAGCAGCACATGCGCCAGCTGGGCGTGATGAAAGACGTGGGCGCGCAGATCGCGGCCGGCAACCGCTGCATCTTTGGCGTGATGGTGGAAAGCCACCTGCAGGACGGGGCGCAGAAGTTCACCCCTGGCAAGGACGACCCGGCCAAGCTGGTTTACGGCCAGAGCATCACCGACGCCTGCATCGCCTGGGACGACAGCGTGGGCCTGATCGAGGGCCTGGCCAAGAGCGTGAAGGCGCGGCGCAAGAAGGGCTGAGGCCAGCACCTTGGGGCCCCCCGCGCAGCCTGAGGTCGAGGCTGTCTGCGCTGCGCGGACATGGCCTGGTCGGTCACCCAGAGCGCCTACATGGCCGGGCGATGGGTGCGCGGATCCAGCCGCCTTGCCGACCCGCAGTCAAGGCACCCAGAAGTCCCTGGCGTACAGGCGCTGCAATGAAGGCGCACCCGCACCCGGCCCCGCCGTGGCTTGCAGGTATTGGTCCCAAGCGCTCAGCTGACGCTCGGGCCCGATGACGAAGAAGCTGCCCGCTGCCGTGTCCAGCCCTTGGGGGGCATAGCCGGGCAGCATGCGCGCGTGCACACGGTCTTTGCGTTCGAAGAGCTTGTCCACCAGCTTGGGATCGCGCCGCAGGTCCAGCATGGCCTGGCGAAAGCGCCGCACCAGCTGTGGCGGCTGGCCGTCAGCCAGGTCGGCCGCGATGCCCTCGGCACGCGCCTCGTAGCTTTGCGACGCACGTGTTTCGCCGAAGGCCTGCGCCAGCACGTATTCACCCAAGGCGGGGTCGGGCTTGCCACTTTTCACCAGGTCAACCACGAAGCGAACGGTCTGCGGCAGTTCGGGCGTGCGCTCGGCGTAGTAGCCCACCGACGCCGGCGATACGCCGCCGCGCAGGCCATTGCTGTACGCCAGCCCGGCGCCGATGGTGCGCGAAAACGCGCCGTGCGACCCACCGCCGCCGTACAGGCGCGACGCCAGAAAGTCGAGCTGCTTGTCGGTGTTGCCCGCGTCGGCAAAGTGAACCGAGGGCACGGACGTCAGGATCACGCCGCCTTGTTTGTTCGGTGCCAGCAGGCCCACGTGCACGGGCGATGGGTTGGCGCCGCGGCCACGCAGCCGCGCGCTGACCAGGCCTTCGGCTGCGAGGGTTTGCGCGACGAAGGGCGCCGTGTCCATGCGCTGCGTCAAGGCCAGCAGCCGGGGCAACAGGTCGGCGCGCAGCTCGGACGGTGACGCCATGAACACGCGCGCGCCACCAGCGCGCACCAGTTGCTGTCGCACGCTGTCCAGGCGCGTCAGCGCCACCGCCGCTGGCAATGCCAGGTCGTCGCGCAGCGCCAGCGCCAGCGCACTGAAGTCGGCGCCCAGGCTGGTGTCGGGCATGTCGGCCAGGCTCAGGTCCAGGTCGCGCAGGGCCTCGGTCATCAGCGTGCGCTGCGGTGGCGTCAAGGCGTCCCAGCCCGGCGCCTTGCCTGCCGCCAACATTTCTTTCAGGCGCGCCCGCTCCAGGCCCTGCCCGGCCTGGGCCAGCTGGGTCATGAAGGCCTGCAGCGCTGGCGCATCCCCAGGCGCGGCTTCTTTCAGCTGCCAGCGCAGGCGCAGCGCGTTGTAGCCGCGGGTCATGAACGACGCCGCAGCCAGCCAGGCCGGGTTGCGCTGCAGCCGCCAGGCCAGGGCCGGGTCGTTGACCCACGCTTCTTCCGGGCGCTGCACGGTGTTGCGCAGCGCGGCCAGTTGCTGGTCCACCACGTCGCGGATGCGCGGCAGGTTCTCAGGCCGCCAGTCGGGTGTGTGCAGCACCAGGGCCATCCAGTCCAGCGCCTTTCGTGATTCATCAGGCCCCACGCCCGAGCCACGCACCACCAGCTCCACGCGGCCCGTGCGCGCGTTGGTGGAGAAGGACGCGTTCAGCGACAGGATCTCGCGGCGCAGCCGTTCGCTCATCTGCTCAAAAGGCACCGGCTGGCCACCGTCGATCACACCCACGCTGGTCAGGAGTTCGGGCAGCAGCGACAGGTAGCGCAGGCCGTCGCGCGGCAAGCCATCGGCGCGCAGCGCCACACCGGTCATCGCACCGGTCATGCTGTCAAAGCGCGACGCCACCAACGGCACACCCTGGGCCAGGCGCAGCGAGTCGAACTGCAGGCCGTCGTCCAGCGTCATGGGCGGCGATTTGACGAAGGGCGTGGGCGGCACCTTGCTGATCTCTTCGATCTGCGCCAGCTCGGCCTTGGAATCGGCCTCGAAGCGCGCCAGCGCTTTCTGCGTGTCGGGCTCGCCATAACGCTGCTGGATGCGTTGGGTCTCTTCTTGCAGCCGCGCCTCGCGCTCGGCCTGTTCGCGGACGATCAACGCCGGGCTGGGCCGCGCGCCGGTCACGTAGGGCTGCACGCCGGTGATGCCCCACTGCGCCAGCAAGCCCTTCCAGACATTGCCTTCGCCCTGCAGCAGGCCGCGCACACGCGCGAACTCGGGCTTCATCACCAGGGACTTGCGGGCGCCAGGCGACTGCTCCAGCTGCAGCAACAAGTCCACCCAGGCCGAGCTGCCACCGCGCGCGCCAAATCCCGGCGGCGAGCCGATGAAGCGCAGCGCCTGGCGTTCGCGCTCCAGCACCCGGCTGAGCAGGCGCTGGTTGAAGGCCTTCAGCTCGGCTGACCCGTCGGGCCAGGCCGCAATGCGTGCCAGCTCGTCCACCACGATCTGCCGCATGGCCTGCAGGCCGGCTTCGGTCATCGCCGCCGGGCGCACGTCGCTGAAGCTGATGGACACCGGGTGCCCGCCCCAGTCGCCCACCCACGCCCCGATGGCGCGCACACCGGTGTCCAGCCGGCGGCTGCGGCCGTCGATGAACAGGCCATACAAGTTGGACGTGTCGCCGCTGGCCAGGTTGTCGAAAAACAGCTTGGCCAGCAGCAGCTGGCCGGCATCCAGGCTTCGCGTAGCCGGCCACACCAAGGCCACCGGGCTGGGTTGCTGATCGCTGAAATGTGGGTACTCGTACAGCCGCATCGCGCCTTCGGGGTCGCCGTTGGGCTTGGGCAGCTGGGCCAGCGTGTCGGCGCGTCGCGGCGCAGCGCCTGCAGCGGGTGCGTCCTGCATCAGCACACGGTCAAAGCGCTGCAGCAGGCCGCCCAGGGCCACCGCACGCGGGAAGGCGGCCACGGTGCCCATGTTGGCCAGGTGGTGCGTGGCCGCGTGGAAGCGCCGGATGTCCTGCGGCGTCATGGTGCGGATGCCGGCCGGCTCGCCGCCCTGGTTGTAGCTGAGCGCGTGCTGCGTGCCGTACACCGCGTGCTTCTGCGCGCTCCAGGCCTGCCGCGGGCCGTTGGCCATGGAGGCCACCATCTCGTTGTAGACCGTGCCTTTCTCTTCCAGCCGCAGCTGGCCATCGCCGGCCTTGGTGACGCCGAAGTTGCGCACCTCGAGCCGGATCTCGGCGTCGCTGTAGTCGGGGCGCAGCATGGCGTGTTGCTGCTGCGCGAAGATGTCGAAGAAGGTGTCCACCCCGGCCGTGGTGTTGAACATGTAGCTGGTGCGCCAGGTCTCGGTGTAGGCCGAGTGCGTCACCAGCGACATGGACTGCTTGGTGGCCAGCGTGCGCCCGCTCTTGCCGCGCAGCAGCAGCAGGTGCTCTTGCGTGTGCGGCTCGCCCTGGTCGGACGTGGCAAAGCTCTTCACCCAGGTGAAGGCCTGCGGCACCGACTCGATCTGCAGCAGGTCGAGCTGAAAGCCCGTGGGCCGGTGCATGAAGCGCGCGCCCAGCGGGCGGTCTGCCGCGTCCAGGTACACCGACACGGCCTGGAAGCCGTGGGCGCGATCGCCGGGTTTCAGGGTGTTCAGGTTCAGCGGCGCAGCGGCAACACACAGCGGCACGGCCAGCGAGCTGACCAATAGTCCCAACGACAACACACGGCGCATCGCACTACCTTTTTAGCAGGGAGGCGGCAAGTCTAGGGGACCGCCAGCCCAGCGTCCGTCACACGTCCGTGCCTGAGGCCACCGCCTTCGCTGCCCCCAGCAGCCGCCCCAGCACCTGCGCGTGGTGCCGCAAATCGGCCGCCACCAGCTGCCGCCGCTCGGCGTCCAGCCGCGACGAGATGGCGGCCACGCTGATGGCCGCCATGGGCGGCAGCGCCGGAATGGTCACGCCGATGGCGGCGGTGCCCGGGTAGACCGCCGCGTCCCAAAACGCAAAGCCCTGCTCGCGGCCCTGCGCCACCGCGTCGCGCACGCGGCTGGCGCTCAGTGTGGACAGCTTGGGGTAGCTGTCGGCATGGGCTTCGATGATGTCATCGGCTTCGGCCGGCGGCAGCGCGCACAGGATGGCCAAGCCGCCGGCGCCCACGCCCAGCGGGCGGCGGATGCCGACGTCCAGCGTCAGCGCCTTCACGGGGTAGGCGCCCAACGCGCGGGCCGAGCACACGGCTTCCAGCCCGCGCCGCTCGCTCAGGTAGACGGTGTCTTGCGTGCATTCGGCCAGCGCGGCCAGGGTGCTCTTGCAGCGGTCGGCCAGGTGGAAGCGTGGGCGCGCCAGCAGGCCCAGTTCGTACAGCAGCGGGCCCAGCGCGTACTTGCGGGTGACCGGGTGGCGCTCGAGCATGCCTTCGCTTTCCAGCCGCTGCAGCATGCGAAAGCAGGTGGAACTGGCCAGCCCCGTGGCGGCAGACACCTCACCCAGCCGCATGCCGTTGCGCCCGCGCGAGGCCACCACGCGCAGCAGGTTCACCACGCGTTCGATGCTTTGGGTGCCACTGGGGCTGGCTGCGGCGCGGGCTGGGGTGTTCATGGCTGCGGCCTGCCCAGATGCAACCCGCCCACACGCGGCCCAAGCCATTTCCACGATGCGGCAAACCTGCGGGTTTGCGAGGAACCGACGCGGGTGTTCATGGCATTCAATGCCTGCCAACCCTGGATGTTTCAACTTGCCACATGGTGGAAATGGTAACTGCCCGCACGCCCCAGACAATGACCGAGAAAATCCTGGCCCGCGCCAGCGGCCGGGCCTTCGTGCGGCCCGGTGACGACATCGAGGCCCGCCCCGACTTCGTCATCAGCTACGACTTCCCCGGCTATACCGACGTCTTCTTCCGCGAGGCACGCGAAGAGTTCGGCGTCGACAAGGTCCAGCAGCCCGAGCGCTTCGTGCTGTTCATCGACCACATGGTGCCGGCCGCCACGCCGAAGGAAGAAGAGCTGCACCGCGTGACACGCACCTGGGGCGCCAAACAAGGCGTGCCGGTGCATGAACGCAAGGGCATCGGCCACCAGGTGTCGGCCGAGCTGGGCTATGCGTCGCCGGGCGCCTTTGTCGTGCACTTTGACGGGCACGTCAGCCAGCTGGGCGCGTTTGGCGCCTACGCCTTTGGCGCGCGCAAGGGCGTGCTGGAAGCCTACGTGTCGCCCACGCTGGCCATGACCGTGCCGCCCACGGTGAAGATCGTCATCACCGGCGCTTTGCAGCCCGGCGTGATGGCGCGCGATGTCTTCCACCACCTGGTGCGTGTGCTGGGCCCGTCTTCTTGCGCCTTCAAGGCCGTGGAACTGGCCGGCCCGGTGATCGACGCCATGAGCATCGAAGGCCGGCAGACGGTGTGCGGCCAGGCCATGTTCCTGGGCGCCACCACCATGCTGATCGCACCCGATGCGCGCACGCTGGCCTACACGCAAGGCCGCGCCAAGCTGGACCTGGCCCCGGTGTACCCCGACGAAGACGCCGTCTACGAACGCGTAGTAACGGTGGATGTGACTGACCTGCAGCCCATCGTGGTGGTGCCGCCCAGCCCGGCAAACACGCGCAACCTGGCCGACCACCTGGGCCTGGAGGTGCACAGCGGCTACCTGGGCTCTTGCGCCAGCGGCCGGCTGGAAGACCTGCGCGCCGCGGCCAACGTGCTGCGCGGCCGGCAGGTGAAGCCGGGCTTCCAGCTGCACGTGGTGCCCACGTCACAAGCCATCATGACCCAGGCCGCACGCGAAGGGCTGATCGAGACCCTGTCCGAAGCCGGCGCCTTCATCAGTTCACCCACCTGCGACTACTGCTACGGCCGCATCGCCACCATGGCCGACGGCCAGCGCGCGGTGTCCACCGGCACGCTGAACACACCCGGCCGCATGGGCAGCGTCAACAGCGAGATCTACATCTGCAACGCCGCCGTGGTGGCGGCGTCGGCCATCGAAGGCCAGATTGCCGACCCCCGGCCCTACCTGGCCGCAGCAGCTGCTGCAGCAGCAGAAGCAACAGGTGCCACCCCATGACCCTGCCCAAGCTGCGTGGCCGCGTGGCCTGGGTCTTTGATGAAGACGACTACGACATCGACCTGATCATCGGCGTGGCCAACATCAAGATCACCGATGTGAAAGAGCTGGCCGCCCTGGCGCTGGCCGACCGCGACCCCGGCTTTGCCGCCACCGTGCAGCGCGGCGACCTGCTGGTGGGCGGCCGCAACTTCGGCTACGGCCACCCGCACTACCCAGCCATGCGCGCCATGCGCCACCTGGGCATAGCCGGCGTGGTGGCCGAATCGTTTTCACCCGGCTTCTTTCGCGGCGAGGTCAGCATGGGCTTTCCGCTGGTCACCTGCCCCGGCATCCTGGCTGCGGTGCAGCGCGGCGATGAGATTGAAGTCGACTGGCAAGCCGCCTGCGTGCGCCACCTGGGCCGCGGCAGCAGCCTGCCGCTGCAGCCCCTGGCCGCCGCCGAACGCCAGACCCTGGAAGCCGGCGGCCTGATCCCCTACTTGAAGCAGCGCCTGGCGCGCCCCACAGGAACCCCACCATGAGCGAAGCACGGCAGTGGATGAAACAGCGCCTGGCCAGCGGCAACACCGTCTGGTTTGCGGGCGCGCAAGACGCGCTGTCAGCGCTGCTGGTGGACCAGTCCAACTTCGACGGCGTGTTCACCACCGGCTTTGGTGTGTCGGCCACGCTGCTGGGCCGGCCCGACATGGAGCTGTACACCCTGAGCGAAAACGTGGGCGTCGTCGACCACATCGTCAATGCCGTGCGCAAGCCCGTGTTTGCCGACGCCGACACCGGCTACGGCAACGTGCTGAACGTGCAGCGCACGGTGCGCGCGTTCGAAAAAGCCGGCGTGGCCGCGCTGTCCATCGAAGACCAGCTCAGCCCCAAGCGCTGCCCCGCGGCCGCCAGCGTGCTGGTCACCCTGACGATGGCCGACGCGGTGGCCAAGATCCGCGCCGCGGTGGACGCCCGGCGCGACCCCAACCTGCTGATCGTGGCGCGCACCGATGTGAAGGACCCCAGCGAAGCGATGGACCGCGCCGCCCGCTACGCCGAAGCCGGCGCCGACCTGATCCAGCCCATCACGCCCACCTTCAGCAGCCACGCCGACCTGGTGAAGCTGCGCCAGGTGTGCGGCCGCCCGCTGTCGCTGCAGCTGATGGAAGGCACCTGGATGGCCAAGATGGACCGCGCGCAGATCCAGGCCGTGGCCGGCATGGCCACCTACCCCATCGTGAGCCTGCTGACCGTGGTGCACGCGCTGCGCACCAACCTGGCCGCGCTGGCCGAACGCTGCGGCCAACCCATGGGCGACCTGCCCGTGCCGCGCGCCACCATGGCTGACTTCAAGCAGGTGATCGGCTGGGCCGACCTGGAACAGCTGCAGGCCCGCCTTGAACTGAACACGGTCGCCAACACGCGCTGAGCGCGGCCCGACCCTCTCCGACCCTTCCTGACCCTTTCTTCCCCTTCACCCCAACAACTTCAACACCCGTTCCCCAGGAGACCCAACATGTCCACGAACCGCCGCCTTGCCACAGCCGCCCTTGTTGGCGTGGCGCTTGTTGCCGCCCTGCCGGCCCTGGCGCAGACCGCCGCCTTCCCCAACAAGCCCATGCGCATCATCGTGCCCTACCCGGCCGGTGGCGCCACCGACGTGTCGGCACGGCTGGTGGCCGAGCGCCTGCAGGCCGAGCTGAAGCAGAACGTCATCGTCGAAAACCGCCCCGGCGCCAGCGGCAACCTGGGCATGGCGGGCCTGCTGCAAAGCCCCGCCGACGGCTACACCCTGGCCATGAGCCTGACCGGCATGCTGTCCATCAACCCCACCACCTTCAGCAAGGCTGGCTTCACCGCCGCCGACGTGGCACCCGTGGCCCGCGTGATGCTGGCGCCGCTGGTGCTGGTGGTGCCGCTGGAATCACCCTGGAAGACGGTGCAAGACCTGGTGGCCGCCGGCAAGGCGGCCGGCAAGGGCGGGCTGCCGTATGGGTCCACCGGCGCGGGCGGCATTTCGCACGTGGCGTCTGAGATCGTCAACGGCGCGGCCGACGGCAACTACACCCACGTGCCCTACCGCGGCGGCGCACCGCTGGTGCAGGCGCTGCTGACCAACGAAGTGCGCTGGGGCCTGCTGGGCACCGCCGACGCGCGCGCGCAAATCCAGGCCGGCAAGCTGAAGGCGCTGGGCCAGTTGCGCGCCACGCGGTCCGAGCTGTGGCCCGACCTGCCCACGCTGACCGAACAAGGCCTGCGCGGCGGCGTCGACTTCGACATGTGGTTCGGCCTGGTGGCCCCCGCCAAAACGCCGCCCGCCGTGGTGGCCCTGCTCAACCAGAAGGTGGCCCAGATCGTGGCCGAACCCGAGTTCCGCCGCCGCCTGGCCGAACTGGGCGGCGTGTCGCTGACCAGCGGCAACACCATTGAAGCGTTCAACCAGGTGATTCAGCAGGAACTGGCGGTGCTGCCGAAGAAGGCGGTGGAGTTGGGGTTGAAGATGGATTGAGGGGTGGGGTCGCGCCAGAGCGAATGCGCTGGCGCCCTGAATCACGCCAACGGCCCACTCAAGCTGAGTGGCGACGAATATCGACGTTTGAGTCTTGCGCGCTGGCTGTGCCTAATCCAGCGGCTTGACCTTCGCCGCGCTCCCGCAGCAGCTTCGCCCAGCGCCCAATGCGGGCCCGCAAGTCCCGTTTACCCTTGTCGTCCACGGGCATCAAGGCCACCATCTCCAAGGCCTGTTCCAGCTTCACATAGCCGTGGCGCAGCAGGGCGATGTTGAACTCCCGGTCTTTGTCGCGGTTGGCGGCAGCTTTGGCCATGAAGAGGTCCAGCACATCCAGGCACAGGCCCACCTTCAGGTTGGTGTTGGCCGTCTGCACGCGGTGCAGCCGGGCCTGCCACCCTGCGGGCAAGGTTGGCGTCTCCGGGCCCACACCCTGCGCGTAATACTTGTGGGTGTCGTGGAATGGAGAACCTTCGCCCAAGGCGCCATCGATGAGGTCGGCCTTCTCGGGGGCATTTGAAGGGTACATGTCGGCCTCCATCGACATCTTCAACTCCGATGGCGGGTTGGGGATGGGCCCCAGGATCGACTGGCTGCCGATGATGATGAACTCATATTCCTGCGTGACCTCGGCCGCGGCGCGGATCAGGTGTTCGAGTTCTTCACGTTCCATGCGGGGGACCTTTCCTGGCGCGCGGCCGTGTTGAAGGCACAACACCCAATGGCACGCCATTTTTCAGCTGGCGCACCTCTTCCAGAATGCGCTGCCTCGCTTCCGCTGGCAGCACTGTTGCCAGCGGCGAGGCTTGGCGGAGTTCCTTGGAGCGCTTCGTTTGCGATAGCGCCCTGCGCCAAGCCCGCCGGTGCAGGATAACGGACCATTCGTCCCACAGGAAGCGTGAGTGCGAATCGCCGGCTTGGCGCCAGCGGTTCAGCGTGTCCATGGCCTGCTGAATGAGCGCCGGGTTCTTCCGCATCAGCCGCACCGCCTCTTGGTGCAGCACCAAGCTCTGCAGGTCTTGCAGTTCGTGCTTGGCGCTGCTGGCCGAAACCGTGAAGCTGGCAACGGCAGGCTCGCTCTTTTCATGGTTTGCGGCTGGCGACTGCAGGGTGTCGCTGGCCAGCAGCACCATGTCTTTGGACAACTGCAGCACGCTCATCACGCGCACGTAGCTGCCCATAGTGGGCGAGGGTTCGCCCGACTCGATGGCGCTGAGCGTCATGCGGGAAATGCCGGCCCGCTGCGCCATCTCGGTGGTGGTCAGCCCTTGCGCCACCCGCGCCCGTTTGAGCCGCGCACCCAGTTGCAAGAGCAGCTGGCTGTCGACGGCGGAGGTGAGCTTTGAGGTGGCTGGCATTTGTCCAGTATTTTAGACAACTTTCCCCAGGATTGCCTAAAGCAAGATACAAGTGACTTGCGGCCACGCCACACTGTCGAGTTGGTACTACTGCGACCATCCACACCTGAGCTGCGCTGAACTGGGCCAAAGGAAGACCTTTGGCGCGCGGCCTGGTTCAATTTGAACTGTCAAGGATTCCTTGAAAACTGACCCCGCGTCCCACTCCCCATCTTCGAAGACGTTCTTCAGGTGCAGGGAAATGTTCTGCTTGGTGGCATCAAAGAGTTCCGCTATCTCCAACTGCATCAGCCAGACGGTCTGCTCTTGCGCCCGCAGCTTGATGTGGCTGCGTCCATCTTCGGTTGTGTGGAGGATCAGGTCGGTCATGCTGTGGGGGCAGGTGTTGGGGCAGCCACAAATGGCACAGCCACCCAAACATCAGGCAGGGCAAACAGAAACTTGATGATGAAGTCTTCCGCGGTAACCCAGTACCGCGTCAGTCGTCTCGCATGCGAAGCATCAAAGGGAGCGTGGCTGCGAAGCCTAGCAGTGGGGAGGCTCCACCGCCAATCCAATTCTGCAACGAGGCTCGGCTCGGAGGAGTCTCGGCATCCACCACGAACCAAAAGCCTTTCGGGAACGACTGGTTGCGCGCGGCTTCGCTAGGGCAGCAGCAGCAGTTGCCTAACCGCACAAGTGGGTTCAGCCCTACTAAGGAAAACTGAATGTCGCCACTCCATCTCGCTGAGGTGGTTCGCCTCAAGTAAAGTGCCCTCTTGGTCCATCAGCGGTCTACCAACACTTTGTCGTCAACGCCTCGCTTGCGTTCTTTGGTGGAGCGCGCCTACTACTCGGCGACGATTGAAGACTTCGTCAGGGCTTCGCCTTCCGACGTCCTCGGGCGACTTACGGCGGCCAGCGAGTTCGCAGTTGATTTGTCACAGAGAGATGCCTGGCAGCAGGAGACAGAGCTGCTGAAGCCTGTTCTGCAGCCCTATGTCGGGCGCGGCCGCATCTTCTTGGAGTTCGTGGTGCCCCGCCTGGGCAAGCGCATCGATGCGGTGTTGCTATTCCCCCAGGCCATTGTTGTTGTTGAGTTCAAGGTCGGCGCCACCGCATTCTTTCGGCAGGACGTCGATCAGGTGTGGGACTACGCCTTGGACCTCAAATACTTCCACGAGACCAGTCACACAGCCCGGATCGTGCCAATCCTTGTAGCGACTGGCGCACGCAATCAAAAGCAGCTGGGTTCAAGCCGAAGTCACCACGATGGAGTCGCGGCACCTACACTGGTCTCGGCTGACTGCTTGGCGGAAGTACTGTCCGAAGTTCTTGGCGAAGCCGCCAAAGAGCACCTGGCACTGGACCAGTGGGAACAAGGCCGGTACCTGCCAACACCAACGATTGTTGAAGCGGCTTCTGCGCTCTACCGAGGCCACTCGGTTTACGAGATCTCGAAACACGAAGCTGGTGCAGTCAATTTGTCTGTGACGTCCGAAGCAGTAGCTAAGGTCATCGAGCGCTCGCGGTTGGAAGGTTTGAAGTCCATTTGCTTGGTCACCGGTGTGCCAGGTGCAGGCAAGACCTTGGTGGGGTTAGACGTTGCGACTCGGTTTCGAGGGCAGCAGCGTGGCTCTCGCGGCGTCTACCTGTCAGGCAATGGACCGCTGGTTGCCGTACTTCAAGAAGCCTTAGTGCGCGATGACGTCCGTAGGGCCAAGGCGCAGGGCCACGCACGTACCAAGAGCGATGCACGACAGCCTGTGAAAGCGTTCATCCAGGCCGTTCACCACTTTCGCGATGAGTACTTGAACGACCCTTCAGCGCCACCGGAGCACGTGGCCATCTTCGACGAGGCCCAAAGAGCCTGGAACGAAGAGAAAACCGCCGACTTCATGCAGCGGAAGAAGGGACGCCCAGGCTTTCAGATGTCAGAGCCTAGGTTTCTGATTTCGTGTCTCGACAGACACCCTGATTGGGCCGTCGTGGTGTGCTTGATCGGGGGTGGTCAGGAAATCAATACGGGCGAGGCGGGCATCAGCGAATGGATTCGCACGCTGCAGGCCGACTATCCGGGGTGGCATGTGCACGTGTCGCCCAAGCTGCAAGACAGTGAGTACGCCGCTGAAGATGCCCTGGAGACGATCTCATCGCGGCCCAATGTCACTTTGGACCCATGTCTCCATCTGGCAACCTCGATGCGTTCCTTTCGCGCGGACTCTGTATCGAACTTTGTGAAGCAGGTGCTCGATCTCGAAGTGGAGAAAGCGTCGCGACTGCACAGTGCCTTTGCAGCCCAGTACCCGATCGTGATCACGCGAGATGTGGAGCGCGCACGGACATGGCTGCGCCAGCAAGCCAGGGGCAACGAGCGATTCGGTATCGTGGTCTCGTCTCAGGCACAACGGCTCAAGCCCCATGCGATTGATGTTCGCTCGCCTATGGACCCGGTGCACTGGTTCCTCAATGAACGCGACGACATTCGCTCGTCGTACTACCTTGAAGACGTCGCCACCGAGTTCCACGTGCAAGGTCTTGAGCTCGATTGGGCATGCGTGGTTTGGGACGGTGACCTGCGGTTTAGCGAAGGCGCTTGGCAGTACCACTCCTTCGTGGGCAACCGCTGGCAGCACATTCGCAAAGACGAGCGAAAGTCCTACCTGAAGAACGCCTACCGCGTACTGCTAACTAGGGCGCGGCAGGGCATGGTGCTTGTGGTGCCCGAGGGTGCCGCACACGATCCCACCCGCAGCGCCGCGTACTACGACGGCACCTTCCAGCTGCTGCGCAGCATCGGCTTGCGCGAACTGGCGTGAGGGTCTGCCCCACCCCGCAGCCCCCTCACCATGCGCCCCAAACAACGCCTGCGGCCCCCGCACCACCCAGCAGGCCCGCAGCGCTCCATCCCCGCATGCCCCCAATCCGCACCGCCTGCCGGCCGACATCCGCTACGGCGTAGACGACATCCCGCCACCGCTCTCCACCTGGGCGCAGGCCTTGCAGCACCTGGCGCTGGTGGCCATCAACTTCATCTTCGTGCTGCTGGTGGTGGACCATGCGGGCGCCTCGCCCCAGGTGCTCGCCGCGGCGCTGAGCATGACCATGCTGATGTGGGCGCTGGGCACGGCCTTGCACGCTTACCCCGTGGGGCCGGTGGGCAGTGCCTACCTGCTGCCGGTGAACGGACAGTTCCACCTAGGCATGCGCCGCTGGTCCGGCTACCTGGTGGGCAAGGGGGCAGACGGCGCAGGCCCAGCAGCGGGGCGGCCGCCAGGTGACCGAACTGCGCTTTGAACACTGAAGGTGCACTCAAGGCGCCAGCAGTGCCACCAGAACCTGCGCGGCACGCTCGCACTGCGCGCGATTCACGTCCAGGTGCGTCACCGCGCGCACCGTACGCGGCCCAAACGCATTGACCAGCACGCCTTGTTCACGCGCGCGGTCGCTCAGCGTGGGCGCGTCCAGCGGCAGCGCGGCTGGCAGGTGAAAGACCACGATGTTGGTTTGCACGGTGGCCAGGTCCAGCCGCACCGGCGCGCCGGCCAACAGCGTTTCGGCAAACGCGCGCGCATTGGCATGGTCTTCGGGCAAGCGCGCCAGGTGCTGGTCCAGCGCGTGCAGCGCGGCGGCGCTGAAGATGCCGTTTTGGCGCATGGCGCCACCCATGCGGCGGCGGTGACGGTCGGCGCTGGCGATCAAGGCCTTCGACCCGGCCAAGAGCGAACCGCCCGGCGCGCCCAGCCCTTTGCTGAAGGCCACGGCCACCAGGTCAAAGGGCGCGGCCAGGGTGTCCAGCGCCAGACCGCTGGCGGCGCTGGCGTTCCAGATGCGCGCGCCATCCAAGAAGGTGGCCAAGCCCAGTTCACGCGCGGTGGCGCAAACGCGCAGCACTTCGGCCTGCGGCACCACCACGCCGCCGGCGCGGTTGTGGGTGTTTTCAATCTCCACCAGCGTGGTGGTGGGGAAGATGGCGAAGTTGCGTGGCTTGGTGGCTGCACGCAGCTCTTCTGCGGTGAACCAGCCCCCTTGGCCGATCTCGTGGATCTGCACGCCCGCGTTGGCTGCTGCGCCGCCCACCTCGTGCCAGGCCGCGTGTGACTCGCGGCTGGCCACCACCTCGTCACCCGGCCTTGTCAGGGTGCGCAGCGCCACCTGGTTGGCCATGGTGCCGCTGGGCAGCCACACGGCCGCCTCTTTGCCCAGCAGCTCGGCCATGCGCGCCTGCAGCCGGTTGGTGCTGGGGTCTTCGCCGTACTGGTCGTCGCCCACGGGCGCGCTGGCCATGGCGGCGCGCATGGCGTCGGTGGGGCGGGTGACGGTGTCGGAGCGCAGGTCGATCGGGGTGGTCATGGGCCAGGTTCTTCAGGCGCAGTCGCGCCATGGGCAGCGGTTTAACACAGCAGCGACAACGCGGCGGGGGCGCTGCTGGTTCTGCGCAAGCGGTCTGGATGGGCGACTGGTAACGCTTGGGCTTGGGTCAACCGCGCCGAGCGGCCTCAATCTGGGCGATGTCGATCTTGGTCATTTGCATCATCGCTTCAAAGGCGCGTTTGGCCGCCGCGGGGTTGGGGTCGGCCATCGCGGCCACCAAGGCACGTGGCGTGATTTGCCACGACAGGCCCCACTTGTCTTTGCACCAGCCGCACGCACTCTCCTGGCCGCCGTGGTTGACGATGGCATTCCACAGGCGGTCGGTTTCGGCCTGGTCGTCGGTTGCCACCTGGAACGAAAAAGCCTCGCTGTGCTTGAACGCCGGGCCGCCGTTCAGGCCCAAGCAGGGGATGCCCAGGACGGTGAACTCCACCGTCAGCACATCGCCCTGCTTGCCCGAAGGAAAGTCGCCGGGGGCGCGAAAGACCGTGCCCACGGCGCTGTTGGCAAACGTGGCGGCATAGAAGCGCGCGGCGTCCAAGGCGGTGCCGTCGTACCAAAGGCAAATCGTGTTCTGACTGACCATTTTTGGTCTCCTGGCCTGGGCAGGCCTGTGCGCCCCCAAACCGTTTGTTTGCTGGAGGCCCGGCGTGCAAGCGGCCCGCCGAGGGGTTGTGGCTCACTTCGTGATGTCGATGGGCGCGCCATTGATCGCCCACGAAACGCCGAAGCGATCAGTGAGCATGCCAAAGCATTGCGCCCAGAACGCCGGCGCCAGCGGCATCGTGACCTGGCCACCCTGCGACAGCGCGCCAAACGCGCTGTGCGCGCTGTCGACGGTGTCGTACTGCACGGCGATCATCACGCCCTTGATGCCTTCATTGGGCATGCCAGGTGGCACATCGCCGGCGAAGATCATCGCGCCGCCGGGAAGCTTCAGGCAGGCGTGCATGATGCCGTCGCCACTGGGCGGTGGGCCGCCTTCGGGGCAGCCGCCAGCAGCATCGGCGGGCGGGGCCGGCATGTCAGCGTAGGTCATCATCGTTTCGATCGTTGCGCCAAACGCCTTGGCATAGAACGCGAAGGCTTCACGGGTGTTGCCGGGAAAGCTCAGGTACGGGGTGACGGTGGTGGTCATCGAGAAACTCCTTCAAGGGACGGTGGAAAAGGGCCGGCACGATCGCCGCCGGCATGGCGACAACGGACGAAGGCCAAGTTCAACCGGGAATGTTCGGCTCGACCAGGCGCGCCAGGTTGCGCAACGATTCCTGCCAGCCCAGGTAGCAGGCTTCGAGCGGAACCACCTCAGGAATGCCTGCTTGCTCGATCGTCAGCTCGGTGCCGCACGAGACCGCCTTCAGGTTCACCGTGACGCGCATCTCGCCGGGCAGGTTGGCGTCGTCAAAGCGGTCGGTGTAGCGCAGGCGTTCGTTGGGCACCAGCTCCAGGTACTCGCCGCCAAATGAGTGGCTGTCGCCGGTTGTGAAGTTGGTGAACGACATGCGGTGTTTTCCGCCAACCTGGGCTTCGAGCAGGTGAACCTTGCCGGTAAAACCATTGGGCGGCAGCCAGCGTGCCAGCGCGTCAGGGTCCAAAAACGCGCGGTAGATCTTCTCGGGCGTGGTGGTCAACACGCGGTGCAGCCGAACTGTGCGGTCGGTGGTCATGATCAGGGTCTCCTTTGGGTCATTCGGGTTGAAAGGATGGGCATGGGGGCACATTGGCGTGGCATGGGTTTCTACAGCCACGACGCTCGAGCAGCGTCGGATTCGACATCAAGTTCGAGTTGTTACATGGCGGCGATCTTGCAAGTGCAGTCCTTCAGCCGGTTCGCCGCCGCAGCAACCCACCTGGTGATTCTTCGACTCAGTTCTGCAGCGCCAGCCAGCGCGATTCAATGCGCTGATCAGGCCGCACCACACCGCGCTCGATCAACACGGCGTCGAAGCGCCGGGCCTGTTCCACGATGGATGCGCGCCGCGCGACGGCGGCCACGCTGTCGTCAAACGGCGCGCGGGCCAGGCGCACCAGCAAGTCCACTGCCAGCAGATGCTCAGACATGTCCTCCGCGGCGCGGCCTTGGTAGACACACTGCAACCAATTTTGCGCGCGCTGGGCAGCTTCGCAGGCCGCTATTTGCTGGCCGTTGATGGCTTCACACCAGGTCTGTGCGGTGTCCACGGCGGCCATGAGCTCTGCTTCGTTGGGGTGTGCAGCGCTGGGTTTCAATCCGGTACTGTCTAGTGCGTCACGGAGTCGCGCCATACCCGCAGCAGCGTCCGCTGCGCGCCCACGATAAGCGTCCGCCACCACGCTGTAGGCCATGATGAAGAGAACGTGGCGCTGGGTGAGCACATCCATGCGCGGCAGCGATTGGCCCTGGACGCAGGCCAATGCGTGCGTTCTCGTCTCGTCGAAATGGCCCAACTCCCAACGGCGCAGGTCCAGGGCCCAGGCTATGCACACACAGGAGAGCAGTTCCAAGAGCAAGCGCTGGTTGGTGGGGTCCGCACGGTGGGCGGCGAGGCTGTCGGTCACAGTTTGCGCAAACAATCTTGCGGGCTCGTCGGTTTCGCCCACGCGTTCCAGCGCCACCCCCAAGTGCTGCAGTGTGGCCGGATAGTGCACTTGGCGCTGCAGTTCACCGCCAGGCAGCACCATGGCCCGCTCAAGCGCAGCAAGGCTGTCGCGCTGTGCCTGGACAGAATCAGCCAGCCTGCCCTTGATTTCCATCAGGCCGCCGTAGTTACGCAAGGCTTGCGCGCGCAACGCCCAGCTTCGCGGTTGGTTTGGGAAAGAGTCGGTCAGGCGCTGCGTGGCAGCCAGTGCATCGGCGATGTGCACGAGAGCTGCATCCAGGCGATTGAGTCCGTGTTCGCGACTCACGTGGTAGTTGTGAGACGACAGCTCAATCTGCGCCGCGCACTCAAAGACCCGCCAGCGAAAGTCGTCGGGCTTCAGAGTGGCCGCTCGGGCTGCATGGATGGCAACACGGTGCATCGTGGCCAAACCCATTTCGCGTTGACCCATGCCGCGCTGCATCGACGACAGGCCCCCCAGTGCCGACACCATCGCACCCTGCCAATCCGCATTGGCCTCGTGGCGCGGGGCCATTGGCTCCAGCAGTTTCACCGCTTGCTGGTAGTGCTCAAAAGCGGCGGCACTGTCACCCGTGTTGTCAGTGTAAGCAAGACCTTCCAGCTTGGCCAGCCGGCTCAGGGCCGATGCCAAGTCGATGCGTTCAGAGTCGCTCAGCACGCCAAACTCAACCTGGCGCTGCAATGACAGCGCGGCTGCGTGGACCAGCTGGCGCCGGCCCTCGGTTACACCGCGTTCCATCGCGTCGTTGACGTCAAAGACCATGGAGTTGGCCAGGCGCCACATCTCGGACAAGTGGCGTTGCGCGTCATCGCGCGCGCGCGCAGCGTCGTCCCGGGCCAGCTGGGCGCGCCGTGCCTGCGCCAGCGCCATCACCAAACCGGCGCAGACTCCTACCGCTGCCAGCGCCAGTGCGACACGCCTTTGAAGCAACGCGGTCGCCAAGCCCGTGAGCAGACCAAGGCCGCCGAGCGCCGCAGCCAACACCGCCCATCGATGGCGCCGCAAGAATTTTCCTGCAACGTAACCAAGGTGCGCACGACGTGCGCTGACCGGGTGACCTTGCAGGAAGGCAGTGATGTCAGCCGTTAGGGCGTCCACACTGGCGTAGCGCCGCTCGGGTGCCTTTTCCAGCGCCTTCAACAAGATGTTGTCCAGGTCGCCTTCCAACCGCTTGCGGGTTTGCAGCCACTGCGGGTCGACGACCTCGCTGGCGGACAACCGGCTGGGCCGCGTCGGCTCGTCTTCCAAAACGCTGCGAGCGGCCTCGGCTGGTGTGGTGGCGTTGCGGCCGGTGGGCCGGGTGCCGGTGAGCATTTGGTAGAGCAGCACGCCCAGGCTGTAGATGTCGGTGGCGGTGCTCACCGGTTCGCCGCGCACCTGCTCGGGGCTGGCGTAATTGGGCGTGTAGGGGCGCACGCCGCCCACGGTGGTGTGGCCATCGTGTCCCTCCAGCGGGTCCAGCGCCTTGGCAATGCCAAAGTCCAAGAGCTTGACTCTGCCTTCGGTGTCCACCAGCACGTTGCCTGGTTTCAGGTCGCGGTGCACCAGCAGGTTGCGGTGGGCGTGCGCCACCGCGTCGGCCAGCTGCAAGAAGAGCTTCAGGCGTTGCTCCAGCGCCAGCGGGCGCACGGCTTCGTCGATGGGCTGGCCGTCAACAAACTCCAGCACGAAGTAGGGCAGCCCTTCTTCGCTGGCACCGGCATCCAGCAGCCGCGCACTGTGCGGGTGGTTCAGCCGCGCCAGGGCCTGGCGCTCTTGTGCAAAGCGTTGCAGCACCGCGGCGCTGTCCATGCCGCGCTTGAGCAGCTTGACCGCGGCGCGGCCGTCGTAGCTGCCGTCGGCGCGGCGGGCTTCAAAGACTTCTCCCATGCCGCCAGCTCCGATGGCGCGAACAATCGCCCAGGCGCCCAGGCGTTGGCCGACCCGCGCCGCGCCTTCGGCCAACTGCTGCGCGGCGCTTTCGGCCATGAAGACCTGTTGACCGATGGCGTCGTCGTGGTGGGCCAGCAGGCTGCGCAGTTCGGCCAAGCCGGCGGCGTCCAGTGCAGCCGCGGTGATCAGCGGCTCGCGAGCGGCCGCAGGCAGGTCCACACAGGTTTCAAACAGCGCCTTGATGGCGGCCCAGGAAGCGGCGGTCGTCATATCAAGTTGGGTGATGAGGCCGCTTGACGACGGCGCGTCCAACGTTGCAGCCGGCTCTGGAGGAAACGGACTGCCAAGTATGGGCCCGGTGGGACCGCGTCAAGGCCGCCCGCGACAGGATGCTCAGCATCAGGCCAGCTTCAAGCCAGCGTCGGTGCTGGCTGCGCCGGCTGCGCCAGGTTCAGCGCTCGGTCTTCATGCGGGCCACCACCATGCTGGTCGCAGACGCCAACCCAGCCCCCACCACGTCTTTGTAGCGCTGCGGGTCTGCCACCACCTCCAGCTCTTTGCTGCTGTGGCTGTCTTTGCTGCCAATGGCCAAGCGCAACAGGCCCACCGCCACCGCGCCCGCTACGTCACCGGCGGTGGTGGCCTTTTCGCGAACCTCGGCAAAGGCTGCGGTGTCCAGCGACAGGCTGTGCTTGAGCGTCATGGTGCTGCGCAGCGGGCCCGACTGCACGCCCACCATCACGTTGTCCACGCTGGGGAAGGCTTTGCCTGAAGCCGAAGCACTGCCCGCCAGGCGGCCGAAGAAGCCTTTGTTGTCGTCGCTGAGCTGAACAAAATTCACCCGCATGCGCACTTCGATCAAGCTGGCGTCCAGTTCACCGGCCAAGGCAATGGTGTCGCCAATGGCGCCCACGGCTGCAAAGCCTGCACCCACGTCCGACAGCGCGCCAAAGATGCTGCGCCCGCTGCTGCTGTTGCCCCCGCCCATCTTGGCAAAGCCGTAGATACCCAGGCCAGGCGGCGACATCATCATCGTGGTGTCGCTCTTGATGGGCGCCGGGCTGCCAGCGGCCGCCAGCTTGCGGTAGCTGGGTGCAGCCACCACCTGGCTGGCTTCCAACACGTCAACGCCGCTGGCCTTGAGTTGGGCCAGAAACTGGGTGTACAGCTGGTTGGTGACGGCTTGAAAGTCAGCCTCGCCCACGCCCAGCAGCTTGTAGTACAGCGACGACGACGCGCGCCCGGCCGCGCCAAAGCCCGAGGTCTGGGCGTTGACGTTGTCGGCCATGATGAACTCCACCGCGAACACCGGCACGGCCACCCGTTTAACCCCCTTCAGCGCCTTGTTGTCGGTGATGGTGAAGCCCTTTTCAGAAGCCACTTCGGCATTGAAGCTGGCGTCTACTGTCAGCGGCGTGGTTTCGTCTTTGGCTAGGCTGACGTTGCTGGACAGCAGCAGGGCGGTTGCGAGCAAAGCGCTGCTCAATGGCAGGGTGAAGGATTGGCGCATGGTGAGGGTCCGTTAAGGTGTTGAGGCAGGGCCCGTGCATCAGCCGCAGGCGGCGCGGTTGCTGGGGTCGACGTACTTCCGGTGTTGAAACGTGTTGGGTGCACGGCCTTGGGCAAAGGCCGTTGGCTGCAGCAAGCTGATCGGTCAGGGCCCCTTGGCGACCACCGTGCCGTTGAAGGTGACGTTGCGGGCAGGCTGGCCCAAGGCGCCGCCGCGCAGCACGGCATTGGTGAACGTCACCGTGCGCCCATCAGCCGCCACGCTGACCCCGGTGCAGGCCGGGATGCCGATGGCAGTACCGTTGTCAAAGCAGCTCAGCACCTGGGTGGCAATGCCCACCGTGGCCTGAGCCAACACCACGCGGCCGCCCACCACGTCCACCGTGACCAGGCTCAGGCCCGCTTGGGCTGCAGTGCCCAACACGCTGAACGTCAGCGTGCGCTTGCTGTTGAGCGATTCGATGTTGCTGGCCACGGGTGTGAAGCCGCCGGTGTCGTTGGTGGTCAGGCTGCCGCTGGTGCGGGCGATGTCTACCGTGCCGTTCAGCACCGGGCCTCCGGTGCCCAGGGTGGTGTTGGCCAAGGTGACGCGGGTGCTGCCGGTGCTGTCGGCCACGGTGATGCTGCAAGCTGCGTTGCACGAGCTGACAGTGGCCGGCGGCAGAATGCGGCTGGCGGTGAAACCAGCGCTACCGGTCTGGCTGCTGAGCGACAGCGTCGAACCGTCAGACAGACGCACCGCGATCGACCGGATGCTGTTGCCACCACCCAGGTCGGTGGTGGTGTCGCTGCCCGACACCGCCCGCACGGCCGTGCCGGCCAGCGTCAGGTTGCTGGTGGTGGCGCCGGCCAGGTCAGCCGCCACCCAGGCCGCGCCCGGGGCATCACCCACCAGGCTGCCGTTGAGCTTGAGGTTGCCGCCCATGGGCGTGTTGCTGAAGGCCACGGTCACCGGGTGCGTGGCGCCACTGGCGGGGGTGACGGTGACGCCGCAGTTGGCGCTGCACAAGCCCGAGGTGCGCGATACAAGGTCGAAATAGGCCACGGTGATGGCCCCGTTGGCACCCACATTGACCGTGACATCGACCTGGCTGGGCGAGCCATTGGCCGCGCTGGCGAACCGGTAGCTGGTAACGGCGTTCTGATCGATCTTGACTTCGAAGCCATCGGCGCGCGGCGTAAGGCTGGTCGCCGCGTTCGCGGCCGTGGCACCGCTGACCGTGAGCGTGCCGCTGGCGCTGGGCGAGCCCGTGCCACCCCCTCCGCCACCCCCACCACTCGTCGGCGGCGCAGCCGCAGTGGCATAGGCCGCCGCCAACGTGGAAGGCGAGGTGGTGGCCAGGATGCTGGCCAGCGTGCTGCCGTTGGCCACCATTTGCGAAATGGCCGTCAGCGCCGTGCCGTAGCTGTTGATGCCGGCGCCAAAGGTAGGCAGCGTGGTGGTGATGTTCAACCCGGCGGGCAGGTTGAAGCTGCTCATCAACTGGGTTGCTGCGCTGGCGTAGGACGTGGCGTCCAGCGTGCCGCTGGTGGCGGTGGCGCTGCGCGCTGAATTCAGCGCCAGCGTGGTCAGTGGCGTGAGCATGGTGGTCACGCTGGCGCCGTTGGCGGCCACCAGGCTGACCAGTGGTGAGCCCGCGGGCACCATCACCGTGGCTTGGGTCACTTCGTCAACATAGCTGCCACCCGTGGCCTCCACCCACAGCGAACCGCTGCCCGCCGGCACGGCCAGGCTGTAATTGCCAGCAGCGTCCGAGGTGGTGCAACTGCCCAGGGCTGCGCCCCGCGCATTGGCCACCACGGTGTAGGCGCAGATTTGGGCGCCGGAGACAGGCCCTTTGACCACCGCGCCACTGACGGTGGTGCTGGCCGCAGCAGGCGGTGGTGGCACTGGCGCCACGGAAGCCGGCGGCACCGCGGGCGTAGCCGGGCTATCGCCGCCGCCACCGCAACCCGAGAGGGCGGCTGCAAACGCCAGTGCGCACCAAGAAGCCAAAGCGCGCGGGGCACGGGGTGGAGTTGTCATCACAAGTCCTCAGCAAGGGAGCCCAATGGCCTGCTGACAGCGGGCCTTGATCACTAGCGCACAACATCGCTTGCAAAAGGATCACGGGTGCGCAAGAAGTCCGCGATGGCCCGCGGGGCAAAGCCGAGTACCGCGCCAGCAGCGCCACCAACGCCCGACAATTCGGGCCATGACAGCCCCAACGTTTTCCGCCGCCAACGTGACCCAGTGGCTGCAACAACTGGACAGCGGCGAAGCCGGTGCGGTGGACCGGCTGTTTGCCGCGCTTTACGACGAACTCAAGCGCGGCGCAGCGTCGCAGATGCGCAAGGAATACGCCGGGCACACCCTGAGCGCCACCGCGCTGACCCACGAGGCCTGGTTTCGTTTAACCGAACAGACCCGCACGCAGTGGGAAAGCCGCAGCCACTTCTTGGGCATGGCGTCGATCATGATGCGGCGCATCTTGGTCAACCACGCGGTGGCCAAACAGGCCGCGAAGCGCGAGGCCGCGCTGGTGTCGCTGACGTTGACTGAAGCCCAGCAGGTGGCCGGCAGCGGCCAAGGCGCTGAGGTGGTGAAGGTGCACGACGCGCTGCTGGCCTTTGAACAGGTCGACCCCCGCGCAGCCAAGATCGTCGAGCTGAAGTTTTTTGGCGGCCTGGAAAACGAAGAGATCGCCGAAGTGATGGGCTTGAGCACCGCCACCGTCAAACGCGACTGGTCACTGGCGCGGGCCTGGTTGCACCGCGAGTTGGGAGCCTGATTTGCGCTGCTGAACGGGTCAAGGCAGGCCTGCACCTGCAACCGTGACTGCAACCGCACCTGGGAACACACGGATGGCTCGAATCAGCTGGACGCGCCACACTGCTGCAGCCGGTTGATGTCAGCCCGCATTAACAGGAGCCAGAAATGGTGCACTTGCGATCACTTTGCCTAGCCTTCGCGTTCTTGCTGACCAGCCTGACCGCCCTGGCCTACCCCTATTCCCAGGTCATCGTCTTTGGTGACAGCAATGTTGACAACGGCAACCTGCGTGCACTCTTCGGCCCTGGCGTCAACCCCGCGCCCAATTTCGGTGGCCGCAACAACAACGGCCCCGTGGTGGTTGAATACCTGGCCAACAGCCTGGGAGTCCCGTTGCGCGACTATGCCTACAGTGGTGCAACCACTGGCGCACCCGGTTTGAACGCGGCCATCCCCAACACCCTGACCCAGATTGGCACCTACTTCAACACCTTGGGCGGGGGTGCCGCTGACCCCAACGCGCTCTACATCTATTGGGCGGGCTCCAACGACATCTTCCTGCCCACCACGCCGCCAGCCGCACTGCAGGGCAAGATCGACGGCGCCAAGGCCAACATCGACAACGCACTTCGGCAGCTGGACGCACGCGGTGCCCAGCACATCGTGGTGGCCAACCGCACACCGCGCCCTGACCTGAGCAGCGTTGACAACCAAAACGGCATTGCCCTGAACGCAGCGCTGAAGTCCTTGGTCAACAGCATCGACCAGCAACTGGCGGCCGACATTCAGCTGTACGACGCCTACGCCAGTATTGAAGACATGGTGCTGAACCCCGCCACCTACGGCTTCACCCAGACCACCGCGCTGTGCCTGTCCAACAACACCGGGCCGGGCAATTGCGCCAACAACCTGTCGGTGGCGGCGGGCTACATCAACTGGGACGCCGCCCACAAAACCACCCGGGTCCATGAAATCATGGCCCAGCAGATCCTGCGCCAGGTGCCTGAGCCAGGTTCTTTGTGGTTGATGGGCGTTGCCGTGGTGGCTTGGGTGGGCAGCCGGCAGCGTCGTCAGCCGGTGCTTTGCTGAACCTGGGGCCGACGACCCGGGCCCGATAAGGGGGCCTTTGATCGCAACCCCTGCTTCGAGCGGAACCGCCTCCGGAATGCCTTCCTACGCGACCGTCAGCTCGGTGCCGCACGAGACCGCCTTCAGGTTCACCGTGACGCGCATCTCGCCGGGCAGGTTGGCATCGTCGAAGCGGTCGGTGTAGCGCAGGCGCTCGTTGGGCACCAGCTCCAGGTACTCGCCGCCAAATGAGTGGCTGCCGCCGGTTGTGAAGTTGGTGAACGACATGCGGTGTTTCCCGCCAAACTGGGCTTCGAGCAGGTGAACCTTGCCGGTAAAACCATTGGGCGGCAGCCAGCGCGCCAGCGCGTCAGGGTCAAGGGACGCGCGGTAGATCTTCTCGGGCGTGGTGGTCAACACGCGGTGCAGCCTAACCATGCGGTCGGTGGTCATGATCAGCGTCTCTTTAGGGTCATTTGGGTTGTAGGGATGGGCATGGGGGCACATTGGCGTGATGTGACGTGACCTGACGTGACCTGACGTGGCGTGGCGTGGCGTGGCGTGGGGTCCTACAGCCACTACGCTCGAGCAGCGTCGGATTCGACATCAAGTTCGAGTTGTTACACGGCTGCGACTCCGTATCGAAGGGCGGCAGCTGCACAGCGGGCCAAAATGTCTCAGCCCTGATCCGCTTCGCCCGTGATCACTGCGTCTTCGAGTCGGGCCAACAAGCTGAGATGGTCTTGGCCCAAGCGGCCGGGCGGATGCCAGGCTTGCGCCCGCTGCAGCGCCGCGATGGCGGCCGCGCGATGCGCCAAGGCAGGCTCGGGCGCCGAAGGGCCAAACAGCAGGGCCAAGAGTGCCTGTGCTTCGGCCAAGGCGAGCAAGGCATCGCGACCAACGGTGGTGTCGTCGACCAAGGCCGTCAGGTCCAGCACGGCCGCGTTGAGCATGGGCGCAGCATTGGCCGGCCGGCCCAGGGCCAGCAGCGCAGCGCCAGCTTGAACCTGATGCCAGGCCAGGCGGCGAGGGTCGTGAGCAGGCACAAGCCGGAGGCGCAACGCGGCGCCAAGGACGGGTCAAAAACCCAGCATGCGCATGAACTGCTGCGCCAAGGAATTGCCCGAAACGCCACCGAGAATGGGCGCCAAGGCGAGCACGCTTGCTAGAACCACTGGTGTCAATCGCATCATGAGGCTTCTTTCGAATAGCGCAGTCAATTCGCTGCGCAAGCGATGCTACAGAACCCGGACTGCGCTGGCGAAGCGCCAAGTGGCCTGCTGGTCGTGGTGTTGCAACATCAAACGCAGTCCGGCCACTGCGGCGCCGTCCAGCGTGGCCCGCGCCTGATTGCACCGCGAACTGGGGGCTTGAACCCCGTTGCGATCCAAAGCGTGGCGGCTACAGCAGGTGCTTGGGTTCGTTCGCAGTGGCAGCGGGCGCGCTCCCGCCACCGCCGGCCAGCTCGGCACGCAGCGCCTGGCAGCGCTGACCTTGCAGCACCACATGTGGATCTTGCGGGCTCGCAACAGCGGCTTCACCCAGCACCGGCCAAGCCAACTCGACCTGTGCACGGGCTTCTTCCAGACCACCCAAATCCCGCAGCGCGTGCGCCATCTCCAGCTGCCACCAGGCCAGTCGCCAGTGCCCGCCGGCCAGCGCCGGGCCGGCGGTCGGGTCGCACAACACCCGCAGCAGCGGCAAGGCCTGGGCAGGGCGGCCCAGGCCGGTCAGTGCGCGGGCCTGGTTCAGGCTGGTTCGCAGCCGGGTCTGTCGCCAAGGGCTGTGCTTGGGGTCGGCTTGCTCCAGGTGCAGCAGGTTCTGCTCGGCGATCTGGGAACAAGCCAGCGCCCGCTCAAAATCGCCCAGCGCATTGAGCACATAGCTGAAGTTGCTGGCCTCGGTGGCCAGGCCACTGCGGTAGGCCACGTGATCGGGATGGGCGCTGACATTGGCCTGGCGTTGGCGCAAGGCCACTTCGCCGTGCGCCACCGCAGCGACGCCTCGGCCCTGGTCAAAACAGACCATCATGCTGGCGCCAGCGATGGTGCCCAGTTGGTGCAGGTCTTCGGCGGTGGCCGTGCCGCGCGTGACCATGTCTTGGTAGATGACCCGGGCCCGCTCAAAAGACGCCAGCGCAGCGTCGGTTTGGTGCAGGCTGTTGAGCGCCCAAGTGGAGTGCAGATGGCCCCGGACCAGGTGCGCCGAGCCCAGTTCGCTGAGCAGATCACCTTGCTGCGGGTGCCGCTGTAGACCCCGCTCCACGATGGTTGCCGTCTGGTCTGCGGCTTGCACCGCTGCGACCAGGTCGTCTCGCGCTTGTGCGGCCGTGACACGCGTGCGCCAGGCTCGCGACCACCAGATGTAGTACCAAGGGTTGCCGACGTATGCGGCCTCGCCAGCCTCAAACAGAGGCAGGCTGCGCCGGGCGTGCTGCTCGGCAGTCAGTTCTTGGCCCTGCGCCGCCAACAGGCGGTCGTTCAAGAGGTGCGCCAGGCGGGCGTAGGCCATCGCCAGGTCTCCGCTGGAAGTGGCGTCGTTGCTGGTCTGCGCGGCCAAGCGGTCCAGGTGGCCGATCAGGTTGTTCAGCACCTCGGCCTTCAGTGCGGCGCCACCGGGCAGGTTGTGCACGGCGTCGGCGTGGCGCACCATGACGTCGCTGGCGATGGCACGCGCTTCGCTCAGGTGGGCCTGCGCACGGTCGCGTGCGGCCGCTGCCCGCTGGCCCTGGACCAATGCCATGCCCAAGCCACCGGCCAAGCCCAACACCCCCAACGAAGCCGCCGCGCGCCCTTGCAGCAGCGTGGCGGCCAGGCCCATGGACAAGCCCGTGCCACCGACCACACCCGCCAACACGGGCCAGCGGTTGCGGCGCACAAACTTGGCCAGCACGTAGAGCGGCGACGAGGCCCGCGCGCCCACCGGGCGGCCCTGCAAAAAGTGCTGAACATCGGCCGCCAGGGCGTCCACCGTGGCGTAGCGCCGCGCCGCTGTTTTCTCCAGCGCCATCAGCAAGATGTGGTCCAGATCACCCTCCAGGCGCTTGCGGGTGGCCAGCCAGTGCGGGTCCTGGGTCTCGGCCTCGCTGAGCCGGCTGGGACGCGTGGGCTCTTCTTCCAGCACCGCGCGCATGGCGTCTTGTGGCGTCGTGGCCTGGCGCCCGGTGGGGCGCGCGCCAGTCAGCATCTGGTAGAGCAGGACGCCCAGGCTGTAGATGTCGGTAGAGGTGCTGACCGGCTCGCCGCGCACCTGTTCCGGGCTGGCATAGTTTGGCGTGAAAGGCCGCTGACCGCCCACGGTGGTGTCGCCACCATCACCTTCGAGTGGGTCCAGCGCCTTGGCGATGCCAAAGTCCAGCAGCTTGACCTGCCCCTCGCCATCCACCAACACATTGCTGGGCTTGAGGTCGCGGTGCACCAGCAGGTTACGGTGGGCGTAAGACACGGCTTCGGCCAGCTGCAAGAACAACCGCAGGCGCAGCTCCAGCGGCTGGCCCATGGCGGCCTCAACGATGGGGCGGCCTTGCACAAACTCCATCACGAAGTAGGGCAGTCCCTGTTCGCTGGCGCCGGCGTCCAGCAGCCGAGCAATGTGCGGGTGGTTCAGTCGCGCCAGCGACTGCCGCTCTAGTGCAAAGCGCTGCAGCACGGCCGCGCTGTCCATGCCGCGCTTGAGCAACTTGACCGCCGCGCGGCCCTCAAAACTGCCGTCGGCACGACGCACCTCAAAGACCTCACCCATGCCGCCTTGGCCGATCGGCCGCAGGACTTGCCAGGCACCCAAGCGCTGACCGACCATGGCGGCTTGCGCCGCTGGGCTGGCAGTCGTGGCCGCTGCGGGCTCGGCGGGTGTGCCCAGAAAACCGGTGGCGTGCTGGTCGTGGTGCTGCAACAGCGAGCGCACTTCGGCAAGCGCGGTTTCGTCCAGCCCCGCGTGGGCGATCAAGGCCTCGCGTCGCTCGGCAGGGCTGTCGATCAGCGCTTCAAACAGGGCGCGGATCTGGCTCCAGCGGGGGTGGGTGTGCGGCATGGTGGTGCGTGGGCAGTCGAGGCGGGGCAAGACGCAAACGCAGATCGAGACCCAGTGGGTCGATCATGCCTTGGACCAAGGCAACAGCGGACCCGGGTTTTTCTGCGCACCGCCTTGGCCCCCGCGAGGGGTGCCGGCACGTCAGTGAAGAGGATGCCAGCGCCGTGCCAAGCGTCACGTTTGCGCGGCCAGCTCTGCCCATTCGGACAGCTGTGCGCCGCGCTGCTGCGCCCGAGACTGCAAGCGTCCGACGTTGAAGGGCAAGCAAGCCCCAAGCGTCCACCGCCACCCCGTCCAAGGAACTCCACATGAACAAGTCATCCCACCCCTTTGCTGTCCACCGCGCTGCGGCTTGCTACCCCTGGGTCCTGGCGACCGCCCTGGCCATGGGCGGCAGCGGCGCTCAGGCCGATGTGGTGCACCACCTGCAGCTGAACTTCACCAACGGCGGCGTGTTTGACGGCGACCTGACCTTCAAGGACGACTACTCGTCCTTGCAGGGCGTTTCGGGCACGCTGGTGGGTGGCACGCGCGTGTTCGGCCCCAACTACGGCACGGTGCAGTTTGACTGGACCTGGTATGCATCGTTCGGTGACCCCTCCAGCGACGAGGACGGCAACCTCAACACGCTGGAGGACTACCTGATGCAGGGCCCTGACATCAACAACAGCGACTTCACGCAGATTGGCCTGTCGTGGTTTGTGCCGCTCACAGGCTCGACGCCGGTGCTGAACCTGAGCGCCTACCGCGCATATGCCAGCCTGGACAACTTTCACCGCATCTCTTCCTACCAGTTCGGCGCGGGTACTCCGGCTCAGAACGCAGTGCCCGAGCCCGGCAGCTTGGCATTGAACGGTTTGGCGCTGATCGGTCTGGCGGCTTGGTCCAAGCGGCGTGCGATGAGGGCCTGACGACCAAGGGACCGGCCCCCAAAGCCGGGGGCGGTTCAGTTCGGCGCCAGAGCGCGCAGCGGGTCGATCCAGCGCGCCAGCACAGGGGGTGGGCCGCCAGCTGGCGGCTGGGTCGACCACAACGCCAGGGCTTCGCGCGCGGCGTTTGCCGCGGCTGCAGCGTCGCCGGCCTGCAGCCAGGCCAGCGCCTGTTCGCCCAGCGCCAGCGCCAGCATCCAGCGCCGGGTGACGTTGTCGTCGTCGTTCGTACGGGCTTGCATCAAACGCGCCGCTTCTTGGGCCTGCGCCAGCGCACGACGAGGTTGTTCGATGCGCCAGGCGCGGGCCGTCCACAGCAGGGCTTCGGCGCGGGTGCGGGCGCGGCCAAAACCCTGGGCCTCGGCGGCGGGCAGGCGGGCCAGCACACGGTCGGCCTGCTCGCGCGCGGCCAGGCGTTCGCCAGCGGCCAGCATCAGCTCCAGGTGTGTCACCTCCATGCTGTCCAGGCGCAATGCACCGGCCTGGTTGCCGGCGTCCACGGCCACCGCTTCGCGCATCAGTTGCATCGCCAGTTCCAGCGTTTGGCGCGCCGCACCGTGCTGGCCTTGGGCCGACAGCGCGCGGGCCAGGTTGGCGCGGGCGATGGCACGCTGGTAGCGGAAGTCCATGTCATCGGGGAACTTGGCCGCCATCTGATCGCGCAGCTCCGTCTGGCGGGTAAACAGGTCCACCGCAGCGTCGGCCTTGCCGGCCAGCAGCTGACACTGGGCCTGTTCGCCCAGCGTGAAGGCCAGGCTGTCAGGGGCATAGACATTCTTGGGATCGGCCACGATCGTGGCTTGCGCCGCGGCGCGGGCGCGGTCAGCAGCGGCGCAGGCGTCAGCCCAACGACCGAGGGAAGCGACACTCAAGCTGCTACCCAAGATGCGCGCATGCACACCGTGAAGGGATATGGCGCTGGCCAGTGACCAGGTGTCGGCAGGGTCCCGCTGCAGGGCCGCTTGCAAGATGGGCAGGCCCTGCAGCAACGCCGTTTCGGCCTGTTGCAGGCGGCCACTGCGTTGCCAGACCTCACCTTGGCTGACGTGCATGTTGATGGCCACACCCAAGGCTTCGGTGCTCATGCCGGGCTGGTCCACAAAACGGGTGGACAAGGCCAGCGCCTTGCTCAGGTTGAGCTGAGACTGGTCGTGCTGCCCGGTGTTGACGGAGGTGTCCACCCCTTGCAGCCGCGCGATGCGGTAGTAGGTGCTGGCCAGCTCATAGGCCAGCTGCGGGTCGGGCACGGCGTCTTTGGCTGCCGCCTGGTCCAGGCTGTCGAGAAAGGCCGCTGCATCCACCAACAAGGCCTCGCGAGCCTTGCTGGCGCCGGGCAAGTTTTCAATCTGATCGTGGTACTTGAAGACCAGCTGGTTGGCCAGCTGGCGCACCTGGGCAAAACGCTGCACGGCGATGCTGCGCTGCGTGTTGGCCAGGTCACGTTCGTGGTCGGCCACACGCGCTTGCCACAACGCCACGCCGGCGCCACCCACCACCGCCACCAGCGCCAGGCCGGCCGCCGCCACCGCCACGCGGTTGCGCTGCGCAAAACGTTGCATCAAGTAGGCGGCGCTGGGCGGGCGGGCCGACACCGGGTAGCCCTGCAGGTGGGCTCGCACGTCGGCGGCCAAGGTGTCCACGCTCGCGTAGCGCAAGCCAACGGGCTTGGCCAGCGCCTTCAGCAGGATGTTGTCGAGGTCGCCTTGCAGCCGTCGGCGGGTGGCCAACCAGCGGTTGTCTTCAGGCTGAGCGGGGCTGAGCGCGCTGGGCCGGGTAGGTTCGTCTTCCAGCACCGCACGCGCAGCTTCGGCCGGTGTGGTGGCGCTGCGGCCATAGGGGCGCTGCCCGGTCAGCATCACGTAGAGCAGCACGCCCAGGCTGTAGATGTCGGTGGCGGTGCTGACGGGTTCGCCGCGCACCTGCTCGGGGCTGGCGTACTGCGGGGTGTAGGGGCGTTCACCGGCGGCGGTGATGTTGGCGTCCAGGCCTTCCAGCGGGTCCAAGGCCTTGGCGATGCCAAAGTCCAAGAGCTTGACCTGGCCGGCGTCGGTGACCAGCACGTTGCTGGGCTTGAGGTCGCGGTGCACCAGCAGGTTGCGGTGGGCATGGGCCACGGCGTCGGCCAGTTGCAGAAACAACGCCAGGCGTTCTTCCAGCGGCAGCACGCGACAGGCCTGATCGATGGGCTGGCCTTGCACATGCTCCATTACAAAATAGGGCAAGCCATCGGGTGTGCGGCCGGCGTCGATCAGGTGCGCGATGTGCGGGTGCTGCAGCCGCGCCAGCGCTTGCTGTTCCTGTGCAAAGCGCGCCAGCACGGCGGCGCTGTCCATGCCCCGGCGCAGCACCTTGACAGCCGCCCAGCCCACGTAAGCACCGTCGGCGCGCTCACCCAGCCAGACGTCGCCCATGCCACCTGCGCCCAGCAGGCGGCTTAAGCGCCAGGCCCCCAGCTGCTGGCCTTGGCGGCCAGGCTCGGCGCTGTCACTCAACGCCGCCGGTTGCGACAAGAAGCCGTCGGTGATCTCGGGCACTTCAAAGGACAGCAGCGACCGCACTTCAGCCACCACGGCGCTGTCCAGCGACAGGTCGTCCAGCAGCTGCGCACGCTCGTCGGGGCCCAGTGCCAGGGCGCGTTCAAACAAACTGCGTACGGCGTCCCAGGAGGGCGAGGTCATGGCGAAAGGCGGGAAGCAAGGGGTGCGAGAGGGCGCCCCATCATCGGGCGAGGGCTACATGCGGTAAACGCAGCAATCCCGGGCTTCAAGGCTCACGGCGTCAAAACGCCCGCCCGGCCGTCAGGTAGCCGTGGGTGTCTTTGGGTGCGTCCAGGCCCTGGGCCAGCCCCAAGCGCAACTGCAGCCCAAAGGCATACAACAGCTTGACTTCACCCAGCAGCTCCACGCCCACGCCGCGGCGCCAGGCGTCGGGCCGCTGACCCGAGTTCCAGGTGCCGCCGGCGTCCACAAAAACCGCGGCCGACAGGCGGTTGATGCCCACGGCGGGCACCATGGCGTGGCGGTCGATGTCGGCCAGCGGGGTACGCCACTCCAGCGACAACACCCGGGCATTGCGCCCGTTCAGTGCGGCCTCGTCGCCGCGGTAGCCGCGCAAGGACAGCTGACGATTGTTCAGGGTGGGGCCCATCTGCAGCGCGTCGTCACTGGCCCCGCCCAGCTGGAAGGGTTCGGTGCGGTTCTGGGCACGTGCTTCGGTGGCGCGCAGGGCCAGCACGCTGCGGCCCATCGGCACATAGCCGCGCAGGTCGCCGCGCACCACGGTGCCGTCAAAGCGCCCGGGGTCGCCGCCTGACAGGGGCTTGTAGCTTTCCACCAGCACCGTACCGTGCCAACCGCGGTTGCGGCCTTCGCTGGCCCAATCGCTGTTGCTCAGGTCCACGTCCACCAACGCAGCCAGCAGGCGCTCATCGCGGCGGCGGGTGGTGGTGGCAGCTGGCAGGTTGACGCGATCGATCCAGTGCCCGGCTGCACCCACACCCAGCACCACGCGGCGCTCCAGGCGGCTGAAAGGAAACTGGCTCAGCCACTGCACGGTGGTGCTGCGGTCAAAGACCAAGGTGGTTTCCTTGTTGCCCACCGTGCTCCAGGCTTGGGCCGTGAGCTGACGTTTGATGGCCACGCCATGGCTGCCCACAAACATGTACTCCAGGCTGCCCAGCACTTCGCGTTGCGAGGTCTCCACCTGCACCAACGCGGCGTACTGATGCCATCCCAGGGCATCGGCGCCCGAGGTGGTGGCGCCCACGGTGCTCAGCCCCCGGTCAACGCTGAAAGCCGGCAACCACGAGCGGGGGTAGAGCGCCCGCGCCGCCGAATAGGGGCGCCCTTCTCCCAAGCCAACGCCAGCGGGCAAGGCCGCAGGTTCTGCGGCCGCGGGCACTGCAGCGGGCACCGCCAGGTCTTGCAGCGCCACCGCTTGCACCAAGCGCTGCAACACATGGCCTTGTGGATGGATGCCCACACTGACCAGCGAACCGTCAGCCGCCGTGCCGGCGTGAGCCAGCACCGCTGTGTGGCTGTGGGTCAGGCGCTGCAGCTGACCGCCCTGCAGGCGCCAGACGTTGGGCACGCCGCCTTCGGCCATGATGAACTCCAGCCCGGCGGCGCCGTGGCGCAAGGCCTGCATCGGTGCGCTGCGGGCCATCAGCAGGCGCGGCGCGGTGCCGGCAGCGGCGCTGAGATCCACCTCCAACAGCCGCCAGTCGGCGCCGCGCCGGGTGATCAACGACACGCGCTGACCGTCGGGCGCAGCGGCCAGATCGACCAGCTCGGTGCCGTCGTTGGGGTCCAGCAAGACCCGTGGCGGCTGGCTCATGCTCAGCGCACTGGCTTGCAGCCACTGCACCAGGCGCGTCTTGCCCGCGTCCAGCTGCAGCGCCACCAACGAAGACCCCGCCTTGGCTGCGCGGCGCAGATGGGCACAGTGGCTCAACTGCTCAAGCGTGCTGCCTTGCAGGCGGTACAGGTCGTAGCCGTAGTACAGCGTGTTGCACAGGTCGGGCTGGGTCAGCAGCACGGTGCCGTCTGCCGCCACGTCGACCCGCGCGCCGCGGTTGACACGTTGCACACGCTGTTGGCGCCCGTCGGCAGCCACGCGCACCAGGTGTGCGCCGTCCAGACCGTCTTGCAGCACCGCCAGCCAGCCACCACCTGCTGAGGCCGGCAGCGCTGCCACGCTGTCGATGTCAAACAAGGGGGCTGCCAGTGCCGTGCCTACCACCGCTGGCTGGCGCAGAATGGGCTCGGCCCGGGCGTCCACTTGCACCGTCAGGTCGGCCAGAAATTCCAGCCACAGCTCGTCCATCATCTTGCCCGTAGCACCATAGGGTGCACTGTGCAGACGCGGCACGATGTTGCCGCTGTACTGGTGCACCAGCGCCTGGATCTTGTCCGGCCCGTAGCGACGGGCCAGGAAGTCCATGAAGTAGGCACCGTAGAGGTACTGCTTGCTGACCGGCAACCTGCGCCCATCGGCATTGAGCTCGGCCAGCGACACAAAGCCGCGTTGGCGCTCGCTGCGCAACCAGGCCTCGAACCAAGGGCCACGCAGGCGACCGCGGCCGGCGCTGGGCTCGCTTTCATTCCACACCGCCAGACCTTCCAGCATCCAGCTGGGCTGAAACACATTGGGAATGAACCAGGGCACGTTGCCAAAGATGTTTTGCAGCACACCCGGCACACCGCGCACCTTGTCCAGGTGCACCGCGTGGGTGAATTCGTGCACCATCAGCAGGTCGAGCCAGGCACTGTTGTCCAGCAACTCGCCCTCGTCGGGCGGCGTCAGGAAAACGCCCATCAGGTTGAAGGGCAAAGGCGTTGAAAACCCGTTGGCCACGTCGAACTCGCTGTAGACGACGATTTCGGTGCGGGTGCGTGGCCGCCACTGCAAGGCTTCGGTGACGCGCGGGTAGGCCCGTTCGGCGGCCTGCGCCACGGCCAAAGCCTGCTGGCGCTGGTTGTGCCGGTAATGCACGCGGAAGTGGGCACTGTCGGCGCTGAGCCAGTCCACACGCGGGTCGGCCAAGGGTTGGGCTTGCACGGGCGCCAGGCACAGCAAAGCCAAACCACAAAGCACCCCAGCCCGCCCAGCGAGGGCCTGTACCAAGGCCCAGAAGGGGCGGTGCAACGCAAGGAGCATGGGTATCCTGGTCTTCATCAGCAGTCCCCTATTTCAACACCGACTGGCCTAGGGCAAGCCCGCCCCTTGTAAGCAACACATCGTGCAATTGGCCGCGCATGCAAACACCCCGGGGCGTAGACAATTCGCACTGACCATGGAAGCGAAACCCCCACCCGCATCCCCTGCACCCGCGGTCGCACCTGCAGACGCGGCCGACGTCACGGTGTGGCTGCGCCAGTTGGGCGATGAAAACCCTGGCGCCTCGTCACAGCTGTTCGAGCTGCTTTACGACGAACTGCGCCGCATGGCGCGCAACCACTTGCGCCGCGAGAACCCCGGCCACACGCTCAGCGCCACCAGCCTGGCCCACGAGGCCTGGTTTCGCATGGCCGAGCAAAGTCGCACCCAATGGCAAAACCGCAGCCACTACCTGGCGGTGGCCAGCACCATGATGCGGCGCATCCTGGTCAACCACGAACTGGCGCGGCGGGCCAACAAGCGCGACGCCGAACTGGTCTCGGTCACCCTCAGCGGCCTGGAGCAAATTGGCGCTGCACCCGACCGCGACCTGGTGGCGGTGCACGAAGCCCTGCTGGCTTTTGAAGAAGTCGACAAGCGCGCCGCCAAGGTGGTGGAACTGCGCTTTTTTGGCGGCCTTGAAAACGAAGAGGTGGCCGAAGCCTTGGGCGTGAGCCTGGCCACCATCAAGCGCGACTGGGCCGTGGCTCGCGCCTGGCTGCACCGCGAACTGGCCACCCGCTGATGGCGCCGCTGCGGTGGGCCATCGTTGGCCCGGGTCGCATCGCCCACCGATTTGCCCAGGCCGTGGCCGGCCTGCCAGACGCGCAGCTGGTGGCCGTGCACGGTCGCGACGCCGCCCGCGCCCAGGCCTTTGCACTGCAGCACGTCACGGCGGGGCTGACGCCGGTTCGGGTCTTCACCCAGCTCGATGAACTGCTGGACGACGCTGGCGTCGACGCCGTCTACGTTGCCACCCCGCACGCCCTGCACGGCGCGCCGGTGCAAGCCGCCTTGCTGCGCGGCAAAGCCGTGCTCTGCGAAAAACCTCTGGTGCCCAACCTGGCGCAAGGCCAGGCGTTGGTGGACCTGGCCCGCCAACGCCAAGTCTTTTTGATGGAAGCGGTGTGGACCCGCTTCCTGCCGCTGTACGCCCAGCTGGGCAGCTGGCTGCGTGAGCAGGCCATCGGCCCGCTGCGCGGCCTGCAGTCGAGCTTTTGCTTCAATGCGGCCTACAACCCCAGCAGCCGCTTGTTCAACCCAGAACTGGCTGGCGGCGCTTTGCTCGACATCGGCATCTACAACCTCACCGTCACGCGCTGGGTGCTGCAACAGGCCTGGGGCGCGTGCCCCGAGCCCACCCAATGGTCGGCACACGGGCGCCTGGCCCCCACGGGCGTGGACATGCAGCTGGCGGCCACGCTGGTGTTTGAAGGCGGCTTGAGTTCGCAGTTCACCTGTGCCCTGGACGCGGCGTCGGACAACGCGCTCTTGATTCAAGGTGAGCAAGGCTTCATTCGTCTGCCGCACAACTTCTGGCAGGCCACCCAAGCGGTGCTGCAGCGCACCGGCCAGCCGCCGCAAACCGTGGACGCGCCCTTCGCGATCAACGGTTTTGAGGGCGAGATCGTGGAGGCCATGCGTTGCATCCGCGCCGGGCTGCGCGAAAGCCCGCTGATGCCGCACAGCGAAAGCCTGGCCACGCTGGCCTGGATGGACCGGCTGCGGGCCAGCCTGGGCGTACGCTACCCGTTTGAACCTTAGGAAGCACTCCAACCAGCTGCCGCGACCCTGCTGGCCCCAAGCCTTTGCAACCGATCCTTTTCATGTGAACGCCGCACAGCGCAACATGTCCGGGACCGCTTGACCCGGCCCGCATGCAGAATCCAGCCCAGCGCAACCTGAAGCGCCGCGCCAGCTCGCGGCCGCACCCATCATGGAAGTCCCCACCCTGGAACTGCAACCCGCGTCCAAGATCCACCTGATTGGCGGGGAAAAGGGAGGTGTCGGCAAGTCGCTGGTGGCGCGTCTGTTGGCCCAGCACTTCATCGATCACAAAGTACCCTTCGTGGGCTTTGACACCGACCGTTCGCACGGCAGCCTGCTGCGCTTTTATGCCGGCTACGCCAGCCCGGTGCTGGTTGACCGTTATGAAGCGCTGGACAACATCATCGAAAGCGCGGTGGAGCAACCCGGCCGGCGCGTGCTGGTGGACCTGGCCGCGCAAACCCACGACCCCTTGGTGCGCTGGATGGACGAATCGGGCGTGCTGGACATGGCCGACCTGTCGGGCATCACGCTGCAGTACTGGCATGTGATGGACGCCGGGCGCGACAGCGTGGATTTGCTCGAACGCCTGCTCGACCGCTTTGGCCAGCGCCTGCACTATGTGCTGGTGTGCAACGAACTGCGCGGCGACGACTTTTCGCTGCTGGAAAGATCGGGCCAGCTCGACCGCGCTCGCGGCCTGGGCGCCAAGACGGTGAGCCTGCGCCGGCTGCAAGACGCCATCATGCAAAAGATCGACGGCAAGAACGCCAGCTTCTGGGCCGCGGCCAACGTCAGCGGCGGTGAGGGGCCAGGCCTGGGTTTGATGGAACGCCAGCGGCTCAAGCTGTGGCTGCACCACGCCCACGGGCAGCTGGCCAAAGCCGAGCCCTGACCAGCCCAGCCCAGCCCAGCAGGTCGACCATGAACCAGGCCGCACACCCGGGGTCGCTGGACCCAAAGGCCGCGCCCGCTGCGGCGGGGCCTGCACCGTGGTCGGTGCGCCTGCTGGGCGCGGTGGAAGCACAGGGGCATGGCCGCACGCTGAACCGTTGGCCATCGCGCGCCGCCGCACTGCTGTTGGCGCGCCTGGCGCTGGCTCCTGACCGCATCCACCCGCGCGAAGAACTGGTTGACCTGCTGTGGCCTGGAGTGCCGCTGGAGGTGGGCCGCAACCGCCTGCGCCAGGTCCTGTCCACCCTGAAGACGCTGCTGGAATCAGACACCGGCGTGCTGGTGATTGAAGCCGACCGGCACGCCCTGCGCGTGGTGCCAGGCGCCTTGCGCTGCGACGCCCGCGACTTTGAGCAGCACCTGCGCGCGGGCCATTGGGAGTGGGCCGAAGCACTCTATCGCGGCGAATTGATGCCCGGCTTCTACGACGAATGGGTGGCCGAACAGCGCGGCCGTCTGGCCGCACTGTCCGAGCGGCTGCAGTCGATGCCGCGGCTGCCTGCTGTGGCCAGCGGTGTTGCGCCAGCGGGCAGTGCGCCAGCCGCTGCACCCCCAATCGCGGCACCCCAACGCGCGGGGCAATTGCCCAGCTTCTGGACGCCGGTGTTCGGCACCGAACTCAATGCCACCCGCCTGCGTGAATTGGTGCGTCACCAGCGCCTGGTGACGGTGCTGGGCGCTGGCGGCAGCGGCAAAACCCGTCTGGCCAGCGAAGCAGCCCGCGCGCTGCAGGAGCCCCAGGCATGGTCACCGCCCGCTGCAGACGGCCCCGTGACCGCATCGGGCCACGGCGGCGCTGAAGGCGGGCCGACCTTCCACCAGGTCACCTTTGTATCGCTGGTGGACTGCACTGACGCAAACCGCGCGCTGGACGCCATCGCCACCGCCTTGCAGGTGGTGGGGCGAGAAGCGATGAAGGGCATCACGCAAGTGCTGGCAGGGCAGCGCACCTTGCTGCTGCTGGACAATTTCGAACAGCTGGTGGGTGCCGCCGATGCGCTGCTGCTGGAGCTGCTCAGCGCTTGCGAGCAACTGCACCTGCTGGTGACCTCGCGGCAACGCCTGGGGCTGGACGGGGAACAGGTGTTTGAACTGGGTGGCCTGGCCCTGCCCGACGGGCCCGCCGCCAGCGCCGTGGCTACCTCCGCCGCCACCGCCGCGGCCGATCACCTGCAAGCCACGGCTCCCGCCATGGCACTCTTCATGGACCGCGCCCGGGCTGCCGCGCCCGACTTGGTGCTGAACGCCACCGACCGCGCAGCGGCGGCCCAGTTGGTGCGCTTGCTGTCGGGCATGCCGCTGGCCATCGAGCTGGCGGCATCGCGCATGCGCAGCCTGACGCCCAGCTCGCTGCTGAGCCTGCTGAGCGACGGCCGGGCGCCCATGCTCGACCTGTTGAGCCGCGACAGCACCCAGACAGGTCTGGCGCAGCGCCACAACTCCATGCGGCACGTGCTGGCCTGGAGCTGGCGGCAGCTGAACCCGGCGCTGATGGTGATGATGCGGGCGCTGTCCACTTTTGCAGCACCGGCGTCGGTTCAGACCCTGGCCGGCGTGGCCGAACTGGACTTGCATGTGGCGCACCTGCGGCTGGAACAGCTGCGCGACCATTCGCTGGTCAGCACCGCCAAAGACGAGCGGGGCAGCCTGCGTTATGCGCTGCTGCAGCCGGTGCGCGAATACGTGGTGGAGCGCAGCGACGCGCAGGACCTGGCGCTGGCCAGGCAACGGCTGCGCGCCTGCATGCTGCAGTTTGGCCTGAGCCAGGCGGCGCGCGGCTACGTGGCCATAACCGACATCGAAGCCGAACTGCCCCAAATCTACGCCGCCATCGTGGGCGCTGCGGCCGACGGCCCACAGGCCGAACAACAGGCGGTGCAGATCGCCGTCGCCTTGAGCCGCTTCTGGATGGTGGACACCCGAGCCGGGCTGCCACAAGCTGTGTTGCTGGCCCTGGAGACCGCACTGCCCGGTGTGCAAGACCCCGAGCAGCGCTGCCAGACCTTGATCTTGCTGAGCTTTTCCAATGTGCTGGGCAGCGCCAGCGACAAGGCCCTGGCCCAGGCACAAGAGGCCTTGGAATTGGCCAGCAATGCGCGCAGCCGCGCCCAGGCACTGCTGCGCCTGACCCACGGGACCATGTTTTCGGGGCGAGACCAACGTGTTGTGGATGTCTACGTCAACGAGGCACTGGCCCTGGCCCAGTCAGCCGGTGACCGAGAAACCCACGCTCTGGCGCTGCGCATGCGGTTTTTGGTCACCGTCAACCGCGACAACGACAACGTGGCCGGCGAAAGCATGGCCGTGCAGGTGCAGGCCCTGTGGGAAGCACTGGGCCACCGCCGCAACGCCTACGCCGGGCTGATGGACCGCGCCACCTGCTGGATCGCACGCGGCCGCCTGGACGAAGCGGCCACCGCGCTGGCCGCTTGTGAGCAGGTAGCTCTGCAGGAACGCTTCTTCACGGGCGCCATCATGTCGTCGTGGCAACTGGGGCGGGTGTCGATCCGGCTGCGCCAGGCCGACGCCGCGTTGGCCGCCTTTCGGCGCTGCCTGCAAGGCTCGTGGGACCTGCGGCGCATGGCCTATGTGGCGGACGCCTTGGTGCTGCTGCCTGCCGGGCTGGCCTTCACCGGGCGTGCCGAGGACGCGGCGCGTCTGCAAGGCTTTGCGGTGGCCCATTGGCAGCGCCAGTTCGGCAGTTTCTATCACGAGATGAAACGCGACGTCTGCCCCACCCGCCGCTGGTTGCGCCAACACCTGGGGCCGGCGCGCATGGAGGCGCTGCGGCTGGAAGGTTCGTGCATGGCCTTGGTGGATGCGGTGGCGCTGGGGCTGGGCTAGGCCGAGCGCTGAAGGCATTCACAAGCCGGGCGGTGACTTGACCTGCACCAGGTCCCACTGATTGCCATGCAGATCTTCAAACACCGCCACCGTGCCATAGGGCGCATCGACGGGCTCGCGCACAAAACGCACACCGCGCGATTGGTAGGCCTTGAAGTCGCGCCAGAAATCGTCGGTGTAGAGAAACAGGAAGACCCGGCCGCCGGTCTGATCGCCGATGCGGCTGGCCTGGTGCTCGTTGCTGGCCCGCGCCAGCAGCAGCGCCGATTCCTGCGCCCCGGGTGGCGACACCACGACCCAGCGTTTGTCTTGCGCCGGCTGGTAAGTGTCTTCAAGCAACTTGAAGCCCAGCTTGCCGACATAAAAGGCGATCGCTTCGTCGTAGTCGCGCACGACCAGCGAGACCAGGCCAAGAGACTGCTTCATGGCTTGCCTTCGATCACGTTCGGTCGGGCCTGGGTACGCCAGGTCGGGTCGTGCGGCATGGCACCACACGCTCCAAGTTCAAGCTCAACCCTCATCCCGCGCCAGTCGCTCGCTCTTCCAGTACACATCGTCCCCACCCAGCCCGTCCAGGTTGGCGCGGTTGAGCACGCGCGCCAACACAAACATCAGGTCTGAGAGCCGGTTCAGGTACTGACGCGGTGCTTCGTTGATGGCCTCTGAGGCCGCCAAAGCCACCACCGCACGCTCGGCGCGCCGGGCCACGGTTCGGCTGACGTGCGCCAGCGCCGCGCTGCGCGTGCCGGCGGGCAAGATGAACTCCTTCAGCCGCGGCAGTTGCGCGTTGTAGTGAGCCAAGGCCTCGTCCAACCGCAGCACCGCGGCGGGCTTGAGCAGCTCAAAGCCAGGGATGGACAGTTCACCGCCCAGGTTGAACAGCTCGTGCTGGATCACCACCAGCAGCTCGCGCACGTCGGCCGGCAGTGGCTCGGCCAGCAGCACACCCAAGCCCGAGTTGAGCTCATCCACGTCGCCCATGGCGGCCACCCGCAGGTGGCTTTTGGGCACGCGGGTGCCGTCACCCAGGCCCGTGGTGCCGTCGTCTCCGGTGCGGGTGGCGATCTGGGTCAGGCGGTTGGACATGGTGGTGGCTGCGGCTGGAGAAGCCGCAATTTTGACAGCCCGTCAGGCACCGACGCTGATCACGCCTCAGCGCAGTTGTCATCAGCTCAAGGATCGGATCGTATTGGCGATCTCAGCCCATCAAACGCACCGCCAGGCGCTGCAACAGCGGCCGCTGGCGCCAGGCCTGGCAGGCCTGGTCGGCAAACTCGCGCCCGCGTGGCGTCAGTCGGTAGTAGCGCGCGTGCTCAAAACCATCCGGGTTGGGGTACTCGTCGATCAGCTCGTAGTCCGCCAGGGGCTTGTAGGCGGTGTACAGCATGCTGCCGTCAAGCAGGCAGCGCTCGTCGCTGTCGCTGGGGCGCACCAGCACACGGCCGCGGCGCAGGTGCATCAAGGCGTCTATGAATTCGGCGCGGTCGGCGATGATGGGCTGGGGGGTTTGTTGCATGGCGCGTTTGAAGCTGGGTGAAGCTGTCCCCATTGAGGCACGCCCATGATCCATTTGGCGATTGAAAAACCCAGGCCATGTCGGTTCAATTCCAGTCCGCAGCCACAAGCGGCGCTTTTGCATGGTCTCCCCGGCTGCACCGGCAGATCCGTTTGACCTAGCATCCATGGACGCCGCTTTGGCCCCTTTGCGAGACGCCCCATGAACGCCCCTTTGCCCCACGACGTGCTGCCCCGCGTTGAACCGCGCACCATGCCCAGCGCCATGTTGCAGACTTTGAGAGACCACTTCGCCGAGCGCTGCAGCACCGCCATGGCGGTGCGCGAACAGCACGGCCGCGGTGAAAGCGTTTATGACGCGGCGCCGCCCGAAGCGGTGGTGTTTTGCCAGAGCAACGACGACGTGGTCTTTGCGGTGAAGCTGGCACACCAGCACGCCGTGCCCGTCATTCCCTATGGCACCGGCAGCTCGCTCGAAGGCCATCTGCTGGCGGTGCAAGGCGGTGTCAGCGTGGACGTGTCGCGCATGGACAAGATCTTGAGCATCAACGCGGCGGACTTGACGGTTACTGTGCAGGCCGGCGTCACGCGCGAGCAGCTCAACCGGGAGATCAAGGACACCGGCCTCTTCTTCCCGATCGACCCCGGCGCCAACGCGTCCTTAGGCGGCATGGCCGCCACCCGCGCCAGCGGCACCAACGCCGTGCGCTACGGCACCATGCGTGAGAACGTGCTGGGGCTGACGGTGATCACCGCGCAGGGTGAGCTCATCCACACCGGCACCCGAGCCAAGAAGAGCAGCGCGGGCTACGACCTGACGCGCCTGATGGTGGGCAGCGAAGGCACGCTGGGCGTGATGACCGAGGTCACGCTGCGGCTGTTTCCGCTGCCCGAAGCCGTCACCGCCGCGGTGTGCAATTTCGCCAGCGTGGACGCCGCCGTGCAGACCACCATCCAGATCATCCAGATGGGCATACCCATCGCGCGCTGCGAACTGCTGGACGCCAACGCCATCCGCGCCGTCAACCGGCACAGCAAGCTGTCGCTGCAAGAGTCACCGCTGCTGCTGATGGAGTTCCACGGCAGCGAAGCCAGCGTGCAGGAACAGGCCGAGACAGTGCAGGCGCTGGCGGCCGAGCACGGCGGCCAGGCTTTTCAGTGGGCGCGCACACCCGAAGAGCGCAGCAAGCTGTGGGCGGCGCGTCACCAGAGCTACTTTGCGGCGCTGCAAATGCGTCCGGGTTGCCGCTGCCAAAGCAGCGACACCTGCGTGCCCATTTCGCGCCTGGCCGAGAGCATCAATCACAGCGTGGCCGAGGCCGAAGCCTCCGGCATCCCCTACTGGATCGTGGGCCACGTGGGTGACGGCAACTTCCACCTGAGCTACCTGATGGACCCCAACGACAACGCCGAGGTGGCCGAGGTCGAACGCCTGAACGTGCTGATGGTGCAACGCGCCATCCGCCTGGGTGGCACCTGCACCGGCGAACACGGCATTGGCCTGCACAAGATGGGCTACCTGGTGGAAGAGGCGGGCCTGGGTGCGGTGGACATGATGCGCAGCATCAAGCGGGCGTTGGACCCGAAGAACATCATGAACCCGGGCAAGGTGTTTACGGCCTGACCGCCTTGGCGGCGGAAAAGGCCCGTCAAGGAACCGCGCTGGAGATTTCGACCACCAGGCCTGTTGTACCCACCTTGACAGGCGCCGAGAGGCCCTGAAGATCGCCCGACTGCGGCATGGCCTGCCCAGACTTGCTGATGCGCGCGCCCACGATGACCTGCTGCGCCAGCGACAAGCGGGCCGCAGGTGACATGGCCAGGCTGTCGTCGAGCGTGAAGTTCAGGGGCAGGTCTTTGACCTGCTTGCGCAGGATGGCCAGGGGCATGCGCGATCCGTCGGCCGGGCGCGCAAAGATGAAAACCGAGTCCTCAGGTGCGGCCTGGGCCTTGAGCTGCGCGCTCAAGCGAACCGTGCCCGAAACGGCTGAAGCCGCTGCCGCAACAGCCATGGGTGCCGCAGCGGTGCCAGCGGCTGCAGGTGTTGTCATCGGAGCCGCGCTGGGCGCTGCAGGCTTGTTCGCCATGCCGGCCAAGCCCGCAGGGCCGGCACCAGCCGCACCCGCCGCCACTGGAACTTTGCTGCGCTCGCGTGCTGCCGCAGCGCCGTCGCGCGCCATCTGCACGATCTCGTGCTCGGCCGGGCCGATGCTGACCACGCGGTCCCAATAGAACACGGCCATGACATCGTCCTGCCGGTTGAAAGCGGCGGAGCCTGCCAGCACCAGCGCCTTCAGATTGTCCGGCTCCAGCTTGAGTGCCCGCTGGATCAGCCGCAGCGGCTCACCTTCCAAGGTGCGCCCGTTTTGGATGGCCAGCGCGTCGGCGTAGTCAACCAAGGTGTTGGCGTCGTCGGGACGAAGCTTGACCAGGTGTTCAAAGGCCGCCAGCGCTTCGGGCAGTCGGCCCAGCATCATCTGGGAGCGGGCCAGCATCAGCCAGCCCTCGGCGTCGTCGGGGCGGCTTTGCATGCGCTCGGCCAGCTTGGCCACGAGCGCTTCAATCTGCTCGCGCGTGGGCGTTGCGGGCGCCTGATCAGCGCCGGCTGCCGCGCCAGGGCCTTTCAATGCGGCCATCACCTCGTCCGACGTCTTGCCCACCACCTGCGGAGCTCCGGTGAAGGTGTAGCCCACGCCGCCCAAGCCCAGCACAAAGACACCCACCGCCAGGAACAAGGCCAGACTGGGGCGGGGTGCGGCAGGGGCAGGGGCAGGGGCAGGTTGCATCGGCGCAGCTTGCACGGGCAACGGGGTGGGGGTGTCACTCATCGAAAGGGCACGTCAGGAAACAGGAGCAGGGGAAAAATGAACCAGCGGAACCAGCGGAACCAGCGGAACCAGCAGAACACAAGGAACAGGAATCAGGATTCATCAGGTTCAAAGCGGTCAGCGCCCAAGCGGTTGCGCCGGCGCAGCATCAGCCACAGGCCAACTAGGCCCAGCACCAGCATCACGGGCGGGGCGTACCACAGCAGCAGCGTGGTGCTTTTCACCGGCGGGCGGTACAGAACAAAGTCGCCATAGCGCGCGGTCATGTAGTCGTAAATCTGTTGCTCGGTCTGGCCGCGGCGCAGCATCTCGCGCACCTGGTTGCGCAGGTCCACGGCCAGGTCGGCGTGGGACGCGGCGATGGTTTCGTTCTGGCACACCAGGCAACGCAGTTCGTTGGAAATGCGCATGACCCGGGCTTCCAGCGCCGGGTCGGCCGTGGCGGGCAGGGCCTCGCGGGCGGCCGCTTGGCCGCTCAGCAACAACCAGAAAACGGCACCCAGCAGCAGGCCGTGCAGCAACCCTGCGAACAGTCGGCGTGAGGGCGAACCACCAGCCGCGGGGCCGGCACGCGTGGGCAAGAGCCCTTGATCAAGAGCCCGCATTCAACTCTTTCAGCAGCGGTTCAATGCGCTGACGCACCACATCGGGTGTCAGCGGGCCGGTGTGCTTCAGGCGCACGATGCCCTGGCGGTCGATGATGAACGTCTCGGGCACACCGTAAACACCGAAGTCGATGCCCACCCGCCCATCGGCGTCCACCAGCGTGGCGCGGTAAGGGTTGCCCAGGCTGGCCAGCCAGCTGCGGGCAGCCGGGCCGGCATCCTTGTAGTTCAGCCCGTAAACGGGCAGCAACTGGCGCCGCGCGATGTCGATGACCAACGGGTGCTCTTCACGGCACGGTGCGCACCACGAGGCCCAGACGTTGAGCATCCAGACCTTGCCAAGCAGGTCTTCGCGGCTCACCTTTTGGTTGGCGTCGTCCAGCCGCGGCAGCACAAAAGCGGGTGCCGGTTTGCCGATCAGGGGCGATGGCACCTCGCGCGGGTTCAGTCCCAGACCCACTGCCAAGAAGGCGACGATGGCGAAAAAGACCGCCAGCGGCAGCAAGAATTTCAGGACTTTCATGGGCCGGCGTTGACGGGCGTGGCGCTGCCTGGCGCGGTGCCCACCGGGTCGCGTGCGGGGTTTTGGGCGGCGCTGCGGGTGCGGTAGCGCTTGTCGCTGACGGCCAACACGCCACCCAGGCCCATGAACAAGCAGCCCGCCCAGATCCACGACACAAAGGGCTTGACCCAGATGCGCACCAACCAGGTCTGACCCTGGATGACCTCACCCATCTGCACATACAAATCGCCTTGCAGCCGGGCGTGGATGGCAGCCTCGGTCATGGGGTTGCGCTGCACCCGGTAGACACGCTTTTCAGGGTACATGTCGGTCAAGGGGCGGCCGCCTTGGGTGACCGCCAGATGCCCACGCACCGCCTGGTAGTTGGGGCCTTGCACCTCACGCGCGCCCACGTAAGTGAAGGTGTAGCCGTTGACGGTGGTGCTGTCGCCAGGGCTCATGGCCACGTCCCGCTCGATGTCGTGTGTGCCCACCATGGTCACGCCAAAGATGAACACCGCCACGCCCAGGTGCGCCATCCACATGCCGGCTGTGGCGCGTGGCACCTGGCCCAGGCGGTGCCAGATCTGGGCCCGCACACCACCGGCCGGGTAGACACGCTCCCAGACTTCAGTGGCCACCGAGGTCAGAACCCAGAAGGCCATCAGCAAACCCACCACCGACATCAGCGTGATCTTGCCGCCCAGCCAGGCCGTCAGCGCGGCGCTGACCACCGTGACACCAGCCGCCCAGCGCAGGCGCAGGCCCAGCGCGGGCAGTTCATCGTTCTTCCAGCGCGCCAGCGGGCCTACGCCCATGAAAAACACCAAAAAGGCCATGATGGGCACAAACACCGCTTCGAAGTAAGGCGCGCCCACCGAGATCTTGCCCAGACCCAAGGCGTCCAGGATCAGCGGGTAGAGCGTGCCCAACATGACCGCCGCCGTGGCCACCACCAGCAGCACGTTGTTGGCCAGCAGCAAGGTCTCGCGCGACAGCGTTGAGAACCGCGCTCCCAGGCCCACGCTGGGCGCCCGCCAGGCATACAGGGTCAGTGCCACGCCCACCGTGATGGCCAGCATGATCAGGATGAAACGGCCGCGCGCCGGGTCGCTGGCAAAGGAGTGCACCGACGTGATGACGCCCGAGCGCACCAGAAACGTCCCCAGCAGCGACAGCGAATAGGCCATGATGGCCAGCAGCACCGTCCACGACTTGAAGCTGCCGCGTTTTTCGGTCACCGCCAGCGAGTGGATCAGCGCGGTTGCCACCAGCCAGGGCATGAAGGACGCGTTTTCCACCGCGTCCCAAAACCACCAGCCGCCCCAGCCCAATTCGTAATACGCCCACCAGCTGCCCAAGGCGATGCCAAAGGTGAGAAAGGTCCAGGCCACCGTGACCCACGGGCGGCTCCAGCGCGCCCACTGCGCGTCCAGGTTGCCACCGATCAGCGCTGCCACCGCAAAGGCAAAGGCCACCGACATGCCCACATAGCCCATGTAGAGCATGGGCGGGTGAAAGATCATGCCCGGGTCCTGCAGCTGCGGGTTCAGGTCGCGGCCGTCCACCGGGGTTGGGAAGAGGCGCTCAAAAGGGTTGGACGTGAGCAGCACAAACAGCAGAAAGCTCAAGGTCAGCAAACCCATCACCGCCAGGATGCGCGCCAACACGGGGGCAGGCAGCTTGCGGCTGAAGTTGGCCACCGCAAAGGCCCAGCCGGCCTGCATCAGCAGCCACAGCAACATCGAGCCTTCATGGCTGCCCCAGGACGCTGCCACCCGATACATCACCGGTAACGCGCTGTTGGAGTGCTGCGCCACGTTGAGCACCGAAAAATCGTTGCGCACAAAGCTGGCCACCAGACAGCCAAAGCTGAAGACGATGAGGGCCAGTAAAAGCAGCGTCAGGGGGTGGGCCAGCGCCATCCAGTCGCTGCGGTGGCGCTGCGCGCCCACCAAGGGCAGCGTGCCCAGCACCAGGGTCACGCCCACGGCCAGCCACAGCGCAAAGTGCCCCAGCTCCGGGATCATGGCTTGGCTCCTGCTGGGCCCGTGGTGACAGGGCCGGGCGCGGCCTGGGCTGCTGCCGTCGGTGTGGTGGTCGCTGTCGTGGTCGATACCGCGGTGGATACCGTGCTGTCCCCCAGGCGCGACTGGCCCTTTTGGGCGCGTTTCAAGGCATCGGCGGCTTCAGGCGGCATGTAGTTTTCGTCGTGTTTGGCCAGCACTTCGCGGGCCACAAACACCCCGTCGCTCAGTTGCCCTTGGGCCACCACGCCTTTGCCCTCTTGAAACAGGTCGGGCAGGATGCCTTGATAGCGCACCGCCACGGTCTTGGCGGTGTCGGTGACCACAAAGTTCACCACCAAGCCGTCGCGCTTGACCGTGCCTTGCTGCACCAGCCCGCCGATGCGAAAGGTGCGGTTGGCCGGCGCCTCGTTGGCCAGCACCTGGGTGGGCGAATAGAAGAACACCATGTTGCTTTGAAAGGCGTTCATCACCAGTGCCGCGATGGCGGCCACCAAGACCAGCAAGCCACCGGCGATGGCCAGGCGTTTTTGACGGGGTTTCATGGCAAAGGCTCCGCTGCGACACGCACAGCTTCAAGGGCCTGGCGCCGACGCCGTGCGGCGGCCCAAGGTTCCAGGGTCATCAACAACAGGGTCACACCGTAAGAGCCCCACACATACAAACCGTAGCCGCCCATGTGGACGAACTCGCTGAAATTGTTCCAGATCATGCGGCGTCTCCTGCGCGGTCTGCCAACCAAGCAGTGTGCCGTTCGCGTTCGGCAATGATGGCCCTGGCCCGGGTAAAGGTCACCGCAAAGGCGTAAGCCCAGCAAGCCAATGTCATCAACAGCATGGCCGTCAGCATGGTGCTGGCCATCTTGGGGGCGGCGGTTGCGCTGATGGTGGCGCCCTGGTGCAGGGTGTTCCACCAGACCACCGAAAAATAGATGATGGGGATGTTGACCGCGCCCACCACGGCCAGCAAGGCGCTGGCCTGGTCGGCGCGGCGTTGGTCGTCGATGGCGGCCACCAGGGCCAGGTAACCCAGGTACAGAAAGAGCAGGATCAGCTCCGACGTGAGCCGCGCGTCCCACACCCACCAAGCGCCCCAAGTCGGTTTGCCCCACAACGCGCCGGTCCACAGCGCCACAAAGGTGAACATCGCGCCTGTTGGCGCAATGGCACGCGCCATCATCGACGCCATGCGGGCCCGAAAGGCCCAACCGATGGCGGCCCAGAAAGCCATCACCAGGTAGAGCCACATCGACATCCAGGCGGCCGGCACGTGGATGAAGATGATGCGGTAGGCGTCGCCCTGGGTGGCGTCGGTGGGTGCCACCAGAAAGCCAATATACAGACCGGCTCCGCCCAACAGCAGCGCGGCGACCCAAAACCAGGGCACCAGCACCGCGGCGGCTGCGTCAAAACGTGACGGAGCGGCAAAGTTGAAAAAGCGCAGGCGTTGGGTCATCAGCAAAGGATCCGAAAAGGTCGAAAAGCCGTCGCGGGTTTATTCGGTTGAGATGCGCAGCGCTGCGGCCGTCGCCCAAGGAGCGCCTAAAAAAGTGCCCATCAGCAATGCGCCCAGAAGTGAAAAGTGCCCGCCTGGCGCGACACCGGCTTCCACCGCAGCCACCGCGCCAGCGCCAAAAATCAGCGCCGGCACCGTCAGCGGCAACACGATCAAGATCAGCAGCATGCCACCACCGCGCAAACCCAGCGTGAGCGCCGCGCCCAAGCCCCCCAAGAGACTGAGGATAGGCGTACCCAGCGCCAGGCTGACCATCAGCGCACCCAGGGCCGGCCATGACAGGCCAAACATCAAACCAACCAGGGGCGCGGTCAGGATCAAGGGCAAGCCGTGGGTCAGCCAGTGCGCAGCCCCCTTGGCCAGTGCGACGACCAGCGCCGACTGGGGGGCCAGCAGCATCTGGTCCAGAGAACCATCGGCAAAGTCGGCCGCGTACAGGTGCTGTACCGACAGCATGGTGGCCAGCAGCGCGCCCACCCAGGCGATGCCCGGCGCCATGGCGCGCAGGGTCTGCGGCTCGGGGCCCACGCCCAATGGGAAGAGGCTGGCCGAGACGATGAAAAACGCCACCGGCAGCAAAGCATCGACGGGCCGGCGCTGCACCAAGCGAAGCTCGCGCAGCAAGATGGCCAGGAAGATGGCGCGCATGACTTGTCTGTTTCAGCCTTGAAGCGCCTGAACGTCCAAGTCCAGCACGGTGGGTGCAGGGTCTTTCAGCACCAAGGCCTGGTGGCTGGTGAGCAAGGCGCTGCCACCCCTGGACGCTTGCTCCGACAGCAGCCCACAAAGGCGACTCACGCCGTCATCGTCCAGCGCGTCAAAGGGTTCGTCCAGCAACCAGATGGAAGGCGGCTGCGGCAAGGCCAGCCGGGCCAGCGCCACGCGGCGGCGCTGGCCCTGGCTGAGCGTGCGCACCGGCCGCGCCGCCAGCGCGGCAACGCCCAGGCGGTCCAAAGCAGCGGTGAGCTGAGCCACGCTGGCCGCGCGGCCCTGCAACTGGGCCAGAAAACGCAGGCATTCCAACACCGACAGGTCTTCTTTCAGCGCATTGGCGTGGGCAATGAACACCAGGCGTTCGCGCCAAGCCGGTGCTGCAGCGGAAAGCGCAACCCGGGCGCAGTGCACGGCACCTTCGACAGGCGTGGACAGGCCCGCCAGCAGGCGCAGCAGGCTGGTCTTGCCGCGGCCATTGCGGCCACGCAGCCACACCAGCTGGCCCGGTTGCAGCTCAAAGTTCAGCCGTCGAAACAAGGGCCTGCCGCCGCGTTCGCCAGCCAGGTCCACCGCCACGAGCAAGGGCGCTTGGCTGTCAGAAGCCATGGCAGCGTCAGCCGGGTTCAATGCTGCCTCGCAGGCTGTCGGCGGGAAGGTGCTGGTCGGATCCGGTCGGTATTCATCCGGTGATACTTTTGATGAGACGCCCATCTGGGCGTATGTTCGATTGTCCCTTCTCTGGATACGATCGCCGAATGCACGGTTTGGGCACAGCACCCTCAACAACAAAGGCCTGGGCCCCGGCCTGGCGCCGTGCGTTGCTTGCCAGCTGCGGTTGGATGCTGGCTTTGTGCTGCACCCTGGCGCCAGCCCAGACGGAAACCGACAGGCCGACCCTGGTCGTCGAACTGGGTTCGCACAGCGCGCCTGTTAGGCGCATTGACGTTCACCCGGCCCGCGGCTTGGCGGTCACAGCGTCTGACGATCGCACCGCCAGGGTCTGGGACCTGGCCAGCGGGGAACTGCGCCACGTGTTGCGCCCCTTGGCGCATGGGGCAGAAGTCGGGCGGCTGTATGGCGCGGCCATCCACCCCACACAGCCCCTGGTGGCCGTGGCCGGCACCACGGGTGGCAGCCAGACCCAGCACCTGATCTATCTTTTCAACCTGGACAGCGGCGCCCTGGTTCGCACCATCGACGCCCAAGCCGGTGATGTCCGCAAGCTGATCTGGTCCGCCGACGGCACGGTGCTGCTGGCCGGCTACAGCGGCACCCACGGTGTGCGCGCCTTTGCGCTGGACGGCCGTGCCTTGCTCGACGACCGCTTTCCCGGCCCGGTCTTTGGCGTGGCGGTGGGCGCCGGCGGGCAAGCGGCCGCGGTGGGCCTGGACGGCAGCATTCGCACCTACCGCGTGGGCGGTGGCAGCGCAGCCGTGGCCGGCAGTGTGCAAGTCGCCGGCCGCCGCCCAGCCGGTGTTGCTTTCAGCCCCGACGGCGCCCGACTGGCGGTGGCCTATGCCACCCCCCGCGAAGGCCCCGAGGTTTTTGACAGTGCCACCCTGCGCAGCACCGGCCGTTTGGGTACCGAGCCGCTGTTTGGTGGCGACTGGCGCGTGCTGAGTTGGTCGGCCGACGGCCGTTCGGTGTTTGTTGGCGGAACCGCCTACACCCAAGCGCTGCGCTTCCCGGTGCAACAGCTCGATGTGGCCAGCGGCCGGCTGCTGGCCACCATTGACGCTGCTGCAGACAGCGTCACCGACTTGATGGCCTTGCCCACTGGTGAGCTGGCCTTCACCAGCTTTGACGGCAGTTGGGGCTTGATCGCGCAAGGCCGGGTCAGCAAGCGTGTCGGCGCGGCAGTGGTCACCGTGCGTGGCAATGCCCCGCTGGACCTGGAGCTGGGTGCCGACGCGCGCAGCGTGCGCTGGGGTGCCGAGGGCAGCAACGGCGGCTTTGGTTTTGCCTTCGAAAAACGAAAGCTGCAATTGGCTCCTAAAGAGCCGTTGCGCCGACCTGAAACTCGGTTTGGCTTGTTCAACGCGCCAACAGACTGGAACCAGGACTCACGCCCGCCGGTGATCGGAGGCCGGCCCATGGCCCTGGCCGCGGACGAGCGAGGCCGCGCGTTGGCGGTGTTGCGCGGCCCACAAGCGGCCGCGGTGGTGGGCACCAACCGCGCGCTCTACCGTGTCAGCGACCAAGGCGCGGTGGCCTGGCGCATGGCCCTGGACACTGAGATTCGGGCCGTCAACACCAGCGCCGACGGCCGCCTGCTGGTGGGCGCCATGGCCGACGGCACCGTGCGCTGGTGGCGTGCCAGCGACGGCCGCCAGCTGCTCACGCTGCTGGCCCAGGCCGACGGCCGCTGGGTGGTGTGGACACCATCGGGCTATTACGACGCCAGCGCCGGTGCCGACCAGGTGGTGGGCTGGGCCTTGCCACGCGGGCAACAGCAGGCCATGAGCTACTTTTCGCTCAACCGCTTTCGCGAGCGTTTCAACCGGCCCGATGTCATCGACGCGATCCTGGTCCACCTGGACGAAGACGCCGCGCTGGCAGCCCTGGCCAGCGCCGAGGACCGCGCCCGCCTGGCACTGGAACAGCGTGCCCGTGACCAGGCCGCCGCAGCCCGCGCCGCCGAAGCCGCGGCCACCGAGCAGGCCCGTCTGGCCGCTGTGCGCGAAACCCAGGCCCGGTTGGCTGCAGAGCAGGCCGCAAGAGATCAGCAACAGCAGGCCCTGGCCGCCCAGCAGGCCCAAGCAGAAGCGACACGCCAGGCGCAAGCCCAAGCAGCCCGCGTGGCCGCCGAGCTACAGGCCCAGGCCCTGGCACAAGCGGCACAGGCTGAATTGGCACGCGCGGCCAGCTTGCGCGAACAGCAAGCCCGCGCTGCTGCCGAACAGGCGGCCCGCGACAGCGCCGCGCGCGCCGAAGAAGCCCGCCAGGCCGAACTGCGTCGTCAGGCCGCAGCAGCACTGGCCCAGGCCCAGCGCGAAGCCGCCGAGCAGGAGGCAGCACGCAAGTTGGCCCAGGCCCGCGCCGCCGCCGAACAAGAAGCGGCGGCCCGACTGGCTGCAAGCCAAGCCGAACAAGCCCGGGTCGCCCAGGAAGTGGAACAAGCCCGGCGCTTGGCACAAGCCCGCGAACAGGCCGCCCGCGAGCTGGCCGCACGCCAGGCCGCTGAGCAAGAGGCCGCCCGTGTGCAAGCCGTGGCGCAGGCGCAGGCCGTGGCCGCCGCGCAGCGTGAACTGGCGCAGCGCGAAGCGGCCTTGGAAGCGCAGCGCCTGGCCACGCGGCTGGAACAAGCCCGTGCTGCCGCCGCACGTGAAACCCAGGTGCGCGAAGAAGCCGCTCGGGCCGCCGCACTGGAGGCGGCAGCACAGGAAGCCGCCGCTCAGGCGCGGCGCGCGCTTCAGGCCCTCAAGGCCATCGAATTCCCGCCCGCGCTGCAGGCGGTGTCTTCGCTGCGCATCAAGTCCACCACGGCCGAGGTGTCCTTGCCCTTTGCCTTGCAGTCGGCCGTCGCCGCAGGCGAGGTGGACGTGCAGGTGCGCATCAACGGCCGCCCGGCCACGCCAGCCAATCTGGTCATGCCCAAGTCCATCGACGGGCGCAGCCAGGGCCTGGCCAAGGTGCAGGTGGGCGAAGGCCGCACCCAGGTGGAAGTCATTGCCATCAACCGCTTTGGTGTGTCCGAGGCGCTGGCTTTCATCATCGACCGCGACGCCGCGCCCAGCTTGCCGGGGATAGTCCGTCCACCCACCCCACCGGGCGTGAACCTGTATGTGCTGGCCATCGGCGTCGCTCAGTACGCTCGAAATGACTACAACTTGGGCTTGGCAGCCAAGGACGCGCGCGACTTTGGCGCGGCGATGCAGGGCCAAGAAGGACGCCTGTATCAACGCGTCACGGTCCGCACGCTCACCGACGCCCAGGCCACGCGCGCTGCCGTCCTGCGCGAGCTGGAGGCCCTGCGCAACAACGTGGGGGCCAACGACGTGGCCATGGTTTTTGTGGCCGGGCACGGCATCAACGACGCCGCGGGCAACTACTTCTTCCTGCCACACGACGGCCAACACGAACGGCTGCTGACCACCGCTGTGCCCCAGGCGGCGCTGGTGTCGGGCCTGAGCAAGATCCGCGGCAAGACCATTCTGTTTGTGGACACCTGCTTTGCCGGCAACGCACTGGGGGCGCTGTCCAAGTCCACTCGACAGACCGAAAAGCTGATCAACGACCTGTCTTCTTCTGAAAACGGTGTGGTGGTTTTTGCGTCCAGCACCGGCCACGAAGAGTCCGAAGAAAAAGACGAATGGGGCAACGGCGCGTTTACCAAGGCGCTGCTCGACGGGCTGGGCGGCAAGGCCGACTTCATGCGTGCCGGGCGCGTCACCTATGCGGGTCTGAATCTTTACGTGTCGGAGGAGGTCAACCGCTTGACCTCGGGCCGACAACGCCCGGTCTTCATTTCACCGCGGGGCATTCCAGACTTTGCAGTGGCGCGGCTCTAGGGCCCATTCAGGGGTGCTGCTGCCCAGATGGCGCGCCTGCCGTCGCCCCTCATCGGGGGGATGGACCCGCGTTGTGATGGCCCATAGGGTGGGCTAAGCTCGGCAACAAGTACCAGCGAGGGGTTACAGACGGCACCAAGCACGCCGCCCCCACACCAGCGCATCAGAGGGATGGTCATGAACGTACGCGACAACCTGGCCCGAGTGGGCAGCATGATGGCCTTGTTGGCCTTGGGCAGTTGTGGCGGCGGCGGCGGCGGCGGCGGGGGCAGCGAACCTGCACCACCACCCCCGCCAACCGCCGCGTCTTGCACCAACCGCCCCAACGAGTTTGTCGGCGTTTGCACGGGCTTCCCCGACTCCGGCAACCTGGACTGGAACGCCGGCGGCGATGGCAGCGGCGGCGCGGGTGACGGTGGTGGCGCCAGTGGCGACGGTGGCGTGGGTGCGGGTGGTGACTTCGGCCAGTTCCGCAACGTCAACATCAGCGTCTTCAACGACGCCGGCGCCCTGCTGGGCACCGCGCCCACCGACAGCGTCAAGGGCATGGTCACCATCCGGCCCGGCGCCAACTACCGCGGCGCCTTGCGGCTGGAACTGAGGGGCGGCCCTGGTGCGCAGTACTTTGAAGAGGGCACCAACCGCTTTGTCGACTTCCCCGCAGACCGCGTCATCCGCGTCATCGTGCCGCGGGTGGACAAGAACATCGGCATCACGGCCTTCACCGAAGCCGCCTACCAACTCCTGACCCAAGGCAGCACACCCGAGAGCGTGGGCGCCGGCGTCAACCCCACACCGGCACAGATTGCCGCGGCCAACCAGCGTGTGGCCGCACTGCTCAATGAACATGTGCCCAAAGCCCTCGAGGTGCCCGACATCACGCGGCTGCCTTTCATCAAGTCCAACACGGTGCTGCCGGGCAGCATCACGCCCACGGCGCGTGGCGTCTATGGCGTGGTCAATGGCGCATTCTCCAAGCAAGCCGCCCTGTTCAACACCGGCAGCAGCACGCCCACCCTGGACGCACTGGCCCAACTGGCCGAAGACCTGCGCGATGGCGTGCTGGACGGCCGCAACGGCAATGCGCCTTCAGTACCCGCCAACAAGCGCACCTACGACCCCCAAACCCTGACCAGCGAGTTGACCTCGGCCCTGGCCCACCAGGCCGAACGCTTTGGCAACACCGCCGTGCAAGACACGCTGCCGCCGGTGCTGAACTATGGCGGCACACGCTACGAGGGCTACCTTTTTGACAGCTCGATTCCGCGCGGTCGCCGTGCGGTGAGCACCGTGGCCGGCTGGCTGGCGGGCAACAACCTGAACCTGACGGTGGGCCAGGCCCTGCCCAAGGCCTTGCCCAACGGGCAAGCCGTGTTCAGCATGATCAGCAACTTTGGCCATGGCGGTGCGTTTTTCAAGATTGACAACACCGACACCACCACCGACCCGGTCTACCGCGTTTATGCGCTGGGCGACAACGTCAACGGCGAACTGGGCACCGGCAACCAGACGTCCACCAACCGCGCGCTGGTCGAGGTCACGCTGCCGGGCCCGTTGACGCATGCCGCAGGCGGCTTTGCACACTCGGTGCTGCGCCTGGCAGACGGGCGGGTGTTCACGCTGGGTGACAACACCTACGGGCAATTGGGCCAAGGGGTCGACGGCAACACCCTGGCACGCTCCAGCACGCCCCTGTTGGTGAACCTGCCCGCCGCAGCGGGCGGGGCGGTGGCCGTGGCCGCCACCAGCGTGGCTTCTTACGCGCTGATGGCCGACGGCAGCATCTACACCTGGGGCAGCAACGGTGGCTTTGGCCTGCTGGGCAACGGCCAGGCCAATGGCATGGCCACCACGCCAGTGCTGGTCAGCGGCCTGAGCGACGTGGTGCAGATCAGCGCCCGCGACAACGACGTGGTGGTGCTCAAGCGCGACCAGTCCATCTGGCAGTGGGGTGCCCACCCAGCAGATGTCAACGCCTACACCGACAGCGACGTCTCTGGCGCCTATCGCGGTGGCAACCGCGTGCCCACCGCCGTGGCCGGTCTGCCCACCCGCACCGTGGGCGTGCGAACCGAACCGATCCCGGTGCGCAAGATCATCACCGAACAGGGCCTCTTTGCCGTGCTGCTGAGCAACGGCCATGTCTACAGCTGGGGCGTGCACTTCGACCTCACCGCCAAGAGCGTGCTGCGCGACCTGACGGCCGCCCGCGTGCTGGGTCTGCCACCGCTGCGCGACATGATGCCCGGCGGCTTTGTCGGCTACGGCGCGCGCCCGTTTGACCGCCTGACCGCCATGGGCGTGGACTACCGCGGTGGCATGTGGAAGATCCGCGGCCGCGTGGCCGAGCGCTTCGACCCGGCCAACCCGACCGCGCAGCGCCGCACCCAAAGCGGCATTGCCATCACCCAGGCCTGCTCCACCTGCCACACCTTCTTGGACCAGCCACTGGAAACCCTGCGCGAGCGCCAACTGGCCGAGGCTGCAGTGCCCGCCAGCGCTGCGGTTTGCCAGCCGCCCACTTCCTTCCACGTGGCGTCCAACGGTTCGTCCTTCATCCGCGCCGAGACCGAGTGCATCCAGTGCCACAACCCGGCTCGTCTGGACCCGGCCTACGCTGGGGTTCTCCGACCTGCCTTTGTTTCTTCGGGTGGTTGGCCCAACTGCAACAAGCCCACCAACCTGCCAGCACGCGTCAGCATCGCGGCGACACCCATTGCAGCCGTCTGCAGCATCCCGGTGGGTCACCCCTTCACGCCGCCCGGCACCGTGTGTTCCAGCTGCCACAACAGCGTGGCTGCCAGGGCGCTGCAAGACCTGAACCCGCCCTGCGTGCAACCCGGCAGCGCCGCCTTGCCGACCTTGCCCACGGTGGCCACCATCACCGCCGTGCTGGACGACCAAGGCACCACGGTGAGCCAAGGCGCCTACACCAACGACAGCACACCCGCCTTGCAAGGCACGCTGGCCAGCGCTCTCAGTGGCGCGCAAACCCTGGCGGTGTCGCGCAACGGCAGCGTGCTGGGCAACGCGGTGGTCAGCGGTACCGGCTGGAGCTACACCGACACCAGCGCGCCGCAAGGCACCCTGGTCTACACCGCACGGGTGGTGCAGGGCACGGGCTTTGGGCCCACCAGCAACACCTACACCGTGCGGGTTGACAGCATCGCGCCCACGGCAACGGCCCAGATCACCGGACTGACCGACGACGCCCTGGGCACCATCGCCAACGGCGGTTATGCCACCGACAGCACACCCAACCTGGCCGGCACCCTCAGCGCCGCCCCCGGCACCGGTGAATTGCTGCAGGTCTTGCGCAACGGCGCGGTGGTGGGCACCGCCACCGTTACGGGCAGCAGCTGGACCTACACCGAACCCACCGCCCTGGTGGCCAACACCTACAGCTACCAGGTGCGCTTGATCGACCCGGCCAACAACCTGGGGCCGGTCAGCAGCGCGCGCAGTTTCGTCCTGATCGGCGGCGTGGCGGGTGCCAGCATCACCAGCGTTCGCGACGATGCCAACGCCAGCATCGCGGCAGGCAGCATCACGCGCGATGCCACGCCGGCCCTGTCCGGCACGATCACGGCGGCCCTGCCGGGCGGCACACTGGTGCGGGTGCTGCGCAATGGCGCCATCGCTGGGGTGGCCACGGTCAGTGGCACCAGCTGGTCCTTCACCGACAGCGCCCCCGAAGGCGCGGTGAGCTACACCGTTCGGGTGGAGGCCGGCGCGGTCATAGGCAGCGCCAGCGCCGCCTATGCTTTCAGCGTCGACAGCGTTGCGCCCACGCAGACGGTGGTGGTTTCGCAGATCAGCGATCGTTTCATCGGCGCCTTGGCCGATGGCGCCACCACGGCCGACCAAACACCCATCATCAGTGGCACCTTGAGCGCGGTCCTGGCCCCGGGCGAACAGCTGCGCCTGCGGCGCACGCTGGTCGGCAGCGCCGTGGTGGTCGACCAGGCGTTGACACCCTCGGGCACCAGCTGGTCGTTCACCGAACCCAGCCTGCTGGCAGCGGGAAGCTACACCTACCAAGCGCAGGTCTTTGACGCTGCCGGAAACACTGGAAGCTTCAGTGCCACCCGCGCGGTGACCATCAACCTGTCGGCGCTGCCTTTGCCGGGCGCCGCTGTCACGCTGGCTACCGTCAATGGGGTTGCACCGTCAGGTGGCAGTGTGCCGCTGAGCAACGTGAACGTTCCGGCACTGGCCGGCACCGTGGCCCGTGCGCTCAATGCCGGAGAAGTGGTGCGCGTTTACCGCAATGGCACGGGCGTGGGCAACGCCACCGTCAGTGGCACCAACTGGAGCTACACCAACACCACCTTGGCCGACGGGGCCTACGCGTTTTCTGCGCGGGTCGAACTGGGCAGCAACTCGGCTGTGTTCGGCGCTTCCAGCAGCACCGTCAACGCCAGCATCGACGCCACCGCGCCTGCGCAGATTGCCAGCATCAGCGGCATCTTTGACGACGCCAGCGTGGCGGTGGGTGGCAACAACACCACCGACACCACGCCTTTGATCAACGGCACCCTGAACGCCACCCTGGCCGTTGGTGAAGTGGTGGAAGTGGTGCGCACGGGCGGCGCCGGAACGGTCACCCGTTCAGCCACCGTCAGCGGCGGCACCAACTGGTCGCTGCAAGAAGTGACACCGCTGGCCGCCGCCGCCTACACCTACACCGTGCGGGTGCTGGACGCGGCCGGCAACCGCGGTGCCAACCGCACGCTGGGCGTGACCGTGATCGCCGCACTGCCGTCCGTGACGTCGATTGCCGTGGCCTACAGCGCCGGCCTGGCTTCGCCTCGCGCGGACGGCACGGTGGTAAGCAACGGCGGCTCCATCGCCGACACCTCACCCACGGTGCAGGGCAGCCTGTCGGCCATCTTGCCGACGGGGGCGGTGGTGGCCATTTACCGCGCTGGCACCTCGGCCAGCATCGGGACGGTCATCCCGTCGACCACCAACTGGACCTTTGACGACCCTGGAGTCGGGGTCAACCAAGGACTGCGCACCTACACCGCCCGGGTCGAGAACGGCACCGCCTACGGCAGCACCAGCACCAGCTATTCGGTGACGGTGGATACCGTGGCGCCGGCGCTATCGCTGAACATCACCTTGGGAGAGAGTTATGTAGCGCCCAACACATCGCGCCCTGCAGGCTCAGTTGAGTTGCCGGTGGACTTCACCATACCGGCCAACGGTCAGACCAACGAACCAAGCCCAGGGCTGAGAATTCAGTTGTCGGCCCCGCTGGGCAGCGGGGAGTCCTTGCTGATCCTCCGCAATGGCTTCCAGGTCGCGTTGCTGGGGGGCCCGTCCAACGACTGCGGCAGCAACTGCTATCGGGTGCGCGTCGCTTCAGGGTTCTCGATTCCTGACCAAAGCGGGTCGCCAAATTTGAGCAACCCCATTGGCTCGGCTACCTTTACCGCGCGCGTGCAGGACGCGGCCGGCAATTCTGTGACCTCGGCGGGTTTCAGCATCACTTTCAACTACTTCACCTGCGACATTGCGCGCGCCAATGCCACCCGCCAGGCCATCAGTGGTTTGAACCACGTTGCGTGGGCCGGGTTGCGCTGCGCCGGCTGTCACGGCGCCACCAACACTGCCGCCGGTTCGACCCCCGCAGGCACGCTGGTGGCGGTGCCCTCAACCACACCCACTTACTGGTGCCGACGCCCTTGATGCTGGGGGCCCGGCCAAGGCTGCAGAAGAGCTGCAACAGAGCTGCATGCCCAAGGCGCGGCATGAGGCTGCACACATTCGTCAGCGTTAGGTGACTGAAGCAGTGAGTCAACCCTGGCTGCGCAGGCTGAGCCTCTTGGCGCTGTTGCTGCTGGGCCTGACGGCTGCTGTTCAGTTGTGGCGGGCGGGGCAGCAGGCCTTGCCCAGCGAAGCACCGGCACAGGCGCCTTCTGCAGCCAGCGCCGACTGGGCAGCCAGTGCCAGTTTGCCAACCAACTCCAGTGCGTCCAGCATCGAGTCCATGGTGCAGGCCTTGGCCCAACGCCTTCAGCGCCAGCCCGAAGACGCCGCCGGGTGGGCCATGCTCGGCCGCAGCTACCGGGTGATGAACCGCCACGCCGATGCCGTAACCGCGCTGAAAAAGAGCCTGGCCCTGCAACCCCAGGACGCCCAGACCCACGCCGACCTGGGCGACGCCCTGGCCTTCATCGCGGGCCGCCGCTTTGAAGGCGAACCCGAGCGCTTGATCCAGCGCGCGCTTCAGCTGGACCCCCAAAACGCCAAAGCGCTGGAACTGAGCGGCACGCTGGCCTTCGACCGCAAGGAATTCAAGCAGGCGGTACAAAACTGGCAGGCGGCACTGGCGCAGCTCAACCCACAAAGCCCCAGCGCACTGAACCTGCAGGCCGGCATCCTGCAAGCGCAGCGCCTGGGTGGGCAGGGCGGCCCACCCGCTGCTGACCCCGGCAAAGCGGCGGCCGGCGCGCGCATCAGTGGCCGCATCACCCTGGCCCCGGCATTGAAGACCCGCGTGCAGCCTGACGACACGGTGCTGATCTTCGCCCGCGTGATCGACGGCCCGCGTTTGCCGGTGGCCTTGCTCAAGCGCCGAGCGGCGGACTTGCCACTGAACTTTGTGCTGGACGAGAACAGTGCCGTCAACCCGTCGCTGCGCCTGTCACCGTCGATGCAGGTGGTGGTGGGCGTGCGGGTGTCTCGTTCGGGTCAGGCCACGCCCCAAAGCGGCGATCTGCAGGGCTTTTCCGAGCCAACGTCGGTGGGCAGCCATGGGTTGCTCATCGACATCAACGAAGCGGTGAAATGACGTGGGGCGGCTGGGCGCGGCGGCTGTGGCCGGCGCCCTGGTCACTGCTGGGCTTGCTGGCCGGCGCGCTGATGCTGGCCACCGGCGGTGGCGTGCAGCGCCGCCAAGGCGCGCTGGAGTTTCACGGTGGCTGGCTGGCCCGCGCGCCCTTGCCGCTGGACGCCATCACCCTGGGCCATGTGATCTTGGGCCGCAACACACGGCTGTTGGACACCTGGCGCAGCCACGAGCAGGTCCACGTGCACCAGTACGAACGTTGGGGGCTGCTGTTTGTGCCGGCCTATCTGAGCGAGAGTGCCTGGCAATGGTTGCGCGGGCGGCGGGCCTATCTGGACAACCGCTTCGAGCGGCAGGCGCGGGGCGGTTGAACAGTGGCCGTCGTGCTGGTCGCGCCTCGTCTTGCGTTCACATCGTGTCGTATCCCAGCAGCCGCGCCAAGCGCAGCGACCGCCGCCGCAGATCGGGGTTGAGCGTGGCTTCCTGGGCCAATGCAGCAAACGATTCAGCAGCCTGCTCGCGCCTCCCACTCAAGGCGTGGCAGCAGGCGATGTGGAATTCAGCGTCGCGGGCTTCGGGCTGCAGGCGTTGCACATGCTGCCAACAGCGCAAGGCCAGTGCTGTTTCTCCACCTTCGCTGGCAGCCAGGGCCACCTGCCGCCAGTGGGCCAGGTCGCCGTAGCCGTGCGGCAGGCTGCCTGTGCCCATGGGTGGCAGGAAGTCTGCCGGGGCGGTGAGGGGCTTGGTCGGCAACGGGGCGGTGTTCATGATCTCTGTCCGGTTGACGGGGCCTCCCGAATGGGCCCCATCCATCCAAGACGCTGTCTGGGCGCCTGTTGCGACAAGCAGGTCGCGCCGCCCCCCTAAATGAGTGCCCCGCCAAACGACCCCAACCCCGCTCCAGGGGGTTGGCTCGGGCGACGCGACTGGGCACGCACCAAGGCTTGCTCGGCGGCCTTGACAGCGTCGTCACTCGCCTGCAGCCGGCCCGTGGCTGTGGCCTGCAGGCGGGCCGCCAGGTAAGCGGCAGCGGCGTCCAGCGGGTGGCCAACCGGCGCACCGGCAGGCCGGCGGTCCTGCGCCGACTGCAAGGCCACCGCAGCGCCGGGGTCGCCCATCAGCACCAGGGTGTAGGCCAGGTCCAAGCCCGCCACCCAGCCCGGCAGCACCCGGCGCTCGCCGGGTCGTTCGAACACCTTCATGCGCTGCTGCAGCAGCTCGCGGCTCTTGGGCAGGTCGCCTTGCAAGCGAGCCAGTTCGCCTTCCATCTGGGCCACGCGGCTGGCCAGCAGCATGTCGCGGTCCAGGCGCAGGCCTGGGTCGGCTTTCAATGGCGCCAGGGCTTCGGCGGCCAAGGCGGCGTCGTCCAGCGCCAGGCCAACACGCATCAAATTGATCCAGGCTTCGCCGCGCATGTAGCCCACTTTGTCGATGTGGGTCTGGATGCTGGCCAGCAGTTGGCGCGCTTCGCTGGCCAGTTGTGGTGCGCTGGCCGCATGGGCCTGGGCCCGCGCCAGCAGCGCATGCACCTGCAGAGGCAGGAGCACGGCGGGGTGCTGAACCTTGGCGGCCTGGGCGCGGGCCAGGTTGTCCAAGCGTTGGTCCATGGCGCGTTGAGACTGGCCGGTTTCGGTGAAGAAACGGGCCAACTCGTGGCGCAGGCCGCTGGCCATGTCGTTGCCGGGGCCCAGCAAACGGTCCATGTCGGACAGCAGCGCACGGGCGCGCTCTTCGATGCCTTCGTAGTCCCCAACACGCACCTGCACGGCGATGGTGTTGCGCCGGTAAACCAGGATTTCACGAACATGTTCCAGCGACGTGCTGCTCCAGAACGGCTCGGTAGACCGGATGGCGGCCAGCGCATCGCGCAAGCGGCCCTGCCCAACGCGCAGCACCTGCAAGTGGTTTTGGTGCGCCATCCACTGCGGGCTGGTGTTGCCAAAAGCGGCCTGGGTCAACCGCCCGGCCTGGGTCAGCAGGCGGTCGGCGTCGTCGAGCCGACCCGCGCGGGCGTAGCTGGTGGACAGCACATACAGCAAGCGGCGCACTTCTTCTGACTGCGCGCCGTAGGCTTTTTCGAACTCGGCCTGCATGGGCTCTAGCGCCGCTATGGCCTTGTCAAACAAACCTTGCACCTGCTGGGTGCGCGCCTGGCGATAGCGTGCCTGCAGCACCATGGGGTCGCTGGCGCCGTGGCGTTCGGTGGCCACGCGCACCAGCTCGTCGTTGAGTGGCATGGCCACATCAAAACGGTTCAGCTCGTGGTAGGTCTCGGCCAGCACGGCCAACAAACGCAAGCGCGTTTCAGGGTCGTTTTGAAACGACTGCGGCAGTGCGGCGCGGCTGCTGTCCAGCAGCTGCAGCACGGTGGGCCACTGGCCACCATGGCGGTCGGGGCTGGCCGACTTGAGCAGGTCCACCAGGTACTCGGCAATGCGCTCACTTTGCCGTGCCGCCATCTGGGCCCGCTGCCACTGCCAGGTGGACACGGCCAAGCCCGCGCCCAGGCTGAGCACCACCACAGCGGTGGCGCCTGCCAGCAGCGCATGGCGCTGCAGCCACAGCCAGGTCTGGTGACGCCACTCGTCGCGCCGGGCGCTCACCGGCCGGTGGCTGAGCCAGCGCTGCAGATCGTCGATGAAAGCACCTACGCTGGCGTAGCGCTCGGCGGGCTGCTTGCGCAGTGCCTTGGCGACGATGGCTTCCAGGTCGCCATGGGCGCGCTGGGCGTCTTGGGCTGGACCAGGGCCGGCACTCGTGGGCAATGGCGCGGGTTCAGGCTGCTGGCCCTTCCTGACAACCTTTCCGTCCCCCAGCACCGTCCACAAGCGCCGCGGTTCACCATGCAAAACGGCGTGCTCGGCCGCCAAGCGCCCGGCGCTGCGTGGCGCAAAGGGCAGGTCACCGCTGATCAGTTCAAACAGCATCACGCCCAGCGAGAACACGTCCGCCGCGGTGCCAATGGGGCCGCCGATGATTTGTTCGGGGGCGGCGTAGCCCAAGGTCAGCCCGCGTCCGGTCTGGCGGGTCAGGTCGCTGTCCACCGGTTCGCCATCATCCAAGAGGCCCGCGATGCCAAAGTCCAGCAGCTTGGGCTCGCCCTCGGGCGTGACGATGACGTTGCTGGGCTTGAGGTCGCGGTGCACGATGAGCTGCGCGTGCGCATGCTCCACGGCTTGGGCCACGCGCAAGAGCAGCTGCACGCGTTGCAACAGCAGCGGGCACGCGACGCGAACGTGCTCGTCCAGGTTGCGGCCGGGCACGTGCTCCAGCACCAGGTAGGCTTGGTCGTCGACCACGCCGGCGTCGAGCAAGCGCGCCACGTTGGGACGGTTCAGGCGCGCCAGCACCGCCCGTTCGCGCGCAAAGCGGGCCTTCAGGCGCTCGGCCGAGAGGTCGCTGCGCAGCAGCTTGATGGCCGCCTGGGCTTGGTACAAACCGTCGTCTCTGGCGGCCAGCCAGACTTGGCCCATGCCCCCTTCGCCAATCTTGTGCAGCAGCATCCAGGCGCCCCAGCGCTGGCCGGCTTGCGGCGCGTGGCCGTGTTGCAGTTCGGGCTTGAGCGCTGCGTCCAGGTGGCGGCCAAAGGCTTGCAAGCCCGGCAGGGTGGTGGCGTTACCCACGCTGGTGGTGTTGGCAGCGGCCGCCAGCATGGTGTGCACCTGCTCGGCCAGCTCAGCGTCTTGTTCGCGCAGGGCTGCAAGCCAGGTCTCGCGTTGGGGGGGCTCCAGCGCCAGGGCTTCGTCCAACAGCGCAGATATCGCTTGCCAGCGTTCACGATCGATCATGGTGGAGTACAGACGCTTTCTGAACCCTGGTTGCGACAGCCAGCATGGGCTGACACCCTCACCCAGCTTCGCCCAACAGCATCTGCAGCAAGCCACGAGCCTTGATCAAGTCGCGGTTGACGGTGCGGCTGGACACCCCACGCAGTTCGGCCACCTCGGCAATGGTCAAGCCGGCAAAGGCCTGCATTTCGAGCAGCTCGTACAGCGCGTGGTCCAGCTCTGACATGCGCGTCAAGGCCCGGTCCATCGCCATCAGGTCGGCCGCCGAACCCACGGCCGACGGCACGTCGGCGGCCGACGACAAGGTGACCATGATCTGGTCGCCACCGCGTTTGGTGCGGCCTTCACTGCGCAGGTGGTCAATGACCACCGAGCGCAAGACCTGGCCCACGTAGGCAAAGAACTGGCCCCGGGTGGCGCCATTCAATCCTTCTTGTTCGGCCAGTCGCAAAAAGCCTTCATGCACCAGGGCCGTGGTGTTCAACCCCGTGACGCCACCGGCGTGCGCCAGCCGCGCCCGGGCCACCCGCTTGATCTCGGGGTAAAGCAGCGAGTAGAGCTCTTGCAGCGCGCCGGATCGGGAAGACCCGGTGCCGTCGCGGCTGCGAACCAGCAATTCGGTGATGGATGAAGGCATGGGCACGTATGCGTGCTGAAGCGCACGCCGGCCCGCATTCTGAACTCAGGCGGCCTATGGAGTGACGGCCGTGCCGGCAACAGGGATTCGTATCAAACCCTGGCGCAACGCGCGCACCACGGCCTCGGCTCGGTTGGCCACGCCCAGGCGCAGGTAGGCGCACTCCAGATGGAATTTGACCGTGCGCTCGCTCAAGCCCAAGGCACGCGCCACTTGTTTGTTGCTCTGGCCTGCGGCCACACCAGCCAACACATGCCGTTGGCGTTCGGTCAGCTGGCTCAAGGGCGCGTCGCTCCCCTTTACCAAAGGGGGAAACCAGGGCTCGCCGCTCAGCACCTGGTCGATCGCCTGCACCAGTTGGCGCGGCTCCAGTTCCTTGGGAAGAAACCCCATCAGGCCCATTCGTCGGGCGCGCTCTGCCAGCCCCGGCTCGTTGGTGCCCGACATCAGTACCCTGGCCACCGTGGGCCAGCGTTGCCCGACCTCTTGCAGCAAGTCCAGGCCATTGCCCTGCCGCAGACCCTGGTCAGACACCACCAGCAGGACGTCGGGCCAGCTGGCCAGCAAGGCCAGCGCATCGCTCTGAGACGACGCCGCGCTGAAGCGCAGGCCGTTGTCGCTGCCGCAATGCAATTGCTCCAAGGCGTGCATCAGGGCCACGCGGTACAGCGGGTGGTCTTCAACGATCAGGACATGGATGGGCGTGGTCATGGCGCCCGGAGTCTGCACACGCCAAGGCTGTGCAGACCATCGGCCAAATGGCCAGGGTCAGCTGGACTCAGCCACCATGAGCCGCCTGGCTGTGCAGCACTGCACACGTCACAGCGCGGGCCGAGCACCCCCCGACTTGCAGGGGCCAGGCCACCACCCTGGTCATTCGACCGTCGCTGGGCCGGGCCCACAAAAACCACGATAGGCCACCCCGTTGAGCACCTTCAGCGGGACCCGTGAATCAACAAGGAACCATCATGAACAGACTTCTGAAAGGCGCCGCCATTTTCTTGGCGGCCACCTTGGGCGCCACCGCACAGGCCGACCCGGTCTCGGTGCGGCTGACCGCACGCGACAACTACTGGGCCTACACAGCTGCGGCCGACGGCAGCAACCTGGCACTGCTGGGGGGCGACAGCAACTACGCGGTGGCCGAGAACTACAACACCAACGTGTCGGCCGGCTCTTACCTCTACGTGGTGGCCTGGACCGGCACGGGCCAAGAGGACCAGGCCTTCCAGGGCATGGTGACCACGCTGTCGGGCACCACCTACACCAACGGCAGCGACTGGGAAGCCGTGGCCGTGGCCTCGCCCTTCCCTGGCTTCAGCAGCACCACCGCGGCGTTGGCCGACGCCACCGTGCAGGCTGAGATCGCCGGCGCGAGCTGGCAGACGACGATGGCGGTCGCACCCGCCAACACCTGGGGCGACCGCGTCGGCGGCGGCCAGGCCAACTGGATCTGGCTGAACACCTTCAATCCTGGCAACGGGCCCACGGGCTACGCCATCTTCCGCACCGCGCTGAGCCCCAACGGTGGCGGCAGCAGTCAAGTTCCCGAGCCCGGCAGCGCGGCCTTGGTGCTGGCCTCACTGGCCGCGGTGGGCCTGACCCGCCGCCGCCGCCCCAGGCTGGGTGCCTGACGCCTGACTGGCACAGCGCAGCAACCAGGCCCGCAGGCTCAGCGCCTGCAGCGGCTTGGGCAAGGAGGGCAGACCACAGCTCTGCAGGGCCCGCAAACCAGCGGGGCTGGTGTCACCACTGACCAGCAGCGCGGGCACGGGCCACCCGGCGTGCTGGCGCAGCCGGCTCACCTCTTCGACACCGGTGGCGCCATGGGCCAGCCGGTAGTCGGCAATGATGGCGTCCAGCGCGAGGCTGGGCGCTTTCAGCCATTCGTTGGCACAAGCGGCCGCGCTGACTTCATGGCCCCAGCGTTGCAACAGGGCCGCCAGGCTCTCGCGCACGATGGGGTCGTCGTCGATGACCCCAATGCGCAGCCTGCCTGAAGCCTGCGCCGAAACAGTGTCGGCCGCGCAAGGGCCGGCCCCTTCTTCTGGAGCCGCAAGTGCGTCGACTGCCGCCAGGTGCAAGCGAAAGCGGCTGCCCCGCCCGGGTACCGAGTCCAGTTGCAAGCGGTGCCCCAACAAAACACCCAGTCGGCGCACGATGGCCAGGCCCAGCCCCAAACCCTGCCCACTGTCAGTGGCCTGCTGGTTGACTTGGTAGAACTCTTCGAAAACCTTTTCGTGTTCGCTGCTGGCAATGCCCACGCCGCTGTCCCACACTTCAACCGTCAGGCCCTGTTGGCGGTGGCGCAGCGCCAGCAGGGCTCCGCCGCTTGGCGTGTACTTCAACGCGTTGCCCAGCAGGTTGCGCAGCATGGTCTCCAGCAAGGCCGGGTCGGTGTCGCTGAAGCGTTCGCCCACCAGGTGCAAACCCAGGCGCAAACCACGGGACTGGGCCAGTGGGGTGAGCTCGTCCACCAGGCGCACCAGCAGCGGCGCCAGCGCCACCACCTGACGACGCGGCGCCACCACACCAGCGTCCATGCGCGAGAGGTCGAGCAGGGTGTCAAACATCTGGCGCAGCGAGCCCATGGCCTGTTCCATGCGGTGTTCAACCGCCAGGCGCGCAACACCCTCCACCCCGCTGCGCAGGTGGGCCAACTGCAGACCCAAGGCGTGCAAGGGCTGGCGCAGATCGTGGCTGGCCACCGCCAAGAAGCGCGTTTTGGCCAGGTTGGCCTCTTCCAGACGCTGGTTGAGCTCGGCCAGGCGCTGGCCCTCGCGCTGGGCCTGCTGCTCACCTTGCTGCGCCAGATCGCGGGCCTGCTGCGCAGCCTGCAGTTCAAAGTGAATCTGCAGCGTGATGCGGCGGCTGCGCGCGGCGTCCTGGTGGATGCGCTTTTGCAGCGCCGCCAATTCGATCTGCCAGTGCAGGGCCTGGTGGACATCACCCAGCGCCCGCGCCGCTGCGACCGCTTCGGCATAAAGCCTGGCCTGCGACAGTGGTGGATCGGTTTTCAGCGCAGCGCTGTCCGGTGCCAAGCGCTGCTGACACAACTGCAGCGCAGCAGCGGCCCGGCCAGCCCGGTTGTGCAGCAGCGCCTGCACCCACACCGCGTCCACCGACTCCGGCTGACCGCTGGGCCATTGCGCCGCCACCGTATCGAGCGAGTCCTGAGCCTGCACGTCCTGCCTGGCGTCCGCTTGCACCCCGGCGATGGCCAGCCTGCCGCGCCACCGCAACTGAGGATTGAAGGCCGGGCTGGCTTGCACAAAGGCGTCGGCCACGGCCTGCCAGTCGGCGAGCCGTTGCTGGTGGGCCAGGCTGACGATCCAGTTGATGGCAGACACGGCCCAGATCTGGTCGGGCTCACCGTCGCAGACCAAGCGCCAGGCCTGTTCGGCCAGGGCAGCGCCGTCGTCGAGGTTGCCCAGGCTGACCTGAAGGCCGCCGGCAATGGACACGATGGCCGCCAGCGTGCCCGAGTCGCCTGCTTGGGTGGCGCTGGCACGGGCGCGGTAGTACCAAGGCAGCGCCTCGTCCAGCCGGCCCAGGTTGGCCAGGGCCGAGCCCAGCCGCGCCATGACCACGGCTTGCAGCATGGGGTGGGGCTGGGCCGCCAACGCGGCCTGGGCGTGCTCAATGCCTTCTTCGTAGCGCCCCTGCCAGTGGGCCTGCAAAGAGCGCAGGTCTTGCGCCCAAGATCGACCCGCTTCGCCCACCGCTTCCAATGCCTTCAGCGCGACATCGACGCTGGGCTGCGCCGCCACGGCACCGGCCATCGACACCTGGTGCCAGGCCAGCGTGGTCAGGGCCTGGGCACTCTGTAAAGGGTCGCCGCTGGCCAGGGTCTGCAACTGCTGGCCCAAGGCCAGCAGCTCTGCGGGTTGTCGCAGCCGCAAGCGCAGGGCTTGGTCAAACAGTGCGGCGAAGCTGGTGGCCGCTGGTGCGCCGAGGCGGCCCGTATGGGACTCTGGCTCCGGCGGCGCTGGCGAGGGTTGGGCGTCTGGCATTCGGGCCCATTTTGGGTTGCGGTCGCTCGCACCGCGCCAAGCCGCCTTGGAGCACTTGCACGGGCCGTGCGCTACGCCACACCGCAAGCCCCGGCGAAGGACAGGGTCGGCGCCCGCCAAGGCGCCTTTCGGTTCAAGGCTTGAACAAGCCCAGGTTGCGGGTGCTGTAGTTGCCGATGTTGGGTGCCACCAAAGACAGGTTGGTGTCGCTCACTCCCATCCAACGGGCCAAGGTGGCGGCCAATTGGTCCACACCCGTGGTGGGCAGCAGGCGCCCTTGCCCCACGTCGTCCGGGCCGTTGACGCTGACCGACGGCAAGGTGCCGTGAAAGCGCCCGCCGGCTACTGCGCCGCCCACCAAAAAGTGGTGGCTGCCCCAGCCGTGGTCGCTGCCGTCACCGTTGCTGGTCAGGGTGCGGCCAAAGTCGCTGGCGGTGAAGGCGGTGACCTGTTGGTCCACACCCAGTTCCACCGTGGCGTCGTGAAAACTCTTCAGCGCGTTGCCCACCTGGGTCAGCAGGCCGGGGTGCTGGTCGGGCAAGAAGTCGTGCAGGTCAAAGCCACCCATGGAAACGAAAAAGACCTGGCGGCGGGCCTCCAGCGGCGAGCGCGCCGCGATCATGCGCGCCACCATCTGCAGCTGCATGGCCAGTGGGTTGGTGCTGTCAAAAACGGTGGTCAAAGGTGCCGTGGCGGCCAGGGCAGAAGTCAAGGCAGCGTCGGCGTCGATGGCGCGGGTCATCACGCGGGTGTGTTCGGCTTGCATCAGGTGCGATCGGTTGGCCGTGACCAACGAACGCAGCGCGGTGCTGCACGCGGCCGACCCGAACAAGGGCGCGGCTGCGCCGCGCAGCGCCACCGAACCGCTGCTGGAGACCTGGTACTGCACCGCCGTTTGGCCGCTCATGAAAACCGCGTTGCCGCTGACGTTGACGCAGGTGAAGGTGGCCTTGTTGTTGGACGACAGAAAGAGGTCCCCCACACGACCGCCCCAACCCGAGGTGGCGCCTTCGGGCAAGGAGCTTTGCCAGACCGACTGCTGGTCGTTGTGGGAAAACAGCTTGGGCGGCAAGGGCACGCGCCGGGCGTTGTAGTCGGCCAGCGAGGTGGGCTGGATCAGCGTGCCCACGTTGAGCAAGACGCCCATGCGGCCGGCATCAAACAGCGTCTTCAGCGGCGCGAGTTCAGGCGCCAGCGCCATCTGGCGTGCATTGGGCAGCGCCACGCTGGGCGTCAAGGCGGTGGCCGCCAGGTTGGCCCGCGCGGTGCCGATGCTGCCGCGGATGCGCAGGTACTCGGCGTGGCTGGTGCTGTCATAAGGCACCACCGTGTTGCCGTGGTCGTTGGCGCCGTACAGAAACACGCAGACCAGGGCCTTGTAGTCAGGCGCGGTTTGGGCCGAGGCTTCGGCCATGGCGGCCAGGTTCAAGGCCCAGGGTGCGGCGGTGCCGGCCAGCGTGAGTTGGCCGCCGCGGCGCAGAAACTCGCGGCGGGTGGTGGTGCTGTTGGATGTGCTCATGGTCGTGGGGCCTTCAGATCTGCACCAGGTACTCAGGTGCGCACAACACCAGGTGGATGCTGGCGTACACGCGGTTGAGCTTGCCCGCGTCGGTGCTGGCGCTGATGCTGGCCACGGCGGTGGTGATGGTGGTCAAGGTGTCAGCGGCCAGGCCATCGGCCGCCAGCAGCAAGGACACGCGGCGCACCAGTGCGGTGGCGTCGGTGGCCAGGGCCAACTCGGTGCTGTAGTCGGGCACGGTTTCGCCGGGGCCGTTGGCGATGAAGGTCTGGGCGTAGTTGGCCCAGCCCACCACGGTGGATTCGTTGGTGATCTGGAACTCGGGCGCGGTGATGCCCTGGCTGCCCAGCGGCGAATTGGGCGGCACATAACCGGGCCGGTAGAAGTTGAAGACCGACGGCGCGCGCAAGGGGCTTTGGCCCAGCCGCGTGGCCGGGTCTGACAGGTTGCCCACGTCCCACAAACCGGTGGGTGAACTGAGCTTGAAGGTGCGGGCCCACTGCACAAAGCGCTGGATGGGCTGGCGCAAGCGGCCGCGCGCGGTGTCGCTGGCCGCCGGGGCGCGGCGTGCCTCGGTGTCGAGCAGCACGGCCTTGATCACCGCCTTCAGGTCGCCGCGCACGCCCGATCCGTTGTTGTTGAAGACCGCGGTCACGCGGCCCACGTAAGCGGCGCTGGGGTTGCTGCTGACCAGGCGCTGGATCAGCTGTCGGCCGATGAAAGGGCCCACGTTGGGGTGGTTGGCAATGGTGTCCAGCGCCTGGGTCAGCGCGGCCTGCCCCGAGGTGCCCGCAACAACGGTGGTGCCCAGGAAAGTCTTGGCCCCCGTGGCGTGCAGGCTGGCATTGAGCACCATGGGCCGCTGGGTCCAAGCGGGGTCGGTGCGGTTGAAGCCGTTGAAGTCCCAGCCGGTGAGCACGTTGGCCAGGCCGGTGATGGTGTCTTGGCCATAGGTGTCGGTGACCACGCCACCACGCGGCGTGCCGTCAGCAGCCAGTTCAACCAGGCCGATGGAAAACAGTTGCAGCACCTCACGGGCGTAGTTTTCGTCGGGCACCCGGCCGGTGGCGGGGTCGCCCTTCTGGTTGCCACGCATGTTCAGGTACACACCCATGCCGGCCGACAGCGACACCGCTTCCAGCAACGCGCGGTAGGTGCCGAAGGCGTTGGCCTCCAGGGTGTCGACATAGTTGGCGGCGATGAAACTGCGCCAGCTGACCGGCAGGCCGGACATGCTGACGACGAAGATCTCGCTCAGCGCCAGGGTGACGCGCTGACGCAGCAGGTCGGGCGACGAGATCAGCTTGCGCCACAAGGTGTTGTCGGTGCCCTGGAAGCCATTGATGTTGGCGACCACCGCGTAACCGCGTGCCACCATCCAGTCGTAGTGGCCCTGCGTGCGGGCTTGGGTGAACTGGTCGTCCAGCCAAGCGCTGTAGCCCAGGGTCTGCACACGGGTGATCTCGGCGTCGGACGCCGCGAAACTGGCCTGGGCCAGGAAGCGCGAAGCCTCGGCCGCGGTGGGCGCAGCCGGCGGTGGTGGTGACACGGGCGGCGGGGGTGCCGGTGTGACGGCTGGGTCGCCCCCGCCGCCGCCGCAGGCCGCGAGCAGCGCCGCAGCGGTGGCCAACGACACGGGTAGAACAGCCTCAGGCGAGTGCTGAACGGCCGGCGCCAACGGCAATGGTGCAGGGCGGGTGATGACGTCGTTGCTCATGGTGCGGCCGAGTGGTGGTGCGTTGCGCGGGGTCTGGCGGAGTCAAGACTTAAAAAGTCTGGCCGCATGATGTGCGACAAGTGCTGCTCCAGACGTAAAGCTGTGCAAACCACTGGCAAAGATGGCCAGTGAGCTGTGAGCAAGTGAGCAAGTGCGCAAGCGCCGCTGACGCCTGCCCGCAAACTGGGGTTTGGGGTGGCCGCTACCGTCAGCGTCACGGCCATGCCCCCGCAGGCCATAGGCGGTTGCGGTGGGCGGTGGGCGCTGGACAGTGAGCAGCCTCAGCTCGACGCAGGCCCGGCCGCACTCCAACGCTTGCTGACCTCGCCTTTGCCGTTGACGCTTTCCAGGTGCACACCAAAGCCCCACAACCGGGCCACGTGCTTCATCACCTCTTGCCCGCTGTCGTGCAAAGGCCGGTCGTTGTGCTGGAAGTGGCGCAGCGTGAGGCTGCGGTCACCGCGCAGGTTGACGTTCCAGACTTGGATGTTGGGTTCGCGGCTGCCCAGGTCGTATTGGCGGCTGAGGGCCTCGCGCACACGCCGGTAGCCGCTGTCGTCGTGGATGGCGCTGACTTCCAGCTCGCTTTGTTTTTCATCGTCGTGGATGGCAAACAGACGCAGCTCGCGCATCAGCTTGGGACTCAGGTACTGGCCGATGAAGCTCTCGTCCTTGAAGTTGCGCATGGCGTGGTCCAGCGTGGGCAGCCAGGGCTTGCCGGCGATCTCGGGGAACCACTCGCGGTCCTCAAGGGTGGGGTCGTCGCAGATGCGCTTGATGTCGGTGTACATCGCAAAGCCCAGCGCGTAGGGGTTGATGCCGCTGTAGGCCTTGTGCCCCACTGGGGGTTGGTAGATGACGTTGGTGTGCGACTTCAGCCACTCGATCATCACGCCGTCGGTCAAAAATCCGTCGTCGTACATGGTGTTGAGCAGCTTGTGGTGCCAGAACGTGGCCCAGCCTTCGTTCATCACCTGGGTTTGGCGCTGGGGGTAGAAGTACTGCGCCACCTTGCGCACGATGCGCACGATCTCGCGCTGCCAGGGTTCGAGCAGCGGTGCGTTTTTTTCGATGAAATAGAGCAGGTTCTCTTGCGGCTCTTCGGGGAAGCGCTTGGCCTCGGGTGCGGCGCCTTCTTTTTCAGCGCGGCGCGGCAAGGTCCGCCACAGGTCATTGACCTGGCGCTGCGCGTGTTCTTCGCGGTCGATGCGTTCGCTCAGCTCCTGCGCCAGGCTCTTGCGGCTGGGGCGGCGGTAGCGGTCTACACCGTGGTTGCTCAGGGCGTGGCAGCTGTCCAGGAAGCCCTCGACCGCATCCAGGCCGTGCTTCTCTTCGCAGGCCGTGACGTAGTTCTTGGCATAGACCAGGTAGTCGATGATGGACGCCGCATCGGTCCACATGCGAAACAGGTAGTTGCCTTTGAAGAAGCTGTTGTGGCCGTAAGCCGCGTGGGCGATCACCAAAGCCTGCATGGCCAGGGTGTTTTCTTCCATCAGGTAGCTGATGCAGGGGTTGCTGTTGATGACGATCTCGTAAGCCAGCCCCATGTGGCCACGTTTGTAGTTCTTCTCGGTGGCGATGAACTCCTTGCCGTAGCTCCAGTGGCGGTAGTTCACCGGCATGCCCACACTGGCGTAGGCGTCCATCATCTGCTCGGCGGTGATGATCTCCAGCTGGTTGGGGTAGGTGTCCAGCCCAAAACGCTCGGCGGTGGCTTTGATGATGCGGTGGTAGCGCTCCACCAGCTCAAAGCTCCAGTCGCTGGGGCCTGGCAGGTGTTCGCTGGGGCGCTCCAGCAGCGGCAGCGGCTGGTCCAGAGCAAGCGGCCTGGTCTTCATGCGGGCCTCCACAGGACTCGTCCGAGGAGGCGCGCCCCCGCGGGGGGCAGCAAACGACAGAGAGCTTGGGGGCTCATGCTGCCTTCGCTCCTTCTTTCTTGAACAGGTCGCGAAAGACGGGGTAGATCTGGCTGGGCTCGGTGGCCTTGCGCATGGCAAAGTGTTTGTGCGCGGCCTGCAACTGGGTGTATTCCTCCCACAGGTTTTGCTCTTCTTCGGCCACCTGCACATAGGCGAAGTAGCGCACCAGGGGCAGCAGCTTTTCACTGAGCAGCTCGCGGCAGCGGCCGCTGTCGTGGTGCCAGTTGTCGCCGTCGCTGGCCTGCGCGCCGTAGATGTTCCACTCGGTGGGTGAGTAGCGCGCCTTGATGATCTCTTCCATCAGCACGAGCGCACTGCTCACCACGGTGCCGCCGGTTTCGCGGGCGTGGAAGAAGTTTTCTTCATCGACCTCGGCAGCTTGCGTGTGGTGGCGGATGAAGACGAGGTCGATCTTTTCGTAGTGCCGCGTCAGGAACATGTAGAGCAGGATGAAAAAGCGTTTGCTCAGCTCTTTGCGCGCTTCGTCCATCGAGCCCGACACGTCCATCAAGCAAAACATGACCGCCTTGCTGGTGGGCACCGGCACCTTGACGCGGCTGCGGTAGCGCAGGTCGATGGGGTCGAGGTAGGGCACCCGCTCGATGCGGCTGCGCAAGAGCCCGATGCGATCTTGCAATTGCTCGACATAAGCCTGCGCCACTGCATCCAGCGGCTGAGCCTGGCGCTGGCAATCGGCCAGCTCTTTTTCCAAGGCCTCCAATTCGCGGCGTGGTGCCATGCCCAGCGCAATGCGCCGGCCCAAGGCGCCGCGCATGCTGCGCACCACGTGCAGGTTGTTGGGTGTGCCGTCGCTGCTGTAGCCGGCACGGTGGGTCTTGTACTCGGGCACCTCGGCCAGCTGCGTGCGCACCAGGTTGGGCAAGGCCAGGTCGTCAAAGAAGACCTGCATGAATTCTTCTTTGCTCAGCGCAAAGACAAAGTCGTCTTCACCTTCACCGCTGTCGCTGGCTTCGCCCTTGCCGCTGCCGCTGCCACCGCCGCCTTTGGGTCGCTCGATGCGGTCGCCGCGCAAGTAATCCTGGTTGCCCGGGTGCACGGTTTCGCGCACGCCGCCCTGGCCGTGGCCAAAGACTGGTTCGTTCAGGTCCTTCTTGGGGATGCGGATGTCTTCGCCACGCTCCACGTCGCGGATGCCACGGCCGTCGATCGAGCGCCGCACGGCTTCCTTGATCTGGTCTTTGTAGCGGCGCAGGAAACGTTCTCGATTGCCTATCGATTTGTTCTTGCCCGCCAAGCGGCGATCAATGATTTGCTGCATGCGCGGTCATGAACTCTTGCGAACGCGCAGGTACCACTCACAAAGCAAGCGCACCTGCTTTTGCGTGTAGCCCTTGGCCACCATGCGGGTCACAAAGTCCTCGTGCTTCTTGGCTTCGTCGGCACTGGCCTTGGCGTTGAAGCTGATCACCGGCAACAGCTCTTCGGTGTTGCTGAACATCTTCTTCTCGATCACCGTGCGCAGCTTTTCGTAGCTGGTCCAGACCGGGTTGTTGCCCTGGTTGTTGGCCCGCGCGCGCAGCACAAAGTTGACGATCTCGTTGCGGAAGTCTTTCGGGTTGGCGATGCCGGCGGGCTTTTCGATCTTCTCCAGCTCGGCGTTCAAGCTGCCGCGGTCAAAGACTTCACCGGTGTCGGTGTCGCGGTACTCGTGGTCTTGTATCCAGTAATCGGCATAGGTCACGTAGCGATCGAAGATGTTCTGGCCGTACTCGCTGTAGCTTTCCAGGTAGGCGGTCTGGATCTCTTTGCCAATGAACTCGGCGTAACGCGGCGCCAGCAGTTCTTTGATAAAGCCAACGTACTTGTCTTCCAGCTCTTTGGAAAACTGCTCGCGCTCGATTTGCTGCTCCAGCACGTACATCAGGTGCACGGGGTTGGCGGCCACTTCAGCGCTGTCGAAGTTGAAGACCTTGCTCAAGATCTTGTAGGCAAAGCGGGTGCTGATGCCGCTCATGCCTTCGTCCACGCCAGCGTAGTCGCGGTACTCCTGGTAGCTCTTGGCGCGCGGGTCGGTGTCTTTCAGGTTTTCACCGTCGTAGACCAGCATCTTGGAATACAGGCTGCTGTTCTCGGGCTCTTTCAATCGGGTCAGCGCGGCAAACTGGCTCATCATCTTCAATGTGCCTGGCGCGCAGGTGGCCGACGCGAGTGAGCTGTTCTTGAGCAGCTTTTCGTAGATGTGCACCTCTTCGCTCACGCGCAGGCAGTAGGGCACCTTGACGATGTAGATGCGGTCCAGAAAGGCTTCGTTGTTCTTGTTGTTGCGAAAGGCCTTCCATTCGCTTTCGTTGCTGTGCGCCAGCACCACGCCGTCAAAGGGAATGGCGCCAAAACCTTCGGTGCCTTTGAAGTTGCCTTCTTGGGTGGCCGTGAGCAAAGGGTGCAGCACCTTGATCGGCGCCTTGAACATCTCCACAAACTCCAGCAGGCCCTGGTTGGCCAGGCACAAGCCGCCGCTGTAGCTGTAAGCGTCGGGGTCGTCTTGCGAAAAGCTCTCCAACTTGCGGATGTCAACCTTGCCCACCAGCGAGCTGATGTCCTGGTTGTTTTCGTCGCCCGGCTCGGTCTTGCTGATGCCCACCTGCTTCAGGATGCTGGGGTGGCGCTTGACGACCTTGAACTTGCGGATGTCACCGCCAAACTCTTCCAGGCGCTTCACAGCCCAGGGGCTGAGGATGCGGTTGAGGTAACGACGCGGGATGCCGTATTCGGTTTCCAGGATGGCGCCGTCTTCAGCGGCGTCAAACAAGCCCAGCGGTGACTCGTTCACTGGGCTGCCTTTGATGGCGTAGAACGGCACTTCTTGCATCAGCTGTTTCAAGCGCTCGGCGATGGAGCTCTTGCCACCGCCCACCGGCCCCAACAGGTAAAGGATCTGCTTGCGCTCTTCCAACCCCTGCGCCGCGTGGCGGAAGTAACTGACCACCTGTTCGATGGCGTCTTCCATGCCGTAGAACTCGGCAAATGCCGGGTAGACCTTGATCACCTTGTTGGCGAACAGGCGGCTCAGGCGCGGGTCGTTGCGGGTGTCGACCGACGCCGGATCGCCAATGGCCTTGAGCATGCGCTCGGCGGCCGAGGCGTAAGCCAAGGGGTTGCGTTTGCACTCGGCGAGGTAGTCCTCGAGCGAGATTTCTTCTTCGCGGGTGCGCTCAAAACGAGCGGCGAAGTGGCTGATGACGTCCATGTGTGTGTCCCTCAACAGGCCAGCACACGGTGGGCAGGACCATCCTGCACCTGACCATGCCTGGGAAGTTCTGATGAAGTCCCGGCTGTACAGGCCCAGGCTCCATCAGAGCTTTCCGGCGGTTGCCAATTTCAAAAAATCAGCAACGGCAATATGGTCTCAGCTTCTACCTTTCTGGCTGTTTGCGGCGCCGGATGAATGGTCCGAAAACGGCGCTGTTCTGTCGACCCCGCAAATCGGGCCCGCCCTGCCCAACAAGCCTTCCAACGCAAGCCCCGTGCCTTGCCACCGAGTCGCAGCGCAACACGCGCGCTGTGCACTCAACGGTTTGACACCCTGCGCGGTGCACAGCACCCCAAAGCCCGGGCACCGAGATGGAGCATGACTGCCCAGGCTTGGTTCCGTCTGGTGGGACACTCTGAGCCATGAACCCCCATCTTTTGTTGCTGTCCGTCTGCCAAGCGCTGTTCTTGACCAACAACGTCACGTTCATAGCGATCAATGGCCTGGTGGGTCTGTCGTTGGCGCCCTTGGGCTGGATGGCTACGCTGCCGGTCACCGGCTACGTGGTGGGCGCCGCCCTGTCGGCCATGCCGGTGGCGCGGCTGCAGGCCCGTGTCGGGCGCAAACGCTCCTTTCAGATAGGCCTGGTGGTAGCGGGCCTGTCTGCAGCGCTCTGTGCCCTTGCAGTCAGCATCGGCAGCTTCTGGCTCTTGGTGGCCGCCACCGTGTTTGCCGGCTTCTACAGCGCCAACGGAGCGCTCTACCGTTTTGCCGGGCCTGAGCTGGTGCAGCCCGCCTTCAAGGAACGCGCGCTCTCCTGGGTGTTAGCAGGCGGTGTGGCCGGTGCCTTCATCGGGCCCAATCTGGCCAGCGCCACGCGAGCCTGGCTGTCGGTGCCTTTCGCCGGCGCCTACCTGGCTTTGGTAGGCGTGGCGGTGCTGGGCTTGGTGGTGATGTCCTTCATCCGCTTTCCCGAGCATGTGGCGCCAGTTGCTGGCGCCAGCACCGGCCGGCCCTTGGCTGAGATCGCCCGCCAACCGGCCTTTGTGGTGGCCATCATCGCCGCGGCCTTGGGCTACGGCGTGATGAACCTGTTGATGGCCGCCACGCCGATTGCCATGGCGCAATGCAAACACCCGTTTGACAGCGCCGCCCTGGTGCTGGAATGGCATGTGCTGGGCATGTTCGTGCCCAGCTTCTTCACCGGCAACCTGATCAAGAAATTTGGTGCGGTGCCGGTGATGCTGGTGGGTGCCTTGCTGAACCTGATCTGCGTGGTGGTGGCGCTGAGCGGCGTGGACCTGATGCAGTTCTTGATCGCGCTGTTTGTGCTGGGCGTGGGCTGGAACTTTTTGTACACCGGCGGCAGCACGCTGTTGACCAAGACCTATCGGCCCGAAGAGAAAAACCGCGCCCAAGGTGCGATGGACACCTGCGTGTTCTGGACCATGGCGCTGAGCTCGTTTTCGTCAGGCGCGCTGATCACCACACAGGGCTGGACCTGGCTGAACCTGGGCTCGCTGCTGCCAATTGCCTTGGTGACGGCGGCCCTGATCTGGTTGGCCATGCAGCAACGGCGTTCTACTGCCGGCTGAAAACGGAAAGGAGCAGGCCCGTGACCCCAGTGAGTCGATCTCAACTGGTGAGCACCTTGCAAGTCAGCTTGCGGGGCTTGAACACGGTCGACGCCGCTTGGGAGGGCGGCAGTGCCGCGTTTGGCACCGAAGATGAATGGTCCGATGTAGACGTGGTGGCCGTTGTTGCTGACGACGCTATCGATGCCGTGTTCACTCAGGTCGAAGCCGCACTGCAGCAGCTGTCACCCGTCACACTGCGCTACGACACGCCGAGTACCGTTGGCTTTGCTCAGAAGTTCTATCGGCTGCGCGACACCCCTGAGAGCCTGATGGTGGACCTGGTGCTCATCCGTCGCGCCGACCCACTGCTTTTTCGAGAGGTGGAACTGCATGGACACGGCAAGACCTGGCTGGACCGCCGAGGCATCCTCGTCGAGCAGCACCTGGACTTCCAGAGCGACTTGGCCCAGGCCCGCGCCCGAGTCGAAAGCCTGCGCTCCGCATTTGTCATGTTTCAGCACCTGGTCCCCAAGGAGATACGCCGCGGCAGATCGGTAGACGCTTTGGCTTTTTACCAGGCCATGGTGCTGCGCCCCTTGGTCGAGGCCTTGCGGCTAATGCACTGCCCGCAACGCCGCGGATTCGGATTGCGCTACCTGGGGCGTGACCTGCCCGCAGACGTGGTGCAGCGTGTGGAGTCCCTGGCCTTTGTGCGCGACCTGCACGATCTGGGGCTGAAACACCAGGCAGCGGCGCGGTGGTTTGAGCGCTGCATGGAACAGCTTCAGTCAGCAGGGCCCGGCAGCGCAGCCAACACCTGAACGGGCGGCTGGAAGACAGCCACGGACAGGCGCAGCGCCTCGTCCACCGACAAACGCTAGGTCTCGCCAGCGCCCAGTTTTTCGAGCAAGCCGTTGAGCTCATCCAAAGAGCCAAAGGCAATCGCGATCTCACCGGCTTCACCGCGCTTGGTACGCCGCTTGACGCGGATCTCCACCGCCGCGGTCAGCAGGTCGGCCAGGCGCTCTTCCAGCCGCGCCAGGTCTCTGGACTTGGCCTTGGCTTTGGGTTTGGCAGCCCGGCCGGTGTCTTGACTGGCTCGCACCACCAGCCGCTCCGCATCGCGCACGCTCAACTTCTTGGCCGTGATCTCTTGCGCCGCCATCACCTGCTGCGCCGCAGGCAAAGCCAGCAAGGCGCGGGCGTGGCCCATGTCGATGTCGCCGGCTAGCAGCATCTGTTGCACCGGGTCAGCCAGGTTCAGCAAGCGCAACAGGTTGCTGGCCGCGCTGCGGCTGCGGCCGACCGCCTGCGCGGCCTGTTCGTGGGTGAGCTTGAATTCGGTCACCAGGCGCTGCAAGCCCTGGGCCTCTTCCAGCGGGTTGAGGTCTTCGCGCTGGATGTTTTCAATCAGCGCCATCACGGCGGCGGCTTCGTCAGCTACCACCTTCACAAGCACGGGCACGCTGTCCAGCCCGGCGAGCTTGGCGGCGCGGAAGCGCCGTTCGCCAGCAATGATCTCGAAGCCCTGCTGAGCGCTTGCGCCCAAGGGGCGCACCAGGATGGGCTGCATCACGCCTTGGGTCTTGATGCTTTCGGCCAGCTCGTAGAGCGAGCCTTCGTCCATGCGCGTGCGCGGCTGGTACTTGCCCGCTCGCAGCGCGCTCAGTGGCAGCGTGGTGGGGGTGCCGGGCTCGGCAGGCGGGGCGTCACTGACACGGGGGCCGAGCAGCGCTTCCAGACCCATGCCCAGGCCTTTGGGTTTTTTGGTGACCATGCGCAGATTGTCACCGACGCTTGTGCAGCACTCTTGGGGTCATGTCAGGCACGCCTGCGGCGTTCGGCGGCCGGGTGCAGCACATCCCGCTCCAAATAGCGGCGCAGCTTTTGCACACGCGGATCGTTGCGCTCTGGCATCTGGCCCAGATAGCCGATGACCGCGTCCACCCGCAGCATCAACACGCCTTTGGTGTCGCGCCGCCACATGCCGGTCAGGCGGGCGGCCAGCACGTCGTCGGTTTCACGCCGCCCCAGTGCGCGCAGCAGGCCTTGGCCGTCCATCCAGACGTGGCGGCCGTCGTCGTCCACTCGCAGACCCACGCCACCAAAGGCGTGGTAACTGCCTTCTTGTGATGACCAAAACCGTTCACGGACCCAGGCGCGCAGGTCGGAACTGCGCTTGACGGCCAGCCAAGTTGCGGTGGCCAGCAGTGCCGCCAGGCCTATGCCCACAAACAGCGTCCAGAACACGCGCGAGCCCAGGACTTGCGACCAGCCCAAGACCACCATGGCGAGGATGCCAACCAGAATGGACCGACCGAGGCGGCTGTTCATGTTTTCAAGCTGCGTGCAGCTGACGCACCAGTTCGATGCCCGCAGGCCAATCGCCCAGACCCGAGTCGGCGTTGATGTGGCCAGCGTCGCCCAGGCTTTGTGCCGGTGAGCCCCAGTCCTGAGCCATGGCCAGCGCGCGGCTGGGCGCGCAGAAGGGGTCGTTGGTGCTGTAAAGCAAGTGCGAAGCGAAAGGCAGTGTTTGCCTGCTGATGACGCGCCAGCTGGCCAACTGCGGCGGGGTGTCCGGATGCGCGGTGTCGGGCGGCGCCACCAGCAAGGCGCCCCGCACAGTGGCGGTGTTCTTGGAGTGGGCGGCCCACGAAGCCACCAGCTGACAGCCCAGGCTGTGCGCCACCAAAACCGTGGGCTGCGGGTCGGCCAGCAGGGCCTGTTCCAGCTGCATCATCCAGTCGCCCCGCAGCGGCACGTTCCAGTCGGCCTGCTGCACCCGCCCAAAGCCGTAGCGGGCTTCCCAGCGGCTTTGCCAGTGTTCGGGGCCCGAGTTTTGCCAACCCGGCAAGATCAAGACGCGCAACTCTGGGGCCATTGCCTTTATCCTTGCTGCATTGCAGCGGCATTGTGGGCGAGCACCGAGATGACTTTCACTGTTTTTGTGGACGGCCAAGAAGGCACCACCGGCCTGCGCATCCACGAGTACCTGGCCAAGCGCGCCGACGTGGAGGTGCTGCGCATCGATGCCGACCGCCGCAAAGACAACGCCGAACGCGCCCGCCTGCTCAATACATCGGACGTGGCATTTCTGTGCCTGCCCGACGCGGCTTCGCGTGAAGCGGCGGCCATGGTCACCAACCCCCGCACCTGCCTGATAGACGCCAGCACCGCACACCGCACAGTTCCGGGCTGGGCTTTTGGTTTGCCCGAGCTGGCGGCTGGCCAGCGCGCCGCCATCCGCGCGGCCAAGCGCATTGCCAACCCGGGCTGCCACGCCAGTGCTTTCATCCTGCTGATGCGCCCCTTGGTGGACGCTGGGCTGGTGCCGGCGAGCCTGGGGGTCAGCGCCACGTCGATCACCGGCTACTCGGGTGGCGGCAAAAAGATGATCGAGCAGTACCAAGCGGCGCAAGCCTCAGACGCTAAGCCTGCGCTCACTTCACCGAGACCGTATGCACTGAGCCTGACGCACAAGCACCTGCCCGAGATGATGGCGCACACCGGTTTGACCACCGCGCCCATCTTCATGCCAGTGGTGGGCAACTTCTACAAAGGCTTGGCGGTGACGGTGCCCTTGCACGTGAAGGCCTTGGGGACCACGCCCGAAGCCGTGCACGCTGCGTTGACGGCCCGCTACGCGAGCGAGCGCTTCATCCGCGTCTTGCCACTGCGCGACCCGGACACGTTGGAAAGCGGCTTCTTCGATGTGCAAGCCTGCAACGACACCAACCGGGTCGACATTCTGGTGTTTGCCAACGAGACGCAAGTTGTCCTGGCGGCGCGGCTGGACAACCTGGGCAAGGGTGCCAGCGGTGCAGCGGTGCAAGCCATGAACGTGCACCTGGGTGTTGATGAAGGTCTGGGCCTCTGAGCTTTTTCAGCGGTCTGGTCAGTTGCAGGGCGGGCCGCTGTCGAGCGCCCGCGCGCTTCGCAGTAGGCGTGGCTAGAGAGGCTGCGGCCGTTCGCGGTAGTGGTACTGGTAGGCCGCCGCAAAGCCCAAACGGCGGTAAACCTTTAGCGCCGGCTGGTTCTGGGCATCCACTTGCAGATATGCCAACTTGGCGCCTTGCTTGGAAGAAATCGCAAGCATGTGCTCACATAACAGGCTGGCTAGACCTTGGCCGCGCACCTCTTCGTGGGTGAACACGTCGTAGAAGCCAACCATTGCGCCCTCTTGGGCCAATTGCCCACAGGCCAGCACCATGCCGTCGCTGTCGCGGCGCAAAGCGTAGCCCTGGTAGGGCACGGGTGAATGCAGCAAGCGCGCAGCGTGGCTGGTGATGTGGTCCGGCGGCGAGCTGCGCATGGCGCCCACCGCTTGGGCGAAAGGCAGGCCATCCAAAGCCGCCCAGTGAACACCCGGGGGCAAGCGCATGGCGTCTGTGGCCACGGGCGCATGGGGCAAGATCATCACGAGGGTGGGGTCGACCACGGCGTACCCCAGGGCTTCCAACTCAGCGTCCAGTGCTGCTGGCTGTGTGAACGCCGTCACTCGAAAGATCATGGGCAGGTTGGCGGCCGCGTACACCGGTGCCGCCAGCGCCAGCTTTTCCGCCATGGGCAAACGCCCAACAGCCAGAGCGTTGATGCAACGGGCGCGCCGGGCTTTGCCGGGCAGGTAGCGCACCAGCCAGCCGTCCAGCCAGCGTTGTTGTGGGGACGCGCTGGCGTTCAGACCAGCATCTTCCACCCGGGACATCAGGGTCTGGTCAAAACGGGTCATGGGTTCGTTAGCGGCGGCAGCTTGGGCTTGGGCCTGGGGGCAGGGTGGCTCGACCTTCAGCCCAATCGGGCCGACATCTCTTTGGCAAACTCGACAAACGCCTGTGCGCCCTTGGACGACGGGTCAAACGTCACGCCAGGCTGGCCATAGCTGGGCGCCTCGGCCAAGCGCACGTTGCGTGGAATCACGGTGTTGAACACCTTGTCGCCAAAGTGCGCCTTGAGCTGGTCGCTGACCTGCTGCTGCAGCGTGATGCGCGGGTCAAACATCACCCGTAAGAGGCCGATGATTTCCAGCTCGGCGTTGAGGTTGGCGTGCACCTGCTTGATGGTGTTGACCAGGTCTGACAGGCCTTCCAGCGCGAAGTACTCGCACTGCATGGGCACGATGACGCCGTGGGCCGAGCACAGCCCGTTGAGGGTGAGCATGCTCAGTGAAGGCGGGCAGTCGATGAGCACAAAGTCGTAGTCGTCCTTGACCGCCAGCAAGGCCTGCTTCAGGCGCTTTTCGCGGCGCTCCAGCTGCACCAGTTCCACTTCCGCACCGGCCAGGTCGCGGTTGGCGCCCAGCACGTCGTAGCCGCCGTGCGGGCTGGGCAGGCGGGCATCGCGGATGGCGGTGGTCTCGAGCAGCACGTCGTACACGCTGGGGTCGAGCTTGCGCTTGTCGATGCCCGAACCCATGGTGGCATTGCCTTGCGGGTCCAGGTCCACCAGCAACACCCGGCGGCCGACCTGCGCCAAGCCAGCGGCCAGGTTGATGGTGGTGGTGGTCTTGCCCACGCCACCTTTTTGATTGGCAATGCAGAAAATGCGCATGGTGACTACTGAACCGAGAGGCGGATGCCAAAGCCAATGAGGAAAACACCGGCCAACTTTTCCAGCCCGCGCGCCAGTGTTCGGTTGGCGCGAACCTTGGCACTGATCGACTCTGCAAAGCCGCACAACACCAGGCAATACACCGCGGTGATGACGGCGATCGTGACCGCCATGGCTGCAAACGTCACTGCGCCGCGGTGCTGGGCGGGGTCGATGAAGAGCGGGAAAAACGCCATGTAAAAGACGATGGCCTTGGGGTTGAGCAGGGTGATGAAGAAAGCTTGGCGCGCATAGTGGCGCGGTTCGATGTGAATGGGCGATGCCGCCCCTGGCTTGGCAAAAATCAGCTTCAGGCCTATCCAGCCGAGGTAGGCCGCACCAGCGTATTGCACCGCCTGGAACGCCGCCGGGTGGGCTGCCAACAGCGCCGCAACCCCAGCCACCGCAAGCCACAGCAGAACCTGGTCACCAACAATCAGGCCCAACGTAGCCGCAGCGCCACCCTTGAAACCGCCCTTGGCGGTGGAGGTGATGAGCGCAAACGTGCCCGGCCCCGGCAGCGCCAGAAACAGCAGGATCGAAGCACAAAAGGCGCCGAAATCGGCAATGCCGAGCATGGTGGTGAAAATTTCGCTGGTGACCGCGCCGGATCAGCGTGGGGCTGCTGCCGAAACGGTGTGTGGATGGGTCTGCCAACGGGCCAAGTCAAAGCCCTGCTGAACGAGGCGGGAGCGTATCTCAGTTTCGTCTGCCACCAGCAGCTTGGGCGTGCGGGACAACACCCACAGGTAGTTGCGCTGTGCTTCACTGACCACGGCATAGCGCCCGTCTTCAGCCAGTTGAATCACCCAGTAGGAGCCCCAGATCGGCAGCCAACTCAGGGCCTTGGGGAGAAAACTCACCTCCAACTGCGCCGGCTGCAGCTGGTTGCCAACCAGTACGGCCCCGGCCGGTCGGGCAAGGCCGGTCACGTCGTCCAAGCTACCGTCAGCACGGCGGCAGCGGTTGATCACCTCGACTTTGCCGCCTTCCAGCTGCCGGTAGGTGGCCGCGGTGTCAGAGACACACTGACGCTGAAATCGGTTGGGAAACCACGCCACTTGGTACCAGGTGCCCATGTAAGCCGGTACGTCCAGGCTGGAAAGTGCTTGTAAGGATGGTCCTGGCTGCAAAGCCAAAGCCGGTGTCACAGCGGGGCTTTGCGCCCAGGCCGTTGAAGCGGCCAGAAGCGGGGCAGCTATCCAGAGTTGCGCTGTCATGAAGGGTTTGTTTCTTTCGAGACCACGGGCCTCATCCAAACAAGGCACCGCTCTGCATCCAAGGTGGGCACGTTCAGGTGTTCCACGTGAAACACCGAAACCGCAGACGGTAACTGGGCCACCTCTTCATCAGGGCTCTTGCCCTTCATGGCCATCCAGACGCCACTTTCGGCCAGCAGCGGCTTGGTGAGTTTGGTGAAGTCCAGGAGCGAGGCAAAGGCGCGGGAGGTGATCAAGTCAAACTTTGAGAGCGCCAGCGTTTCGACCCGGGCATGCGCGGCGTGCAGGTTGTTCAGCCCCAGCGCACCAGCCACTTGGCGGATGAAAGCAGCTTTCTTGCCCACGGTGTCCACACAGGTCACATCCAACCCAGGCCGCATGATGGCCAAGACCACACCCGGTAAACCACCGCCACTGCCCACATCCAACACTCGACCTTTGGGCAACGCCCGGCTCAATGGCGCCACCACCGCCAGGCAATCGGCCAGGTGCTGGGACAGCATGGCCTGACGGTCTCGCACAGCTGTGAGGTTGTAGGTGGCGTTCCAGCGCTGGAGCAAGTCCAGGTACTGGAGCAGTTGATGCTCTTGCTGAGGTGCAGCCTCCAGGCCCAAGGCGGCGAAGATGGGCGTCAGCTCACCAGCCACTCAGGCTGCCTCGTCTGCGGGCAGGTTGCGCGCGACGCCGCGAACCCGCAACTTCTTCAAGTGCACCAGCAGCAGGGAAATCGCGGCTGGCGTCACACCCGACATGCGCGACGCCTGGCCCAGGGTGGCGGGGCGGTGGCGCTGCAAGGTCTGCCGAACTTCGAACGACAGCGCACTGACCTGGGTGTAGTCCAGCGTTTCAGGCAGCAGCAGCTTGTCCAAAGACGTGGTGCGCTCGACTTCTGCGTTTTGTTTGTCGATGTAGCCGGCGTACTTGATGCCGATCTCGGCCTGCTCGATCACCGCATTGGCTTCTTCGACACCCAACTCGGCCTGCAGTGTTTCACGTGAAACAGCGTCGGGGTGTCCTGCCACCCGCGCAGCCTCACACACCGCATCAAAACCCACGCCCGGGCGGCGCAGCAAGTCGGCCAGCGCGTACTCGTGCTCCAAGGCCTTGCCCAGCAGACGTTCCGCATCGAGCGCGGCCAAGGTGGCTGGGCGGACCCAGGTGGAACGCAGCCGCTGCAACTCGCGCTCCAGCCGTTCCCGCTTGTTCGAAAAGGCGGCCCAGCGATGGTCGTTCACCAAGCCCAGCTCACGGCCAACTTCGGTCAAGCGCAGGTCGGCGTTGTCCTCTCGCAGCTGCAGCCGGTATTCGGCGCGGCTGGTGAACATGCGGTAGGGCTCGCTCACCCCCTTGGTGACGAGGTCGTCGACCAACACACCCAGATAGGCTTGGTCGCGGCGCGGCAACCAAGGCTCTTTGCCTTGCACCTGCAGCGCCGCATTGGCGCCAGCATAAAGCCCTTGAGCAGCGGCCTCTTCATAGCCGGTGGTGCCGTTGATCTGCCCCGCAAAGAACAAACCTTGGATGGCCCGTGTCTCGAAACTGGACCGCAGCTCGCGGGGGTCAAAGTAGTCGTACTCGATGGCGTAACCCGGCCGCAGGATGTGTGCGTGTTCCAGGCCCCGCATCGACTGCACAGCCGCCAGCTGAACATCAAAGGGCAGCGACGTGGAAATACCGTTCGGATAGAACTCGTGCGTGGTCAGCCCTTCGGGCTCCAAGAAAATCTGGTGCGAGTCCTTGTCGGCAAAGCGGTTGACCTTGTCTTCAATGCTCGGGCAATAGCGCGGGCCCACGCCTTCGATGACGCCAGTGAACATCGGGCTGCGGTCAAAACCGCTCTTGATGATCTCGTGCGTGCGTTCATTGGTGTGGGTGATCCAACACGGCACCTGGCGCGGATGTTGGGAGGCCCGCCCCAAGAAGCTGAACACTGGGACCGGATCCAAATCCCCAGGCTGTTCTTCCAGGCGAGCAAAGTCGATAGACCGCCCATCCAAACGCGGAGGCGTGCCCGTTTTCAAGCGGCCCTGGGCCAACTTCAGTTCCTTGAGCCGCGCCGACAAGCTCACCGCCGGCGGGTCACCCGCCCGCCCGGCGCTGTAGTTTTGCAGCCCCACATGGATTCGTCCATCCAGGAAAGTGCCCGCCGTCAAAACCACTGCACGCGATCGAAAGCGTACGCCCACTTGCGTGATAGCGCCCACCACGCGGTCACCTTCCAGCATCAAGTCGTCAACGGCCTGCTGAAAAAGCCAAAGGTTTGGCTGGTTCTCCAGCCGCTGCCGAATGGCGGCTTTGTAGAGGACTCGATCGGCCTGCGCGCGGGTTGCGCGAACGGCGGGCCCCTTGCTGCTGTTGAGGATACGGAACTGGATGCCGCCCTCATCGGTGGCCTGCGCCATCGCGCCACCCAGGGCGTCAATCTCCTTGACCAGGTGACCTTTGCCAATGCCGCCGATGCTGGGGTTGCAACTCATCTGCCCCAACGTCTCGATGTTGTGGCTGAGCAAAAGCGTGGCGCAGCCCATGCGCGCGCTGGCCAGCGCGGCTTCGGTGCCGGCGTGGCCACCGCCGACAACAATGACGTCAAAAACTTGGGGGTGCAGCATGGAGGGTGCGATTCTACGGAGCCGCCCCGCTGAGCGAGCACCCTCTTGCACAGGCACGCCGCCGCCACCCACTGCGCTCAGGCGGCACGCTACCTTCTGGGGCCCAGCCTTACTGCGCCAGCATGCCGGGCACCCGCTCGTCATCGGCGACTAGCATCCACCCCATGGACTGTCGCCCAAACTGCGGCGCCTGTTGCACCGCGCCGTCCATCACCTCGGCCATACCGGGCATGCCCCACGGCAAGCCAGCTGGCGTACCCTGCATTCAACTGGACGCCAACATGCGCTGCCGCCTGTTCGGCCGCCCAGAGCGGCCGGCGGTTTGTCGGTCGCTGCGGCCCCAGGTTGAAATGTGCGGGGCCAGCGCCGCCCAGGCCATGCAATGGCTGCAACAGCTGGAGCAGCGAACTTCACCGCCGCCAGCCTGATCCACATCACCTGGTTCCGGCCAGCCCAAACCACATCAACACCGGCGCCGATGCACCGTGAGTCACTGTCAGCTAGGCGGCCAACGGCAGCCCCGTGACCGTACGGTTTCGCTGAGCGGGCAATCGTGGTGCAGCGGCGCGCAGCAGGTCGGCATCCTCAGCAGGGATCAGGGCCAAGGCGCTCGAGCTCATCAGCGCCGCGGCTTCCGGTGAAGCCTGCTGCGCTGCCTCGCCCCGCATCACACGGGCAACGATGCCCTGCCAAGGTACAGCATGGGCGACACGGTTGAGTCGCACAATGCTGGTCAACTCATCGAGGGCGCGGCCGTCTTCGTCAAACAAGGTGCCGTTGGTCACAAAACCGTTGGGGTCACGTACCGCCGGCAAACGGCCCTGCAGAGCCACCCATTCCCAAGCCACACCGAGTACGCGACTGGCATCCAATCGCACGGCCCAAACGGTGTCGCCGACGAATTGGTTGTCCGTGTCTCGATCGGGTCGAATGTCGGTGCCCATGTGTTGAAATACAGGCCAGCGTTTACTGCCGGCGGGTAGTTGCCAGTGCACCTCTGGCCACGACTTCAATACCCAACTGCGCATCGCCATCATCGGTCTCCGTTGTTCCCTGGAAGAAGCTACAGAGTGAATGCTCCGCATGACTTTGACAACCTAGCAACCTGAACAGTGCTGTGACATCTGTCGGCTATCAGAACTACCTGGACGTCGCGAGTTCTCGCGACGTGCCTACGTTCAAGCGACGCCTGCAAGACTTCGCTGAAAAACTGGATTTCCCTTTGTTCAACGCCACGCTGGTGGTTGAACAGCCAGCAGCAAAGCCGGTCATCGTGTCTGTTCGGAACACGCCGGCGGCTTTTGAAGACTTGACCTACGACCCCGTGGCAGCGGCACGGGACCCGGTCGTTCAAAGGAGCAAGACCGCTTCCACGCCGTTCATCTACGACCAGTCGATGTACGTCAGCCACATCGCCGGCGACCTGTGGGAAGAGCAAGCCCCGCACGGGTATCGCAACGGAATCATGATGCCCCTTCACCTGAGTGGCGGGCGGCACTTCATCATGGGCGTGGACCGACCAGCACCTTTACCCGCAGATCCTGACCGACTCTTCAGATTGGTTGCCGACCTGCAATTGCTGGCCGTCTACGCGCAAGAAACCGCTCTGCGGCTGTTGATGCCGCAGGCAACCTCTGGCAAAGCTGCGGCTGCGGCCTTGTCCAGCCGAGAACAAGAAATCCTGAAGTGGACCTTGGTCGGAAAATCCAACCAGGTGATCGGCCAGCTGCTCAACATCAGCCTCAGCACGGTCAATTTCCACTTGCGATCGGCCATGGGCAAGCTGGGCGTGGCGAGCAAACACCAAGCCGCGGCCAAGGCTCAATCACTCGGCCTCATCTGACGGAAGAAGTTAGAAAAAGAAGGTGCCGCCCCTGTGAGAGGGCAGCACCAAACGTCGGGGTACACAGAGGGTCAGGCATCCCGGCGCCGAAGTACCTGAGCAGGTATCACCAAACCACTCAGGTCAAAAAAAAGAGGCCCACCCTGGGCGCGGAAATCCGCGCCACGGCCGGCGACAAATCTGTCGCGTTACCAGCGGCAGATGCTTAGCACCAGCCCTCACGAGGACCCATACCGAGCATCTCGAGGAAGAACTTGATCATGGTCATTGCTCCTGTGCGAGGGCCAACCGTGACCCTTTGCACGGATTGAATCAAGTATTCGAGCAAGATGCACCTGCACACCTGTGCAGTTCAAGCGGGGGGTCGATCGACCCTTCGGGCGCCAGAACCAGACTATTTCAGCGCTGCGCTGCGCAAAGTGCGGGCCACAAACCACACCCCTGCAGCGGCCAGCAGCACGCAGACTGCGCTGGCAACAACCACATCCGCCGGTGGCAGCAACTCGCCCTTGAGCACCCGGGCCATCAAGGTGGTCTGCGACAGCGCAGGCACCCACAGGTGCCAGGGTGCGGCGCCCTCCTGGTTGAACACCGTCACCAAAGGCAGCATGGACACCGCCAACAGCACCACGGTGGCATTGGCCTGCGCTTCCTTGAAGCTCTTGCAGCGGATGGCAATGGCCATCAGCACGGCCGACAGCGCCGCCGCCAGGGGCAGCAGCAGGCCGACAAACATCACCGCTTCACCCACGCCAAAGCGAAACATGGCCGACAGCGCTTCGCTGCGCAGCAACCATTGCCCGGGCAAAAAGCTCAGACACGACAGCACCGCGATGAGCATGCCCACGCTGCACACCGCTGCCCACTTGCCCAGCACCAAGGACAGGCGTGTGGCCGGGTTCATCAGCAAGGGCTCCAGCGAGCCGCGCTCGCGTTCGCCGGCCGTGGTGTCCAGCGCCGCGTTCAGCGCGCCATAGAGCACGGCCATCAACACGAAAAACGGCACCATGGTGGCCAGCTGCGCGGCGCGGGTGGCCGGGTCGGCCAGGTCGCGCTCTTGCACACGCACGGTTTCCAGCGCGGCTGGCGCCACACCGCGCACCGCTAGCCGCAAGGTGGCTTGCTCCTGGTTGAAGCCGCGCAGCAGCCGCAGCAAAGGCCCGGTGCCGGTCTGCGCGCGCTGGTTGGCAGCGCTGCTCACCACTTCCAGGATGGGCGCATCGCCGCGTGCCAGCTCAGCTTCAAAGGTGGTCGGCACCACCAGCACCGGCTCGCCCAACTTGCTGTCGCGCAGGGCCTGCTCAAACTGCGCCGGGGCAGGGCGCACGGTGTAGGTTTGGCGCAGCAGGTAGTTGTGCAAGGTGGGCGCGTGCTCCATGCCTTGCACCACCACCTCGCGGGCCTCGGCGCGTTTTTCGATGCCGGCTACCAGGTTGCTGACCAGCATCAAAACCAAGGGGCCCATGGCCACCGAGCTGATCAGCACCATCGCCAAGGTGCGCCGGTCGCGCAGGGCATCGACCAGCTCCTTGAGGTAGACGGTCCAGGCGGCGGCGATCATGCAGGTGCTCCAGCAGCATCCACCGCAGCGTTGGCCATAGCCGCATTGGAGGAGTCGTTTTGTCCCGCCGGTGGGAAGGCCAGCCGAACAAAGGTGTCTTCAAAGTCGGTGCTGCCGGCCTGCGCCATCAGCGCCTGCACGCTGCCCGTGGCCACGGTTTGCCCCTGCGCCACCACCACCACCTGGTCGCACAAGCGTTCTACCTCTTGCATGATGTGGGTCGAAAAAATGATGCACTTGCCCTCGTCGTCGCGCAGCCGGCGCAGGGCTTCGCGCAAGGCGCGGGTGGCCAGCACGTCCAGCCCGTTGGTGGGCTCGTCCAGCACGATGTTGGCGGGGTCGTGCACCAGGGCGCGCGCCAGGGCGGTTTTCATGCGCTCGCCTTGGCTGAAGCCCTCGGTGCGGCGATCCAGCAGGGGCTTCATGTCCAACACCAGCGCCAGGCTGTCGGCACGGGTGGACGCGGCTTGCGCGCTCAATCCATGCAAGCGACCAAAGTAAACGATGTTTTCGCGCGCCGTGAGCCGCGGGTACAGGCCGCGCGCGTCGCTGAGCATGCCCATGCGGGCCAGGGCTTCGCGGGGCTGGCGCGCCACGTCAATGCCGTCCACCTTCACCGCGCCCGCATCGGGCTCGATCAGCGCCGCCGCCATGCGCAGCGTGGTGGTCTTGCCCGCACCGTTGGCGCCCAGCAAGCCGGTGATGGACCCGTTGGCCGCCGTGAAATGCACGCCCGCCACCGCGCTCACCACCCGCTTGGCTTGGCCACGCCCGGTGGTGAAGGACTTGAACAAAGCCTGTACTTCAATCATCGCGTGAGCTCCCGGCCCGGTGGCAAAAAGGCGCCGGGGCGTGGCATGGCTTGGGCGCAGTTGGCGTCCACCTTCAGCGCGGCGTCGTCGGTGTCGGCGTCGATGAAACGGAAAAGCACATCGCGCATGCAGGCCAGGCCCATCACGCCGTGCCCGGCTTGCGGCACCACCACGTGTCTGGCCTTGGCACCCAAGGCTTGGGTCACGCGCTGACCATGGCGGGGTGGGGTGACCGGGTCGGCGCCGCCCGACAAAACCAAGGTGGCAGAAGGCGCTGCTGCAACTTGGTAGAACGCAGCTGGCACCGCGCCGCGCGGCCACTGGGCGCAGACCTTTTGGTAGTTGTCGGCGGTACTCAGCCCAAAGTCGGCACCCGGCATGTCGGTGGACAAGGTCTGGCGAGGCAAGTCTTCGGCACACACCACCGAGTAGTGCATGCCCTCGCTCAAGCGGCCGGTGCCGCGGCCGCCCAGCGATGTTGACAAGCCAACCAAGGCCTCAAAGCGGCCTCGTGCGGCTTCACTGATGGCCAAGGGCAGGGCCGACGACAGCACCGGTGCGTACAGCGGGCCGCGCACCATGGCCAGCACCCATTCACGCGTGACGGTCAGCTTCTCAGGCGTGCCAGTGAGCGGGTGCGCCACCGTCGCTTGCACAGGCAGCGAAGCCAGCAGCGCACGCCAGTCGGCGGCCAGCGCGGGCCAGCGCTGCGCGCATACGGCTTGGGTTTTGCAGGCGGCCAGCACCGCCTCCAGCGCCACCTGGTTGTCGGTGGACATGGCCTGTGGCAACACCATGTCGGGCGGCGCCACGCCGTCGATGACGGCACGACGAACCGCCGACGGAAACTGGCGCATGTACTCCAGCGCGGCCCGCGTTCCGTAGGAGCCGCCGACCACATTGACCTGCGTCAGCCCCAGCGCCTGGCGTACAGCCTCGGCGTCCATCATCGCCACGCTGGTGGTGTAGTGGCGCAAGTCCCCATGAGGCAAGGTCTTGAGCTGAGCCAGACAGGCCTGCACACGAGCCAGTTGCCGGCTGGGGTCGACACTGTCGGCCATGGGCGCGGCAGCAGGCTGCTCAGGGCACAACAAGGGCGCACTGCGGCCGGTGCCACGCTGGTCCACCAACACCACATCACGGCGGTAGGACAAACGGCTCAGGATGCGCGCAACCGAGCCGCCCAGGTCCATGGCGCTCTGCCCCGGTCCGCCAGCGAAAAAAAGCACCGGGTCAGGCTTGCGGTTGCGTGCCAGCGCAGGCAACACCGCGTAGTGCAGGTCGATTTGCACGCCCTGCGGTTGGGCGGGGTCCAAGGGCCGCTTCAACACGCCGCACCAAGCGTCGTGCTCCAGCCCTTGCAGCCGACACGGTTTGAGACCTGGCCGACTCTCGGCGGCCTGGCCAGGGGCCGCAACAAACAGCAACGCGGCGGCCAACCAGCTGCCGAGAAAGATGGATTTCATGGCCGCCATTCTGTGCGCCCTGCGCAAGTCATCGCAGCGTGGCCGGGCGAATGGTTGGTCCAACGGGATGAATGGCAGCCATGCGCCATCGGATGACCCTGGCCGCCTGCCTGATTGCCGTCGTCAAGCGGCTGAAGTCCGCCGCCAAGCAGACTCAAGCCAGCAAGCGCTGCAGCTCACCGCCATCCATCAAGCGCTTCAGGTCGTCAGCGCCGCCCACCAGGTTGCCTTTGACAAAGATCATCGGCAAGGTCGGCCAGCCGGTCCACATCTTCAAGGCATTGCGTTTGCGCCACTCGCTGAAGTAGCTGCCGTATTCCAGATAGTGGTGCGCCACACCGGCTTGCGTCAAGGCCTTGCGCGCATTGCGCGGAAACGGGTTGCCGCGCATGCCCACCACGACCACGGCGTGCTGCGCGATGGCGGCTTGAACTTCGCGAACCGTATTCAGGTGGTGGCCGGCGACAAACTCGCGCACGGCCGGGTGGATGTGGGACTCTTCAAGAATGGGGCGGGGCATGGCGGGACTCCAGTAAGACCCCCAGTATCAACCGGCGCCCTCAGGCCTTCAGAATCCCTGACTCGCGCGCCTGCAGAAGCGGCATGCAATCCTGCACCTCACAGTCACCTTGTGAAAGCCCCGTTTGCAAGCCCAGCTTGGGCACACCTTTCGGGCCTGAGCCCAGCCCTACCTTCACCCTTAGCCAAGACGCACCACCCCTGACATGAGCACGCTCGGACCTTCCCCCCTGGCCAGCGGCGACGAATTGCCTGTGGCCGCGGCACGGGCAGCCATCCATCAGTCGCTCCAGCCCATCACGCAAACAGAGTGCGTGCCGCTGACGGCTGGCTTGTCCCGGGTTCTGGCGCAGAACGTGGTGTCACCCATTGCCGTGCCGGCGCACGACAACTCGGCCATGGACGGCTATGCGCTGCGCGGCGCCGACCTGCAAGCCAGCGGTCTAACCACCCTGCTCGCTGACCCGCACACCATTTTTGCTGGCACCAGCAGCGCGCCAACGGTGGCGCCGGGCAACTGCGTGCGCATCATGACCGGTGCCGTCATGCCCGAGGGCACAGACACCGTGGTGCCCATTGAGCTGTGCCAAGTGCAAGCCAGCCAAGTCACCATCGCCGCGGGCGTGCTGCGCAGCGGTGACAACCGCCGCCTGCGTGGTGAAGACCTGGCCCTGGGCGGCGTGGCTTTGCGCGCCGGGCGGGTACTGCAACCGGCCGACTTGGGCCTGCTGGCCTCGTTGGGCCTGGCCCAAGTGCAGGTGCTGCGCCGCCTGCGCGTTGCCCTGTTTTCCACCGGCGACGAATTGCGCAGCCCCGGCCAGCCCTTGGGCCCGGGCCAGATTTACGACAGCAACCGCTACAGCCTCTTAGGGGCCTTGGCCCGGCTGGGCATGGACGTGATCGACCTGGGCTTGGTGCCCGACGACCCCGAGCAGCTGCGTGCCACCATCGACACCGCCATCGACCAAGCCGACGCCGTGATCACCAGCGGCGGCGTCAGCATGGGCGACGCCGACCACACACGCGACCTGCTGGCCGCGCGCGGTGAAGTGGCGTTCTGGAAGGTGGCCATGCGCCCCGGACGGCCGTTTGCTTTTGGGCCCCTACGCGGCGCTGATGGCAAGGTCGCCTACTTGTTTGCACTGCCTGGCAACCCAGTGGCGGCGCTGGTCACCTTTTACGCTTTTGCCCGCGACGCGCTGTTGACACTGGCCGGCGCACAACAAGCCTCTGCGCCTCGCTTGATGGCCAAGAGTGCAGTGGCCATACGCAAACGGCCTGGCCGCACCGAGTTCCAGCGCGCCGTGGTCAGCCGCAGCGCCGCGGGTGGCTGGGAAGTGCGCACCACGGGCGCACAAGGCGCAGGCATTTTGCGCAGCATGAGCGAAGCCAATGCGCTGCTGGTGCTGGGCCACGAGCAGGGCTCGGTGGCCGCTGGCGAAGACGTCGAGGTCTGGTTGTTTGAAGGGCTGATCTAGGCCGATCGCGCCTGGTTGGCCGGCCCCGAGCGCCCGCGCTGCCCGCGGTGACCGGCACAGTGCCTCTGATGAGGCGCGCCTATTTGACCAAGGCCGCCTTGAGCACCTGCTTCAAGCGCTTTTCATCTGCGCTGCCTTCAAGCCGTGCCTTTTCGACGGCCCCGACGTAGGCAATCAGCGTCGAACGCTCTTTGGTCTTGTGCCGCTGGCGCGCGGCCTGGTCTTTGTCGAAGTCAACTGCAAGAACGGTCAGTTCAAAGCCTGGTTCGGCCTTGGTCTGCATCTGGTTCAGCAACACCTGCTGAGCTTTGCAAACGGTGCACCACGACGTTCGAAAGTGCACGGCAACGGGCCGATTGGCTTTGACCGCCTCGTCAAAGGCTTCAGCCGTGTAAGGTTTGACTTCCAGGGCCTGCGCCAGCTGGGGCAAGACACCCAGCGCCAGCGCGCACACCGCGGCGGCCATGCCCAAAACACGTCTTCGCAGCCGCGGCGCTGCAGCCGCTGGCACAAACAGATCTGCCATCACCAGATACTCCTACATGGGGGTTCAAAACACGGCAAGGCGGCTCTTGATGAACAGCAGCGCTCTGATGCGCCGCAAGCTTAGCGGGAAGTGAAAGGCGGCGCTGGTGTGGGTGCAACACCCGCGTCTCTTGCAGCCTCAGCGGGCCGCATCGACCCGGTACTTTCAAGTCAGCTGGGTGCTTGAGGTTTGCGCACCACGCAAACGCCGGTACAAGGTGTTGCGGCTAACGCCCAAAACGCGCGCTGCCTTCGAAATATTGCCACCACAAGCTTGCAAGGCTTGCTCCATGGCGCGGCGCTCGGTCTGCTCCAGAGATTCGCTTGGCCTCATGGCCGCCAGCGCGGGCGACAGCGGCGGGTCCTTTGGCACCGCCACAAGCGCAGCAGCCGCGCCCACGGTGGCAGGAAGATGCCAGGGTTCAAGCACAGCGCCCGGTTGGGCCAGCAAGGCGGCGGTATGCAACACCCGCTGCAACTGCCGCAAGTTGCCTGGCCATGAACCACTGGCCAGTTGCGCCAAGGTCTCTGGGGCCAACTTCAACAACCCGGAATGACCCAGGCTGTCCAACATGCGTTGTGCCAGTGCAGCCAGGTCGCTGCGTTGACGCAGTGGTGGCAAGGTCACGGTCAAGCCTTGCAAGCGGTGAAACAAGTCTTCTCGCAAGGCGCCTGGCCCAGCGCCAGCGCGCAGCGCTTGGCTGCTGGCGCAAATGAGGCCAAAGGCTGGTTCGTCCAGGCGGTGCAGAAGTTGGGCTTGCAGCTCAGGCGGCAGCTCGCCCACACCGTCCAGGCAGAGCGTGCCGTTTTGTGCGCGCTGAACCGCATCGGTCAGTTCGTCTGACGTCACCGCGGCGCAGGGCACCGCCACAAAGCAGGCCAAAGCACGCGGGCTGTCGTGGTGCAGCGCGCGGGCCACCACGTCCTTGCCGGTGCCCGTCTCGCCCAGCAAGACCACTGGCAGTGCGTGGTCCTGCACCCGCTGCAGCTCGTTCAGCACGGCGGCCATTTGTTGATCGCCGCTGTAGAGCGCGGCCAGGCCCGTTGGTGGTGGAGCAGGATGGCCCTGCACCAGCGGCGCAGCCAGCGCGGGCGCAAGCGCTGAGGTCACCAAGCTGGCACCCGCGCCCAGACGACTGCTCCAGGACGGCCCGCTGAATTCAGCCATCACATGAAAGGCCTGCCCGCGTTGGCCGTGCGCCACCCAAGGCTGCGGTGTTGACGAACGAAAGTGGTCAACCAGCGCACCCACCGTGGTACCCAGCAGCGACTGCAGCGTCTGCATGCGCACGGCCACGCCGCTCAACCCCAACTGCTCCTGCGCCCCGCGGTTGGCGCCCAGCACCCGACCGTCTGGCGCCACCGCCAAGATGCCTTCCATCAAGGTGCCGATGAACTCGGGCCGGCGGTGAAAGTGCAAGCGCAGCGCGTGGCTGTGGTCGTCGCGCAGCCACTGGTTTTCAATCATGCGCGCCGACAAGGTGACCAGCGCCATGGTGTGGGCGTGGTAGCTGCGGTGGTCACCCGACACGTCCAGCACGCCCAGCACATTGCCGCGCGGGTCAAAGATGGGTGCGGCCGAACAGGTCAGGAAGTGGTTGGCATGCAGGTAGTGCTCGTCAGCATGCACCAGCGTCGGTAGCTCTTCAATCAACGCTGTGCCCACGGCGTTGGTGCCTTTGGTGGGCTCCGACCAGTTCACGCCCGGCTGCAAAGCCACCTTGGCCGCACGCGACAGGAAGTCGTCGTCGCCGATGGAGTGGATGATGGTGCCGGCCGAGTCGCACAGCACCACCATGCTCTGGGTGCCCTCGATCTGGCCGAACAACATCTCCATCACCGGCGCTGCGTGCGCGTGCAATCGCTGGTGACGCTCACGCACCAGCCCTAAGTCTGCACGGCCCAGCGGCGCATGGTCGGGCCGCAGGGTGCGCGACAGGCCCAGCGCCGTGCAGCGCTCGTGCGACTGACGGATGGCACCCAGATGATGCTCGGGCAGCGCCAGCGCAGACGCCAGCGGCCGCAGGCGGTCTGCGCTGCGCCGCCGCAACGCGGTGGGCAGTGCAGCGGGAACCGGCGCCGTTTTCATGGTGTCGCTTCTCTAGGCCAGCGGATCAGCGCCAACATCGCCTGGGACACGCCAGAGACTTGCGGCGCCCATCTGTTCCAAATTGGAGCAGTTGTGCCTTTCAAGGTGTCTTGACGACGCATCAACCCGTCACCGCGCAACCGGCTTCCACCACCGCCTGCGCTTGCACGGGTACCGGTTCGGGCACCCGAAAACCGTAACGCACGGCGGTCAGCTCGGCCAGGATGCTGACGGCAATCTCCGGTGGCGTGCGTGCGCCGTTCTTGAGCCCAACCGGGCCGTGCAGCCGCGCCAACTGCTCGTCGCTCAGGTCAAAGTGTTCCTTCAGCCGCAGCTTGCGCTTGCTCTGGTTCAGCCGCGAGCCGATGGCGCCCACGTAGAAGGCCGGCGACTTCAGGGCTTCCAGCAGCGCCATGTCGTCCAGCTTGGGGTCGTGCGTCAGCGCGATGATGGCGGTGTGGCCGTCGGGCAGCAGCGCGGTCACCGTGTCGTCGGGCATGGTGCGCAGCAGCGTGGCGCCCGGCACGTCGAAACCGGTGGCGTACTCCTCGCGTGGGTCACAGACCAGCACCTGGTAGCCCAGCGCCTGGGCCATCTGCGCCAGGTAACAAGTCATTTGGCCAGCGCCAATCAGCAGCAAACGCCAGCTGGGGCCGTGGTGGGTGGTCAGCAGGGTGTCGGTCAGTTCCAACTCGTCGGCCGTGCCGGCGTCTTGCAGCTGCACGGCGCCGGTCTTCAAGGTCAGCTGGCGGCGAACCCGCTCGCCGCGGCTCAGGCGGTCCAGCAACTCGGGCAATCGGGTGATGGGCTGCACCGGCTCCATCACCAGTTCGATCAAGCCACCGCATGGCAGGCCAAAGCGGTGGGCGGCGTCAGCGTCAATGCCATAGCGAACCACCTGCGGCACGCCGGTCGTCAGCGCGCCGCTCTTGGCCTTGTCCACCAGGTCGTCTTCAATGCAGCCGCCGGACACCGAGCCTGCCACCAAGCCATCGTCCCGAATGGCCACGCTGGAACCCGGCGGCCGCGGCGCCGAACCCCAGGTGCGGGTGATGGTGCCCAACACCACGCGGTGGCCCTGGCCCTGCCACGCCACAGCCTGGCGCATGACCTGAAGATCGACGTTGTCCATGGGGACGAAGGTAGCGCAAGCACACCGCCCTTTCGACCAAGGGGTTTCCACTAGGGGTGGGCGGGTATGCGGCGGCGCCCGTGCTCCCCTATCCTTGCCGGCTCACAGGGTCGGGCTGCCCAGTCATCGCCGGTTCACAGCGATGACTAAGGCTAGGCAAGACCTGCAACGGTCAAACGCAAGGAGACAAACCCATGAGCATCCGCCTGACCCTGCACGTGAACGGCACCGCCGTCACGCGCGACTGCGAACCGCAGATCCTGCTGGCCGAATTCATCCGCGAAGACCTGCGGCTGACCGGCACCCACATCGGTTGCGACACCGCCCAGTGCGGCGCTTGCACGGTGCACCTCAACGGCCACGCGGTGAAAAGCTGCAACATGCTGGCGGTGCAAGCGCAAGGCGCCCAGGTCACCACCATCGAAGGCCTGGCCGCCGCCGACGGCACGCTGCACCCTATGCAAGCCGCTTTCAAGACCTGCCACGGCTTGCAGTGCGGTTTTTGCACCACCGGCATGGTGATGAGCGCGGTGGACCTGGTGCAACACCACGGCTGTCACAGCGAAACCCAAGTGCGTGAGGGCCTGGAGGGCAACATCTGCCGTTGCACGGGTTATCACAACATCGTCAAAGCCGTCCAACATGGCGCTGCCGCCATGAAGGCCTGAACGGGAGCACACACATGAACGCACGCCAAGGTTTCATCGGCCAGTCCATTGAGCGCCGTGAAGACGGCCGTTTCCTCACCGGCAAGGGCCAGTACACCGACGACATTTCGCTGCACGGGCAAACGCATGCCTACTTCCTGCGCAGCCCCTACGCCCACGCCCGCATCAAGAAGCTCGACACCGCCGCCGCCGCCAAGGCCGCCGGTGTGCTGGGCATCTTCACCGGCGAACACTTCAAGGCCGTGGGTGGCCTGCCTTGCGGCTGGTTGATCAACAACCTGGACGGCACGCCGATGAAAGAGCCCAAGCACCCGGTGCTGGCCGACGGCAAAGTGCGCTACGTGGGCGACCGTGTGGCCATGGTGGTGGCCGAAACGCTGGAGCAGGCCAAGGCGGCCGCGCAGCTGATCGATGTCGACTACGAAGAGCTGACCCCGGTGGTCGACACCGCCAAGGCCTACAACGCAGCCAGCAGCGGCGAACCTGTGCATGTGGAAGCTGGCGACAACCGCTGCTACCTCTGGGGCATTGGCGACAAGGACGGCACCGACGCCGCGCTGAAGAGCGCCGCCCACGTCACCACGCTGCACTTCCGCAACAACCGCCTGGTGCCCAACGCCATGGAGCCGCGCTGCGCCAACGCGCAGTACGACAGCAACGCCGACAACTACACGCTCTACGTCAGCAACCAGAACCCGCACGTCGAGCGGCTGTTGATGTGCGCCTTTGTGCTGGGCATCCCCGAGCACAAGCTGCGCGTGGTGGCGCCCGACGTGGGCGGCGGCTTTGGCAGCAAGATCTACCTCTACGGCGAAGAAACCGCGCTGGTCTTTGCCAGCAAGTTCATCAAGCGCCCCATCAAGTGGACCTGCGACCGCAGCGAAGCCTTCTTGTCCGACGCCCACGGCCGCGACCACGTCACCACCGCCCAACTGGCGCTGGACAAAGACGGCAAGTTCTTGGCCTTGCGCGCCGACACCACGGCCAACCTGGGCGCCTACCTGTCGACCTTCTCGACCTGCATCCCCACCATCCTGCACGCCACGCTGTTGGCCGGGCAGTACAAGACACCCAAGATCTGGTGCGAGATCACCGCCGTCTTCACCAACACCGCGCCGGTGGATGCCTACCGCGGTGCCGGCCGGCCCGAGGCCACCTACCTGCTGGAGCGCATCGTTGAAACCGCGGCGCATGAGATGGGCATCGACCCGGCCGAGATCCGCCGCCGCAATTTCATCACCGAATTCCCGTACGCCAGCCCCGTGGGCCTGACCTACGACATCGGTGACTACGACGCCACCATGAAGCGCGCCATCGAACTGGCCGACGTGGCCGGTTTTGCCGCGCGCCGCAAGGCCTCTGAAGCCAAGGGCATGAAACGCGGCCTGGGCTACAGCGCCTACATCGAAGCCTGCGGCATCGCGCCGTCCAGCGTGGCTGGCGCGCTGGGCGCCCGCGCCGGTTTGTTTGAAGCCGGCGAAGTGCGGGTGCATCCCACCGGCAAGGTCACCATCTTCACCGGCAGCCACAGCCACGGACAGGGCCACGAAACCACGTTTGCGCAGGTCGTGGCCGACAAGCTGGGCATTCCGCTGGACGACATCAGCATCGAGCACGGTGACACCGGCAAGATCCTGTTCGGCATGGGCACCTACGGCAGCCGCAGTCTGGCGGTGGGCGGCACCGCCATCGTGAAAGCGGTGGACAAGATCATCGCCAAGGGCAAGAAGATCGCCGCCCACCTGATGGAAGCCGCCGACACCGACATCATCTACGAAGGTGGTGAGTTCAAGGTGGCGGGCACCGACAAAAAGGTGCCCTTCGCCAGCGTGTCGCTGACGGCGTACGTGCCGCACAACTTCCCGCACGACAAGCTGGAGCCGGGCCTGAACGAAAACGCCTTCTACGACCCCAGCAACTTCACCTACCCCGCTGGCACCTACATCTGCGAAGTCGAAATCGACCCTGCCACCGGCAAAACGCGCATCGACCGCATGACGGCCTGCGACGACTTCGGCAACGTCGTCAACCCGATGATCGTTGAAGGCCAGGTGCATGGCGGCCTGGCGCAAGGCATTGGCCAGGCGCTTATGGAACACGGTGTGTACGACACCGAGACCGGCCAGCTGCTGTCGGGCAGCTTCATGGACTACACCATGCCGCGCGCCGACGACCTGCCCAGCTTCACCGTGGAAACCGCCAAGGGCACACCCTGCACTCACAACCCGCTGGGTGTGAAGGGCTGTGGCGAAGCCGGTGCCATCGGCTCGCCGCCGGCCGTCATCAATGCCATCTGCAACGCGCTGGGGGTGAAGGACATGCCCATGCCCGCCACACCGTTTGCCGTGTGGACCGCCGCACGCGCAGCCCGCTAACCGCTTACTGGAGCACACACCATGCAAGCATTCAGCTACCAGAACCCCAGCGCCTTGGCCACGGCGGCCACCGCATCCAAGACCGACGGCGTCAAGCTGCTGGCCGGCGGCCAGTCGCTGTTGGCCGCGATGAAGATGGGGCTGTCGGCCCCTGAAACTTTAGTCGACCTCGCCGGCGTGGCCGAGCTGCGCGGCATCGCCGTCAGCGGTGGCACCGTGAAGATCGGTGCCATGACCACCCACGCCGAAGTCGCCGCCAACAAAGATGTCGCCAAAGCCATTCCGGCGCTGGCCGATTTGGCCGGCAACATCGGCGACCGCCAGGTGCGCAACCGCGGCACCATCGGTGGCAGCCTGGCCAACAACGACCCCGCCGCCTGCTACCCCGCCGCCGTGCTGGGCCTGGGCGCCACCATCCACACCAACACGCGCACCATCGCGGCCGACAGCTTCTTCAAAGGGCTGTACGAGACCGCGCTGCAAGCGGGCGAGGTCATCACCGCCGTCAGCTTCCCCGTGCCTGAAAAGGCCGCGTGGCAGAAGTTCAAGCAGCCTGCCTCTCGCTTTTCGCTGGTGGGCGTGTTCGTCAGCAAGGGCTCGCAGGGTGTGCGCGTGGCGGTCACGGGTGCGGGTGCTTGTGTGTTCCGCGCCAGTGGGCTGGAAGCCAAGCTGGCCACCACCTGGAGCGCTGGCGCCTTGGCTGGCGCAACGGTCAGTGCTGACGGGCTCAACACCGACCTGCACGGCTCGGCCGAGTACCGCGCCGCGCTGATCCCCGTGTTGGCCAGCCGCGCCGTGGCCGCCAGCTGATGACGGAGCCGGCCTTGGGTGAACAGCTGCCCACCAGCATCGACGACACCCAGGCCCGGCTGCTGACACTGGACTACGTGGCCGACCGGCCACTGGCCACCACGGTCTTTCTGGCCCTGCGCCTGCAGCGGCCGCTGTTCCTGGAAGGCGAGCCCGGCACCGGCAAAACCGAGATCGCCAAAACGCTGGCGGCCATGCTGGGCCGCCCGCTGATCCGGCTGCAATGCCACGAAGGGCTGGACCTGTCGGGCGCTGCCTACGAGTGGAACTACGCGCGCCAGATGATGGAAATTCGCCTGGCCGAAGCGCGTGGCGCCACGCAGGGCGAGGCCGGCGCGGCGCTGGCCAAAGACCTGTTCAGCGAGCGCTTCCTGACCCGCCGCGCGCTGCTGCGCGCCATCGACCCGGCCGAGCCGGTGCCACCGGTGTTGCTGATCGACGAGCTCGACCGCGCCGACGAGCCCTTTGAAGCCTTCTTGCTGGAAGTGCTGTCGGACTATCAAATCACCGTGCCCGAACTGGGCACCATCAAAGCGGTGGTGCCGCCTGTGGTGGTGCTGACCAGCAACCGCACGCGCGAGATCCACGACGCCGTCAAGCGCCGATGCCTCTATCACTGGGTTGACTTCCCGGACGCCGCGCGCGAACTGCAGATCCTGCAACGTCGCGTGCCCGGCGCCAACGCCGCCTTGGCCGCACAGATCGTGGCCTTTGTGCAGCGCCTGCGTTCGGTCGAGCTGTACAAACAACCCGGCATCGCCGAGACCATCGAATGGGCGCGCGCGCTGATGGAGCTGGACACCCTGGTGCTGGACCCGGTGGTGCTGCAGAACACGCTGGGCGTGCTGCTGAAGTACCAGGACGACATCGCCCGCATGCAGGGCGGCGAAGCGGCGCGCTTGCTGGAAGACGTCAAGCGCCAGGCTGCTGGGCGCTGATCAACCCGCATCCACCCGCGTCGGCCGCCTGGTGATCAGCAGTCCCCGCGACGCCCACCCCAAAGCAGCGCCGAGCCCCAAACCACCATGATCCCCGCGCGCCAGACCCCCGGCCGCCTGGCCGACAACGTCATGCACTTCGCCCGCGTGCTGCGCGACGCCGGCATGCCGGTGGGCACCGACCGCGTGGCGTTGTCGCTGCAGGCGCTGCAGATCGCCGGCCTGGAATCCAAACAAGACCTGCACGCCACGCTGCGCGCCTGCATGCTCGACCGCATTGAACACGGCGAGCTGTTTGACCAGGCCTTTGAGCTCTTCTGGCGCGACCCTGACCTGATGGGCCGCATGCGCGCCATGCTGCTGCCCAAGGTTCAGCTCAAGCCGGGCGATGTGCCACCGCCACCCGAAAACCGCCGCCTGGGCGAGGCCCTGTTTCCGCACCAGCCCGACGCCCCGCCGCCGCCCGCGCCCGAAGAGACTGAGATCAACGCCGAGCTGACCTGGAACGACCGCGAGGTGCTGCAAAAGGCCGACTTCGACACCATGAGCAGCGAAGAATGGCGCCAGGCCCGCCAAGCCCTGGCGCGCATGAAACTGCTGTTTGAACCGCTGCCCACACGGCGCGCCCAAGCCAGCCAGCACAGTGGCCGCCCCGACTGGCGCGCCACGCTGGCCGCCATGGGGCGCCAAGGCGGTGCGCTGTGGGACATGCGCTGGCGCCGCCCCCGCACCCAGCCGGCGCCGCTGGTGGTGCTTGCCGACATCTCGGGTTCGATGAGCCGCTACTCGCGCATGCTGCTGCACTTTGCGCACACCCTGGGCCATGCCGAAGCGCAGGTCGAAAGCTTTGTCTTTGGCACCCGGCTGACGCGCACCACCCGCCTGCTGAAAAGCCGCGACCCCGATGTGGCCGTGGCCCAGGTGGTGCGCGCGGTGCAGGACTGGTCGGGTGGCACGCGCATCTCGCAGTGCCTGCACGACTTCAACCACCACTGGGCGCGCCGTGTGCTGTCGAGCAAGAGCACCGTGCTCTTGATCAGCGACGGGCTGGAACACGGCCAGACCGACACCTTGTCTTTTGAGATGGAGCGTCTGCACAAGAGCTGCCGCCGTCTGCTGTGGCTGAACCCTTTGCTGCGCTTTGATGCCTTCGAGCCGCGTGCGGCCGGCATCAAGGCCATGCTGCCGCACACCGACGCCTTCTTGCCGGCCCACAATCTGCAAAGCCTGGGTGAGCTGGCCGACTTGCTGGCACGGCCACCTGTGCCTTCGCACACCCTCAAGGCCACTCGCAACCCGCGCTCTGAAGCGCCATCGCGTGCTGGACTCCACAACCCAAACGACGGCGTCTGACCCTCGCGCTCACGCCTTCCACCTCCCTTGCTTTCAACCCAGCGCCATGCAACTCACCAGCCAACAAACACTGCCCGTCGGCCTTGCCCAAGCCTGGGAAGCCTTGAACGACATCACCCTGCTGCAGCAAGCCATACCCGGCTGTGAAGGCATCAACCCCACCGGCGACAAGCAGTACGAGGTGGTGGTGATGGCCGCCATCGGCCCCGTCAAGGCCAAGTTCAAAGGCAAGCTGCAGCTGGAAAACCTGCAACCACCCACCAGCTACACACTGCGCTTTGAAGGCCAGGGTGGTGCGGCCGGCCACGGCAAGGGCCATGCCGACATCCGCCTGGAAAGCAGCGGCGCGCAGACCACAACGCTGCACTACAACGCCCATGCCAGCGTGGGCGGCAAGATCGCGCAGATCGGCTCGCGGCTGGTGGACATGGCGGCGCAGAAGATGGCCACCGAGTTCTTCGAGGCCTTCAACAAGGCCTTGCAAGAGCGCTATGGCGTGAGCGCTGCGCCTGAAGCCGCGCCGGCGCAAACGGGCGCTGACGGCCATGGCTTGCTGGGTCGACTGCTGGCTTGGCTGCGCAAGCTGTTCAAGGGCTGAGAATCACGTGGTGGCGCCCGTCAAGGCGCGGCCACCGAGTCATTCCGAACCTGATGCTCAACACCAGCGCGCCACGATGAACGACGAGCAACTGCTGCGCTATTCGCGCCACCTGCTGCTGGACGAGATCGGCATTGAAGGCCAACAGCGCCTGCTGAACGCGCACGCCTTGGTCATCGGCGCTGGCGGACTGGGCTCGCCGGTGGCGCTCTACCTGGGCACGGCTGGCGTGGGCCGCATCACGCTGGTCGACCACGACACGGTCGAGCTCACCAACTTGCAGCGCCAGATCGCCCACAACCTGTCGCGCCTGGGTCTGCCCAAAGCCGAGTCGGCACGCCAGAGCATCGCGGCCATCAACCCCGACGTGCAGGTGCACGCGCTGGCGCGCCGCGCCGACGCTGCCTTGCTAGGCGAGCTGGTGCCGCAAGCCCAGGTGGTGCTGGACTGCAGCGACAACTTCGCCACCCGGCATGCCGTCAACGCGGCCTGCGTGCGCCACGGTGTGCCGCTGGTGTCGGGCGCGGCGATCGGATTTGATGGCCAGGTGTCGGTCTACGACAGCAGACCGACTGGCGGCGAGCAGGGCCCTTGTTACGCCTGCATCTTCCCACCCGACAGCGCTTTTGAAGAAGTGGCCTGCGCCACCATGGGCGTGTTTGCGCCGCTGGTGGGCATCATCGGCAGCGTGCAGGCCGCCGAAGCGCTGAAGCTGTTGGCCGGCACTGGCACCTCGCTGTCGGGGCGCCTGCTGATGCTGGATGCACGCAGCATGCGCTGGGACGAAGTGCGCCTGCCGCGGCAGGCGCAGTGCCCGGTCTGCAACCAGCAGGGTGCCAGCGCCCTTTGACTTGATCCTGTAGGCCACGAGAGGCCGCATCGTTGATGTGATGCTTCCTGGTTTTGTCGAATCGGGGCCCATCGGTGAACGGCTTCGTCAATGCTGATGTGCAGGGTTCGCCGCAGCCGCAGGAAAAGCGGTGTTGATGTTCGCGTCCACAGAGGCTGAAGGCGGTGCCGAGCTCCGAAATGCACTGTCGGCGAATTTGACACCAGGCTGCAGCCGGACCCTGATTGACCACCCTCGCGCAGCCCTGCTGAATTCGCTAAGTGCCTGTTCTATATGAACAACTTCCCTGCTAGGGGGGTCACATGGCCCGCCTGATGCTTGCAACGACGGCCTACTCCAGATCTACATGGCTGTCTATTGGGGGTCTCGAGGGCAGTTCGCTCATCAACCCCAACAGGGAGTCTCCAATGAAAACCTTTCACACTGCAAAACTGGCGGCAGCCGTGCTGACGTCGGTCATGGCCATCGGCAGCGCGCAAGCGGCCGCGGTCATCGTCAAGGACGTCTCCTCGGTCAACAACATTCCCGGTCTGACAGGCTTCTCGACAACCGGCGCCATGATGGACGGCCTGTCCATCACCGCCAGCTTTTCGGGTGGCCTGACCGAAACTCGGTTCTGGGCAGATGGGGTCGCGCCCAATTCGGGCGGTGTCAGCGGCACCAATTGGGGCCTGACACTCACGGGCGACACCTTTACCAGTGCATGGGACTTCACCATGAGTTCCAACCTGGGTCAGATCCTTTCGCTGGTCATCGACGGCACCAACGCGCTCACGGTACTGGACGCGAGCAACCCCAGCCCCGGCACGCCCGGCTCAGCGAGCGGCCAGGACTTTCAGTTTGACGACCCCAGCATCAACGCCACCGCTACTTACAGCAGCGTGGTGTCGGTAGGCGGCAATCCGGCCGTGACGGACCTGTTTCAGGTTCTGACGGTCAACTTTGGCAACGGTGGTCCGCGCACCAACTTCTCGTTCCGCCAAGACACCGACAACGATTCGCGCTTTGGTGTCCCGGAACCCGGCAGCCTGGCCCTCGCCGGCTTGGCACTGGCCGCTTTGGGTGCCAGTGCACGCCGTTCGCGCAAGGCCTGAACGACGGCACACGTAGACGCCACTGAGCAAGCCGACCCCGGCAATGGCGGCCCCGAGTCTGGGGCCGCCATCTTTTTGGTGAACGCGGGCAGGCCCGGCTGGGCCCATGCTCAAGCCCTTGTTGCCCTGCGGCCAGCGTTCATCGCCTTTGAACGCTGAATCCAACGGGCGAAGACTCTCGCTTCGCATTTCGAGGTTAGCGTTGGGGTCTTCCCACTTTGAAGACCTCTCAAATGACCAAGCTCTACTACAGCCCGGGCGCCTGCTCGCTCAGCCCCCACATCGCGCTGCTGGAGGCGGGTCTGCCCTTTGAACTGGTGCTGGCCAGCACCAAGACCAAGAAGCTGGCTGACGGCACCGACTTCTACAGCATCAACGCCAAGGGCAGCGTGCCTGTGCTCGAACTGGCCGACGGCCAACGCCTGACCGAAGGCCCGGCCATCGTGCAGTACATCGCCGACCAGGCCCCGGCCAGCCAACTGGCCCCAGCCGCCGGGACCATGGCGCGTTACCGCTTGATGGAGTGGCTGAACTTCATCACCAGCGAATTGCACAAAGGCTTTTCACCGCTGTTCAACCCCGCCACGCCCGAAGCCTTCAAGGCCATCGCCAGCGCCAAACTCAGCGAACGCCTGAAGTGGGTAGACGAACAACTCGAAGGCAAGACCTATCTGATGGGCGACACCTTCACCGTGGCCGACGGTTACCTGTTCACGGTGGCCAGCTGGGGCAAGTACGTGGGCGTGGACATCGCGCCGATGAAAAACCTGTCGGCCTTTGTCGGCCGCGTCGCCGCCCGCCCGGCCGTGCAAGCAGCGCTGAAGGCCGAGGGCTTGTTGAAATAAACGAAAGGCCCGGCCGGAAGCGCGCACCCCAAGCCGGCGCCCCAGCGCCGCGCCCCTCAAGCCACCGCCGCGGAATCGGCTCTGCCGGGCCGCTGGCGGGCGGCCCCCTCGGGGGGTAGCGAGCGCAAGCGAGCTTGGGGGCTAAAGGTACCCGGCTGCCAGCAGCTCGCGGGTGTAGGGCTGCTGCGGTGCCGCAAACAACGCTTCAGCCTCACCCGACTCCACCACGTCACCGTTCTTCATCACCATCACGCGGTGCGACATCGCGCGCACCACGGCCAGGTCGTGGCTGATGAAGACGTAGCTCATGCCGTAGCGCTTTTGCAGGTCGGCCAACAGGCGCAACACCTGCTGCTGCACCGACACATCCAGCGCAGACGTGGGTTCGTCCAGCACCAGCACCTCGGGCCGCAGCACCACGGCGCGTGCGATGGCGATGCGCTGGCGTTGCCCGCCGCTGAACTCATGCGGGTAGCGTTGCAAGACGCCAGCCACGCCGTGGCGTTCTGACAAGCCCACCTCGTCCAGCATATCCAGCACACGCTGCTCGCGCGCGGCCTTGTCCAGCTCAGGCTGATGCAAGGCCAATCCTTCGCCCACGATCTGGCCAATGGTCATGCGCGGTGACAGGGACGCAAACGGATCCTGGAACACCACCTGCATGCGCTTGCGCATGGCGCGCAGGTGGGCGCGGTCGGCGTTGTCGATGCGCTCGCCGCCCATCGTCACCGAGCCCGACGACAAGCCCTGCAGCGCCAGCAGCGCCATGCCCAGCGTGGTCTTGCCCGAGCCCGACTCCCCCACGATGCCCAGCGTCTCGCCGCGCTTGAGCTGCAGCGTCGCGCCCTTGACGGCCTGAAACTGCCGCTTGCCAAACCAGCCTTCGCTGAAGGCGAAGCTGACCCCCACCGCATCGCCCTGCAAGAGCAGCGGCGCGTCATCAGCCACCGCTTGCACCACCCTTTCGGGGCGGCTGGCCAACAGGCGCTGGGTGTAGGCATGCTGCGGATGGCCAAACACTTCGGCCGTGTCGCCCAGCTCCACCAACTTGCCGCGCTCCATCACCCCCACCCGGTGGGTGAAGCGGCGCACCATGTTCAGGTCGTGCGTGATGAACAGCAGCGCCATGCCCATCTCGGCCTGCAGCTCGTCCAGCAGCGCCAGGATCTGGGCTTGGATGGTGACGTCCAGCGCGGTGGTGGGTTCGTCGCAGATCAGCAGGCGTGGCTTGCAGGCCAGCGCCATCGCGATCATGGCGCGCTGGCGCTGGCCGCCCGACAGCTGGTGCGGGTAGACATCAACCCGCTTTTCGGGCTCCGGAATGCCGGTGCGGGCCAGCAGCTCAATGGCCCGCGCTCGGGCCGCGTTCTTGTGCAGACCCTCGTGCAGCGTCAACACTTCAGCAATCTGGTTGCCCACCGTGAACAGCGGGTTCAGCGCGGTCATGGGCTCTTGAAAGATCATGCCGATGCGGCTGCCGCGAATGGCGCGCATCTCACGGTCGGTCTTGGCCACCAGGTCGGCACCTTCAAAGCGGATGGCACCGGTGGTGACGGCCGCATCCACCAGGCGCAGCACGCTCAGCGCGGTGATGCTCTTGCCCGAGCCCGACTCGCCCACCAGCGCAAACTTTTCGCCCGCCGCGATGGCAAACGACACCTCGTTGACCACCGTGCTGGCGCCAAAGCGCACGCTCAGGCGGTCCACTTCAAGCAAGGGTGCCGTCATGTTCAGGATTTCCGGGTGTCGAAGGCGTCGCGCAGCGCGTCACCGATGAAGGTCAGCAACATCATGGTGCCCACCAGCAGCCAGAAGGTGCTGACGATGATCCACCAGGCGTCCAGGTTTTCTTTGCCCAACTTGAGCAGTTCACCCAGGCTGGGCATGCTGGCCGGCACACCCAGGCCCAGGAAGTCCAGCGAGGTCAGCGCCAGGATGGCCGCGCCCATGCGAAACGGCAGGAAGGTGATCACCGGCGTCAGCGAGTTGGGCAGCACATGGCGCCAGATGATCTGGGCGTTGCTCAGGCCCAGCGCGCGCGCGGCCTTCACGTATTCCAAGCCCCGGTTGCGCAGGAATTCAGCGCGCACATAGTCGCTCAAGCCGATCCAGCCAAACAGCGACAGCAGCACCAGCAGCAGCAAGAGCGACGGCTCGAAGATCGACGCAAAGATGATCAGCAGGTAGAGCTCGGGCAAAGCGCCCCAGATCTCGATGGCCCGCTGCAGCAGCAGGTCAACCTTGCCGCCAAAGTAGCCCTGCAGCGCGCCCGCCAGCACGCCGATGGCGGTGCCCACCACCGTCAGCGCCAGCGCAAACCACACGCTGATGCGAAAGCCGTAGATCAGGCGCGCCAACAGGTCTCGCGCCTTGGAGTCGGTGCCCATGAAGTTGCGGCTGCTGGGCGCAGCCGGTGGCAGGGCCGGGTCAAAGTAGTCCAGCGAATCGGCCGAGTGCGGGTTCAGCGTGAAGACCGCCAGATTGCCGGGCTTGGCCAGCAGCTCGGTGATGAAAGGATCTTTCCAGTCGGTGCCGGTGGCAAAGTCGCCACCCAAGGCCTTTTCGCTCGGGTTGCTGACGATGGGAAAGTGCCACTGCCCGTTGATGCGCGCCGCCAGCGGCCGGTCGTTGCTGACCAGTTCGGCAAACGTGGTGAACAGCAGCAGCACACCAAAAATCCAAAGCGACACATAACCCAGCCGGTTGCGCTTGAAACGTGCCCAGGCACGCTGGTTGGGTGAGGCGGGGGCGACGGCCACCGGGATGACGGGTGCGGCCTGTGAGTCGAGAACGGCGCTCATGTCAGGGCCTTCACTTTCCAACACTGGAGAACTGCACCCGCGGGTCGACCACGGTGTACAGCAGGTCCGACACCAGCTTGACCACCAGGCCCAGCAGCGTGAAGAGATACAGCGACCCCAGCACCACAGGGAAGTCGCGGCGGATCACGCTCTCGTAGCTGAGCAGACCCAGCCCGTCCAGCGAGAACAGGGTTTCGATCAGCACGCTGCCAGTGAAAAAAGCCCCGATGAAGGCGGCCGGAAAACCCGTCACCAGCGGGATCAGCGCGTTGCGAAAGATGTGCTTGTAAAGCACCCGTTCCTGGCTCAGCCCCTTGCTGCGCGCCACCAGCACATACTGCTTGCGGATCTCTTCGACAAAGGTGTTTTTGGTGAGCAGCGTCACCACCGCAAAGCTGTGGATGACCAGGCACGTCAGTGGCAGCGTCAGGTGCCAGAGGTAGTCCTTGACCTTGCCCCAGTTCGAGAGCTCGTCGAAGTTGTCCGACGTCAGCCCCCGCAGCGGAAACCAGTCGTAAAACGTGCCGCCGGCAAACATCACGATCAGCAAGACACCCAGCACAAAGCCCGGTATCGCATAACCCAGCAATACGCCAAAGGTGGTGATGACGTCAAAGCGCGAGCCCTCGCGCACCGCCTTGGCCACCCCCAAAGGGATGCTGATGGCGTAGCTGATCAAAAAGGTCCACAGCCCCAGTGAAACGGAAACCGGCAGCTTTTCCTTGATCAGCTCCCACACGCCCTTGTTCTGCAGAAAGCTCTTGCCCAGGTCAAACCGCGCGTAGTCGCCCAGCATCTTGAAGTAACGCTCGTGCGGCGGCTTGTCAAAGCCAAACTGCTTCATCAGCTCTTCACGCTGCTTCTTGTCGATGTCGCGGCCGGCTTTGTAGGACGTGCCTTCGGCACCACCACCTGCACGCGCTTCGGCCAGCACCTGCTCCACCGGGCCACCGGGCACAAACTGCATGACCACGAAGGTGATGGTCAGCGCGCCCAGGATGGTGGGCACCATCAGGCCTATGCGTTTGAGGATGTAGGTCAGCATGGGTCAGGCCTTGGGGTTCGCCAGTGACTTGTCCCACCAGGTCCATAGCGGCCAGGGACCGAAGCCGGCAAAGAGGTTGAGCATGTCTTCGGCTCGGAAGTACTTGGGCAGCACTTTGGGGATGCCAAACTTGGTCCAATGGCTGACGTTCTCGACGCCCGAGTACAGGTCGGGTATCTGCCAAAAACTCCAGGTGGCCACGCGGTCCAGGGCACGCGCAGCATGGCGCAAGTCCTCCATCGAATTGGCGCGGTTCAGGGCTTCGATCAGGGCATCTGCAACGCGGCTCTTGACACCACGGAAGTTGTTGTTGCCGGGTTCGCCAAAACTCTTGCTGCCCATCAATTGCGCCATGTCGGTGCCGCTGGGCAGCGTGAAGCTGCCGTCCACGATGGTGATCATGTCGTAGTCGTAGGCCTGCAGCCGCCGCCGGTAGAGTGCAAAGTCCACCAGGCGCTCTTTCATGGTGATGCCCAGCTTCTTCAAGTTGCGCTGCCAATCCGCCATATTCAAGGGCTGCGGAATCATCTGCTCAAACTCAAAGGGCTCGCCTTTGGCGTTACGCAGCACGCCCTCGGGGTCCAGTTTCCAGCCAGCCTGCTCCAGCAGCTGCCGCGCTTTCAACAGGTTGCGACGCAACCCATCGGGGCCATCGTCGGTGCGGGGGGCTTGCCATGCGGGCCCAAATACCTGCGGCGGCAACTCGGCCCGGAATGGCTCCAGCAACGCCAGCTCAGCGGGACTGGGCAAACCTTGAGCAGCAAACTCGCTGTTGTTGAACAGGCTGCTGCACCGTTTGAAGACCTTGGTCTTGTTGACCGTTTCAAAGTCGTAGGTGTAGACCAAGGCTTCACGGACCCGCGCATCCTGAAACAGTGGCCGGCGCATGTTGATGTTGTACGACTGCATGTAGTAGCCGTAGCCGGTGGGCATGTTGAATTTAGCAATTCGCCCGTCTTCCCACTTCACGCCCTTGTGCTGACGCACCCAGGTTCGCGAGCGGTACTCTTTGATCAAGTCAAACTCACCCGCCTTGAAGGCTTCCAGCGCAATCAGGTTGTCGCTGTACATGCGGTAGACAACACGCCCGAAGTTGAAGTGCCCCCGCCGCGCGGGCAAAGCTTTACCCCAGTAGTTGGGGTTGAGCTTGAACTCCAGGCGACGCGGCATGTCGATCTTGTCGATGAGGTAGGGGCCGCTGAGGATGGGCAAGTCGGTGACGATTTCATCCATCGCCTTGGCCTTGCCGTCCACCACACCCCACTTGCGGCTGAAAACCGGCATCGTGCCAACCTGAAAGGCCTGCTCGCGTGTCTTCTCGCGGAACACAAACCGCACGGTGCGGGTGTCTGCCACCTCACAACGCTCAACCCCGGCCAACTCTGTTTGTACCGCTGGGCTGGCACCCTTGCTGGTGAGCATCTGGAAACTGTGCTTGACGTCCTCAGGCGTCACCGGGTCGCCATTGTTGAAACGGGCTTCGCTTCGAATGCGAAAACTGGCGCTGCTGAAGTCTGCTGCCACCCAGATGGACTCGGCCAGCAGCCCGTACATGGTCATGGGCTCGTCTTGCGCCAAGTGCGCCAGGCCCTCCACCATCCAGTACTGCACACCACCCGGTGCGTTGCCGCGCGTGGTCCAGAGATTGAACTTGTCAAAACTGGTGCGCCGATCGGGGTTCTTGAGCTTCAGGGTGCCGCCCTTGGGCGCGTCGGGGTTCACATAATCAAAGTGCGTGAAGTCGGGTCCGTATTTGGGCGCGCCATAAGCGGCAAAGGCGTGCACCCAGCGGCCCGTGAAATCACCGCCACCACCATCTGCCGGAGCAGAAGGTGCCGCCGCCCGCGACGCCGCCAGCGCTGCGCCCCAAGGTGTGGCGGCCAGCAGCGCGGCCAGCCGGCGCCGGGTCTGGCCCAGAGAGTCGAGTTCAGTCATGTCTTGATGGGCTCAGGCGGGGATATGGGCTGGGTCTCTCGGGCCACATCAGGCGGGCCGCGGTCGATCAGGCGGCGCTTTTGCCAGATGGCTGGCCGGCGGGCTTGAGCAGCGCTTCACAAGTGGCGCGCTGGCCGTCAGCAGCGTCCACCTTGGGGCAGACGCCCTTCATCTGGCCCTGCAAGCGCAGCAGCACGCCAGCGTGCTGGCCCTCTTTGTTCCAGGCCAGCAGTTTGTCGCTGACCCGTTTGAGCCCGCGCACGCTGCGGCCCTGGAAGGCACCCTGGTCGCGCGAGGCTTCCAGCAGCAGCTTGGCCGCGGTCTTTTCGATGCGCGCCGCATCTTGCGGCGCCAGGTCCACCAGCGCCGTGAAGTAGCCCGCGCCCCACTGCAGTCGGGTGGCCGGGCCGTCGCTCTTGTCCCAGGCCTTGGCATACCAGTCCAGCGCCTGTTCTTTTTGGCCCAGCTTGCGCGCGTTGCTGCCCAGCTGGCTCATCAGGTAGTAGGGCGACAGCGCCTTGGCCAGGTTGGTCTTGAGCAGCGTGTCGCTCTCGTCCCAAAGGCCGGCGCGCGCCAACAGCGCACCGCCAAAGGTGATGACCGCCATGCGCTCGTAGCCGTCGGTGATCTCGCGGTCGGCCCGGGCCACGTGCTCGCGCACGTCCTTCAGCAGCGCATCGGGCAGCTTCACCTGCACGGCATCCTTGGGGCCGTCCAGCCGGGCCAGCAATACGCGGGCATAGAGCGCGCCCATCCGGTCGTTGCGCGACAAGGTGTTGTCGGCTTCAAGCCGTTGCAAAGCAGTGCCAAAGGCCGCCATCAGTGCCGGCCGGCCTGCGCTGCCCTGGGGTTCCAGCGTGCGAACCATGTCGTCTGCACCGCTGACCACCACGTCCATGTGGGTGCGTGATTGAGCGGGGTCAGCCAGGACTTTCAGCACGCGCTCGCGCAGCAAGTCGTCGGCTTTTACGCCCTTGCCGTCGTCACTGGCGGCCAGCGCCTTGAGCCACAAACGGGTGGTGGTTTCGACATCAGCCGCTGGGCTGGCCACTGCCAACTGCACCAGCGTACCGGGCACCTCTGCCTTGGGCACCAACTGCTCTTCGCTGGTCTCCCAGCCGTAAAAGGCCAACATGCGCCAGTCGTTGGCGGGCAGGGTCTTGCCGGCCAGCGCGTCGGCCAACACCGCTTTGATGGGGCGCCCGCCGGCCAGCGCACTTTGCAAAACGGCCATCACCTGGGGCGCGTCAACCTCACCCGGCAGACGCGTGAGTTCTTGCCCCTGCGGGTTGAACAGCACCATGGTCGGGTAGCCGCTGACCTTGAAGCGCGTGCCCAGCTTTTGCGCTGAAGGCCGGTCGCCGTCCACATGCACGGCCACAAAAGACTTGGAAAGCGTCGCGAAGTCCTGCCGGTTGAACAGCGTGGCCTTGAGCTGGTTGCACGGCGGGCACCAGGTGGCACCCCAGTAAAGAAGCACAGGCTTGTTCTGCGCCTTGGCCTGCGTAAACGCGCGGTCCACGTCGGCGTCGGCCGCAGCGGGCTGCCAGGCGACGTTGGTCGACGGCAGCTTGGCGGCTGCACGAGCAGGCCCGGCCAGCGCCAGGGTTGCAGCAAGGGCCAGGGCCAGGCTGGACCCACGCAGCCCTGTCCTAGCGGCTGAAGCAAACAACGGATTCATGATGGCGAACTCCGGCAAGAAACCTGTACCGACGCCAACGTTTGGCCGCGCCGACAGGCCCGAGAAGGCCGCATTGTGCGTCAGGGCATCGGGCTCTGAGCCGGGTGCTAGCCCTGTCTGGTGGCCAGCACAGGAGACACACAAACCTCCGATTCGTGGAACTGTTGGCCCGAGAACCCGCATTCCGATGGTTTCCAAAGTTCGGGCAGCCCGGACAATTCGGGATCACTTGTGCGCGCCCGCGCCGACTTCACCATGCCTGCTCACAAAACCTCAGCCCGTTTGCTTGCGTCTGTGGCCACTGCGCGTTCGGCGCGCCAAATCGTGCTGGCCTTGGCCATGGCAGGCCTGATCGCCCCCGCAGCCCTGGCTTCTGTCGAAAAGTCAGCCAAGTACTATGAAGACGCGCTGGCCCGCTACCAAAAAAATGACCTCAAGGGCGCTTCGGTCCAGCTGAAGAACGCCATCAAAGAAAACAGCAAGAACCTGCCCGCCCAATTGCTCTTTGCGAAGCTGCTGCAGCAGGCCGGTGAGTACAAGGCCGCCGAAGCCGCCTATGAAGGCGCCTTGAAGCTTGGCGCCGGCAAGATCGAAGTGGCCGGGCCACTGGCCCATGTCTACCTGCAGCAGGGCAATGTGCGCCAGCTCCTGGAAACCATCACCCCCGAAGGCTTGCCACCCACGGCGCAAGCCGAGGTGTTGACGCTGCGCGGCTCAGCCATGGCCATGCTGGGTCAGTTTGCCAATGCACTGCGTGCGTTTGCCGACGCCCGGGCGCTGGACCCGAAATCGGCCCTGCCCAACATCGCAGAGGCCCCCGTGCAACAGCGCATGGGCGATCCTGAAAAGGCCAAGGTACTGGCGCGGCAAGCCACCGAGATGGCGCCACAGAACTACAACGCCTGGTATCAGCTGGGAACGATCCTGTACACCACCGGAGACGCCCCTGGCGCGTTGGTCGCCTTTGACAAGGCCATCGTGCTCAGCCCCAAGCATGTGGACTCCCGCGTTTCTCGGGTGTCTGCCTTGCTGACCTTGAAGCGCACGGATGACGCTGCAGCCGAGCTGAAATTCCTGAAGGATGAGGGTGTCAAGGAGCCTCGTGCCTCCTTCATGCGCGCCATGATGACCGCCGAGCGGGTCAACGCCAAGGCCGCGCAAGCCGACTACACCGAAGCGGCCAACATGATCGACGCCATGTCGGCCACCGTGCGAGGCAACAGCGAGCCCCTGCTGATGGCCGGCGCCCTGTCGCACCGCGCCCTGGGCCAGGGCGAAAAATCGCGGGAATACCTGGAAGCCATCCTGGGCCGCAACGGCAAGCATTTGGCTGCCCAGATGCTGCTGGCCACCACGCTGATGGAATCCAAGGAGCTGGGCCGCGCAGTGCCCGTCATCGAATCGCTGCTGCGCGCCAACCCGAACGACGCCCAGGCGCTGTACATGATGGGCAGCGTGCACCTGATGCGGCGTCAGTACGCACAAGCCAGTGACTTCCTGGAGCGCGCCGCCAGGGCCGCGCCCACCGGCCCAGCCTTGCGTGAACTGTCGTTCAGCCAGTTTGGCCTGGGCCAGGAGAAAACGGCGCTGGCCAACCTGGAAAAGGCTTACGCGCTAAACCCCAAGGACTACATCGCCGGCATTGAACTGGCCATCTTCCACGCCCGCATGGGCAACGGCGCCAAGGCTGTGAAGATCGCCGACGCCCTGGTGGCAGTGGACCCCAACAACCTGGCCATGCTCAACTTTCTGGGCAACATCAAGGGCCGCCTCGGTGACCGCAAAGGCCTGCGCGAGGCCTATGAACGTGCTCTTGCCAAAGACCCCAAGTTTCGCCCTGTGGTCATCAACATGGCGTGGCTGGACATGGAAGATGGCCGGCTGGACGCCGCGCGCATCCGTCTCAAGGCCTTCCTCAAGGATCAGCCCAAAGATCCCGACATCCTCTTTCAGTTGGGAGCCGTCGAACGGTCTGCACGCAAGCCCGCCGAAGCCATTGCCCTGTGGACCGAAGCCGATCGAGTCCAGCAAAAGGACCCGCGCCCGGGCTTGGGTCTGGTCGACGTCTATCTGGCTGAACAACAAACCGACAAGGCGTTGGCCACCGCCAAGGGCATGTTGGCCAACTATGCCGACAGCCCTCAGGTACAGCTGGCCCTGGCGCGGGCCTACCTGGCGACCGGGGACGCCAGCCTGGCCAAGAAGGCGCTGACCGACGCGTCCAGCAAGGCCGGCACCGACAGTCAGGCCCTGATGAACGTGGCCCGCATGCAGCTGCAGCTGAACAACCCCGACGGCGCAGCCCATGCCGCTGGCAAGGCGCTGCAGGCCAACCCGAACGACGCCCTGGCGCTGGCCACGATGGTCGAAGTGGCCGGGAAACGGGGCACCCCGGCCGAGATCGACAAAGCAATGGCGCAACTGCTGGCCAAACACCCCAACCACCCGGTGACACAGGTCACCGCCGGACACATCGCGTTCTCGCGTGGGCAGATGCCCAAAGCCGTGGCCAGTTACAAGGCGGCGTTTGAGCGCGAGCCCAGCACATCCTTGGCGCTGACGCTGGCCCAGGCCCATGCCGTCAACAAGGAAAACGACAAAGCGGTGGCCGTGCTGGACGCCTGGGCCAAGAAACAGCCTGGCGACCTCTTGGCCCAGCGGGCCTTGGCCGATATGCAGCTCTTCACGGGCAAGGGCGATGCCGCTCGGCAGAGCTACGAGGCACTGAGCAAAGCAGCTCCCTCGGACCCCGGCATTCTTTCCGGCTACGCGAAGGCCTTGCTCAAGATTGGTGACCCCGCAGCCGTTGGGGTGGCTGAACGGGCGTTTAAGTTAGCGCCCACCAACCCCGCCTTGATGGATGTCTATGGTGTGGCGTTGACGCAGCACGGCAACCTGGAGGCCGGCTTGCGCATCCTGCGCGACGCCCGGGTGCGCGAGCCCGGCAATGCCAGTATTCGCTTGCATCTGGCGATGTCCTTGGCCAAGTCGGGCAAAAAAGCCGAGGCTCGAGAAGAGCTGCAGGCGGCGCTGGCAGCCAGCCCACCCATCTCCCCCAGTCCGGAAGTTGACAAGCTCAAGGCAGAGCTTGGGCTTTGAGGTCCGACGTCTTGGGGCGTCGGGAAGCTTGACACTGTTCGATACGTTTCTTCTGGCTTCCTACAGAAGTCTTTTAAAATCAATCACTTGCATTTCTGGCATCCAATTTGCTTTAACTGTTGCACCTGGAACGCAGTACGGGTTCCAAAGCACCTGTTCAAGGGGCTGTCAAAGTCAAAAGGCTTTGTTAGTCTCCAAACCAGTCACCCGTGATCACCCCACGCAGAGGTTCAAGATGATTTCCAAACAACTGATCAAGATTTCCGCCGCCATCGCCGTGGCGCTCTCTTTTGGTGGCGCAAGTGCGCAGCTCCAGGACGTCGGCCCGACCCTGGGCACCACCACCAACTACGGTGTGAACAACGGCGGCGCGACTGGCACCTATGCACCGGGTCGCACGATGACCTACAACGGCGGCAGCTCCTTCACGGCCTTCTGTATCGACCCAGGCACCGGCACCATTTTGCCCAGTGCCTACTCGACGATGTCCCTGGACAGCTTCCTGGACGGTTCAGCCACCAGCGCCTACCAGCAGCAGATCACCCGCAGCGGCTACGGAACCTGGTCTGGCCTGCTGACCAACAGCGCCACCCAGACGCTGGTTCGCAACGACCTGAAAGAGCTCTTCTCTTACGCCTACAACGACGCCATCAGCAGCGCCACCAAGGCCGCCGCCTTCGGCATGGCGGTGTGGGAAATCATCCTGCAAGACGGTGGCGCTGGCGGCACCACCTACGCCAAGACGTCGGGCCGGCTGACCTCTTATGGCAGCACCACTGCTTCGGTGGATGCCGTTGACACCCAGACCGACGCCTACCTGAATGCGCTGAACACCGGCAACTGGTCAGGCCTTGGCTTGGGCACCGCCACCAACTGGAACTACACGGTCTACTTTGACGCTGCCTCGCCGTTCTCGCAGACCTTCATCCGCGTAACCACGCCAGGCGTCCCTGAGCCGGGTACCGCCGCCTTGGCTGCTCTGGCCCTGTTTGGTGCCGCTCGCTTCTCACGTCGCAGCAAGAAGGCCTGATCAGCCCAACCGGCATTGCCCGTTCACTAGGCCCGCCTCAGGCGGGCCTTTTTCATGGTTGCGTCGAAGACGGAGCTGGCACCGGCTCCAGCGGCTGAAGGTCTTGCGGCGCACTGAGCCAGCCCTGCGCATCGGTGTCCAGCGCTGGCTCGGCGTGCGCCCTGGCCAACGCCATCCAAACGGGCAAGGACAGGGTCATGGGTTTGCGTGGCGCCGGGCGAAGAACGTTCAGGCCGGCATCACCCGCTTCCATCAGGCCAAAGTCAGCTGGTACGTCGTCCAAACCCGCCAAGCCCGCGCGCACCACGTACCAGCACTGGCTGGCCAGGGCGCGGTAAGCCTGCCCCTTGGCGGGTTTGCGCAGGTCAGACAGCAGGTCGGCGCGGCTGACCTTGATCTCGTGCACCACTGGCTCGACGTAGCCTTCCACCGTGGTCTGGCGGATCGAAAACACGTCGGGCATGGCCATCACCCACTGCGTCGAACCCTGTTCGTCAACCAGCGGCGCACGCAGCGTCAACCCGCGCCAAACCAGGCGCCCGGCGCGTTGCATGTCGGCGGCCACCCGGGCCACCAGATCTTCGTGGGTGTCGCGCGCGGCCTGCTGCCGTTGACGGGCCTGCGCCAGCAACTGCAACCCCGCGTCGCTCACCCGCAGGGTTTCGCGGCCCAGTTCGTCCCATTGACTTTGCAGGTGACCAGCGGCCAACAAGTCCAGCTCGATCAGGTCCTTGCAGGGCCAGCCGGCCGAGCGCCAGACCTCGCGCAGCCGGCGCCGGTGCGCCGCGGTGAGCCCCGGGGCCACAGCGCGCCTATTCGATGACCTGCACGCCCTTCCAGAAGGCCAGTCGGCCTTTGATGTTGGAAGCGGCTTCCTTGGGGTCGGGGTAAAACCAGACGGCGTCGGGGTTGGCGTCGCCACCCACAAACAGCGTGTGGTAGCTGGCCTGGCCTTTCCAGGAACACATGGTCTTGGTGTTGCTACTCAGCAGGTACTCGGCCTTGACCGAGTCGGCCGGGAAATAGTGGTTGCCCTCCACCACCACGGTGTCAGCGCTCTCGGCGATGACGGTGCCCTTCCAAACGGCTTTCATGTTCGACTCCAACTCAGGGTGCAAGCAATAGCGGCACAGCGTACCACCCAGACCCGCTGAACGCCGCGTTCAAATCCTTGCCACGCCGGCCTTGTCTTCTTTGGCTACATTGAGCGCATGAACACGCACCCATCCGCCGCCCCTGCCTTCACGTCTTTTCAGGTCCACCATCCGCGCGGCGTGGAACGCCTGGTGCAGGGCCAGCACACCAGCGACGGCGCGGGCGTGAAACTGGTACGCGTGCTGACGCAAGACCTGCAGCGCCGGCTTGACCCCTTCCTGATGCTGGACGCCTTTGGCACCGACAACCCCGGTGACTACATCGGCGGTTTTCCTGACCACCCGCACCGCGGTTTCGAGACCGTGACCTACATGCTGCAGGGCCGCATGCGCCACCGCGACAGCGTGGGCAACGTAGGCCTGCTGGTGCCCGGCAGCGTGCAGTGGATGACCGCCGGCCGCGGCGTCATCCACAGTGAGATGCCCGAGCAGGAAGACGGCGCGATGGAAGGCTTCCAGCTGTGGCTGAACTTGCCCGCACGCAGCAAGATGCAGGCGCCCTGGTACCGCGACATCAGCAGCAAAGAAGTTCCCGAATGGAAAAATGAAGGTGCAACCGTGCGCGTCATCGCCGGCCACAGCCACGGTGTGCAGGGCGCGGTTCAGCGCGAAGACACCGAACCGCTGTACCTGGACATCCACCTGGCGCCGGGCGCTCAGCTGCACCAGACCTTGCTCGAGCCCTTCAACGCATTGGCTTATGTCTATCGGGGCGAAGTGACGCTGGCTGAGACGCTGGTGCGCCGCGGCCGCATGGCCATCCTGGCCAACACGCCGGGCAGCGACGGCGTGGTGCTTCAGGCAGGCGCCGAGGGCGCGCGGGCCATCCTCATCGCCGGTCGCCCGCTGCAGGAGCCCATCGCCCAGTACGGGCCGTTTGTGATGAACACGCAGCAAGAACTGGCGCAGGCCGTGCAGGACTTTCAGGCCGGGCGCCTGGCCTGAGGCTCGGCGCTGAAACTCAGCGGTCTACGCTGACCAGCCCCGCTGGCGCGGCCACCGGCCCGACCACAAAAACGCTGTAGCTGCCGCCGGCGGTCAAGGTTTGGCTGGCCGAGGTGTAGATGGCCGTGGGCACACCGGCGGCGGTGATCGACAACCGCCCGTTGCTGCCCCCCGCGGCCACGGGCTTGACCAAGGTGTAGTCCGACGCTGCGCCCACCGGCACCGCGCCCGCCACCGAACTGCCGTCCAGCTTCATGGCCAAGGCGGCCGTTGAATCGGCCAAGCCGTTGATCAGGCGCAGCTTGACCTGCGTGGCGTCGCTGGGCAGGCGGTTGTCGTCATCCAACCAGCTGCTGGTGGGTGCGGTTGACCGGCCGTGGACCATGAAGCTGTAGTCCTGGCCCGAAGTCAAGGTCTTGCTCGGCACCAACACGGCCTGCCCATTGACGGTGACGGTGGCAGCCCATGCACCCACGGGCACCAGCACATAACCGTCCAGCGAAGGCGAGGTGATCTCTCCCGCGTTGGCCGCCGTGCTGATCAACGAAGTGCTGCCCAGGCTGGCCTTGACCACGGCGCTGTCGGTCACCGCTGCCACCAGCCGCACGCGCGCTTGCTGGGTGTCTTGCCGCTGGATGCCGCCCTGCTGTGCCAGCATCAAGGAATTGACCATCAAGCCGCCCTTGCTGGCCGTCAGCACCAGGGTCGATATCTGCTTGTTGGCCAAGACCACCACGGGCACATCCAGGCGCACGTCGGTCTTGCTGCCCGCTGCGGTGATGCGCAGCCGCCAGGTGCCGCTGTTGACCAGGGTGTAGTTGCCCTGCACGCCATAGGCAACAGCGGTTTGAACCGCCACCACGTTGGGCAACAGGTCGGTGGGTGCCGTGAGGTAGACGTCCAGCGCGCCAGCATCTGGTGACACATTCACCACCCGCAGCAGCGCCTTGTTGGTGTCGGGTGCGCCGATGTTTTCGTCCAACAGCATCTGGCGCAACGCGCCGGCGGCGCCGAAGGCCAGCACCGAGTAGTACTTTTTCTCGGACAAAGCGGGCGTGAAGCTCAGCAGCGTGGTGGCCGAACCCGCGCTGGTGATCGAGCTGGAAGCCTTGCCGGGGTCGATTTCCACGTAGGCATCGGCGCCACCGTAGGGCACCTGGCCCTGGCGCAGCTGCCCGTCTACCTGCAGGTCCAGCTGGCTGTAGCCTGCGCTGGCGTTGATCAAGCGCACCTGCGCCTTGGTGCGATCGGCACCCCCGCCACAGGCGCCGAGCAAGGCGCCCAGCGCCAACAGCGCAGCCATCCATCTCCAAGCCATCGTCACTCCCTGTCCACGGTTCAGGTGCGCATCATGCCTGTGCCTGGAACCCAGGGCTTCATACCAAAGGGGCAGATGGGTTGCACGCGCGCAGCTGCAGATCCAACCACGTGACCAACGGGAGGGCACTCAGCACTTCCGCAGGGTCTTCCTGAACTTGCAGGCCGTGCACCAGTTCGTGGCTGGAATCAAACCAGCCGCAACCCCAGGTGCAGTCGTCCTCAGGCCGCTGCGCCGGGTTGCTGTCGGCCCGCATGGGGCGCTGGCCAACCGGGGTGGGCCACAGGTGAAGCAGCCGAAACCGCCTGAACAGCCTAGACAGACTTGGGGCCCAACCCTTGGGCAGCCTGGCTGCCAGCCCAGAGACCCGAAGAGACAGTGATGGGTGCATGTCGACCTCCTTGATACGGACGCCGTCATGCTCGGGCTCGGCGCCAGTGCCGACCATCACCCCGCGGTGGGTTTGAACGGGGGCCACAGCGGTGCCCCGGATTGGGTGACCCCCGGTCGGGGGGCCCGTTGTCAGCCGAAAGGCCTCACGCCGATCAAAGCCGCATGGGCCCAGAAGGCCACCGCAGCCCAGGCCACGAAGCCCAGCGCCACCGTCAGCAAAGTGGGACCCAGCCGGCCCGGCGCATACACCACCTGGCCCACGCGATCGCGTTGGCGTGCGGCCCGAAAGCTCAAGGCCGCCCAAACCAGGAAACCACCAAACAGCAGCAGGTCGGCCAGCATGCCGTTGGCCAACAGGTGTGCAAAAGCCCAGGTCTTGATCGACAGCACCATGGGGTGGTGAAGGCGGGCCTTGATGCTGTTGCCGGGCACATAGGTGGCCACCAGCAGCACCATCGCCAGCAGGGTCAACAGGGCAGCCAGATGGCGCGTCCAAACCGGCGTAGGCCACAGCAGCACCGGCTGCATGCGGGCCAGGCTGTAGCCCCAGACGATCAGCGCCAGCCCCACCACCGAGGCCAGGGAATACAGCCCCTTGTAGGCGTTGGCGCCCAGCCGTTGGCGCACCTGCGAGCGCCAGCCTTCGGCGAACACGCGCACCGAGTGCACACCCAGGAAGAGGACTAGGCCCAAGATCAGTGCGCTCATGCTGGTGGTTGGCGGGTTTCGGTGCTGGGCATTGTCGCTGCTCGGGGTCAGCACGAACCCTGCACGGCAGTGCCGGGCCATGCACGGCCACGGACGGACCATGGGCCGCACTACACTTCGGGCCGCATCAAGCTTGCGGCTGTTCGGAGACTGGCCGCGGCCCTTCCTGACCCCCCTCACCGCCCTTGCGTGGAGCCCACCGTGCTGATCACTTTTGTCGTCGCCTACTTGATCGTCACCATCGCCATCGGCCTGCTGGCCGCGCGCAAGGTGCACAACGCCAAGGACTACATGGTCGCTGGCCGGTCGCTGCCGCTGTACATGAACGTGGCCACCGTGTTTGCCACCTGGTTTGGCGCAGAAACAGTGCTTTCAGTTTCAGCCACCTTTGCCAAGGACGGCCTGTCGGGCATTCCCGGCGACCCCTTTGGTGCCAGCCTGTGTCTGGTGCTGGCCGCCTTGCTGTTTGCCAAGCTGTTCTACCGCATGAACCTGCTGACCATTGGCGACTTCTACAAGCAGCGCTATGGCAAAGGCGTGGAGGTGCTGACCAGCCTGGCCATCGTCGGTTCTTACCTGGGCTGGACCTCGGCGCAGATGACGGCGCTGGGCCTGGTCATCCATGTGCTGAGCGGCGCGGCGATTGATCTCAACACCTGCATCTTCATCGGCGCGGGGGTGGTGGTGGTGTACACCATCTTCGGCGGCATGTGGTCGGTGGCATTTACCGACCTGTTCCAGACCGTGGTCATCCTGATCGGCTTGACGCTGGTGGCGGTGTTGGTGGGCGACCTGGCCGGCGGTGCCACCAAGGTGGTGGCGCAGGCTGCGGCCGACGGCAAGTTCAAGTTTTTCCCCGACGACACCAAAGGTTGGTGGGTGATGGCCGGCGCCTTCTTTGCGTTTGCCTTTGGCTCCATCCCCCAGCAGGACGTGTTCCAGCGCATGACCAGCGCCAAAGACGAAAAGACCGCCGTGCGCGGCACCATCATCGGCGGGCTGATCTATTTCTGCTTTGCCTTCGTGCCGATGTTCATCGCCTATGCAGCGCTGGTGGCCGACCCGGCCATGGCCAAGCTCTTTGCCTCGGACGACGCACGCGAAATCCAGCGTGTGCTGCCCGACCTGGTGCTGGGCAAGATGCCCTTGTGGGCGCAGGTGATGTTCTTTGGCGCCCTGCTCTCGGCCATCCTGTCCACCGCCAGCGGGGCCTTGCTGGCGCCCACCTCGCTGTTCACCGAAAACGTCTTGCGCCCCTTTGTGCCGCGCATGGGTGACCGCCAGTTCTTGCTGACCTTGCGCATCATCCTGGTCACATTCACGGCCTGCGCGCTGTTGTTCGCCGTCAACAGCAAAAGCACCATGTATGAGATGGTACAAAACGCCTACAACGTGACGCTGGCTGGCGCCTTCGTGCCCTTGGTCGCCGGAGCCTATTGGAAGCGGGCCACCACGCAAGGCGCCTTGTTGTCCATCATCCTGGGCATCGGCTGCTGGATAGGCGCGGCCAACCTGGCCGCCGACGCCCTGGTGCCGGCCAACCTGATCGGGCTGGGCGCTTCTTTCGTGGGCATGCTGCTGGGCTCACTGGCGCCGCAACTGGTGGCCAACAAGGGGCACTCCATAGCGGTGGCACTCAAGCACGGTCAACAGCACCAAGGCAAGGGCGAGCACAGCCACGGCAAGCCCCATTGAATGAACGCTAGCCTTGATCCAGCCGCCTCAAGGCCCACCCAGCCCCAGGCCGTGCATGTGCTGCACCTGAACGCTGCGCAGGTGGCCCAAGGCCTGCCGTGGCCCCAACTCATCGAGGCGCTGCACAAGGCGTTTGGGCAGGGCTGCGAGGTGCCCTTGCGACACCCTCACTCGGTGGGCGCCGAAGGCACGGTATTGCTGATGCCGGCCTGGCAAACGGGCGGCCACCTGGGCGTCAAGACGGTGACCATCTTTCCAGGCAACAGTGCTCTGGGTCTGCCGGGTGTGCACGCCATCTACACGCTGTTCGACGCCCGCACCGGCGTGCCGCTGGCGGTGCTGGATGGCAGCGAGCTGACGGCGCGCCGCACGGCGGCCGCGTCGGCACTGGCGGCCCGCTTTTTGGCGCGTGCCGATGCGCGCCACCTGCTGCTGGTGGGCGCTGGCCGAGTGGCTTCGCTGGTGCCGGCCGCGATGCGGTCGGTTTGCACCGGCCTGAATGAGGTGACCGTCTGGGCACGCCAAGCCAGCGCTGCACAAGCGCTGGCGCGTCAGCTGCAGTCCCAGGGGTTCACCGCCACAGCGGCCAAGGACCTTTCAGCTGCTGTGCGCCAAGCCGACATCGTCAGCTGCGCCACACTGTCGACGCAGGCACTGGTGCGTGGTGAGTGGTTGCGCCCAGGCGCACACCTTGACTTGATCGGCGGCTTCACGCCCAGCATGCGCGAAGCTGATGGCCCATGTCTGGCCCGCAGCCGGGTGTTCATCGACACCGCCGAGGCGCTGCTCAAGGCCGGCGACCTGTTGCAGGCGATCAGCGAGGGCCACTTCAAGGCCGACTCCGTGCAGGGCACGCTGGCGCAGCTGTGCCTGGGCCAAGTGTTGGGGCGCAGGCGCCCCGACGAGATCACACTCTTCAAGTCGGTAGGCACAGCGCTGGAAGACTTGGCCGCGGCCGAGCTGGTCTTGCACGCCACCGATAATCCGCCACCTTCAGCCTGAGGCCTTGGCCAACACCCACCATGTTCAAGTACGTTCTTTTGCCACTGGTGGTGATCGCCGCCCTCACCACCGCTTGGTTCTGGGCCGCGTTTCACTGGAGTTTTTCCAGTGGCGACCGCGCTGGCTGGGTGCAAAAGCTGTCGAACAAGGGCTGGATCTGCAAGACCTGGGAAGGTGAACTGGCGCTGGTCTCCCTGCCCGGCAGCACCGCAGAGAAGTTCTACTTCACGGTGCACGACGACGCGGTGGCGCAGCAGATTTCCAAGTACATCGGCAAGCGCGTGGCCCTGCACTACGAAGAAAAGGTGGGCCTGCCCACCAGCTGCTTTGGCGAGACGCGCTACTTCGTCAAAGGTGTGACGCTGAGTGAAGAGATCCCCATCGGCCCCGGCGTCATCGTTCAGACACCCTCCGGCGCACCTGCCGCACCTGCGCCCGCAGCTTCACGCTAACCACTTGACCCTTTGATTTGGTTTGGCTGGCCGCAATCAGCCGCACGTTGCGGCCTGCGCCGGCGGCTTGGCCCATGGCCATGGGCCAGCCGACGCACCTTGCCAAAGAACAGGGCCGCTTGCGCGGCCCTGTTTCAACGGCTCAGTGGCTTTCAGCGCCTGCAGCGCTGCCGCTGCCGCCGTTCAGGCTTTGAACCAGATGACCTTTTTCTTCATCCCCACCCAAGTCTCGTAGTTCTTCGCAAACAGATCCTCGATCCGATTGCGCTTGACCTTGAACGTGGGCGTGATCAGGTCGTTTTCCACCGACCAAGCCTCGGCCGTCACCACCAGGCAGTCCAGCTGCTCGTGCGGGTCGAGCAGTTCGTTGATGGCCTTGACGTGCGCCGCCAACGAGGCTTCCAGCTCGGCCTTGCCTTCTGCCGTGCCCGCCAGCTTGGCGGCGTCGGGGTTGAGCATGGCCAAGGCCAGCGGCTGCCCCAGGTTGGCGCCCGTCACGCAGCAGGCTTCAATCGCGCCGTGCATCACCAGCTTGTCCTCGATGGGCGCTGGGGCCACGTACTTGCCCTTGCTGGTCTTGAACAGGTCCTTTACCCGGCCGGTGATCTTGAGGTTGCCTTCGGCGTCCAGCCCGCCCTTGTCGCCGGTCTTGAGCCAGCCGTCTTCGGTCAGCGCCTGCTTGGTCAGCTCGGGCTCTTTGTAGTAGCCCAGCATCAGGCAAGGCGCCTTGACCTGGATTTCACTGGTGGTGGGGTCCAGGCGCGACTGCACGCCGTCATAGGGCAGCCCCACGGTGCCCGGGCGCTGCTTGCCAGGTAAGGTGGCGTGGCTGACGCCGCAGTTCTCCGTCATGCCATAAACCTCGACCAGGTCCAGGCCCAACTTGTTGTACCAGCGCAGCAGGTCGGGCGGCATGGGCGCGGCGCCGCCGGCGGCAAAGGTGCAGTCTTGAAGGCCCAGTGCAGTCAGGATCTTCTTGCGCACGATGCCGCCCAGGATGGGAATCTTCAACAAGCGGTTGAGCTTGGCCGGCGGCATCTTGGCGCCAATGCCCTGCTGGAACTTCACCCACAGCCGCGGCACGCTGAAGAACACCGTGGGCCTTGCGCGTTGCAGGTCCGCGGTGAAGGTGTCCAGCCTTTCGGCGAAGTAGATCTGCATGCCCGTGGCCAGCACGCCATGTTCCACCAACGCGCGTTCGGCCACGTGGCTCAGCGGCAGGTAGCTCAGCATGCGGGCGTTGTTGTTGATGGCCGGCACGCGCTTCAGGCCGCTCTGCACACCCCAGGCGAAGGTGCCGAAGCTGTGCATCACGCCTTTGGGTGCACCGGTGGTGCCGCTGGTGTACATGATGGTGCCCAGGTCGTCCGCGTCACGCAGCGGGTTGCCCTTCAGCGGCTCGGTCTTGGCGACGATGCTGTCCCAGCTGGTGTAGCTCTTGGCGGCGTCGTCAGGCGCCAGCGGCAGGCTGATGCACTGCAGGCCAGCGGGGATGCCGGGTTTCATGCCCGCCCAGCCGTCCAGCTTGCCCACGAACAGCAGCTTGGCCTCGGAATGCTCCAGGATCTGGCGGATGGTGCCGGCAGCCAGCGTCGGGTACAGCGGCACCGAGACAAAACCACCCACCCAGATGGCCCAGTCGGCCATCAGCCACTGCGCTGTGTTCTTGGCCAGCAAGGCCACCTTGTCGCCCGGCTTCAGACCCAGGCTTTGCATGTGCGCGGCCACGCGGCGCACCTGGTCCAGGACCTGGCGCCAGGTGAAGGTGGCGACTTGGCCGCCGCCCAGCGGCTGCGTGAACACCACCCGGTCGGGCGTGGTGCTTTCCCAGTGATAAAGGCGCTGCAGAGCCAGCGTGTCAGCGGAAACGGTCGATGCCATGGGGTCCCTTGCCTCTTCGGGCTGTGCAATTGCTGCAAAGCGCGGAGCGTACCCAAGCCGGGGCGGGCCCGACAGAAGGGCTTTCCTCAGGCGGGGCCAGGGCCATGGCAGGCCATAGCCCTGAACCAAACAGGGTTCGCGGGCTGTCAGGCCTGGCGGCCGTTGGCCTGCGCGGTCTGCAGTTGCTCCTGCACCTGGCGCAGGGCGCGCAACACCAGCGTGGCGTCCAACTCGGCCTGCGGTGCGATGTGCAGGGCCACCTTGTCCAGCGCCTCGGGCTGGGTTTCCAGCGTGTGGGCCAGCACCGACAACGCGCAGATCGCACGTTTGGCCGGCGGTGCGGGCAGTTCGCGCGTGGCCTGCGCTTCGACATGGAAGCGCACGCTGGACAGCGCCGCCGCGTTCAAGCCCCAGCTTTCGCACAGCGCAGCGCCCAGCTTGTCGTGGCTGACGCCAAAACCGGTCACTTCCAGCTGCACCAGCGCCACGTCGTCCGCCGCTGCACGCAGCATGGCTCGGTAGTGGTCGGGCGCGTGGCGGTACAGCACGGCCTTGCCGCACTCTTCGAACAGGCCTGCGGAGTGCGCGGCCCAGGCGTCCAGCGACAGGCGCTGCGCCAGGCGGCCCATCAGCAGGCCACGCCAGGCGGCACGCCTCCAGATGGGTTCCAGTTCCGGTGAGGGCGGAAAGGCCGCGCGCAGGCCCATCTCAAACGTGATGGCGGCCACTTCGCGCATGCCCAGGTAGGTGATGGCCTGGTGCGCACTGTCCACGCGGCCGCGCAGGCCGTAGAGCGACGAGTTCACGGCCTTCATGACGGCCGCGGCCAGCGCCATGTCAGCTTCGATCAGCGTGGCGGCGGCCTGCAGGTTGATGTTGTCTTCAGCCAGCAGCAAGGACAGCTCCAGCAGGGCCTGGGGCTGGGACGGGATGTCGATGTCCAGCTTGCGGAGTTCAGCGTCTACGGGCATGGGTGGGCCTGGTGGGATTCAGCGCCCATCGTAGGCGCTGCGTTTCGTCGCAGTGCTCAAAACAAGGCGGCGTTTCAAGCACTTGTCTCAAGACGAAAAAAAGCGCCGTTACCGGCGCTTGTGCAAGCATGCCGCCCTGGTGCGCGTAGGCGCCCGGCCGGTCGTCTGTTCGTCGTCGTCTTGGTGTTCTGTCGTCTCCTCGGGCCTCCGCCAGCAAGACCAAGGCGTGAGCC
>JAYTVT010000073.1:0-14445 GCA_043743835.1 Betaproteobacteria bacterium
CGTGCAGCTGTTTTTCATCTACTTCGGCCTGCCCGCTCTGGGGGTGAAACTCAGCCCCGAGGTGGCCAGCATCTTGGCCATGGTGATCAACCTTGGTGCATACGCGGCCGAAATCGTGCGTGCCGGCATCGAAGGTACCCCGCGCGGGCAGGTGGAGGCGGCGCGCAGCCTGGCCATGAACGAGTGGCAGGTGTTCACCCGCGTGGTGCTGCCGCCCGCGCTGGGCCGGGTCTGGCCGGCCATGGTCAGCCAGATCGTTATCGTGATGTTGGGCTCTGCGGTGTGTGGACAGATTTCGGCGCAGGAATTGAGCTACGCCGCCAACCTGATTCAAAGCCGCAACTTCCGCGCCTTTGAAGCGTTCATCGTCGCCACGCTGATGTATTTGGCCCTGTCGGTGGCGGTTCGGCAGGTGCTGCACTGGGCCGGCCGTCGCTTCATTTTTGGGCGCTGAAGCCAGAGCCAACCATGGTTGACTTCACGCTCTGGGACATCTTTCGCAATTTGCTGTTGGCCGGGCGCTGGACCGTGGCGCTGTCGCTGATTGCCTTTGTCGGAGGCGGCCTGCTGGGCTTGCTGCTGCTGCTGTTGCGGGTGGCCAAGTTGCCCGGTGCTGAAGTGGGCGTCTCGGCCTACGTGCAGCTCTTTCAAGGCACCCCGCTCTTGATGCAGCTGTTCCTGGCCTACTTTGGCTTGGCAGTGATGGGGCTGAACGTTTCGGCCTGGTTTGCAGCGGCGCTGGCACTGACGCTGTACAGCAGCGCCTTTTTGGCCGAGATCTGGCGCGGCTGCGTCAACGCCATTCCCAAGGGCCAGTGGGAAGCGGCCGACAGCCTGGCGCTGAGCTTTGCTGAAAAGATGCGCTATGTGGTGGGCCCGCAGGCCTTGCGCATTGCCGTGGCGCCCACGGTAGGCTTTTTGGTGCAAGTCATCAAGGGCACCGCACTGGCCAGCGTGATCGGCTTTATCGAGTTGACCAAAGCCGGCACCATGATCAGCAACGCCACCTTTCAGCCGTTCAAGGTTTATGCCTGTGTTGCGCTGCTGTATTTCTTGCTCTGCTGGCCCATTTCGGCCTGGAGCAAGGTGCTGGAGCGGCGCTTGAGTACGGCCCACTGATTTCGCCTTCCACCTTTTTGCCCATCGACATGACCGAACCCATCGTCTCCATCCAGGGTCTGCGCAAGCGCTTTGGCAGCAATGAGGTGCTCAAAGGCGTGGACTTGGCTGTACAGCCTGGCGAGGTGATTGCCATCATCGGCAAAAGTGGCTCGGGCAAAAGCACGCTCTTGCGCTGCATCAACGGGCTGGAGGCGTTTCAAGAGGGCAGCTTGCAGGTCAAGGGTTTGGCGCTGCAGCACGGCGTGCCCAAAGCCATGCGCCAACTGCGCCAGCACGTGGGCATGATCTTCCAGAGCTTCAACCTCTTCCCGCACCTCACGGTGGGCCGCAACGTGATGCTGGCGCCGACGCTGGTGAAAGCCACCGATGCGGCCAGCACACAAGCGCTGGCCAGGAAGCTGCTGGACCGCGTGGGGCTGGCTGAGAAGTTTGACGCCTGGCCCGACCAGCTTTCAGGCGGGCAGCAGCAGCGCGTGGCCATTGCCCGCGCCCTGGCCATGCAGCCCCAGGTGCTGCTGTGCGACGAGATCACCTCGGCGCTGGACCCCGAACTGGTGGGCGAGGTCCTGCGCGTGGTGGAAAGCCTGGCCCAAGACGGCATGACGCTGCTGATGGTGACCCACGAGATGACGTTCGCGCGCAAGGTCAGCAACCGTGTGGTCTTTATGCATGCAGGCCGTATTCATGAGATGGGCACGCCGGGGCAACTGTTTGACGCGCCACAAACGCCGGAGCTTCAGCAGTTCTTGTCCGCCTTGCATTGAAGCGCTTCGGCTGAGGCCTTGCACCACAAGTTGTGCTGCAGGGCTTGCCCAGGCCTGATCAGGCTGCCATGGGCCGTTGCTCGAGTGGCAAGGGTGCAGCGAGCACGCGGTTGCGCCCGGCTGCTTTGGCACCGTACAGCGCTGCATCGACACGGCGCAACAGGTCTTCGGCACGCTCGACATGGGCACAGGCTTGTGCAATGCCTATGCTGACCGTCACGCGGGGCTCGCCCGAACTGGCCACCCGTGCGGCCATGCGCTCGGCCAGGGCGTGGGCCTCGGTCTCGCTCACGCGGGGCAGCAGCACGCAAAACTCTTCGCCCCCCCAGCGTGCCACCACGTCGCCGCTGCGCAGGGTTTCGCGCAGCGTGCGGGCCACGTGTTGCAACACCCGGTCGCCCTCGGCATGCCCCAGCGTGTCGTTGACGGCCTTGAAGTGATCGATGTCGATCATCAGGACCGCAAAGCCAGGGCTTCCCTGCGGCGCACGCAGCGCGCGCTGGTGGGCTTCGTCCAGCCGCTGGACAAAGCCGCGGCGGTTGACCGCGCCGGTGAGCGGGTCGGTCAAGGCCAACGATGTCAGTTGACGCAGAACGCGGCCCAGCACCAGCTGAATCTGCGCCAGGTTGATCAGGCCGCCCATGAACAGCACCAGGATGACCAAGGCCAGGCTGCTGGGGCCGGGTGCGTCGATGGCCACCTTCACTGCAGGCGGCACCCGCAGCGCTTGTCCTGCGCGCGCTAACAGGGCCAGTGCCAGCAGCGCAAATCCCACTGTCAAGACCACTGCAAAGCGCGGCGAACGGCGGCGTCCGTGTGTCCACAGCTGCCATGCTGACGCCAACAGCATGGCGGCAGACACGCAGCAAACCGTGGCCACACGCAGCCCGTGGCCGCGCTCCATGTTCAGGCTCAGCATCACCAGCAATCCAGCCAACAGCACCACACCGAGATAGTGTTTGTCCCAGGGCTTGCCACCCCAATGCAACACCAGCCCGCGGTGCTGCAGCATGGCCGCGCCCACCAGCAGCACATTGGCCAGGTTGCGCGGTGCACTGCCCGATGGCCAGGCTGGCACATAGAGCATCAAGCCCAAGGCCAGCAGCAGCCAGAACGCGGCAAATTGGCCTTCGGCTGCGTGCCAACCGCGTGAGAGCCCAGCCGCCATGGCCCAACCCAGCGCATGCACGCTGAACTGCACGGCCACCAGGGTGATGAGAAGGGGTTGGTCAATGCCCAAGGTGGATCCGACCATAAGTGCTGCAGCGTACAGATGCCAGCACCCCTACAGGTGGTCGCCCCTAGCTTGAAGGGACCGCTCCACTGCCAGGGTGCCCTGTGCAGGGCCTCTAGACTCGGCACATGCGCTTACAACGTTTTGACCAGTTGCGGCTGTCTGCAGTTCACCCCCGCGACGTTGGTACACGCAGCTGCGCTGATTCGCTGGCGCTGGTGCGCGCGTGCAGCTTGGGCGCGGGCCCCGCCAACAGGCCTTGGTGGCAGCCTTGGCAGGCCGCCCGCCTCGAGTGGCCCTACGGCGTTTTGCATGTGCGCGACTTGGAAGTCGCACGCCGGGCCTGTCTGTTGCTGGACGGCAGCTGGGCCATGGCCGACGCACCCAGCGGCGCCGCGCGCCTGCGCATCCGCTTGGCCGCCCTGGCCGCCGACGCGGCCTGGTGGCGCGCGCTCAGGCCGGGTGACGCCTGGGACGCCGGCGTGGCCCCATCCGTGGAGGCGTTGTTGGGTTTCTGGCCGCGCCGCGCCACTTTGATCGTGCTGGAACACACCGCGTTGAGCCAAGCTGGAGCCCTGGCGCAACTCTCTCAACTGGAGCAGCAAGCCAGCCGCTGGCCACGTGCTGTGCGTTTGGTGGTGGCGGGTGGTGCGCCGCCGGCCTTTGCCAGGCCAGTGGCGGCTTGATTCCGCAACTTCTTGGCCACGCCCAGCAAAATTTCTTTCAGCCCTGGTGCCGTTGATAACCCTGTGCACAACTTGCGCGCAAGCTCTGGATGCCTGCAGGAGCCATTCCGCCAAGTGCCAGTGCCTGTATTTTCAGCAGGCCGCCAAAGTGGTTCGCAGCTGTCCAAACAGCCATTGCCGACACCGTGCAAGGCCTATAAATTCGGTGTATGCCAGCCCCCGCTCAAGGTCCCCACCGAGGCCATGTTCTTGCCGTCGACGACTGCCCGACCATGCGCGAATTGATGCGGGCCTCACTCGAACGCTTGGGATATCGCGTGCAGGCAGTCGACAGCGGCTGGGCGGCCCTGGCTGCGGTGGAAGAAGAAACCTTCGACGCCATTGTTCTGGATGTCGAAATGCCCGGGATGGACGGCATGGCCACCGGGCTGGCCTTGCGCCGTGCGCCAAAGGCTGCGGCGGCCATGATCGCCATGCACAGCAGCCTGGACGAAGCTGCGGTGCGGACCGGCTTTGCCGCGTACGACGCGTTTGTGCCCAAGTCGGGCAGCCCCTTGACCTTGGGCGAACGGGTTGACCGCCTCTTGAGCAAGCGGCCCCAGTCCTAGCTTGTTGTTGACCCTGCCTGCATGGCAGGCCCTCCGCTGGGGCTTTTACATGCCGGCGTAGTTGGGCCCACCGCCGCCTTCGGGTGTGACCCAGACGATGTTCTGCGTCGGGTCCTTGATGTCGCAGGTCTTGCAGTGCACACAGTTCTGCGCGTTGATCACCAGGCGGTCCTGGCCGTCGGTGTTGACATACTCATAGACCCCAGCAGGGCAGTAGCGGCTCTCCGGCCCGGCAAACTGTGCCAGGTTGATGCTGACCGGCACCGACTCGTCTTTCAGGGTCAGGTGAGCGGGCTGGTTTTCTTCGTGGTTGGTGTTGCTGATGAAGACGCTGCTCAGTCGGTCAAAGGTCAGCTTGCCGTCGGGCTTGGGGTACTTGATGGCCTCAATTTGCCCGGCCGCGTGCAGTCGGGTGTGGTCGCCCGCCTTGCGGTGAATGGTCCAGGGCGGGCTCTTGAAACCCAGCTTGGGCAACAACCACTGCTCGATGCCGGTCATCAGCGTGCCCACCGTATTGCCCTGCTTGAACCACTGCTTGAAATTGCGGCTGAGGTTCAGCTCGTCAAACAGCCAGCTTTTCTCGAACGCTTCGGGGTAGGCGCTGAGTTCATCGTGGCTGCGGCCGGCCTTCATAGCGGCGGCGGCGGCTTCAGCGGCCAGCATGCCGGTCTTGATGGCGGCGTGGCTGCCCTTGATGCGAGCAGCGTTCAGCGTGCCCGCCTCGCAGCCCACCAGGGCCCCGCCCGGAAACACCAGCTTGGGGATGCTGAGCAAACCGCCGGCTGCAATGGCGCGCGCGCCATAGCCAATGCGCTTGCCGCCTTCCAGGTGTGCGCGGATGGCAGGGTGCGTCTTCCAACGTTGCATTTCTTCAAATGGGCTGATCCACGGGTTTTGATAGTCCAGGCCGGTGACAAAACCCAGCGTCACTTTGTTGCCTTCCAGGTGGTACAAAAAGCCGCCGCCATAGGTGTGCTCATCCATCGGCCAGCCCGCGGTGTGCACCACCAGCCCCGGTTTGGCCTGGGCCGGGTCAACCTCCCACAGTTCCTTGACGCCCAGCGCATAACTTTGCGGGTCGCGGCCCTGGTCCAGTTGGTAGTGGCTGATCAGTTGCTTGCCCAAGTGGCCGCGCGCCCCTTCGGCGAACACCGTGTACTTGCCCAGCAACTCCATGCCCAGCTGAAAGCCGCCGTGGGGCTGCCCGTCCTTGCCGATGCCTTGGTTGCCGGTGGCCACGCCGCGCACCTGGTTGGCCTCGGTGTAAAGCACCTCGGCCGCTGTGAAGCCCGGAAAAATCTCGACGCCCAGAGCCTCGGCCTGCTCACCCAGCCACTTGGTGAAGGCCCCCAGGCTGATGACGTAGTTGCCGTGGTTGTGAAAGCAGCCCGGGATCAACCACTGGGGTGTGCGCTGCGCCGAGTCGGCACCCAGAAACATCACCTCGTCGTGTGTCACGGGCTGGTTCAGCGGCGCGCCACGTTCCTTCCAGTCGGGAAAGAGCTCCATCAGGGCACGTGGGTCCATCACGGCCCCGGACAGCGTGTGCGCGCCGGGCTCCGAGCCTTTTTCCAGCACCACCACCGACAGGTTGGCGTCCAGCTGCTTGAGTCGGATGGCGGTAGCCAGACCGCCGGGGCCGCCACCGACCACCACCACGTCGTACGCCATCGATTCACGCGGGCCGTGCTGGGCCAGGATTTCAGCGGGTGTCATCGTTGCTCTTTCGCCCCAGAAGGGCCAGTGTTGTTCGAAAAATGCGGCGCGATTCTAGGCGGCGCTTTTAGAGCTCACCGCCTAAGCAAAGCCGGGGTTGCCAGGCCCAGAAGCGTCAGGCCCAGCGAGCCCAGGACGTGCAGGCTGATGGTAGCGGCGGCCCAGGCCAGCCGCCCTTGTTGCAGCGCGTTGACCACTTCAGCCGAAAAGGTGGAAAAGGTCGTCAGGCCGCCCAAAAAGCCGGTGATGACCAGCAGCCGCCACTCAGGCGGCAGCTGCGGCGCTTGCGCAAACAGCGCCAGCGCCAGCCCGATCAGGTAGCCACCGATCAGGTTGGCCGCCAAAGTGCCCAGCGGCAGCGCTGGCATCAACTGGTTCAGGCCCAGGCCCAAAGCCCAACGCAGCAGCGCGCCCAGGGCTGCGCCCAGGCTGATGGCGATGACGGCGGTCCACATCCACCGGATTATCGTCAGCCCGCTCCAGCGAGCCTCTGCTCGGCCTTTCAGCCTTTAACCTTTCAGGCGGGCGTCAGCCCCAGCCGTTGGCTTTCAGCGAACACGGGCCGGTCCTCGTTGCCCGCGGCTGAGACAGCGCGCGAACGGCCCTGGCGCTTGGCTTCGTACATGGCCTGGTCGGCGCGCCGCAGTGCTGCATCCATGCCCTCGCCGAAGCCGATTTGCACAATGCCAAAGCTCAAGGAAAGGGTGGGCAACTGGCTCAGGGGGGCCCGTCGCTGCACCTCGGCCACGATGCGCGCAGCCACGCCCATGGCATGGCGCGGCGTGGTGTGGCGCAACAGCAGTACGAACTCGTCGCCACCCTGGCGACCCGGCACATCCTGCGTGCGCAGGTGCTCAATCATGGCGGTGCTGACCAGGCACAGGGCCCGGTCACCAGCAGCGTGGCCAAAGAGGTCGTTGATGCGCTTGAAGTGGTCGATGTCAAAGTGCAGCAGCACCGCGGTGCCGGGTTCGTCTTGCTTCAGCGCATGCTCGGCCAGTTCCTGAAAGTGCCGCCGGTTGGGAACCTGGGTCAAGGTGTCCATGTTGGCCAGCACCCGCAAGCGGCGGCGGGAGTCGCGCAGTTGGCGTTCGGTGCGCTCACACACCAGCGTGATGGCCATGAAGGCCAGCACCAAACAGCCCAGGGCTGCCGCGGCAGTGCGCACCTGCAGCAGGGTTTGTGGAGCACTGCTGCTCCAGGCGGCCAGGGCCGGTGCCAGCGCCACCAGCGCGAGCACGCCGGCCAGGCTTTGTGCGGGGGCAAAGTCCCGCGCACGGGGGCCCATCAGCACGACAAAGGCCGCGTACAGGTGCACCGCACAGCCGCAGGCTGCCGCAGCCCAGGCGGCTTGTTCACCCCCCAAGGCGGCGCTGGCCAACACCAGCGCGCAGGCCAAGGCCAGGCATGCCCAGTCCCACCGCTCGTGGCCAGGCAGCAATTGGCGAGGGTAGAAGCGCCTCAGGCCCACCACCGTGAGCAAGGGCCATTGCAACAACAGCATGCTGGCCACGACGTCCATGAGGGTGCCCGGCAGCGCGGCCGCACCAACGGCCCCTGCCAAAGCCAACCAAAGCGCGCGCACCCACCACTGCCAGCCCTCGTAGCGCTGTCGACGCTGGCCAAAGGCGGTCAACGACAAGCAGGCCGCAGCCAGGGCGGTGGCGGCAAAAACAGGCAGAACACTGGCGCTGAACATGGCGGCCGATTGTGTTGGTCCCGCCTTCTTGAAAGAGGTGGCATTGCAACGCTTTGCTACAGCCATTAGGTACCATGTGGCACTGGTGCGCGCCCTTTCCTGCGCCCAGCCAAGGCGTGGATCTGGGCTTTGGTGGCGTGCAGGATCGTGGTTAAGGTTCACCACCCTTTACACCCGATTCTTCGGCGCCGAAGACTTGTTGCGCTGGAAGCAACAGAGGCCGAAGGTTCCAACTGGGGCAAGCAGTGTGGGATCTTGGTGGTGGTCACCAAAAGGTCGCGGTGAGGGTGTCAAATGGATGCCGGCTGCGACGGTGGTTGCGGCGGGCAACGGGTTCATGGATAGAGGGCTGGAGAAGGCAAGTGCGTGTGTTGGCTGGTTTGAAGGTGTTGGTTCGGGTTGGGGGTCTGGCCCTGCTGGCCTGGGCGTGCAGTGGCAGTGTGCTGGCCCAGACCGCACCGAGCGGCAAGGCGCCGGGGCCTACCCGACCGATCTTTGTCTTGAATTCCCAAGACGCTGACATCAGTGTCATTGACCCCGTGACCTTCACCCAGGTCAAGCGCATTCCCACGGGCAAGGAGCCGCATCACCTGTATCTGGCGCCGGACGAGAAGACCTTGATCGTGGCCAATGCGGCCAGCAATTCCTTGACTTTCTTGGACCCGAGCACGGGCGCGGTGAAGCGCACGGTCAGCGGCATCGTCGACCCTTACCACCTGCGCTTTTCACCCGACATGCAGTGGTTTGTGACCGCAGCCAACCGCTTGAACCATGTCGACCTTTACCGCTGGCAGGGCGCTGACGCGGCTGAACCGTTGAAGTTGATCAAGCGGGTAGAAGCGCCGCAGACGCCCAGCCACCTCAGCATCGACAGCAAGAGCACGGTGGTCTATGCCACCTTGCAAGACAGCGACGAGCTGCTGGCCATAGACCTGGCCACCCAGGCGGTGCGCTGGAAAGTCAAGACTGGCAAGACCCCGGCCGACATCTTCCTGACCGCGGACGACCGCACCTTGCTGGTGGGTTTGACGGGCGACAAGTTCGTTGAGGCCTATGACGTCAGCGGCCCAGCGGGCGCCAAGCCCAAGTTGATCAAGCGCATTGAAACCGGCAAGGGCGCCCATGCCTTTCGTGCCCAGGGCGACAAGCGCCATGTGTTTGTCAGCAACCGGGTGGCGAACACCATCAGCTTGATCGACACCCAAAGCTTGAGCGTGGTGGCCGACTACCCAGGCCCCGGTGGCCCTGACTGCATGGAGGTCTTGGCCGATGGCCGAACCTTGCTGGTGACCTCCCGGTGGGCGCGCAAGCTGACCTTCATCGATCTGCCCAGCAAGAAGGTGGTGCGGCAGATCGATGTCGGCCGCTCACCCCATGGCGTGTGGACTTTGGACCATGCGGCGCGCCAGTAGTGCGATGTTGAAGAGGGGCTGGTTCCGTGGTCTGGCCTGGGGCTTGTTTGGGGCTTGGGTCTGCGGCGCAGCAGTGAGCCCGGCAGTGGCGGCCGCCAGCTGTGACAAGCCGGTCTACCTGACCTTTGACACCGGCCACATGGCGGTGGCGCCCTTGGTCGCCGAGGTGTTGAAGAAACACGACGTGAAGGTCACCTTCTTCCTGGCCAACGAGCGCACCCGAAGCGGTGGCGCCAGCCTGGACGAAGAGTGGGCACCGTGGTGGCGCGCGCGGGCAGCGGAAGGCCATGCCTTCGGCTCGCATTTGTGGGACCACGACATCTGGCAGGCCGACACGCCTGCAGGGCTGCGGGTCAAACCCACCCAGGGCACCACGGCCGGGCGGGTCAGGGTCAAGGACACCGCCGCCTACTGCGCCGAATTGCAAAAGCCCGCCGAACGCTTTTTGGCCATCACCGGCACGCGCATGGGCTCCATCTTTCGGGCGCCGGGTGGCAAGACATCACCGCGCTTGCTTCAAGCCGCACAGTCGTGCGGTTGGTCCCACGTGGGTTGGACAGCTGCGGGTTTTCTCGGCGATGAGCTGCCCAGCGACCGCTTCCCCAATGCCGACCTCTTGCGGCGCGCTTTGCGCGACGTTCGCAGCGGCGATGTGTTGCTGGCCCACCTGGGCATCTGGTCGCGCCAAGACCCATGGGCGCCCGCTGTACTGGAGCCCCTGATCGTGGGGCTGAAGTCCAAGGGCCTGTGTTTTGCCACGCTGCATGAGCACCCCGAATACCGGGCTGCTGCGCAGCGCAGTCGGTAGCGCAGGCCATGGATTGGTTTGCTCACGCCCAACAAGCGCTGTTTGAAGGTTTGGTGCAGCCGGCGCTGTTTGCAGCCGACATGGGCAACCTGCTGGAAGACGGCTTCATCGCCACGGGTTGGTTGCTGGTGGGCCTGCTGCAGCTGGCCGTCATCGTGGTGGTGATGGGGGCCTTGGAGCGTTGGCGCCCGGTCGAGCCGGTGTCCGACCCTGGAGCCGTCCGCGTCGACGTGGTCTACACCTTGATCCACCGCTTGGGTCTGTTTCGCTTGTTCATGTTTTTCAGCCTGGACCCGCTGTGGACAGAAGTGTCTGCACAGGCCCGCCTGCTGGGTTGGCCCACCTGGGCTGCAGACGCCTGGTGGCCCGGCGTGAGTGACACGGCCTGGGTCAGCTTTGTGCTGTACCTGCTGCTCTTTGACGCGGTTGACTACCTGCTGCACCGCGCCCAGCACCGCTACAACTGGTGGTGGCAACTGCACGCCTTGCACCACAGCCAGCGGCAGATGACCAAGTGGAGCGACAACCGCAACCACCTGCTCGACGACGTGATTCGCGACAGCGTCATGGTCTTGGTGGCCCTGGCGGTGGGCATCGCGCCGGCCCAGTTTGTGGCGGTGGTTGCGGCAACCCAGCTGCTGGAGAGTCTGTCGCATGCCAATGTGCGCCTCTCGTTTGGCCCGCTGCTGGGCCGCTTGCTGGTCAGCCCACGGTTTCACCGCCTGCATCACAGCATCGGCATGGGACATGAGTCAGCCGGTCCAGGCAGCCTGGGGGGGCACAACTTTGCCGTGCTGTTTCCACTGTGGGACATGCTGGCGGGCACGGCGCGTTTTGATGACCGCTACGACCCCACCGGCATCCGCGACCAGCTGCAGGGCCGCGACTACGGGCGTGGCTTCTGGGCGCAACAGAAGCTGGGGCTGCTGAGGATGCTGGGACGCGAGTCGCCGGCTCGCGCCGCTGGGGGAAGGGCTGACTGAGCGCCTGAGCAAGCGACCGGCCAAGCGCCTGGCTCAAGGCCTGCCGCTATGCTCGACGTTTTGGTGTCCGGCCTGACCCTTCAGCGGCCAACAACCGACCCCCTGCGCGCGGCGCCAAGGGCTTCTCAGGAGTGCATGGAATTGTTTGAATCGTTTTGGCGCGCGGTGCTCACCTGCATGAGCCCGCGGGTCTTGTTGTGGTCTTTGCTGCCCCTGGTGGTGGCCGGGGTTTCGGTTGCAGCGCTGGGTTGGGCCTACTGGGAAGCTGCGCTGGACGCAGTGCGTGCTGCTCTGGACGGTTGGTCCTTGAGCACCCACGTGTACCAGTGGCTGCACAGCGTGGGCGCGCCCGGCTTGCGCTCGGTGGTGGCGCCACTGGTCGTGGTGGCGCTCAGCGTGCCTGTGGTGCTGCTGTTCACGCTGTTGCTGGTGGCGGCGCTGGCCGCCCCTGTGGTGGTGCGCTTGGTGGCAGCGCAGCGTTTCCCGGGGCTGCAGGCACTGCAAGGCGCACCCTGGTGGCAGGGCGTGCTCTGGTCCTTGACCTGCACCGCTGCGGCGCTGGTGGCGCTGGTGCTCAGCGTGCCCCTGTGGTTGGTGCCGCCCCTGGTGGTGGTGCTGCCACCCTTGATCTGGGGCTGGTTGACCTGCCGTGTGATGTCCTTTGACGTGCTGGCCCACCATGCCAGCGCGCCCGAGCGACGCATGATCCTGCGTGGCAAGCGCTGGAGTTTGCTGGCCATGGGGGTGACCTGTGGCTACCTGGGGGTGCTGCCCTCGCTGATCTGGGCGGCAGGCAGCGCGGCGCTGATCCTGGCGCCTTTGCTGGTGTTGGTCTCGGTTTGGCTGTACACCGTGGTCTTTGTCTTTGCCGCCAGCTGGTTTGCGCACTACTGCCTGGCGCAGTTACAAAGCCTTCGGCAGGCATCAGCTGCGCCGGTGGCGACAGAAGCCGCGGCATGATGAACATCGGCCTGCTCATCATTGGTGACGAAATCCTGTCGGGCAAGCGCCAGGACAAGCACATGCCCAAGTTCATCGAGCTGCTGGCGGCGCGAGGACTGTCGCTGTCGTGGGCGCGTTACGCGGGCGACGACCGCCAGCGCATCACTACCGATTTGCAGCACGCTTTTTCATCGGGCGACTTGGTCTTCAGTTGCGGCGGTATCGGCGCCACCCCGGACGACCACACGCGGCAGTGCGCCGCCGCTGCGCTGGGCGTGGAACTGGCGCTTCACCCGCAAGCCCGAGACCTGATCCTGGAGCGCATGCGCGACGTGGCGGCAGAGCAGGGCACGCCCTTCGAGCCCGAACGCGCCGACAACCAGCACCGGCTGAACATGGGCATGTTTCCGGTGGGTGCCCGCATCATTCCCAACCCCTTCAACAAGATCGCCGGCTTTTCAGTGCAACACGTGCACTTCGTGCCGGGCTTTCCGGTCATGGCCTGGCCGATGATGGAGTGGGTGCTGGACCACCACTACCCACACCTGCACCGAGCCACCCGCGATCTGGAGCGCTCGGTCATCGTGATGGGCGCGATGGAAGCCACGCTGACGCCCTTGATGGAAGACATCGAACGGCGATTCCCTGGCATCAAGGTGTTCAGCCTGCCCAGCGTGGACCACCCGCAGTGGGGTCGCCACATCGAACTTGGCGTCAAAGGGACTGGTGATGGCTTGGCCGCATTTGCCGCCCTGAAGGCAGGGCTGGATCATTTTGGTGCGGCATTGGGCCCTGAGTTGGTGCGCTAACCCGGCCCTGAATTCCCCGAAATGGTGCGGACTGGGGCACCAAAAGCAGGCTTTGCCACCGTGGCCCCAGGCCCACCGGGCGGCGGGATTCAGGCACGGATTCTGCTAAATTCATCCGAGCCGAGGGTCAGCCCCGGGCTGACATCGAACCAACAACCCCACCCCGATCCCTGCTAGGAGAGATTTGAATGGCGAAAACCGTTGCCGACGTGATGAAGATGGTGAAGGAAAACGAGATCAAATTCGTTGACTTCCGCTTCACCGACACCCGCGGCAAAGAGCAGCACGTCAGCGTGCCTGTCTCCCACTTCGACGAAGACAAGTTCACCGCCGGGCACGCTTTTGACGGCTCGTCGATCGCCGGTTGGAAGGGCATCGAGGCTTCCGACATGCTGCTCATGCCGGACCCCAACACCGCCAACATCGACCCCTTCTTTGAAGAGCCCACCATCATCCTGACCTGCGATGTGCTGGAGCCTGGTGACGGCAAGCCCTACGAGCGCGACCCGCGCTCCTTGGCCAAGCGCGCCGAGGCTTACCTGAAGAGCAGTGGCATTGGCGACGCGGCCTTCTTCGGCCCGGAACCTGAATTCTTCATCTTCGACCAGGTGCAATGGGAAGTGGGCATGCAGGGCTGCTTCTCCAAGATCGGCTCTGAAGAAGCGCCGTGGAGCAGTGGTGCCAGCTTTGAAGGCGGCAACATGGGCCACCGGCCGGGCGTCAAGGGCGGCTATTTCCCGGTGCCGCCGGTTGACCCTTTCCAGGACATGCGCAGCGAGATGTGCCTGATTCTCGAGAGCGTTGGTATCCCGGTTGAAGTGCACCACCACGAAGTGGCGGGCCAGGGCCAAAATGAAATCGGCACCAAGTTCAGCACGCTGGTTCAGCGTGCCGACTGGCTGCAGCTGCAGAAGTATGTGATCCACAACGTGGCCCACGCCTATGGCAAGACCGCCACCTTCATGCCCAAGCCCGTGGTCGGTGACAACGGCAGCGGCATGCACGTGCACCAAAGTGTCTGGAAGGACGGCAAAAACCTGTTTGCTGGCGACGGTTATGCCGGGCTGAGCGACTTCGCGCTGTACTACATCGGCGGCATCATCAAGCACGCCCGTGCGCTGAACGCCATCACGAACCCCGGCACCAACAGCTACAAGCGCCTGGTGCCCGGCTTCGAAGCCCCGGTGAAGCTGGCCTACTCGGCCAAGAACCGCTCGGCATCGATCCGCATTCCGTACGTGGCCAACCCCAAGGGCCGCCGCATCGAGGCGCGCTTCCCCGACCCGCTGATGAACCCGTATATGGGTTTTGCCGCGCTGATGATGGCCGGCCTCGACGGCGTGGAAAACAAGATCCATCCGGGCGAAGCCGCCACCAAGGACCTGTACCACCTGCCGCCCGAAGAGGACGCGAAGGTGCCAACCGTCTGCCACAGTCTGGACCAGGCGCTCGACTACCTCGACAAGGACCGCGCTTTCCTGACCAAGGGTGGTGTGTTCACCGATGCCTACATCGATGCCTACATCGACCTGAAGATGCAGGAAGTCACGCGCTTTCGCATGGCCACCCACCCGGTCGAGTTCGACATGTACTACACCCTGTGATTTTTTCCCGGGACTTTGAAAGGGACGGCCTCGGCCGTCCCTTTTTCATGGGCGCTCG
>JAYTVT010000074.1:0-14445 GCA_043743835.1 Betaproteobacteria bacterium
GTGGCGCCCCCGGCAGGAATCGAACCTGCATCTGAGACTTAGGAGGTCCCCGTTCTATCCATTGAACTACGGCGGCGTGACGGTGGATTTTCTCATGGCGGCGTCGGCCGGCGTTTCTTGGAAGCGCCAGGTCCAGATCACATCGAGTGAGTTTTCCAGGCCGCTTTGAGCGCGCACGGTGAAACGCTGGGCAATGCGATAGATGAGTTGCCAGGTGCCGATGGTGGAATTGACGCCGCGCTCATAGCCCACATACCAGCGCCTGGACAGCTGTTTGCCCAGGGTGATCACGGTTTCTCGCACATCGCCGTCCGACTGCTTGAGCCCGATTTCATCGATGCCCAGGCTCTTGAGCAAGGTGTCGGTGGGCGCTTCACCTTCGCCTGCCAGCAGGGCCACGGCGGCACGTTGCAGCAAGGCGGTGTCGGCGCGGCCCAGACCGTCTGGCGCGCGGCCCAACACCAGCCAGGATAGCTTTTCGGTGTCGCTCATGGCGGGCTCGGAAAACAAGCGTACGCGGGGCGTTTGTGCCGAGCCGGTGATGGCCACGCCAACGCGCGCGTCGATGTTGGGGCGCAGTGCCAGGATGTCCAGGCGCGGGTCATCCACCGGGCCGCCAAAGGCCACCAGACCCCGTTCCACCGTGAGCTTCTGGCCGTAGGCTGCGTAGGTGCCTTCCACGGCCTGGATGGTGCCGCGTGCGTCCCAACGCCCGCCGGGATTGGAAAGGCGAAGCTTGCCGCGCAGCCCGGTGTCTACACCGCGGCCGCGCAAGCGCAGGTTCTGACCCAGGTCCAGGTCCAGACCGACCACCAGGTTGCTGCGGGGACCGGCCTGGCGCGCGTCGGTCAGCGTGGGGTCGACGTCACCGGGGCGGCGCACCGTGACATCTTCGTCCAGGCTCGGCGCATCGGCGCGGCTGAAGTCGAACACCCCTTCGTCCAGCACGATGCGCCCTTCCAACCGTGCCTTGTCGCGGCTGAAGATCAACTCGGTCTGGCCACTGGCAATGACGGTGCGGTCCACCCGGCCGATGGCCCGGAAGCGGTCGGCCTTGATCTGCAGTTGTGCTTCGGGTGTCGTGCCCAAGGTGGCACCCCCAGTCACCGACAAGAGGCCGTCACCACCTTTCAGCGTAAAGCGGTCGATGGTGGCCTTGTCACCTTCCAGGCGAACGGTGACCTGCCCATCGGTGACGTTGACACCCTGCAGCAGGTTGCGCACCGACAGGCCGGTGCCGGTCAGGTCGCCGGTATAGCGCGGCTCACCAAAGCGGCCGCCCAAGGTGGCCTTGGTGCGCAGCTCACCGGCCATGCGCCAACCCGGGGGCACCCACGCACCCCAGATGCCGATGTCGGCCACCCGCGCTTGCACCTCGCCCTGCAAGGGGGCGTCGCTGTGCGGCCAGCGCGCCTCGGGCGTGGCTTGAATGCGCGCGCTGCCGGTGATTTCACCCAGGCTGCGTCCCTTGAAGACGGGGTTGAAAAGCCAGACACCGTCATGGGCAGACAGGCTCAGTTTCAGGTCGGTCAGCCCCAGCAACTGCATGCCTTCGCCGCTGCTGATGTGCAGGTCACCGTCACGGCGTTCAAAGACCAGGTCGGCGTCAAAGCGCTGGCCGGCCCGAATGTCCACCCGGGCTCCCAGCCGAATGTCGCCGGCCCAGCCCATTTGCGGCTGCCAGCGTGCCAAGAGGGGGGCCAGCGCAAAAGGATCGATGTCGGCCCGCAATTGCAGCAACGGGTGGGTACCACGCCAGTCGGCCTGCACCTCGTCCCAGCGCAGTGTCACGTTGTCGCCAAACTGCACCCGCCCTGGGTCGGCTTGCAGCCACAACAACTGGCCGCCACCACCAAACAGCAACTCGGCCTTGAGGTCGCGAGCCTGCATCCACAGCGAAGCCGGAGGCGCGTCGCTGGCCGCACCGTCCCACGATCCCACGGTGAGGCGATCGATGCGGGCTTTCCACCGTCCGCCACCCGCTGCTTCAGTCGTCCAAGCCCCGCGGCCTTGCAACTGGCCTCGGGTGCCCGATTGGGTCATCACGCCCAGGGCTTTGGCCAGCACGGCCGGCGGGCGCAAAGGCACGGCGGTGGAGATGTCCACCTGGTGGTCGGCCAGGCTGCCGCTGACTTGGGCCGTCACGTGATCCATGCGCTGTTCACCGGCCTGCAGCCCCGCCAGCGTCAGGCGGATGGCCAAGTTGCGCTCGCCCGCACTGTCCAGACGCCAAGTCACTTGTCCGTTAGCCAAGGACAGCGCGCCCATCTGCAGCAGTTGCACACGGGCTGTGCCTTCGGTTTGCAGGTTCGGCCAGCGGCCGTCGGCTGCGATGGTGGCGTTGGCTGTGCCTTGGCGGGGCACCCAGTCGGCCAACGCAGGATGCAGCTTGGTCAGGGGCGCCAAGCTGTTCAAGTGGGCGGCGGTCAGGTCGGCGCGCCAGCGGTCGGCCAGGCCAGCCCCAGTCGGGTCACCCCGACCCTCCACCACCAGGGTGTTGCCACCCAAGCTCACGTCGGCGCGCAGCTGTGCGGCCGCTGGGCTGGCCGCCTGGGTGTAGCCCATCCGGATGTCGGCCGCCAGTGGCACACCAGCCAGCAGGGAATCCTCCACGCGCAGATTGCCGTTGCCCGACAAGCGTTGCAGCAGTTCGACGGCCGGCAGGTCGGCGCTGTTGCCCGGCAAACGCAAGTTCATGTCCCACTTGGCCGACAACCGGTGTGGCCCCTGGCGCCAGGTTGAGCCTGTTTCGCCGGGCCACCAAGGCAGCGGGTCGAAGTTGATCAGCCCACCACTGGACTCCAAGCGCCAGTCGCTCGCGCCGGCCCGCTGCAACACGGCCTTGAGTTCAGCGCTGGCCGAGCCCGACGTGGCTTGCAACTGGCTCACTTCGAGCTTGCTGTCGCTGGCAAGGCCCTGCATGCGCAGCTGCACGGGGCGCGCGGTGGCATCAACGCTGCCTGCCAGGTCCAGCTTCCAGCTGACCGACGGCGTTGCTGGCGAGGGTGGCGCCGCGCCTGTGGGCGACGGCAGCCCACGCAAGCCCAGTGAGACCGGCCCGCTGAAGACCATGCCGGCCGCTCGGCCGTCGACGCGCTGGGGCACCACGTCCTGCAGCCGGGAGTCCACCTGCAGCTCGTGGCCGTGCCAGGAAGCGCTGCCGCTGAAGCGCCCGGCAGCTTGGCGGCTGTCGCTCAGAGTCACCTCAAACCGGGGTACTTCTACGCGATCGGGTTGTTGAACGTCGCCCGAGAGCTGCGCCACGATTTGCTGCACGGGCAGCCGGCGTTCGTTCCAGCGCCCTGGGATCGCGTTGCGCAAGTCGACGTTGGCGGCCAATGGCGCGCCGGCGATGCGCGGTGCCAAGGTGGCCACACCGCTCAAGCGGGTTTGCGGCGCCTTGGCCGACAGCGCCGACAGATCCAGCTCTTGGGTGTGCAGGCTGAAGGCCTGCAGCGGCCAGGCCTGCAGCGGTTGCAGCACCGCTTTCACATCCAGCGCGGGCGGCTCGCGCCCTGCTGCGGGTACACCACGCAGGGTGCCGGTGAGCTCAGGACGCGGCAAATTGCCTTGTGCACGTAGGACGGCCGCCCACAAGGGCTGGTCCTTGTCGCCACCGGCCCTGACCAGAGCTTGCAGGTCGAGCGCTTGCGGCGCGGCGGTGACGATGCTGCCTTTCAATTGCAGGTGCAGCTGTTGCCATTGCGCCTGGGCCTGCTCCAGGCGGTGGCTGGCGCCGGGCTTGGCGTCCAGTACCAAGCCCGTCGCCCGCAGGTCGCGCACGGGGCTCAGCTCGTCAACCACCAACTCGGTCAACTGCAAGGCTTGCACCTCCAGGTCCAAGGGCGGCGCTACGCTGGCCGGTGCTGGCAAGGGGCGCTTGCCTTTGGGGCCGGTGTGCACCACCACCTTGCGGGCGGCGAGCTGTTCGATGTGCAGGCCAAACCAAGCTTGTTCGTGCGGGCGCCAGGTCCACTGCATGCCGCTGGCGGCCAGGCCTTCAATCGTCAACGACGCTTTGCCGTTGTCCCAGGTGACGTGCAAGCGCTCTGCCTGCCACGAGGGCCCCAGCAAGGCGCCGCGAAAGCCCTGCACCTGGATCAGCGGCAGGCGCTGGACCAGCCACTGCGACCCTGCTTCATCAAAGAGCCACCAGCGCACCACCGCGGTGGCGGTGCCCACCACCAGCAGCAAAGCTGCCATGACCATGCCCAGCGGCACCAACAAAGACAGGCTGGTGCGCAAAGGCGTGGCCGCCGCGTGCGGGTGGTTTGCCGCTGATGACGCGGGTGGAGGCGGCGTGCTGTTCATGACGGTCAGAACGCGATGCCCACGCTGAAGTGAAAACGCCCCTTGCGCGTTTCGCTGCCATAGGCCCAGTCCAGCCGCAACGGGCCTACCGGGCTGCGCCAGCGCACGCCCAGCCCGGTCCCATAAACGGGTTTCAGGTTGCTGAGCGTGGTGGCCGCATGACCGGCGTCAAAGAACACGGCGCCCCACAGGGATGGCAGGCTGTCGCTGATGGGCCGTGCCACTTCCAGGCTGCTGGTGTAGAGCACGGCGCCACTGCCCACCGCACCATCAACGATGGGCCCCAGCGTCCGAAAGCCATAACCGCGGACCGACTCATCGCCACCGGCGCGCCACTTCATCGACTCCGGCACCACCATGCGGTTGCCCAGCAACACACGGCCCAGTTCCAGACGCGCCTGACCGTACCAGGCGCGGCCCAACGGGCGGTAGACGGTGAGGCGGCCATAGAGCCGGCCAAACACACCACGGTCGGCCTCGGTGCCGCTGGACTGGCCGGCACCCACCTGGATCGCCAAGGTCTCGCCGTAGGTGGGCAAGATCACGCTGTCCAGGTCGCGCCAGCCACCGTGAAAGTTCAGCGACAGGGCCATGGCGTCGTTGCGGTCGCCAGCGTTGGTGCGCCTTGATGAGCGTTCAGCTTCGGCGTAAAAGAGGCGCTCAATGCGCTGGGTGTCCTGCGTGCGGCCCAGACGCAAGCGTTGCGACAGGACCACGTCGTTGTCGGACACCAAGCGCTCGACGGCACCGCCGACAGGTTGCGGTACAGGCCCTCGTTGGGTCGCCCGCTGATTTCGGCGTCCCAAGCCTGACGCAATTGGCCGACTTCGATCTTGAGCTTGCTGGACGCGGGCAAGCCAAAAACACGCCGGTAGAGGTGTTCGACCGACGCGCGTTGACCCGTGTTGGCGCTGAAACCCAGGCCAAAGGTGTAAACCTGAAGTGGTGCTTCCCGAAGGCGGACTTGCACGGTGGCCCGGTCGGCCTGCGCGGGGTCGGGGTCCAGGGTAACGTTGACGGTTTCAAAGAGGCCTGACTTCTGCAGCCGTTCTTGGAAGTCGAGCAACAGCGTTTCTGTGACTGGCACGCCTTTTTTGGTGTAGGCCAGGTTCAGAACCGTTTGCGGGTCCTGTGCGGCCAAGCCTTCGATCTGCAGCTCACCCAAGCGAAACAGGGGGCCGCTGTCGACCACCAGGAAGAGGCGTACTTCATTGCGCTCCACGTGGACGTCAGCGCCGGTGCCACTCCAGACCGCCGTGGCGTAGCCAGCAGCGCGCAAGCGCGCCAGCGCTGCGGCCTTGGCGGCGTTCCAGGCCGGGTTGCGGAAGTCGCTGCCCACCGGCAGTTCCCACTGTTTGCGAAACTGCGCCAGGATGCTGGCGGCATAGGTGTCGGCGGCACTGGCTCCCCGCTCCAGGCCACCTTCGGCTTCCAAGGTCACGCGGGTCACCTTGGCGCGGACGCCGGGTTCAACCGTCAGCCGCACTTCGTCGGCTTGGCCGCTGCCGCGGCCCGGCGTGCGCTCAATGCGCACCACGGGGTTGAAGTAACCCTCGGTCTGCAAGAGCTCGCGAACCTGGGCGGGGGAGGCGTCGATCAGACGGGCCCATTCGGTGTCGTCGACATCGTCACGCTCGATGCGGCCCAGCCGCACCAAATCCAGGTGTCGCTCAAGCAGTTCTTTCAGCGCCTGCGGGGCGACGATCTCGATCTTCACGCCCAGGGTGGGTGACTGCTGTTCAAACTCTTGCGGCGTGACCAGCGCAAACGCTTCATGGGCTGTGGCAGCAGGCTTGGGCGGCGCAGCCTCGCCCTTACCGGGGGGAGGCAGCGTGGTGCAGGCACTCATGGCCGTCAGACAGCAGGCTGCCATGCTCAGCGCAAGCCTGCGCACCCAGTGTGGCGCCCGGCGGTGTGGCCCACCCTGAACCCGCACTGAACGGGGCGCCAAGCAGGCCCGGACCAGGGTCATTTCGAAAGCAAACGCATCGCACCTTCCAGCCCAGCCAGCGTCAGCGGGAACATGCGCTGGTTGACCAATTGCTGAACGATGGCAATGCTTTGCCGGTACTGCCACACACCCTGGGGTTCAGGGTTGATCCACGCAAACTTGGGGAAGGCGTGGGTCAGGCGCTGCATCCACTCAGCGCCGGCTTCTTCGTTGTTGTATTCCACGCTGCCGCCGGGCTGCAGGATTTCGTAGGGGCTCATGGTGGCGTCACCCACGAAGATGAGCTTGTAGTCCTTGTTGTATTTGCGAATGACGTCCCAGGTGGCGTGCTTTTCGCTGAAGCGGCGCTTGTTGTTCTTCCACATGAAGTCGTAGACGCAGTTGTGGAAGTAATAGAACTCCAGGTGCTTGAATTCGGTCTTGGTGGCAGAGAACAGCTCTTCGACACGGTGGATGTGCTCGTCCATGGTGCCGCCCACGTCCATCAGCAACAAGACCTTCACCTTGTTGTGGCGCTCGGGCACCATCTTGATGTCGAGCATGCCGGCGTTGGCCGCGGTGCTGTGGATGGTGTCGTCCAGGTCCAACTCGTCGGCAGCGCCTTCGCGGGCAAAGCGGCGCAGGCGACGCAGGGCTACCTTGATGTTGCGCGTGCCCAGTTCTTTGGTGTCGTCGTAGTCTTTGTAGGCGCGTTGGTCCCAAACCTTGACCGCGCTCTTGTTGCGGCCGGCCGCCTGGCCAATGCGGATGCCCTGTGGGTTGTAGCCGTAGGCACCAAACGGGCTGGTGCCCCCAGTGCCAATCATCTTGCTCCCTCCCTCGTGACGCTCTTTCTGTTCTTCAAAACGCTTCTTCAGCGTTTCCATCAGCTCATCCCAGCCCATTTTTTCGATGGCGGCTTTTTCTTCGGGGCTGAGTTCCAGTTCCAGCGTCTTGCGCAACCACTCCAGCGGCAGGTCTTGGGTGAAGTCGGTGAGCAGTTCCACGCCCTTGAAGTAAGCCGAGAAGGCGCGGTCAAACTTGTCGAAATGGGCTTCGTCCTTGACCAAGCTGGTGCGCGCCAGGTAGTAGAACTTGTCAACGCTGGGGCCACCGTCGCCATCGATGACACCGGCCTTGATGGCTTCCAGCAGCGTCAGCCATTCCTTGACCGAGACCTTCAGCTTGGCTGCACGCAATGTGTAGAAGAAGTTGATCAGCATGGGGCACCTTAGACGTAGGGTATTGTCGCCGCTCCAGGGCCCGATTCGTGAATTTGGCCCCGCAGTCTGGGGGCCAAAGGGCAGTCAAAAAGGCCTGAGAATGCAGGCCCCAGCCGCTGCTTGTGCGGCTTTACATCCGGAGACCATTCCATGTCCAAGAGCCTGATGGCTGCCATCATCACCGCCGCTGTGGTGGCCATGCCTTTGAGCGTGCTGCCCACTGACGTGCAAGCCAAGACCGAAAACCAGGTCAAGAACGAACGCAAGGGCAAGGCCGCCAAGGAAAAGTCTGCGGCGAAGTCTGCAGCCAAGAAGTCGGCCAAGAAGAGCTCCAAGAAGTGAAGCCGGGCGGCTGACCAGCGGCGCACTGCGCCGCTGCAGCACGACCAAACAAGAGGGCCCCAAGGGGCCCTTTTTTCATGTGCGCTTGGCTTTCGCCGCTTTCAGCGTGGTCGGCTTGGCGGGGCTTCTGCCCCTTCCTTTGGCCTTGGGGTCGTGCCGGGTCAGCCAGTTGAAGAACTCGCTGTACCAAAGCTTGCTGTTGCGGGGTTTCAGGATCCAGTGGTTTTCGTCCGGGAACCAGAGCAAGCGCGAGTCCACGCCGCGCGCTTTCAGCGTGTTGTAGTAGGCCAGGCCCTGGGCGTCGGGCACGCGGTAGTCCAAGGCGCCGTGAATCACCAGGGTGGGCGTGCGGAAGTTCTTGGCAAAGGCGTGTGGGCTTTGGCCGTTGATCTGATCCAGGTTGTCCCAGTACCACGTGCCCAACTCCTTGGCGTGCCAGTACCAAGCGTCGTCGGCAAACATGCCGGTCCAGTCAAAACAGCCGGCATGGCAGATATAGGCCTGGTAGCGGCCTGGCTTCACATGCCCGTTCATCCAGGCCACCATGAAGCCACCATAGCTGCCACCGGTGGCAAAGATGCGCTGGCGATCGACATACGGTTTTTTCAACAGCCAGTCGGTGCCGGCTTCCACGTCCTGCAGCTCCAGGGCACCCCAGCGGTGGGTGATGCTGTCCAGGAAAGCGTAGCCAAACCCTGAAGAGCCGTGGTAGTTGACGTTGGCCACGATGTAGCCCTGAGCCGCAAAGAGCTGGGTGTTCCAGCGGTAGTGCCAGTTGTCGCCCGGGCCGGTGTGCGGGCCACCATGAATGCTGTGCAAGACCGGGTAGGTCTTTTTGGCATCAAAACCCGGTGGGTAGACCAGCCACATCTGCACCGGGTCGCCGTTGGCGCCACGCAGGCCAGTCTGTGGGTCGGCGCCCTTGACCCAGACCTCTTCCACGCGGCCCAGGGCCAGCGTGTCCATGATCTCGTCATTGAAGGTTTCCATGCGCACGGGCGCTGCGCTGCCCACGTGGGCATGCATGCGGCTGGGGTGGGCTGCGGCGTCCATCACCGTGACCAAGGTGTCGCCAGACTGGTCAAACGCGGTGACCCATGCCCCCGCCACCACCACCTGCGCCTGACGCTGGGCCAAGTTGAAGCGCCACAGGTGCGTGCGCCCTTTGTCTTCGGCGCAGAACAGCACCGACAAACCGTCGTCGGCCCACTGCAGCGGCGCGTGCACTTCGTGGTCCCACTGGCGGCTGATGGCCTGCCAGCTTTGCGCCGCGCGGTCCCACAGCGCCAGGTGGGCGGGCATGGTGTGCTTCTTGCCGGCATGGCTGGCGGTGAAGGCGATGCGCTGACCATCGGGGCTGTAGCGCGGGGCGTTCATGTCCCAATCGGCGTGTTGCGCGATGACCTGGACTTTGCGGCTGCGCAGGTCCATTTCGGCCAGCGCGTAGCGGCCATCACCGCGCTTGACCGGTGCCGGGTCGAAGGCAAAAACGATGCGTTTGCCGTCGGGCGACACATCAAAGCTGTCGGTGCCGGGGTCGGCGCGCGTCAGCTCAAAAGGCGTGCCTTCAAACAGGTCGCGCACCTTGCCCGAGCCGCCGGTCTTGGACAGTTCCAGCAGGTGCAGGTGTGGCACCCGGTCCATCGGCAGGTTGTGGTCCCAATAGCGGTACTGCGCCTCGCTGGTGACGTAGCCAGTTTCCTTGCGTTCGCTGAAAGTCTTGTGCTGGGCGGCCTGGGCCTTTTGGCCAGCCAGATGCGGCCAGACCCAGGACACAAAGACCAGGCGCTGGCCGTCGGCACACCAGCGAAACGCGCCGACGCCAGTGGCCACCTCGGCGGCACGGCGTGCTTCACCGCCGTCAGGCGCGATGACGTAGAGCTGGCTTTCTTTGTCTTTGACACCTTCTTGTTCCCGCTTGGCGGTGAAGGCGATCAGTTCGCCCTGGTCACCACGCGGTGGGCTCCAGCGCGGCTGGCCATCTTTGTCACCGCAGGTGGTCAAAGGGCGAGGCACACCGCCCAGCGTGGACAGGAGCCACAGCGAAGACATGGACTTGTTGTCCGCCATCGAATAGCGGGTGACTGCGGCCACCGCTTGTGCGCCGTCGGGGCTGAGGCTAGGCGCGCCCAGGCGCTCCATCTTCCACAGGTCTTCAACCGTGATGTTCTTCTTGCGCGCCATGCAGGGGGTCTCCTCGGGTGAAGGCAGCGCCGGATAAAGCGCCGCCGGGCTGGCGGACTAGCGGGGCTTGATGAGCTGCCAGTCCAGATGCGACTTCACCGCCGGCCATTCGGCCGCGGTGATGCTGTAAACCGCGGTGTCGCGCACGGTGCCGTCGCCGGCCACCATGTGGGCCCGCAGCACACCGTCAAGCTGGGCGCCCAGGCGTTCGATGGCGCGCCGGCTTTGCAGGTTGAGGCGGTGGGTGCGGAATTCCACCGCGATGCAGCCCAGGGCTTCAAAGGCATGACCCAGCAGCAGACGCTTGCATTGGGTGTTCAGGCCTGAGCGCTGGGCGCTGCGCGCCGTCCAGGTGCTGCCGATTTCCACGCGGCGGTTGCGCGCGTCGATGTTCATGTAGGTGGTCATGCCCACGATACGGCCCTGGGCGTCAAGCACCGTGAAGGGCAGCATCGACCCTGCCGCTTGCAGCCCCAAGCGGCGCTGGATTTCGGCGGCCATGCCTTCAGGCGAGGGGACTGCGGTGTACCAGAGGCGCCAGAGTTCACCGTCTTGGGTGGCCTCGCACAGGGCATCGTGGTGCTGCGTGCTCAGGGGTTGCAGGCACGCGTGCGTGCCTTTCAGTTCAACGGGGGCGGGCCAGCTCACTGTACAAGCCCGCGCGCTGCGCGATGTTGATGCCGCTCTAGGAGGCGTCCTGAACTGCGCATGCTCAGCGGTTGTTGCGCTGCATGAACACCAGCTTCTCAAACAAGGTCACGTCCTGTTCGTTCTTCAGCAGTGCGCCCACCAGCGGCGGGATGGCCACCTTGTCGTCCTTGCTTTGCAGCGCTTCTAAGGGGATGTCTTCGGCCACCAGCAGCTTCAGCCAGTCCAACAACTCGCTGGTGCTGGGCTTCTTTTTAAGACCCGGCAGGTTTCGGATGTCGTAGAAGGTTTTCATGGCTGCCGTGAGCAGCTCTTTTTTCAGGCCCGGGAAATGCACGTCGACGATGGCTTTCATCGTGTCGGCGTCAGGGAACTTGATGTAGTGGAAAAAACAGCGCCGCAGAAAGGCGTCGGGCAGGTCTTTTTCGTTGTTGCTGGTGATGAACACCACCGGCCGGTGTTTGGCCTTGACCAGTTCTCGCGTCTCGTAGACGTAGAACTCCATGCGGTCGATTTCGCGCAGCAGGTCGTTGGGGAATTCGATGTCGGCCTTGTCGATTTCGTCGATCAGCAGCGCCACCGGCTGGTCGGCGGTGAAGGCCTGCCACAGCACACCCTTGACGATGTAGTTGTGGATGTCCTTGACCTTGGCGCCACCCTCCACACCCGCCAACTGGCTGTCGCGCAGGCGACTGACGGCGTCGTACTCGTACAGGCCTTGCTGCGCCTTGGTGGTGCTTTTGATGTGCCACTGCAGCAGCGGCATGCCCATGGCCGCGGCCACTTCTTCAGCCAACATGGTCTTGCCGGTGCCGGGCTCGCCCTTGACCAGCAGGGGCCGTTTGAGGGTGACGGCGGCGTTAACGGCCAGCATCAGGTCAGGTGTGGCGACGTACTGCTCGGAACCGGTGAATTTCATGGGGTGCGTGATGCGTATGGCGTCGGTCAGGAAGGGATCCAAGTCAGTATAAGGGCCGCCTATAATCGCTGTCGCAGTCCGCACCAGCACCGTTTCCTACCCATGGCGAAGACGACAAAAATGAGCAAGGCGATCACTTTCTGGCTGGCCCCCGCGCTGGCCCTTTTGGGTGCCGTTTCCGTTGCGCAAGCCCAGGACGCTGCCGCTGGCGAGAAAAAGGCTGCCATGTGCATTGGCTGCCACGGCATTCATGGTTATCAGGCCAGCTTCCCTGAAGTCCACAAGGTGCCGATGATTTCTGGCCAAGGTGCCAAGTACATCGTGGCCTCGCTCAACGCCTACAAAAAAGGCGAACGCAAGCACCCCACCATGAAGGGCATCGCGGGCTCGCTGAGCGACACCGACATGGCCGATCTGGCCGCTTACTACGAAAAGCATGGCGCTTCGTCGATCAAGACCGTGTCCGATACCCCGGCAGTGGCACCGTCTGCTGAAGTGGCTGCTTTGCTGACCAAGGGCGCTTGCGCGTCCTGCCATGGCGCCAACTTCAGCAAACCCATTGACGGCAGCTACCCCAAGATTGCCGGCCAGCATGCCGACTACCTGTATGTGGCCCTGCACGCCTACACCGTCACGGGCAACCCGAACTTGGGCCGCAGCAACGCCATCATGGTGGGTCAGGTCAAGCAGTTCAAGCGCGACGAATTGAAGGCCATCGCCAAGTACCTGGGCTCCTTGCCCGGTGAGCTGCGCACGGTGCCGCAAGACAAGTTCCGCTGAGCTTCTGGGTGCGGGGCAAGGCCCCACTTGAACGGCGCTGAAGCCGCTCGAAAAGCGCGCACCCCGAGGCCGTCGTGTTTTGCACCGCGGCTGGTCTCATGGGCTGCGCAGGGGCAACTTGAGTTTGCCGGTGGCCAGGGCGGTGCCGATCAAGATCACCACGCAGCCCAGCAGCATGGTGGCGGTGGGCACCTCGTCCAGCCACAACCAGCCCCACAGCAGCGCGAAGGCAGGGATCAGATAGGTCACTGACAGTGCCCCTGCCACACCCACGTGGGCCATCAGGCGGAAGTAAAGCAGGTAGGCCACCCCGGTGCAGGCCAGCGCCAGCGCCGCCACGGCCCACCAAGCCTGGGCACTGGGCGTGCTGCTGGGCCAGTAGACCCAGGCTGGCAAGGCCAGCAGGGCCGTGGCTGCCAGCTGGCTGCCGGCGGCCACCGTCAGTGGCGGCACGCCCGCCAAGTGCTTACGCGACAGGTTGCCTGCCACGCCATAACAAACGCTGGCCAACAGGCAGGCAGCGATGCCCATGGCTGCACTGACACCGTGGGCGCCCATCTTGAAGTCGGCCTTGCCCCAACTCAGGCCCATGACACCCACCACACCGACGGCCAGGCCCAGCCAGCGCGAGCGGTCCAGCCTGTCCCCCAGCCACCACCAGGCCACCAGCGCACCCCAGATGGGAGCCGTTGCATTGAAGACCGCCATCAAGGCCGTGGTCAAAGCCAAGGCACCCACCGCGAACAGCACAAAGGGCAGGGCGGAGTTGACCGTGCCCACCACCCCCAGTGCCTTCCAATGGCTGCGCAGTGCAGCGCCCTGGCCCCGAATCAGCATCAGGGGCAACAGCAGCAGGCTGGCGCCGGCCACGCGCAAGAACACCAACGCCACCGGCCCAAACTCGGCCGCGCCCATGCGCATGAACAAGAACGAAGCGCCCCACAGCGCACCCAGCATCAGCAGATCGAGCAGGTCGCGTCGTGTCATGCAGTGGCCGCCCTGCGCGCGCTGATGGCGCCTTCCAGCCGCAACAGCGCCTCTTTGCGTGGCAGGCCACCGGCATAACCCGTGAGTGAACCGTCTTGCCCCACCACCCGGTGGCAAGGCACGATGACCGAGATGGGGTTGCGGCCCACCGCCGCGCCCACCGCGCGTGCCGCATCGGGCTTGCCCAACTGGCGCGCAATCTCGCCATAGCGGTGCAGCCCACCGCAAGGGATAGCCCGCAGCACCTGCCACACCGCCAGCTGAAACGGGGTGCCCTGTGGGTCCAGGGGCACTTCGAAGTGTTGGCGGCGGGCGTCGAAGAACTCTGCCACTTCACGCCTGGCTTGTGCCAGGAAGTGGTTGTCGGCCTGCACCAGCGCTTCTAACGGACCGGGGTGGTGCGCCTGACCGTCAAACCAGGCACCCGCCAAGCCATGAGCGGTGGCTGCCATGGTCATAGGCCCCAGCGGGGTGGTGACGCGGCATTGCGCGGCAAAGGGGGTGTTCATGTCGGGTGCTCCAAGTGGTGCCACAGCCGCATCACAGCATAGGCGCGCCAGGGTCGCCACGCTTCGGCCAGGGTGTTGAGGTGTTGGGGGCTGCGCGAGCCCAGCGCGTTCATCAGGCCGATGTCGCTGGCCGGCCAGGCGTCGGGCCAGGCCTGCGCGCGCATCGCGATGACCTGCGCCGTCCACTCGCCGATGCCGGGCAAGGCCCGCAGCGCGTCCAGCGTGGCCTGGAGTGGCGCGCCGCGGTGCAAATGGATATCACCGGCGGCCACCGCCGTGGCCAGGGCCTGCAGCGCCTTCACACGCTGGCGGACGATGCCGAGCTTGCCGACCACCTCGGGGTCGGCCGCGGCCAGGGCCTCGGCATGCGGGAAGACATGCGTCAGCGCTGCAAAGGGCGTGGAGATCGGCTCGCCATAGCGGTCGACCACGCGCTGCACCAGGGTGCGCGCGGCCTTCACGGTGACCTGCTGGCCGAGGATCACACGCACCGCGATCTCGAAGCCGTCCATGCCGCCTGGCAGGCGCGCGCCGGGGCGCGAGGGCACCGGCAGCAGCGCCATCACCGGGTCGACCAGGCTGGGGTCGGCGTCGAGGTCCAGGCCCTGGCGC
>JAYTVT010000075.1:0-14385 GCA_043743835.1 Betaproteobacteria bacterium
TTCTCCTGACCTCAACTTCTCGAACCGCCCGGTGCGGACCCGCATGCCGGGTGGTGTGGGAGGGGTCCGGTCTGCAAAGGCCGGCCCCTATCCCGATTGGCTTGCCGCGTCTGTTTGAACGCAGCGACCGCAGGTCGCGGAGTGAGTTACGCGGCACGACCCCAGGGTGAGCACCGCAGCGGAGTCGCTGCGCAGCAGTGACCGCCACAGCCAGCGCCCCTGCCTGACTCCGCCTGCCGCGACGTGCGGCGTACCGCCCCACCGCCGCACTGCAGCGATGAAGCGATGAAGCAATGAAGCGATGCACCACTTGGCGCCACTGCAGGCAAGCAGACTCGATTCCGAGGCCTCATCGAAAAAATCGATGACACCATAGAAAGATTTCTCGTTTGCCGACAGCCCCCAGCGGCTCCCAGAATCGCGGCCATTCCATGCAACACAAGGTGCGGACCGCGTGAACACAGGCCCAATGACCGCCAGCAAACCCGGTGCCGACTGGACACCTGCGCAACTGCGTGCGGCCTGCCGCAGTGGTGCTTTCAGTGGCCACACCAGCGGCCTGGCGGACCGCCATGTGCAGGGCAACGTGGTCATCTTGCCGCAGGCCTTGGCGTCAGACTTTTTGCTCTTTTGCCAGCGTAACCCCAAACCTTGCCCGCTGCTGGCCGTGGGCGAATCGGGTGCTGTGGAACTGCCCGCATTGGGTGCGGGCATCGATATGCGCAGCGACCTGCCTCAGTACCGCGTCTGGCGACATGGCCAGTTGGTCGCCGAGCCCACCGACATCAGCGACCTCTGGCAAGCCGATTTCGTCACCTTCGTGCTGGGCTGCAGCTTCAGCTTCGAGCAAGCGCTGATGGATGAAGGCATACGCCTGCGCCATGTGGAGCAGGGCCGCAACGTGGCCATGTACCGCACCAACATCGCTGCCACGGCGGCCGGGCCGTTCAAGGGGCCGATGGTGGTGACCATGCGCCCGTTGAGCGCCGCCAACGCCATCCGCGCAGTGCAAATCACCTCGCGTTACCCGGCGGTGCACGGTGCGCCTGTGCACCTGGGCGACCCGGCGCAAATCGGCATCCACGACCTGTCCAAGCCCGACTACGGCGACGCCGTGGACGTGCTGCCCTTTGAGGTGCCCGTGTTCTGGGCTTGTGGCGTCACGCCACAGGCCGCCCTGGTGCAAGCCGCACCGCCCCTGGCCATCACCCACGCGCCTGGCGCCATGTTGGTGACGGACCTGTTCAACCACCAACTGGCCGCGTTCTAGGAGTCTGTCTATGAAAAAATTTGCCCTTGTTCTTGCATGCACCGCTGCCATGGCCGGCGCGCAGGCCCAGACCAAATGGGACCTGCCTTCGGGCTACGGCCCTAATACCTTCCAGGTGCAAAACCTGCAGTGGTTTGCAGAAGAGGTGGACAAGGCCACAGCGGGCAAACTGAAGATCACCCTGCACCCGGGCGCCTCGCTCTTCAAGGCCAACGAGATCAAGCGCGCCGTGCAAAGCGGGCAGACCCAGATCGGCGAGTTCATCCTCTCGGGCGCGGCCAATGAAAACGGCCTCTTTGGTGTGGACAGCATCCCTTTCCTGGCCACCACCTACCCCGAAGCCAAGAAGCTCGACGACGCCAGCCGCCCGGCGCTGGACAAGCTGCTGGCATCGCAAGGCATGAAGCTGCTCTACACCGTGCCCTGGCCCGGCCAGTCGCTGTACAGCAAGAAGCCCGTGGCCAGCCTGTCGGACCTGAAGGGCACCAAGATGCGCGCCTACAACCCGGCCACCACGCGTATCGCCGAACTCATCGGCGCGCAGCCCGTCACCATCCAGCTGGCCGAATTGCCGCAGGCCCTGGCCACCGGCGGCGTGGACAACTTCCTGACCAGCAGCGCCAGCGGTGTGGACAGCAAGTTGCACGAACAGGTGAAGTTCTTCTACGACGTCAACGCCTGGCTGCCGCGCAACGCGGTGGTCATCAACATCAAGGCCTTTGACGCGCTGGACAAAGCCACCCAGGCGGCGGTGCTGAAGGTGGGCGCAGCGGCGGGAGACCGGGGCTGGAAGATCAGCGACCAGAAGGACGACGAGTACCTGAAGGAACTGGCCGCCAAGGGCATGACGGTGGACCGCAGCAGCGCCAAGCTGAAGGGCGAGCTCAAGGCCATCGGCGAGCGCATGACGGTGGAGTGGCTCAAGCAAACCGGCGCCGACGGTCAGGCCGTCATCGACGCCTACCGCAAGTAGGGGCAGCCGACCATGCGCCGCGCTGCCCTTCGACAAACCATGGATGCCTTCTACGCAGCGCTGATGGCACTGGCAGCCTTGGCCCTGTTGGCCTCCTTTGTCAGCGTGATGCTGGGCATCGTGGACCGCCAGGTGGGCTTAAGCCTGCGAGGCTTGGATGCCTATGCCGGCTATGGCATCGCCGCCGCGCTGTTCCTGGCGCTGCCGGGCACGCTGCAAAAAGGCGAGCACATCCGTGTCACGCTGGTGCTGCAGCGCCTGCCCGCCGGGTGGCGTGCGGTGCTGGAGTGGTGGAGCTTGGCTGCCGGCGTTTTGCTGTCGGCGATGTTGGCCGGCTATGCGGTGCGCATGGTCTGGATCTCGCAGGTCACGCACGACATCTCTCAGGGCTCAGACGCCACGCCGCTGTGGCTGCCGCAGATCGGCATGGCTTTGGGTTGTATTGGTCTTCTCGTGGCATTGCTGGACTCGGCTTGGTCACGCGCCACGGGCGGTGTCTTCGAGCAAGCCAGCGGCGGCGAAGCAGCCCGCGTGGAATAGCCCGTCAAAGCGCACGCGTCAGACCCACCGCCTGACGCCAAAGGCCTGCCAGTTACCCACCAGTCACCCGCCACGCAACCGCCAGTAAAACGCCAGGACACCGCATGGACATCCTCACCGCAGCCCTGCTGATCGCGCTGCTCATCGCCATCCTCGCATCCGGCTTCTGGATTGGCTTGGCCCTGTTGGGTGTGGCCGTGTTTGCGATGGAGGTCTTCACCAGCCGGCCGGTGGGCGACAGCATGGTCTTCACCATCTGGGGCAGCACCAGCAGCTGGACACTGACCGCGCTGCCGCTGTTCTTGTGGATGGGCGAGATCCTGTTTCGCAGCCGGCTCACGGCCGACCTGTTCAAGGGCCTGGCGCCTTGGCTCAACCGGGTGCCGGGCCGCCTGCTGCACGCCAACGTGATCGGCTGCGGCATCTTTGCGGCGGTGTCGGGCAGCAGCGCGGCCACCTGCGCCACCATCGGCAAGATCACGCTGCCTGAGCTGAAAAAGCGCGGTTACCCCGACGCCATCAGCATGGGCAGCCTGGCCGGCGCGGGCACCTTCGGGCTCTTGATTCCGCCGTCCATCATCATGATCGTCTACGCCGTGGCCACCGACGTGTCCATCGCCAAGCTCTTTGTCGCTGGCGTCATGCCGGGCATCGGCCTGATGGCCATCTTCAGCGGCTATCTGATCATCTGGGCCTTGCGCCACCCCGATCAGATTCCCGCGGCCGACGCGGCCATGAGCCTGGGCGACAAGATTCGCGCCGGCCGGCACCTGATACCGGTGCTGTCGCTCATCGTGCTGGTGATTGGCGCCATCTACACCGGCCTGGCCACCGCCACCGAATCGGCCGCGCTGGGCGTGGCCGGGGCGCTGGTGCTCAGCCGGCTGGAAGGCTCGCTCAGCTGGGCCGGCTTCAAAGAAGGCCTGGTGGCCGCCTGCCGCGTGTACTGCATGATCGGTTTGATCCTGGCGGGCGCGTCCTTCCTCACCTTGGCGATGGGCTTCATCGGCCTGCCACGCGAAGTGGCGGCCTTCATCGGTGGCTTGCAGTTGTCGCCGTTCTGGCTGTTGATGCTGCTGATGGTGTTCTTCATCATCCTGGGTTGTTTCCTGGACGGCATCAGCATGGTCGTGCTGACCATGGCCGTGCTGCTGCCCACCGTGCAGGCCGCCGGCATCGACCTCATCTGGTTCGGCATCTTCGTGGTGCTGGTGGTGGAGATGGCGCAGATCACGCCGCCAGTGGGCTTCAATCTCTTTGTGCTGCAAGGCCTGACGGGGCGCGAACTGCCCTACCTGGCCAAGACCGCGCTGCCGTTCTTCGGCCTGCTGGTGCTGGCGGTCTTGCTGATCTACCTGTTTCCGCAAGCCGTGCTCTGGCTTCCGGGCTTGATGTAACCCCCCGCCCTTTGTCCACGCCAGGCCTGCGAAGATCGCAGCTGGCGGGCTCTTGCGCGCGCACCTCACCTGGCTAGGATCTTTGAGATGAACCCCCATCCCCACTCCCGCTGGCAGTTCTGGATTGACCGCGGCGGTACCTTCACCGACGTGGTGGGCCGTGCCCCCAGCGGTGAGTTGCACACCCTCAAGGTGCTCAGCGAAAACCCCGAGCAGTACCGCGACGCAGCGGTTGAAGGCATCCGCCGACTGCTGGGGCTGGCCGCGGGCCAGTCCATCACGCCCGAGTTGGTGGACTGCGTGAAGATGGGCACCACGGTGGCCACCAACGCGCTGCTGGAGCGCAAGGGCGACCGCACCTTGCTGGTCACCACCCAGGGCTTTCGCGATGCGCTGCGCATCGCCTACCAGGCCCGGCCGCGCCTGTTTGACCGCCACATCGTGCTGCCCGAGTTGTTGTACGAACGGGTGATCGAAGCCCAAGAACGCATGGCCGCACACGGTGATGTGCTGGTGCCGCTGGACTTGGCGCACTTGCGTGAACGGCTGTGGGCGGCCTTTGATGCGGGCATCCGCAGCTGCGCCATCGTTTTCATGCACGGCTACCGCTACACCGCGCATGAACAGGCGGCCGCCGCTTTGGCCCGTGAGATCGGCTTCACCCAGGTCAGTGCCAGCCACGAGGTCAGCCCACTGATGAAGCTGGTGTCACGCGGTGACACCACCGTGGTTGACGCCTACCTGTCACCCATCCTGCGCCGCTATGTGGAGCAGGTGGCGGCGCAGATGCCCGGTGTGCGCTTGTTTTTCATGCAAAGCAGCGGCGGCCTGACCGAGGCCCACCACTTCCAGGGCAAAGACGCCATCCTGTCCGGCCCGGCCGGTGGCATCGTGGGCATGGTGCGCACGGCGGTGGCCGGTGGCCACCACAAGGTCATCGGCTTTGACATGGGTGGCACCAGCACCGACGTCAGCCACTATGCCGGTGAGTTCGAGCGTGCCTTCGAAACCCAGGTGGCCGGTGTGCGCATGCGCGCGCCGATGATGAGCATCCACACCGTGGCCGCCGGTGGCGGCTCGGTGCTGAGCTTTGATGGCGCCCGTTTGCGCGTCGGGCCTGAAAGCGCGGGTGCCAACCCCGGCCCGGCCAGCTACCGCCGTGGTGGCCCGCTGGCCACCACCGATGCCAATGTCTTGCTGGGCAAGATTCAACCCGCCTACTTTCCCAAGGTATTTGGCCCCCAGGCCGATGAAGCGCTGGATCGCACGGGCGTGGCCATGCAGTTCGAAGCCATGGCCGCGCAGGTGCAAGCCAACACCGGGCGTGCTGCCACGGCCGAGTCGCTGGCCGAGGGCTTTTTGCAGATTGCCGTGCAGAACATGGCCAACGCCATCAAGCGCATCAGCGTGGCGCGGGGCTACGACGTCACGCAGTACACGCTGCAGTGTTTTGGTGGGGCTGGCGGGCAGCACGCCTGCCTGGTGGCTGACGCGTTGGGCATGAGCCGCGTGTTTGTGCACCCGCTGGCGGGTGTGCTCAGTGCCTATGGCATGGGCTTGGCGGACCAGATTGCCATGCGTGAAGCCAGTGTGGAGCTGCCGCTGGACGAAGCCGGTTTGGTTGCAGCGCAAGCGCGCTTGCAGCAGCTGGGTCGGGCCGCCCGAGACGAGGTGGCCAGCCAGGGCGTGGCGCCTGAGCGCATCGAAGTGCGGCACAACGTGCATGTGCGCTACCAAGGTACCGACACCGCACTGGTGGTCTTGTGCAGCGATATGGCGCAGATCAGGCGCGACTTTGAAGCCGGCTACCGCCAGCGCTTTGCCTTTTTGATGCCCGACCGCATGCTGGTGATCGAGGCGGTGTCGGTGGAGGCCGTTGGCGCGGGTGAACGCTTCGACCGTGTGGCGCCAGGGCAAGAGCCACCCGCCTACGTGCCCGCCGCCGACGCCCAGGTCCGCATGCACAGCGGTGCCTGGTTGGATGCCGCGCTGTTTGTGCGCGAAAACCTGCAAGCCGGTGCCACGCTGACCGGCCCGGCCATCATTGCCGAGAAAAACGCCACCACCGTGGTCGAGCCCGGCTGGCAGGCCACGCTCACAGCAGCAGGCCCCTTTGAGCTGCGCCGCACCGTGCCCAGGGCCACCCAGCATGCCATCGGTACCGACGCCGACCCGGTGATGCTCGAGGTCTTCAACAACCTGTTCATGAACATCGCCGAGCAGATGGGCCTGCGGCTGCAGAACACCGCCTACTCGGTCAACATCAAGGAGCGGCTGGACTTCAGCTGTGCGCTCTTCAATTCCGAAGGTGAGCTGATCGCCAACGCGCCGCACATGCCGGTGCACCTGGGCTCGATGAGCGAAAGCATCAAGACCGTGATCGAGCGCAACCCGGTGATGCAGGTGGGTGACGTGTATGTGCTCAACGACCCCTACCACGGGGGCACGCACCTGCCCGACGTGACGGTGGTGACGCCGGTGTACCTGGATGCCACCGACGGCAAGCCGTCGTTTTATGTGGCCTCACGCGGCCACCACGCCGACATCGGCGGCAGCACACCCGGCTCGATGCCGCCCTTCAGCAAGACCATCGATGAAGAAGGTGTGCTGTTTGACAACTTCTTGCTGGTGCGTGGCGGCGCGATGCGCGAAGCCGAGCTGCTGGAAGCGCTGCGCTCGGGGCCGTATCCGGCCCGCAACCCGCAGCAGACCATCGCCGACTTGCGGGCTCAGATCGCCGCCAACCAAAAGGGCGTGGAGGAGCTGATTGCCATGGTGGCGCAGTTTGGAAGGGTGACGGTCGCGGCCTACATGAAGCACGTGCAGGACAACGCCGAAGAGTCCGTGCGCAGGGTCATCACCGCGCTGAAAGACGGAGCCTTCACCCTGGCCTTGGACAACGGCGCGCAGATCCAGGTGAAAGTCACCGTGCACCGTGCGCAGCGCGAGGCCACCATCGACTTCACCGGCACCAGCACGCAGCTGCCCAACAACTTCAACGCGCCCAAGGCGGTGACGATGGCGGCGGTGCTGTACGTTTTTCGAACGCTGGTGGACGACGACATTCCGCTCAATGCGGGCTGCCTCAAACCCTTGCACGTGGTGGTGCCGCCGGGCTGCATGCTCAACCCGCACACACCAGCCGCCGTGGTGGCGGGCAATGTGGAGACCAGTTCCTGCGTCACCAACGCGCTGTACGGGGCGCTGGGCGTGATGGCCGCCAGCCAGTGCACGATGAACAACTTCACCTTTGGCAATGAGACCTACCAGTACTACGAAACCATCAGTGGCGGCAGTGGTGCTGGCGCGGTGAAGGACGAAGCGGGCCACGTGGTTGGCGGCTTCAACGGCACCAGCGTGGTCCAGACCCACATGACCAACTCGCGCCTGACCGACCCCGAAGTGCTGGAATTTCGGTTTCCGGTGCGCTTGGAGAGTTATGCCATCCGCGTCGGCAGCGGCGGCAAAGGGCAATTTCGTGGCGGTGATGGTGGTGTGCGCCGGGTTCGGTTCCTGGAACGAATGACCGCTTCCATCCTGTCCAACGGCCGCACGGTTCCAGCGTTTGGCATGGCGGGTGGGCAGCCTGGTGCACTGGGTGTCAACCGCATCGAGCGGGTCGGTGGGGGCGTGGAAAAGCTGGGCCACATCGGTTCGTCTGCCATGGAGCCCGGTGACGTGTTTGTCATCGAAACACCGGGCGGTGGTGGATACGGCCCTGCTGGCTGATGGTGCAACCCCCCAGCTTGCCTGCTTGTCACGCCGGCCGACGCTGGCCTATGCTCGCGCCCCACCATGCCCACACCTCGCGCACGCAAGATTTTGTTGACCGGGTTTGAGCCCTTTGACGGTGACGCCGTCAACCCCTCGTGGTTGGTGGCGCAGGCACTGCAGGGTCAGGTGATTGACGGCGCCAGGGTGGAGGCCCTTTGCCTGCCTTGTGTTTTTGGTCAATCGATGAGCGCGCTGCAGCAAGGCATCGAACGCACCCAGCCCGCTTTGGTGCTGGCCTTGGGCTTGGCTGGCGGGCGTGCCGAGTTGTCGGTAGAGCGGGTGGCGGTCAACGTTGACGACGCGCGCATTGCCGACAACGCTGGCGCCCAGCCCATCGATCTGCCCGTGGTGGGCGGCGCGCCGGCGGCTTACTTCAGCACCTTGCCCATCAAGGCCATGGTGCAGCAGATGCTGCAAGCCGGCGTTCCCGCGGCGGTGTCGCAAACAGCCGGCACCTTTGTCTGCAACCACGTGTTTTACGGCTTGATGCACCACCTGCGCCGCCGACGCCGGGTGAAGGCGGGCTTCATGCATGTGCCACTGCTGCCTGAGCAGGCCCGTTTGCTGGGGCAGCCGGGCCTGGACCTGGATGCCCAGTGCTTGGGTGTACAGGTGGCTCTGCGGGTTGCGCTCCAGTCAGGGCCGGACATTCGCCAGACGGGCGGCACCATTGCCTGATCGGTGACAAGGGCATTTCCTTGTAAGAAACTGCGGGTGGCTTCGACCACTGGTGTCCTTAGGCCCAAAATCAGCAACGCGGCTTCGGATGGTTTTTTACCCGCCCTTTTCAGCCCAACCCTTTCAGGAGCGTTCACCATGAACCAGCGTCTCATCGTTTCGTCTGCTTTGGCTTCCGCTTTGGCCCTGGGCCTGGCCGGCCAAGTGGTGGCCCAGGACAAGGGCAAAGAGAAGTGCTACGGCATTGCCAAGGCCGGTCAAAACGACTGCGCCAACCTGGCAGGCACCCATTCCTGCGCCGGTCAGTCCAAAGTGGACGGGGATCCGGGTGAGTGGAAATACGTGGCCAAGGGCACTTGCAAAGACATGAAGGGCAAGACGGCTGACGAAGTCAAGAAAGACAAGAAGTAAGCCGACGTTCTTGGCCACAACATGAGCTCTGGCGGCGGCGGGCCGCGCCATGTGGGCATCGGGCTGCGCCAGCCGCACTACCAAGCCCTGTTGGCCGAGCCGCCGCCGCTGGCCTTTGTTGAGGTTCACAGCGAAAATTTCTTTGCCGCCGGTGGTGCCGCGCTGTCGGTGCTGATGCAGGCGCGCCAGCAATGGCCGGTCAGCCTGCACGGCGTGGGTCTGTCCTTGGGGTCAGCCGCAGGCCTGGACCCTTGGCACCTGGACCGGTTGGCTGATCTGGCCCAACGTGTGCAACCGGCTCGCATCAGCGACCACGCCTGTTTTGCCCGCGCCCCTCGCACCCAGGGCGGGGCAACGGTGCACGCCAACGACCTGCTGCCGGTCGCCTTCACCGAAGCGTCCCTGCAGATCATGGCCAGCAATGTCCAGCGGGTCCAAGACCGGCTTCAGCAGCCTATCTTGGTTGAAAACCTCAGCGCCTACCTGCACTGGGCCGACGACACGCTGAGCGAGACCGACTTCTTCAACCGCCTGACCCGACAGACCGGCTGCGGCTTGCTGCTGGATGTCAACAACCTGGTGGTCAATGCGCTCAATGAGCATTTGGATGAACCGGCGGCGGCACAAGCGGCCATGGCATGGCTTGATCGCATCGACCCCAGTTCGGTGGGCGAAATTCACCTGGCCGGCTACACCGACGCTGGTGAGATCGTCATTGACGACCACGGCAGCCGCGTGCACGCCCCGGTCTGGCAGGTTTTTGCCCATGCCATGCAACGCTTAGGTCCGCGGCCGGTGTTGGTCGAGTGGGACACCGATCTGCCTGAGCTGAACGTGTTGCTGGAAGAAGCAGCCCAAGCCCAGCGCTTGCTGACCGAAGCTTGCGCGGTCGTTGAGCCGCTGTTGCGATGAGCGTCAGCAAAGAAGCCCTGCGCCAGCAGATGATGCTGCGCGCGCTGTGGCGTGACGCTCGGCCCGGTGTCTTGGCCGGTTGGACCCGAGACGGCGCTGCTTTCACGCGCGGCCTGCAGGTCTACCAAGCCAACGCCGGTGCCTTGGCCGAACGTGCCTTGGCAGCGGCCTTCCCAACCGTTCAGGAGCTCCTGGGCGAAGAGTCGTTTGCCCACCTGGCGCGCGCCTTCTGGAAACAAGCTGCGCCTGAGCGGGGTGATGTTGGCACCTGGGGCGCAGATCTGGCCAGCTTCCTGGCCGGCGCGCCGAACCTGGCCGATGAACCGTATCTGGCCGATGTGGCGCGCTTGGAGTGGGCCGTGCATGTGGCGCAGTCGGCGCTGGACTGTGCTGTAGACGCCAGCAGTTTGGCGATCCTGGCAGAACACGATCCAGCCAACATCTGGCTCCATCCCAAGCCGGGCACGCAGGTGGTGCTGTCGACGCACCCGGTGGTCAGCATCTGGCAGGCCCATCGACAGCCCGCGGTGGCTGGCGTCGACCGGTTTGCGTCCGTTCGCCAAGCCTTTTCGAACCTGGAGGCGCAGAGCGCACTGGTCTGGCGTGATGCCTGGCGGGTCCAGGTTGCTGCACTCAAGCCCGCCGAAGTGCTGCTGGCCCAGCAGCTTTGCCGGGGTACCAGCTTGGGTGAAGCGATGCAGCAGCTGACGGCTGTCGAACCAGACTTTGAGTTTGAGCCTTGGCTGGTGCAGTCCTTGCAACGTGGCTGGCTGGCCGGGGCCAGCCTGGCGCCCTTGGCCTGAAGCCCGCAGGTTGTATGGTGGCACTGGCCGCCTTGGGCGGATGGTCAGGGTCCGGCCCCCCGAAATGAGCGGCCTCGAAGTGGGGTTGGTGGTCACCTGGGTCTTTCTTAGGTGAAACTACGCCGTTGTTTCGAGATTTCGCTCCATGTTGATGTACACGTTCCGTCTTTGGTGGCTTGGCTCTTGCTGTGCTTTGTTGACTTCCGCTGTGATCGCACAGCCCTTGCCCAGCGATGATCTGGAGCGTGAATGCTGGCTCAAGCACACACGCGAGCGCACGCGGGCGCGCCTGACCGAACCGACTGCCGTGGACGTGTCCAACCTGCGCGACGGCCAGGTGGTGAGTTCGCCTTTTCGCGTCGACTTCTCGATACGCGGCATGGGCGTGATACCGGCTGGCAAGCCGCATCCCAAGGCCGGGCACCACCATCTGCTGGTCAACACGTCGCTGCCCATCAACCCCACCGAACAGATTCCCTTCAACGACTTTCACCGCCACTTTGGCAAGGGCCAGACGGGCACGGTGGTGGCGCTGCCGGCTGGCGAGCACCGGGTGCGCCTCTTGTTTGCCGACCACGACCACCGGCCCTACTTCGTCTACAGCCCCGAACTGCGCATCACCGTCAAGGGCCCTCGCGGGGCAGCTGGGGTTGCAGCGCCCAAGGTAACCCGTGCCGACTTTGAGTCCACCTGTCGCGCGTGGTACGACGACGAGGTGTCTCGACCCCGACCCGAAGGTGTCCGCGCCTTGGTGGCCAACATCCGCGACGGCGAGCCGGTGGTCAGCCCGGTCAACCTGCGCCTGGCGGTCGACGGCTTTGGCGTTGCGCCCAAGGGCTCTGGCGGGCCCGGTCTGGGCCATTTCCTTTTGGACGTGCTGCGAGCCGAAGGCCCTTCACCGGCGGTGCCCGATCTCAGCAACGGTGCCACCCAGGTCACCTTGAACCTGGTGCCGGGTGTCTACACGCTGCGCCTGCGCTTTGTTGATGACACAGGCCGCAAAGAGCTGACGCCCGTGGCGCTGACCCGCCTGGTGGTGTCGGGGCAAGAACGGTTCTGACCGGCTCGATGCTGGACCCAGCGCTCTCAGCCCTGATCCGCAGACCGGTCGAGGGCCTGGCACGGCGTTTGGTTGGGCTTGGCGCACGAGCCGACGCCATCACCTTGCTGGGCTTTGGCGTTGGGCTTGCTGGTGCGGGCGCCATAGCGCAGGGTTGGCCTTTGTGGGGCCTGCTGGGTGTGCTGCTCAGCCGCCTGCTGGATGGGCTGGATGGGGCGGTGGCGCGGCTGACCACCCCCACTGACCGTGGCGCCTTTCTGGACATCACGCTCGACTTCCTGTTCTACGCCAGCATTCCCTTGGCCTTTGCAGTCGCCAACCCGGCCAGCAATGCGCTGCCAGCGGCGGTGCTGTTGGCGGCCTTCATGGGCACGGGCTCCAGCTTCCTGGCTTTTGCGGCGCTGGCCGAGCGGCGTGGCCTGAAAAGTTCCGCCTTCCCGCGCAAGGGCCTGTACTACCTGGGTGGACTGACCGAGGCTTCCGAGACCTTGATCTGCTTTGCCTTGATGTGCCTGTGGCCGGCGCAGTTTGCGTGGTGGGCTTATGGCTTTGCGGTGCTGTGCGCGTTGACCATCGTGGGTCGGCTGGTGGCCGGGTGGCAGGCGTTTCGGGTGTAACGTCCGCCAGCGGTGGTGTGCCCACCTCGCAACGGGGCCGCGAAGCCTGCCGCCTGTAATCTGGCGGCCCCTGTGCGCGACTGAGCCTGCACCGAGGAGCGTGAATTGAACAAGAACAAGTTGTTGTTGGTGCTGGCCCTGGCGGCCGCCATCGTCGCCTTTTTTGTGCTGGACCTGGGGCGGTTTTTCAGCCTGGACTACATCAAGGGCGCGCAATCTGACTTTGCCGCGCTCTATGCGTCACGGCCCTGGCTGGTAGCAGGCGCTTTTCTAGCGGTGTACGTGGCGGTGGCGGCCCTGTCTTTGCCCGGCGCTGCCATCCTGACCTTGTTGGCCGGGGCCATTTTTGGCCTGCTGGTGGGCACGGTGGTGGTGTCCTTTGCGTCCAGCCTGGGTGCCACGTTGGCGATGCTCTTTTCGCGTTACGTGCTGCGTGACAGTGTGAAGGCGCGCTTTGGGGCGCGGCTGGCCGACATCGACAAAGGCATCGAGCGCGAAGGCGCGTTCTACCTCTTCACCCTTCGCCTGGTGCCGGTCTTCCCCTTCTTTGTGATCAACCTGCTGATGGGCTTGACCAAGATGAAGGCCGCCACTTTCTACGCCGTCAGCCAGGTGGGCATGCTGGCGGGTACCGTGGTCTACGTCTATGCCGGCACCCAGCTGGCCCAGATCACGTCGCTGGGCAGCATCGTCAGCCCAGGGCTGGCAGCAGCGCTGGTCTTGCTGGGCGTGTTTCCGCTGGCGGCCAAGAAGGTCATCGACGCCATCAAGGCACGTCGCATCTATGCACCTTGGGCCGACAAAAAGCCCAAGTCCTTCGACCGCAACATGGTGGTCATCGGCGCAGGCGCTGCTGGGCTGGTCACCAGCTACATTGCCGCGGCGGTCAAGGCCAAGGTCACGCTGGTGGAAGGCCACAAGATGGGCGGCGACTGCCTGAACTACGGCTGCGTGCCCAGCAAGGCGCTGATCAAGACCGCTACGCTGGCGCGCCAGATGCGTCACAGCGCTGACTACGGCATCGAAAGCGCGGAATTCAAGCTCGATTTTGCGCAGGTGATGGACCGTGTGGCCCATGTGGTGCGCGAGGTTGAGCCACACGACTCGGTGGAGCGCTACACCGGCTTGGGTGTGGACGTGGTGCTGGGCCAGGCCCGCATCACCTCGCCCTGGTCGGTTGAGATCACCACAGCGGCCGGGGTGCAAACACTCACCACCCGCAGCATCGTGATTGCCACCGGCGCACGCCCGTTTGTGCCGCCCCTGCCCGGGCTGGACCAGGTGGGTTACCTCACATCGGACACGCTGTGGGGCCTGACCACCCTGCCGCGCCGGCTGCTGGTGCTGGGCGGCGGGCCCATCGGCTGTGAGCTGTCGCAAGCCTTTGCCCGGCTGGGCGCGCAAGTCACCCAGGTCGAAAAAGCCCCGCGCCTGATGCTGCGCGAAGACGCCGATGCCGCCGCCCTGGTCACCGCCGCGCTGCAGGCCGATGGGGTGCAGGTGCTGACCGACCACCAGGCGCTGCGCTGTGAGCTGGCCACGGTAGGCGGTGTGCAGGTCAAGCGCCTGATCGTGCAGCAAGGCAGCACTGGTGTTGAGCGCGCCCTCGCGTTTGATGAACTGCTGTGCGCCGTGGGCCGCAGCGCACGGGTCACCGGCTTTGGCTTGGAGGAACTGGGCATCACCCTGACCGACAAAAAAACCGTGGCCACCGATGCCTGGCTGCAAACCAATTTGCCCAACATCTACGCGGTGGGCGATGTGGCCGGGCCGTATCAACTCACCCACGTGGCCGCCCACCAAGCCTGGTATGCGGCCGTCAACGCGCTGTTTGGCCAGTTCAAGCGCTTCAAGGCGGACTATTCGGTGGTCCCCTGGGCCACCTTCACCGACCCCGAGGTGGCCCGGGTGGGCCTGTCAGAGGACGAGGCTCGGGCGCAGAACATCCCG
>JAYTVT010000076.1:0-52898 GCA_043743835.1 Betaproteobacteria bacterium
CGTCGATCAGGTAGTAGCCACCGATGTCGGCCGGCTTGCCCTGCACGGCCGACAGTTCCTGGACGATCTTTTGTTCGTTGTCGGTCAACGCCTTCGCCAGCGGCGCGAACTGCGCCTTCATGGCCGCGTTCTCGGTCTGTGCGGCCAGTTCCTGCGCCCAGTACATCGCGAGGTAGAACTGGCTGCCGCGGTTGTCGAGTTCACCGGTCTTGGGTGAGGGCGACTTGTTGTTGTCGAGCAGCTTGCCGGTGGCTGCGTCGAGTGTCTTGGCCAGCAGCTTGGCCTTGTCGTTGCCGGTCTTGATGCCGAGTTCCTCGAGCGATGCAGCCAGCGCGAGAAACTCGCCGAGCGAATCCCAGCGCAAATGGTTTTCCTCGACCAGTTGCTTCACGTGCTTGGGCGCCGAGCCGCCGGCGCCGGTTTCGTACATGCCACCGCCGGCCATCAGCGGCACGATGGACAGCATCTTGGCGCTGGTGCCCAGCTCCATGATGGGGAACAAGTCCGTCAGGTAGTCACGCAGGATGTTGCCGGTGACCGAGATGGTGTCCAGCCCGCGCACCACGCGCTCCAGCGTGTAGCGCATGGCACGCACCTGCGACATGATCTGAATGTCCAAGCCCTTGGTGTCGTAGTCCTTCAGGTAGGTTTCCACCTTCTTGATCAGCTGCGCCTCGTGCGGGCGGTACGGGTCCAGCCAGAACAAGGCCGGCATGCCGGAATTGCGGGCCCGCGTGACGGCCAGCTTGACCCAGTCACGGATGGGCGCGTCCTTCACCTGGCACATGCGCCAGATGTCGCCGGCTTCGACGTTTTGCACCAGCAGCACTTCGCCAGTGGCGATGTCGACGATGCGCGCCTGGCCAGCTTCAGGCACTTCAAAGGTCTTGTCGTGCGAGCCGTATTCTTCAGCCTGCTGCGCCATCAAACCAACGTTAGGCACCGTGCCCATGGTCACCGGGTCGAAGTTGCCGTTGGTCTTGCAGAAGTTGATCATCTCCTGGTAGATGCGGGCAAAGGTGCTTTCGGGGATGACTGCCTTGGTGTCTTTAGGGCGGCCGTCGGGGCCCCACATCTTGCCGCCGATGCGGATCATGGCCGGCATCGAAGCGTCGACGATCACGTCGTTGGGCGCGTGCAGGTTGGTGATGCCCTTGGCCGAATCCACCATGGCCAGCTCGGGCCGGTGCTCGTGGCAGGCGTGCAGGTCGCGGGTGATTTCTTCGCGCTTGGACGTCGGCAAGTCGGCGATCTTGTCGTAGAGGTTGGACATGCCGTTGTTGACGTTGACACCCAGTTCGTCAAACAGCTTGCCGTGTTTCTCAAAAGCCTCTTTGTAGAAGATGCGCACCGCGTGACCAAAGACGATGGGGTGCGAGACCTTCATCATCGTGGCCTTCACATGCAGCGAGAACATCACGCCGGTCTTGCGCGCGTCTTCCATCTCTTGTTCATAGAAGTCGCACAGCGCCTTCTTGCTCATGAACATGCTGTCGATGATTTCGCCAGCCAGCAGCGACACCTTGGGCTTGAGCACCACGGTCTTGCCACTGGCGGTGAGCAGGTCCATCTGCACGTCGCGTGCCTTGTCCAGCGTCATCGACTTTTCGCCGTGGTAAAAATCGCCCACCTTCATGGTCGCCACGTGGGTGCGTGAAGCCTGGCTCCAGGGACCCATGCTGTGCGGGTGCTTGCGGGCAAACTTCTTCACCGCCAATGGCGCGCGTCGGTCGGAATTGCCTTCACGCAGGACCGGGTTGACGGCGCTGCCCAGGCATTTGGAGTAGCGGGCGCGGATGGATTTCTCAGCATCGGTCTTGGGGTTCTCGGGGAAATCGGGGATGGCGTAGCCCTTGCCCTGCAGTTCTTTGATGGCGCTGATCAGCTGGCCTTGCGATGCGCTGATGTTGGGCAGCTTGATGATGTTGGTGTCGGGCAGCAGCGTCAGGCGGCCCAGCTCGGCCAGGTTGTCGGGCACCTTCTGCGCTTCGGTCAGGTATTCCGGGAAGCTGCCCAGGATGCGCGCCGCCACCGAGATGTCGCTGGTGCGCACGGTGATGCCCGCCGGCGCGGCAAAGGTGCGCACGATGGGCAAGAACGCGCAGGTCGCCAGCAGGGGCGCTTCGTCTGTCAGGGTGTAGATGATGGTGGGCTGCTGGGTCGTCATGAACGGGGTCTCCGGTACGTTGTTGCAGGCTCGGTTGGCCAACGCTGAATGCTAGGCCCGAAAAGGCCTGTTGCTGCCGCCACTTTGCCATGCCTGGCTGTACCCGTCCTGACGGTGGTCCTTCATCCGCTGCAAACCTCGGTGGTGGCTGTCGGCCGATGCCGGACAATCTGCAGCAAACCCCTACCCTCACGAGCGCAAGCTGCCAAGCCATGACCGAAGCCCCTGCACGCCCCCCCATCCCTGACCGCCTGTCCACCGACCCACGCAGCCCCCACTGTGTGCGAGCCGTGTTGGAGCACGAAATCGGTATTCGCCTCAATGGCAAGGAACGCACCGACGTAGCCGAGTTCTGCATCAGCGAGAACTGGGTCAAGGTCCCGTCAGGCAAGACACTGGACCGCAAGGGCAATCCGCTGCTGATCAAGCTCAGCGGAGCGGTGGAAGCCTTCTACAAGTAAGGTAGAACCGCTCGTCGGGCCACCCGCCCAGCAACGCGCCAGGCGGACCCGTGCAGCATCAGCGCACCGCGCGCCGGCGCAACGCCATCACACCCAAACCGGCCGCCAAGAGGCCCAGCGTGCCCGGCTCGGGCACTGCAAAGTTGCCCGCCGTGAAGCTGGGCAAGGCCGCCCGTGCCGCAGCGCCGCTGGGCGACTGGATGCGCGCCAGGATCGACAGGTCGGCGGTGTTGGAATTGAGGTTGGTCGAATAGACCAAGCGGTTCACGCCCAAGCTGCTGTTGGAGTAAATGAAGAAGCCCGCGCCGTCTTCGCTGAGCGCGTTGGCGATCAGGTTGGCGGCCGAACCGGCGTTGAATGGCGTGGCCGGGTTGCCGTCGTTGTCGGTGTCCTGCAGCACGATGACCCGGGCGCCCGCGCCGCCAAGCCCGGCCGCGGTGCTGCTGGCAAAGCTCAGCGCACTGGCCACGTTGAAGGCTGTGGGGCTGAAAACAAAGGTGTCTTGCGTCACGTCAAAACTGGGCAGCAGACGTTCAACACCACCAAACACGGTCCGCACACCGTCGTTCGGGTCGGCTGCTGAGCCTTGAAAAGCGGGTGTGTTGAAAACCACCAATGCCGCATGTGCCGTGTTCAACATCGACGACAGAGCCAACATGGCGGCGGCAGCAACAGACAAACGAAGGTGCAGTTTCATGGGAATCTCCTCGGGGGTGGCCAGCGGCCTCAGGGTTGGACGGGATCAGCAACAACATGCCAATCGAACGGCCACCACGGGTGTGGGGTAAGCCGTCCGAAACCACCTACGAGGCCGATTGCAGGTTTGGACGCAGCCCCTTGCACAGCACAGGTTTGCCCCCACCCGCGCCCTGGCACCGCTAGACTGCCGCCCCAATGGCCACCACCCCCGCCGACCTTGCCGAACTGCTGACCCGCGTGGCGCTGCAGGACCAGCGCGCGTTTGAACAGCTGTACCGCGCCACCTCGGCCCACCTGCTGGCAGTGGCTTATGGCGTGATGCAGCAGCGCGAACGCGCCGAAGACGTGCTGCAGGAAGCCTTCATGAACGTCTGGCACGCCGCCGGCAGCTTCAAGGTGCAGCAGGCCAGTGCGATGACCTGGCTGATCAACATCGTGCGCAACAAGGCCATCGACCGCATCCGCGTGGGTGTGGCCGAGCGCAAGAACACCGTGGAACTGGACGACAGCGCGCTGCAGGTGGCCGACGACGCCGAGCGCCAGCCGCAACAGCTTATCGAGAACAGTTTTCTGCGCCACCGCATCGACGGCTGCATGCAAGACCTGGCCGCCGGCCAACGCCAAGCGCTGGCCCTGGCCTACTTTCGCGGCCTGGTGCACGCCGAGATTGCGCAGGCCATGGGTGCCCCGCTGGGCACCGTGAAGGCCTGGGTGCGCCGCGGCAGCGACCGGCTGCGCGAATGCCTGCAGGCTGCCGGTTTTGGCCAGGCGGGCGGCGCATGAACCTGCTGCAGCCTGCACGCTTGACCGCCTTGGCCCGCGACTACGCGCTGGGCACGCTGACCGGCGGCGCGCGCCGACGCTTTGAACGACTGCTGCACAGCAGCCCCGAAGCCCGCGCCGAAGTGAGCCGCTGGCAAGAGCAACTGGCGTCGCTGACCGCCGCGCTGCCGCCCCTGCAGCCGCGTGATCAGGTCTGGGCCAGCATCAGCCAGCGCCTGGGGCTGCAAGCCCCCGCAGCAGCCGGGGCCAGCGCCAAAGCCAGCTGGTGGCAAAGCCTGTGGAGCGGCCGGCTGTGGGGTGGCGCGCTGGCAGGCGCTTTGGCAAGCCTGGTGGCCAGCACCGTGGTGTTGCAGAACAACCCGGCCTGGCTGGGCGTGGAGCCGCTGCGCGACGAACTGCCTGCCAGCTATGTGGGCCTGCTGTCGGATAACGCGGGCAAACCCACGGTGCTGCTCAGTTCACGCCGCCATGGCCGCGTGTTGACAGCCAAGCTGCTGCAGACCCTGCCCGCACCGGCGGGCCAGGTGGGGCTGCTGTGGGCCTTCCCCAAAGGCGGTGGTGCACCGTTCCTGGTGGGGCCGGTGCCGGCCAGTGGCACCGGCGTGCTGGCCCTGAAAGACACCTCTGAAAAACTGTTCTTCAAGGTTGACCGCCTGGGCGTGAGCTTTGAGCCCACCGGCGCACCGCCTGCTGCCCCCAGCGGCAACCTGGTGGTGTCGGGGCCTTGCGTCAAGCTTTGGTAGCGCCTGATGCTGGCCTTGCGTCCAAACCGCGCACTGCCCTCGTAGATCCCCACGAGGCCGTCACCCCGAAGGATGGCCCCAATCCCCAACCCCTCGTCCAACCCGGAGCCTGAACCCATGAACCGAACCCTGATCCAGCTGTGCGCCCCCTTGATGCTGTCCGCCATCAGCGCCGTTGCAGCCCTCACCGCCACTTTGCCCGCACGCGCCGCCGACACCACGGCACCCGCAGCACCGGCCGCCGACGCGTTGGCCCCGGCGCGCGCCTTCATCGCCAAAGGCCAGTGGCGCGACGCCGTGGCCGCGCTGCAGCAGGTCAATGACACCGCCAGCGCCGACTGGAACAACCTGATGGGCTACAGCCTGCGCAAAAGCAAGACGCCCGACCTGGCCGGCGCTGAACGCTTCTACAACGAAGCCCTGCGGCTTGACCCCAAGCACCGGGGCGCGCTGGAGTACAGCGGCGAGCTCTACCTGATGATGGGCGACCTGGCCAAGGCCGAAGCCCGCCTGGCGGCCTTGAGCAAGGCCTGCACCTTTGGCTGCGAAGAATTCACCGACCTGAAAAACGCGGTGGCCAAGTTCAAGGCCAATGGCAACCGCTACGTGGCTGCGCCTTGAGCAGACCCGCGCGCGCTGCAGCGTTGCATTCGGCCACCACTTGAATCAGGCCCGCGCCAAGGGATTGGGCGTGGGCTCGGCCAGCTTGCTCAGCGTGTTGCGGTCGGTGTGGTGAAAGGGCTCGCTGCGGCCCTGGATCTGCAGCACGGTGTCTTCTTCGTAGCTCCAGGTGCCGTCGTCGTGCACCGTGACTTGGATGCGGAACTCGGTGGTTCGAAACGCCTGGTGCAAAAACGGCGCTGAGCAAATGCCCCAGGTGTCCAGCCCCTGCGTGGCCACCAACTCAAAGCGCCGGTCTTGCGCACTCGCCTGGCCCGCTGCCATGGCCACCTGGCCACGCGGAATGGTCAGGGTGTGGATGACGGTTCCCGTCGCGGGTTCCCACAGCCAATAGCCGACTTGATCATGGTAGGTCTTGATCTGGTCCGGCTTGGTGACGTGGGTGTGATAGCGCAGCCCGTAGAGCAACTGCGGGCCGTTGGTCTGGGGGTCGATGGGCTGCAGCTCGATGCGTTCAACATAGGCCTGCTTGCGCGGTCCGTCAGCCTTGGGCTTGACATCCAGGCCGCGGGTGCCTTGCCAGACACCCGCCATGCCGCGCAGGGGCCCCAGGTTGGCCAAGGTATCCACGTCAACAGGATGCGGCTCGGTGTAGATGTCGGTCGGGTTCGGCGTGCTGGCGGTCATGGCATGGTTCACTTCGCTGCGATGGGCGCACTGTAGTGGGCAGCGGCCCTGTCCTGAAAACACGCCTTTGGCCTGTTCACCCTGGGGTCGACCCTGAACCCACGGGACACCAGCGACGAGCACCGCCGTGGGCACTTGTTGGTCTATGAACCCGTACCGATAACGCCCAAGCGCTCCAAGGCCGCAGCCAAGGTCCGCACATCCACCGGTTTGACAAAGTAGGCGTCGTACTGGGCTCGGTGGGTGTCTGCGTCGGCGCGCGGCACCGGGCTGCCTGAACACACCACCACCGGCAAGCGCTGGTCAGGTGCACGTTCTTCGGCCCGCACCTGGCGAATCAACTCCAGGCCATTCATGCCGGGTAAGTCCAGGTCGGTGATCAGCGCTCGAACACCACCCTGGCGCCACAAAGTCAGGGCCTGGGCGCCATCGGCCGTGTCCAGAGTCTCAAACCCCTGACGGCGCAGCATCAACACCAGCAGCAGGCGACTGGTTTCATCGTCATCGCAGATCAGGATCGGGCCGGAGCCGGCGCCTGCACCAGCCGGCCGCGCAACCGTGTCTTGCTGCGGCCACGGCAGGAGCAGCTGGGCCTGCGTGCCCTGGCCCGGGGCGCTGTGCAGCTGGATGCGCCCATCCATCAGCGCGGCGACACGCCGGCTGGTGGCCAGGCCCAAGCCCGAACTGCCTTCGTTGTTGGCCGGCGCCTGGGGATCGTCCAGCGTCACAAAGGGCGCAAACAGACGGGCCTGCGCTGCCGCGTCGATGCCGATGCCGGTGTCGGCCACCTCGATGCAAAGCAGACCATCGGGTGTGCGACGCGCGCGCAACGCCACCTGGCCTTGCGCGGTGTACTTGCAGGCGTTGCTGAGCAGGTTGATCAGCACCTGCTTCAGGCGCAGCGGGTCGGTCTGCAGCGTGCGCGGTACCTCGGGCGCGATGTCCAGCTCAAAGGCCAGGCCCTTGGTGCGCGCCGCGGCGCGCCAGGCGCGCGACAAGCTGTCGAGCAGCTGGTGCAGGTCAAACGTGCGGGGGCGCAGCTGCATGGTCTCGGCGCCCGGGCGGGCGGCGTCCAGCACGTCGCTGAGCAGCTCAGACAGCGTGTGCGCCGACTCTTGTGCCACCTGCACGGCGCGCTTCTGCTCGTCGTCCAAACCCACCGGCGAAAGCGACTGCAAGGCCAGCGACAGCGTGTGCGTGGGCGCGCGCAGTTCGTGGCTGGCCGAGGCCAGCATCAGGCTGCGCGACTGCGCTTCTTGCGCCAGGCGTTGCTGCAGTTGGTGTTCGGCGCTGACGTCCACCACATAGCCGGTCCACACTGGGGCGCCTTTGCTGGAGCGGGTCTGCACGGCCTCGGCGTGCAGCCAGCGCATGGGCCCCTGCGGCGGCTGGTAGCGGCAGGTCACCCGAAAGGGTTGGCCGGTTTGCATCGATCGGGTCTGATCGGCGCGCACACGCTCCAGATCGTCGGCTGGGACAAACGGCGCCAGCGCGTCCACCACGGTCTGTCTGGGGTTGAGCTCACGGCCCAGAAAGGCCGCCGCACCGGGGGTGAAGAAGTGGTGCTTGAGGCTGCCATCGGCGTTGATCACATAGCGAAAGGCCAGGCCGGGCACCGTGGTGGCGATGTCCTTGAGCAGCTGTTCGCTGCGCCGCCGTGCCAGCACTTCGCGCTGCAAGCGCCGCATCCACCACAGCGAGCCCAGCGCCAGCAGCAGCAGCGCCCCCGCCACCGCAGACATCCATGGCAGGTGCAGGCGCCACGGGAAGGCCGGCTGCAAATCAACCGCCACCCAGCGGCGCAGCATGCGCTGGCGCTCAGCCGGGTCGATGTCGGCCAAGGCGCGGTCGATCAAGGACATCAAGACTGGCTGATCCTTGCGGGTGGCGAAGTGAAACTGCGCGGGCAGCTGCTCCACTTCACCCAGCATGCGCAGGCGGTGCCCACCGGGCGCATTGATGCGCAGGTTGGCAAACAATTTGACTTCAACGGCGGCCTCGGCCTGGCCCTTCAGGACCATGTCCATGGCGCCCAGCCCCGGCGGGGCATCCACCACCACCACGTCGGGGTAACGCTCGGCCAGCAGGTCGCGCAAAGGGTGCTGTGGTGCCAGCGCCAAACGCTTGCCCCGCAGGCTGGCCAGGTTCCAGTACATCGGCGAGTCGTCGCGTGCCACCAAGGCGTAGGGCATTTCGACATAGGGTGCCGAGAAGCCAAACCGCTGAGCTCGCTTGTCAGTGCGAGTGAGGTAGGGAATCACATCGATCTCGCCCGCGTCCAGCCCCGCGATCATGGCCGCCACCGATTCGTAGGCCCTGAGCTGAATAGCCACCCCCAGCCGGCGCGCCACCTGTTCGGTGTATTCGGCGGCGATGCCGGAGTGCAGACCGCGCTCGTCCACTTCATTGAGCAACTGCAGGCCACGCACCGCGCCCACCCGCCACACCGCGGTGTTGGCCAGAAAATCGGCCTCCGCGGCCTCCACCTTCAGCAGCCGCTGCATGGTCAAACCCGAGGGCATCTGCGGCAGCGTGGGCAAGGCCAGCAGGTCGTCTTCCACCTTGGTGCGCAGGCTCTGGATGCCCTTGTTGAGGATGGCCGCCAAGGGCGCCCAGTCCTTGCGCACACCAAAGTGATAAAAACCCGTGCCATAGCTGACCAGGCGGCTGACCTCGACGCCCGGCACCGGCTGGCGCGACAGCACGTCCACCGCTTCGAGCAGGCCCCCCACATAGGCGTCGGCCTGACCCGAGGCCACCGCCTGCAGCGCCGCCAGGGTGCTGTCCACGGTGACGACGGTGGCATTGGGATACTGGCGCGTCACCCAATAGTGGGTGACGTAGTCACGCTCCAGCGCGATGCGGGCGCGGGCCAGGTCCACCTGCGTATCCGGGCGGGCGAACAACGCGCCGGGCACCGGCGTGGCACCCAGCGTGAAGGCCAGGTAGTCCATGCGCTCGGTGGTCACGCCGATGGTCATCACGATGTCGACCTCGCGCTTGCGCGCAGCCTCCAGCGTGGCCGACCAACTGGGCGTCGACACCGCCTTCAGCCGCAGGCCAAACGTCTGCGCCAAGGCCACCAGCAGGTCGGGGAAAACGCCGGTCACCGCGCCATCGGCGGCCACTTCTTCATAAGGCCGGTTCGGTGGTGTGGGGATGGCCACTCGCAGTTCGGGCAGGCCGGCCAGGAAGGTGCGCTCATCGGCGGTGAGCACATCCATGCTCAACACCACCTTGGCTGCGCCAGTGGCGGCGCCAAAGCGCAGCGGGGTAGACGGCTGCGCCAGCAGCGATGTGGGCAAGCCAAGCAGCAATACCCACAGTGCCAGGATCAAGAACCAACCCCGCCTGAAAGTGATCCAGGCTGCCATGCTGCACAGCGCCATGTCTTCGCCCTTAGAAGATTCCGGTCAAGTGTCGCATGCTGCTGTTGATGGTGGTTGACACCCTGGCGCGCGCCAGTGCTGGGCCAGGCTGCCTGCGCAAGCTGACCCAGGCCAGCGCAGCGTTGGCGACATACTCATGCATCAGCAACCAGGGTGCAGCGATTTGCCCAGCGCCAAGCAGCAGACAGGCCTGGACCGATGGCCAGGCTGGCGCTTTTGCAAACCCGGCGCGCGCCTCTTCACTTGACGAGACTTCCCGATGGACGACTTCAGCGCGTGGACAGGCCGCAGCGAGACGGTGCAGGACACGCTGGGCCCAAGGCCCGTGCAAGCCCTTGCCGCCACGCTGGACCACCCCGCCTGGCTGCCGGTGGCAGGCGAGGCCTTGCCGCCCCTGTGGCACTGGCTTTACTTCCTGCCCTTGCACCGGCAAAGCCAGATCGGCGAAGACGGCCACGCCCAGCGCGGCGGGTTCATGCCACCCGTGCCTTTGCCCCGGCGCATGTGGGCCGGCAGCCGGCTGGCGTTTCATCAAGCGCTGCGCGTGGGTGATGCAGTGGAGCGCACGTCCACCATCGTCGAGGTCACACCCAAGCAAGGCCGCAACGGACCCTTGGTGTTTGTCAAAGTGCGGCACGACCTGCGCTGCAACGGCGCAGCCGATCCCGCCTTGGTCGAGTTCCACGACATCGTCTACCGACCAGCCAAAACAGCCACCGACACCGAACCGCCACCCGTGGCCGCGCCCGTGGACGCGACCTGGCGAGCCCAGATCGTGCCCAGTGCCGTGCTGCTCTTTCGCTACAGCGCACTCACCTTCAACGGCCACCGCATCCACTACGACCGCCGCTACGTGACCCAGGTCGAGGGCTACCCCGGTCTGGTCGTGCATGGCCCCTTGATCGCCACACTGTTGCTGGATCTGCTGCGTCGCCATGCACCAGACGCGGTGGTCACGGGCTTTCATTTCAAGGCCATTCGACCCACCTTCGACCTGCACCCCTTCGTGATCAATGGCCAACGCGAAGGCCAGACCGTCAAACTGTGGGCTCAGGACCATGAAGGCTGGTTGACCATGGACGCCGTGGCCACGCTGAAAGTCTGAACATGCAACCCTTGCGCGGTTTGACGGTTGTTTCGCTGGAACAGGCCATTGCTGCGCCTTTTGCCACGCGGCAATTGGCTGATCTGGGGGCTCGTGTCATCAAGGTAGAGCGCCCAGGCGTGGGCGACTTTGCACGCGCTTACGACCAGCGCGTCAAGGGCCTGGCCTCGCACTTTGTCTGGACCAACCGCAGCAAAGAAAGCCTGACGCTGGACCTGAAAAACCCCCGGGCGATTGAACTGCTGATCCAACTCATCAAATCCAAGGCCGATGTGGTGGTGCAAAACCTGGCGCCCGGCGCCGCAGCCCGGCTGGGGGTGTCGTGGGAAGCTCTCAAGGCAAAGCGCCCCGATCTCATCTTCTGCGACATCAGCGGCTACGGTGACGACCCCGACAGACCCGGCCCTTACCGCGACAAGAAGGCCTACGACCTGCTGATACAGAGCGAAAGTGGCATCGTCAGCATCACCGGCACACCCGGTGAGCCTAGCAAGGCCGGCTTGCCCGTGGCCGACATCGCCGCCGGCATGTATGCGTTCAGCAACATCCAGTCGGCGCTGATGCAGCGTCAGATCGACGGCCAGGGCCGACGCATCGACATCAGCATGCTCGAAGCGCTGGGCGAGTGGATGGGTTACCCGCTGTACTACGCGTTTGAAGGCGCGGCACCACCGCCCCGATCAGGCGCAGCCCACGCCACCATCTACCCCTACGGCCCATTTCCCTGCGCGGGCGGCACGACGGTGATGCTGGGCATTCAGAACGAACGCGAGTGGTTGCAGTTTTGCACCCAGGTGCTGCAGCAGCCGGCGCTGGCCAGCGACGAACGCTTCCAAGGCAATGCGCAGCGCAACGCTAACCGCGAAGCGCTGTGCGCCTTGATCGTTGAAGCTTTTGCTTCCCTGAGCTTGGCAGCGGTGGTGCAAAGGCTGGATGCAGCACAGATCGCCAACGCCGAGCTGCGTGACGTGGCGGGCTTGTGGCAACACGAACAACTGGCTGCACGCCAACGCTGGCGCCAGGTGGACACACCAGCAGGCCCGGTGCCGGCTCTGTTACCGCCCGGCAGCTGGACCGATGGCGATCCTCAGCTGGCGCCCGTGCCCGACGTGGGTCAACACACCGACGCCATCCTGCACGAACTGGGCATCGGCGTGGCCGAGATCGCTGAACTGCGCGCCGCAAACATCATCTGACAGCAGTTTGGCCTGCAAAGCGAACCCACCGCCAGTTGGAGGATGATGCCGCCGTCGCCTCCTCTCGGATCCAAGCACAAGCCCATGCGCCCTACCCTCGTTTACCAAGGCCAGACCCTGCACGCCGATGAATTCGAGCAACGGTGGCTTCGCTCGGCCACCGCTTTGCAAGCGGCAGGCGTGCGCGACGGCGACGTGGTGGCACTGCTGATGCGCAACGGCCCCGAAGCCATCGAACTGATGCTGGCCGCTCGCCACCTGGGTGCGCAGTGGTGCCCCGTCAACTGGCATTTCAAGACCGACGAGGTGCAGTACATCCTGGCCAACAGCCAGGCCAAGGTGTTGATCGTTGACAGCGCCTTGATGGAAGCCCTGCAGGGCTTGGACCTGGGCCACACACAGGTTTTCACGGTGCGTGGCAGCGTGGCCAAACTGCCCGCATGGGAACCGCTGCGCGAGGCCTCACCGGCCCACAGCGGCCCTGCCGCGGCACCGCGCGGCGCGATGTTCTACACCTCGGGCACCACCGGCCGACCCAAGGGCATCGTGCGCAACCCTTTTACGCCGCAGCAGGCGGCCGCCAACGCCGCCATGCGGCGTGTGGCCTATGGTGCCGAGCCGAACATGCGCGCCTTGCTCAATGCACCCTGGTACCACAGCGCGCCCAATGGCTATGCGCTGGGCATCGCGCAGGACAGCGGCACGCTCTACATCGAAGAGCGCTTTGACGCCGAGCGCACACTGCAGCTGATTGACCAACACCGCCTGACGCACGCTTACCTGGTGCCCACGATGTACGTGCGTCTGCTGGCTTTGCCGGCCGCCACACGCCAGCGTTATGACGTGAGCAGCATGCGCTTTGTGTCCAGCACCGGCAGCCCTTGCGCACCCGACGTCAAGCGCGCCATGGTCGACTGGTGGGGCCCCGTCATCAACGAGTGTTATGGCGCCAGCGAGCTGGGCTACATGACGCTGCTGACCAGCGAACAGGCCTTGCGCAAGCCCGGCTCGGCGGGCCTGCCGATGGACGGCGTGGTGATGAAGATCCTGGACGAACAGGGCCAGCCGCAACCCACGGGCACGGCCGGCCTGATCTACATCCACCAACCCGCCACGCCCGACTTTGGCTATGTGGGCAAGCCCGAGGCGCGGGCGCAGATGGAGCGCGACGGTCTGAAGACCATGGGCGATGTGGGCTACCTGGACGAAGACGGGTTTCTGTTCATCGTCGACCGCCAGGCCGACATGGTGATCAGCGGCGGCGTCAACATCTACCCGGTTGAAATCGAGCACGTTTTGCAGGGCATGCCCGGCGTGGCCGACTGCGCGGTGTTTGGCATCCCCGACGACGAGTTTGGCGAAGCCCTGGCCGCGGCGGTGCAAGCGACACCCGGCGCCACGCTGAGCGCCGACGAGGTGCGCAACTGGCTGCGCGACCGCATCAGCGGCTTCAAGGTGCCCAAGGTGGTGGCGCTGCACGAGCAGCTGCCGCGCGAAGACACCGGCAAGATCTTCAAACGGCGGCTGCGCGACCCCTACTGGGCGGGGCGCGCCAGGCGGGTCTAGCCAGCTCGGGTGTTTCACCAGGGCTAGCGGCTGGCCACCGGGCTGGTCAGGTAGCTTTCAAACACCCCGACATGCACCCAGGCGCGGTCGGACGCGTCGGGCCACAGTTCCAGGCTGGAAAAACGCACGTCATAGGTGGGTTCGTCTTCGGCCTTCACGCCGTGGGCATGGGCATCGGGGAAGGGGTAGGCCGGTGACACACCCACCACCACGCCGCGCTTGCCGCGAATGTAGGCCGGCATGCGCACGTGGCCGGGCACCCCGTCTGCCTTGACCCGGACCTCGTCGCCCACCGCAAAACGCTGCCGCTCGTTCGCATTGCTGCGCCCTGCTGCGGCGGGCAAGGCCAAGGGGAAGGCACCCTGGGCGCGGCGCTCCAGATCGGCCAGGCTCAGCACGCCCTTTTCAACGCACAGCGTGGCCAGGCTGGTCAGCGTGCGCTCATAGTAGCTGGCACCCATGTAGTGGCGCGGGTCCATGCGCTCAATGGCGTGGCGGTACTCGTCCATGTTGAAGATGCCCTGCTTCACGGCCAGCGAATACAGCGCGTTGACGCGGCGCTCCCAGGGCTCGTGAAAGCACGGGGCCTGGGGCGTGTGGCGCACACGGCCAAAACCCTGTTTGCCGCCCAAGTCGTGCATGCCGTCCATGGTGCTTCTCCTTGCCTTTGTACTTGTCTGTTGGTGTCGCTCTGCAGGGACCGCAACACGGGCCCTCAGAGCGCGGCCACGCCAATCATGCCGTCCTGCGTCACCAGCGCCGCCAGCTGCGCTTCTGACCAGCCCAGCGTGTGCGCCGGCTGCACCGGCAGCACCATGTAGCGGGTGTCGGCGGTGGTGTCCCAGACGCGCACTTCCACGTCGTCCGACAGGTGCAGCCCCATCTCGCGCAACACTGTGCGCGACTCTCGCACCACACGGGCCCGGTACTCCAGGTCTTTGTACCAGTCGGGCGGCAGGCCGATGACCGTGAAGGCGGTGCACGAACACAGCGTGCAGCAGATGACGTTGTGCACCGCAGCCGTGTTGGGCAGCGCCACCAAGTGGCGATGGTGGCGCGGAAGGCTGATACCCAGTTCGGCCACCGCCGCGATGCCGTTGCTGAGCAAGCGCTGCCTGAACGCTTCGTCTACCCAGGCTTTGGCGACCACGCGCGCGCCGTTTTGCGGCAGCCACTGTTCTTCGATCAGACGGCCTTGTTCGGCAATGAATTCAGCGGTGGGCAGGCCCTGGGCCTGCAGCGCCGCTTCTATGGCGGCGGCGCGTTGTTCAATGGGCGCAGTGGTCTTGGGCGAGCTGGCATCGGACATCGTTGCATCTCCGGGCACCTGGAATCGCAGCAGTATAGAAGTCGGATCCACCACGCTGCACGGCTTAGACTGCCAATCGACTCGCCCTTGACGGGCGACACCTACCACCTCGATGCACACCGCCGCCCGCCCACCCCGCACCATCGGTCTGTACCTGGCCGTGGTGCAGTTCTTTCTGGTCCTGGGTTGGGTGGTCTACGCGGCCTACCTGCCGCAGTTGGCGCAGCGCGCCGGCATCGCGTTGAAGTGGGTGCCTTGGTTGCTGCTGGCCGACCAGCTGGTGTTTCTGGTCACCGACCTGTGGGTGGGCGTGGCCAGCGACCGCGCCGCCCGCGTGCTGGGGCGTGTGGGCCGCGCGATGGTGGCCGCCACCTTGTTGTCCACCGCTGCATTTGTGCTCTTGCCTTGGGTGGCCCCGCAGGGTTCGCCGGTGTTGTTCGTCGCCGTGACCTTCGTATGGGCCATCACTTCATCGGCGTTGCGCGCCCCGCCGTTGACGTTGCTGGGGCGCTATGTGGCGAAGCCGGCGCAGCCGATGCTGATTGCGCTGTCCAGCTTTGGCGTCGGCCTGGCCGGTGCTGCGGCACCCTATGTTGGGCTGCAGCTCAAGGGCCTGGACCCGACCTGGCCGTTTGTAGTCTCTGGCCTGACCCTGGCAGCGGTGACCTTGGGCATGGTGGCCGCCGAGCGCGCGTTGGCCCAGCAGTCCACCGCCACCACGCCAGCCGCAAATGCCAACCGCAGCGCCTTCAAGCCCACGCAGGCCTTGGCCTTTGTGCTGGCCTGCGCAGTGGGCGCGGCGGCCTTTCAGTGGCACAGCTTTGTGGCAAGTGCGCCCTTGGCCTTGCAGTTTGCCAAGCCGCCAGACTTGCCCTGGCTGCTGCCGGTGTTCTGGGTGGGCTTCAACCTGGCGCTGCTGCCGGCCGGCCTGTCGGCCAAGCGCTGGGGCGCACTGCGCACCATGACCGCCGGCGCACTGATGGCTGCCGTGGGCAACGCCGCAGCAGGGCTGGCGCCATCACTGAACACGCTGCTGGCCGCGCAGGCCCTGGCCGGTGCAGGCTGGGCCGTGCTGCTGTGCAGCGCCTTCAGTGGCGCCCTGGCCCTGGGCCAGGGCGGGCGCGAAGGGCTGATGAGCGGTGCCTTGCAAGCCACCTTGGCGGCGGCAGCCCTGCTGCGCATTGGTGTGGTTGCCAGCACCACGCCGCCACCGGCCGTGGTGCTGCAATGGGCGTGGTTGGCGGCCCTGGGTTTTGCGCTGTGTGCGGCACTCTTGCTGTGGCGCCAACACGAGCCTGCGCAGCCCAGGGCCGCCAGCAGCAAACGCTGACAGCCGTTGGCGTTCATTCGCATCAGTCCGGGTTGGTACGCCGAGTTGGCCTGCGGCGCATTGCGGACGCTCGGTGCGCGGGCATTGGCGCGGCGCGGCAGGGTCCGTGGCGGGACAAGGCCAACGGGTACCGGGCTCCGCTCATGTCCCCCGGCCCCGGCTTCGCCGGGTCCTCCTCCTAATACTTCGCTGCGCCCGATACCCATTGCCCTCGTCTATCCACCATGGATGCGGCCCAAGAAAGTCGACACGCCACCGCTGGTGCCTGAGCGGGCGATTGGGGTGGCCTGCGGAGCGAAGTATTTGGAGGAGCGGCGGGCGAAGCCCGGCGCGGGGGACATGAGCGCAGCAGGGCACCCCAAGCGCACGCGACCGCCACAAACTGCCGCAGATCGAAAGTCAGCAACGCGCCGCAAGCTTCCTCATCCCAACCCAACCGGCCCCGGCCGTGCCGAGCTGGGCTCGCTAAAGTTGCTTGTGAAAGTAGGTCGTAGCGCACAGCGCGCCGTCGGGCATCAAGGCGTAGTTGGGCACGCTGCCCACCACCTGCCAACCCTGGCGCATATACAGCCGCTCGGCGTCGCCGCCGGTCACGGTGTCCAGCACCAGCACGCTCCTGCGTTCAGTGCGCGCCGCGTCTTCCACAGCGGCCATCAATTGCGCCGCCACACCTTGGCGACGCGCCCGGCGGTGCACCAACATCTTGGCGACATCGGCCCTGTGCGGTTGGTTGTCTGGCATGTCCAGCACCAGCTGCACGGTGCCCACTACAGCGCCGTCACCGTCGCGCGCCAACAGCAGCAACCGTTCACCCCGCGCCACCGACTCGGCCACACCGCGCCAGAAAGCCTGCGCCTTGTGCAAAGGCAAGGGCCACATGAAGCTGACCGACGCGCCGCCTTGCACGCAGTCCATCAGCACGTGAGCCAAATCGTCCACCGCCGCCCGGGCTTGCTCGGGGGTGGCGCGGTGGACGGTGACGGAAGAAAGGTTGCTCATGACCAAACCTGGACAAACGCTGAACACATCGGCTGACGGTATGCGCCAGTGAGCTGCGCCACCTGGCAGCGCTTCTGTGCCCAGGGCCCGTGGCCCATGGACAGACGCTGCAAACGGCACAACTGCGCACCATCAGGGCAAGGTCAGCATTTTCACCCCGCCCACCGCCACCACGCGGCTGCCCGACGTGGCCAGGCCGTTCAGCACCGCCTGGCCGGTGGTGGTGCCTTGGTAGTCCTTGGTCCAGGTGGCACCACCGTCGGTGGACGAAACCACGATGTGCTGGGTCTGGCCGTTGTCGCCCGCGGCGTAGAGGGTGCCGCCGGCCGCCAGCACCGTTTGCAGCTTGAAGCCGGCTGGTGCCTCCGTGGTGCTCAGCGCGCGGCGGGTCCAGGTCACGCCGTCGGGCGACGTCATCACCACCGCGCTGTCGCCAAAGTTGTAGCCACTGGCACCCACCGCCACAAACTGGCTGCCGGTCCAGGCCACGTCCAAGGGGCCAAAGTTGCTGACACCACTGGCCACCACCCAGCCGCTGCCGCTGTTGACCAGGATGGTGCCGTTACCGCTGCGCGTGGACACCGCCACCCGCGTGCTGCTGTTGGCGGCCACGGCGTAGAACGAGTCGCCGTTGGAGCCCGGCTCAACGACCCAGGTCACACCGTTGTCGCTGGAGGAAACGATGGCCCCGTTGGCACCCACCGCGGTGAGCTTGCCGGCGCCCACGGCCACATCACGCAGCATGGTTTCGCTCAGGCTGGCGCTGGGTGTCCAGCTGCGCCGGGTCCAGCTCACGCCGTCGGGCGACGTGGCGATCAGCGGTGGCTGCGCCACGCCAAAGTTCTTGTCGCCCACCATCACAAACTGCGCGCCGTCCCAGATCACCGCATTGCCTTGGTAAAACGCCGTGTCGGACGCGGTCTGGGCCGACCACACCAGGCCGTCGGTGGACGTGACGATGACCCGGTTGAAGCCCACCGCCACAAACTTGCCACTGCCGTAGGTCAGCCCATTCAGGATGAAGCTGTTGGGCGACGCACGCGATGCCCACACCGCGGCGCCACCCCCACCGCCCGAGCTGGGCGGCGTGAAGGTGAAGCTCTGCGTGCTGGTGACGTTGACGTTGCGCACGCTGTTGACCAGCGTCAACGTTCCACTGGCCGCATTGCTGGGCACCACAAAGCTGACCGACGTGGCCGACGCCGCGCTCACCGAAGCCACCACGCCATTGCCAAAGCGCACCTGCAGGTGGAAGGGGTCGGGGTCGAAGCCGGTGCCGGTGAGGGTCACCGTGGCGCCCGTGGCCGCTGTGGAAGGGCTCACGCCAGTGATGGCCAAGGGCACTGGCGTGATGCCCAGCGCGCCCTGCAAACCCGCATTGGCAAAGCCCGACATGCCGGCCAGCCCGGTGGTCAACTGGCTGGCCCAACCGCTGGCGCTGTAGGTGAAGGCACCCGTGGTGGTGCCGCTCAGGGTGCCGTCGGCCAGGTCGGCCGCCAGCGCTTCGGTCACCGCCAGCGCCGGGCTGGCCAAGCCAGCGCCCAGCTTGGCCAGGCCGGCCAGATAGAAGGCATAGCGGTCGGCCGCACTGGTGCCCATGCTGCTGGCTGCGGTGCTGGCGTTCCAGGGCGTGGGGGCCTGCAGGATGTCCAGCGTGACGCCGCTGCCCAGCACCTGTGTCACCACATTGGTGTTGGCGCTGCTGGCCTGGGCGCTGGTCAGCGCGGCCAGGCTGCCCGCCGTGGCCAGGGCTTGGCGGGTGGCCATTTCGGTCAGCGGCGTGACACCCACGGTGGTGGCACCATTCAAGGTGGGCAGCAAGGCGCGCAGGCTGTTGCCGTTGGGGAAGGGCAGCACGCTGGCCAAGGCTTCGTCGTAGTAGGTGCTGGTGCCGTCGCTGCGGCCACTGACGCGCACCAGCACCGGGCCGGTGCAGGTGCCGCTGGCAGACACGGTGACCAAGCCCGTGCTGCCGGTGCTGCCCGTGCCCAGGCTGGCGCCGCTGGCGGCGCAGGTGATGGCCACATCAGCGTTGAGCACGCTGCCCAGCGACGGCGCCACGCCCACGGCGGTAACCACCGGCGCGGGCACCACTGGCGCTACGGGGGCCGGCGCGGGATCGTCACCGCCGCCACCGCAGGCTGCCAGCGCCATCAGGGCCACCAAGCTCAGGCCCGACAGTGCATGGGGACCGAGCCCGAATGCCGTGCGGGGCATAGAACGGAGCGCTGGCTGGCCAGCCGCGTGCAAGCAGGGAGTTTTCATGTTGGCCTCGCGGGGTTGAGCAAGCCAGGACATCTGGCCCGTCACCCGCTTACGCATCAAGAAGGCAGCAAACGGCTCACGACCTCGGGAGCCTGGCGGCCCAGGTCGAAACGGCAGGCCACGGCGACCGGCAGAATGCGGCGGTGCACGCCGCATCCTCGGCCGTGACACCCAACGCCACAGGGGCCCACTTGAAGCAACTTGAAACCGACTACCTGGTGATCGGCAGCGGCGCAGCCGGCCTGGCTTTTGTCGACACCCTGATCACCGAAACCGACGCCCACGTCACGCTGGTCGACCGCCACGGCAAGCCCGGCGGCCACTGGAACGACGCCTATTCTTTTGTCACGCTGCACCAGCCCTCGGCCTTCTATGGCGTGAACTCGCTGGAACTGGGCAGCGGCCGCAAAGACAGCCGCGGCAGCAACCGCGGCCTGCTGGAACTGGCCTCGGGCCCCGAGATCTGCGGCTACTACGACCGCTTGATGAACCAGCACCTGCTGCCCAGCGGCCGGGTCGACTACCACCCGATGTGCAACTACTTGGGCGACGGGCAATTTGAGTCTTTGCTGTCGGGGCAACGCACGCCAGTGACCGTGCGCAAAAAGGTGGTGGACGCCACCTACTACAGCCCGCCGGTGCCGTCCACGCACACGCCCAAGTTCAGTGTGGCCGCTGGCGTGCGGCTGGTGCCACCCAATGCGCTTCCGCAGCTGGGTCTGACCCCACCGGCAACTCAGCAACCCCAGCGCTATGTGGTGTTGGGCGCCGGCAAGACGGCCATGGACGCCTGCGTGTGGCTGCTGAACTCGGGCGCCAGCGCCGACAGCATCCACTGGGTGGTGCCGCGCGACTCTTGGCTGGTCAACCGGGTGACCACACAGCCCGCGCCCGAGTTCTTCTTCGACAGCATTGGTAACCAGGCCCAGCAGATGCAAGCCTTTGCGCAGGCCACGTCCACCGAAGATCTGTTTTTGCGCCTGGAGGCCTGCGGCTTCCTGACCCGCATCGACCCTACGCGCCAGCCCGGCATGTTCCACTTTGCCACTGTGGCGCCGGGGGAGGTGGAGCTGCTGCGCAACATCCAGCACGTCATCCGCAAAGGCCGTGTGCAGGCCATCGAGCCCGAGCGCCTGGTGCTGGACGGTGGTGTCGAAGTCATGCCCGCCAACACCCTGTATGTGGACTGCACCGCGTCGGCGGTAGAGCCGCGTGCGGTGCAGCCCATCTTTCAGCCCAACAAGATCGTGCTGCAGGTGGTGCGCATTCCTTTGCCCACCTTCAGCGCGGCCTTGATCGCCTATGTGGAAGCCCACTACGAAGGCGACCAGGCCAAGAACCGCTTGTGCGCTTCCGTGCCCTTTCCCAACCGGCTGGAAGACTACCCCCGCACAGTGATGGTCAGCATGTGGAACCAGGCCCAGTGGGCCCAGGACAAGACCCTGCGCAACTGGATACGCGAAAGCCGCCTGGACGGTTTTGGCAAACTCATGACCGGCATCGCCCCAGAAGAAACTGAAAAACTGGCCGTGATGGCGCAGCTGCGCGAACAGGCCATGGCTGCCATGGCCAACCTGCCCAAGCTGATGACCGCCGCCTGACCCAACGGAGACCCTGCATGACCCTGACCCGCCGCGCCACCCTGGCTTCTTCCCTTTTGATGCTGCCGGCACTGGCCCGTGCACAAAGCGGCTGGCCCAGCCAGTCGATTCGGTTTGTGGTGCCCTTTGCACCCGGTGGCACCAGCGAAATCGTGGCCCGTACGGTGGCCAATGAGCTGACCAAACAGCTGGGGCAGACCGTCTTTGTCGACAACAAGGGCGGCGGCGCTGGCCTGCCCGCCATGGGCGAGGTGGCCAAGGCCAAGCCCGACGGCCACACGCTGATCCTGGGCCACGTGGGCAGCCTGGCGGTCAACCCCGTGATCTTCCCCAACCAGCCCTTTGACGTGAACAAAGACTTCTTGCCCGTCACGCTGCTGGCCAAGGTGCCCAACGTCTTTGTCTGCCACCCCGATGTGCCGGCCAACAACTTCAAGGAGTTTGTAGCCCACGTCAAGAAGAACCCCGGCAAGCTGAACTACGGCAGCGCGGGCAACGCCAGCGCCGGACACCTGGCGATGGAATACCTGAAGCTGGTGACGGGCACCTTCATCACCCACATTCCCTACCGCGGCACCGGGCCCATGCTGACCGACCTGCTGGCCGGCCGCACCCAGGCCACCAACACCGGCTTGCCGGCGCTGCTGGCGCACATCAAGAGCGGCAAGTTGCGCGCACTGGCCGTGGGCAGCCCGCAGCGCGTGGCCACCCTGCCCGACGTGCCCACCGTAGCCGAGATGGGTTTCAAAGACTTCGAGACTTCACAGTGGTACGGCATCCTGGTGCCCGCGGGCACACCACGCGAGATCGTCAAAAAGCTGCAGGAAGAATCGCAAAAGGCGCTGAAGAGCAACAGCGTCACCGAACGTTTTGCTGCCGACAGCGCGGTGGGCGGTGGCGGCTCGCCCGAGGAATTCGCGGCCTACATTGGCAAGCAGCAAAAGATCTGGGCCGACATCGTCAAGCGTGCGGGCATCAAGCCCGACTGATCTGGCCCGGATGTTTCACTGGGGCAACTGTTTTACGGGCCATGCGCGAGTTCGAGGCCCGGGGGTTGACCGCACTGGTGATCAGCCCGGTCCGATGCGATGCTGACGATTGATGAACCCCTACCGCATCGGCAGCGGTGCCGGCTACGCCGGTGACCGCATCGACCCCGCCCAGGCACTGGCTGAACACGGCCGCCTGAACGCCTTGGTCTTTGAATGCCTGGCCGAACGCACCATCGCGCTGGCCCAGCTGCGCCGTCTGCAAGACCCGCAGCAGGGTTACGACCCGCTGCTGCAGGAACGGCTGCGTGCGGTGCTGCCGGCCTGTGTGCGCCAAGGCACCACGGTCATCAGCAACATGGGCGCGGCCAACCCCATGGCCGCTGGCCAGGTGACGCTGGCGGTGGCGCGCGACCTGGGGCTGCCGCAGCTGAAGGTGGCGGTGGTAACGGGCGATGATGTGCTGGCCTGGGTGCGCCAACACGACGTGCCTTTGCTGGACAGCAGCGCCACCGCCCCAAGCACGCCGACCGAGGCAACCCCGTCGGCACGCTCAGCAGCCCGCGCATCCGACTTCGGCGAACGCCTGATCTCGGCCAACGCCTACCTGGGTGCCGACGCGCTGCTGCCCGCGTTGGCCGCGGGCGCCCACGTCATCATCACCGGCCGCGTGGCCGACCCGGCGCTGTTCCTGGCGCCCCTGATGCACCACTTCGGCTGGCAGGCCGCCGACTGGCCGCAACTGGGCCAGGGCATCCTGGTGGGGCACCTGCTGGAATGCGCGGCCCAGGTCTGCGGCGGCTACATCGCCGACCCCGGCCACTTTGACGTGCCTGGTCTGGCTGAGCTGGGCTTTCCGCTGGCCGAAGTGGCGGCCGACGGCAGCGCCATCATCACCAAACTGCCCGGCACCGGTGGCCGCGTGGACAGGCTGACCTGCACCGCACAACTGCTCTACGAAATCGAAGATCCGGCACGCTACCTGCAGCCCGACGTGGTGGCTGACTTTTCAAACGTGCAACTGCAGGATCTGGGCGCGGACCGGGTGCGCGCCAGCGGCGCCAGCGGCAGCGCGCGCCCAGCGCAACTGAAGGCCACGCTGGGCTACCGCGACGGCTACATCGGCGAAGGCCAGATCTCCTACGCCGGCCCCGGTGCGGTGGCGCGTGGGCGGCTGGCCCTGCAGGTGCTGCAACACCGCCTGCAGCGCTTGGGCTGGCAAAACCTGGAACAGCGCGCCGAGCTGATGGGCGTGAACGCCATGCACGGACTGGCCTCTGCCAAGCCCGCTGATCGCCACCCACCGTATGAAGTGCGCCTGCGCCTGGCTGTGCGGTGCACCACCCGGGCACAAGCCGAACGGGTGGGCCAGGAGGTTGAAGCGCTGTACCTCAACGGCCCCGCGGCGGGCGGGGGTGTCAGCCAGTCAGTGCGCGAGGTCATCGCGGCAGCGTCGGCACTGGTTCCGCGCCATGCGGCGCAGCCCGCATTGCAGCTGCTGCAAGCCTGAAAGCGGGTGCTGACGATGAAGCTGCACGACATTGCCATCGCCCGCAGCGGCGACAAAGGCAACCGCGCCACGCTCAGCGTGATCGCCATCGACCTTGCCCACTACGCCGTGCTGGAACAGGTGCTGACGGTGGCGGCCGTGCAAGCCCACTACGCCGGCATCGTGCAGGGCGACGTGCAACGCTACCTGCTGCCCCACCTGGGCGCCGTGCACCTGGTGATGGACCAGGCGCTGGGTGGTGGCGTGACCCGTTCGCTGGCGCTGGATGCGCACGGCAAGTCGCTCAGCTCGGCCATCCTGAACCTGCCCATCCCCGCACCGTTGGAAGGGCTGTTGAACCCTTCGTTGAGCCCGCCCCCAACGCCCTGACAATTCATCATTGCCCCCAACCAGGAGACACCCCGTGCAAGCCCTGATCCGCCACCTGGCCCTTAGCACCGCCGCGCTGCTGTGCGCCACATCCGCCTGGGCCCAGCCCTACCCCAACAAGCCCATCCGCGCGGTGGTGCCCTTTGCCGCCGGCAGCGCCACCGACCAGATCGGCCGCGCCTTTGCCGAGAAGATGTCGGTCACCTTGGGGCAGAGCATCGTGGTCGACAACAAGCCCGGTGCCAGCGGCATGCTGGGTGCCGACTTCGTGGCCAAGTCAGCGGCCGACGGCTACACCATCCTGATCGGCACCAACAGCACCAACGCGGCGCTGAAGTACCTGATGAAAAAGCTGCCCTACGACCAGGACACCGCGTTCACGCCGGTGGGCTACCTGGGCAGCGTGCCGCTGATGGTGGCGGTGAACAACGACGTGCCAGCCAAGACCCTGAAGGAATTTGTCGACCTGGCCAAGGCCAAGCCCGGGCAGGTCAGCTGGGCCTATGCCAGCACCTCGCAGCAGGTCTCGTCCGAGATGCTGTCCAGCATGGCCGGCATCCAGATGAACGCCATTCCCTACAAGAGCGGCCCCGCGGCCATGACCGACCTGATCGGCGGCCAGGTGATGATGTTCACCGCCGACTTTGCCGTCACCGTGCCGCAGCACAAGGCCGGCAAGATCCGCGGCCTGGCCGTCACGTCGATGAAGCGCGCCGCCGCCGTGCCCGAGCTGCCCACGGTGAACGAAGCGCTGGGCCTGAAGGACTACGAACTGATTGCCTACTTCGCGGTGTTTGCGCCGGCCGGCACACCACCCGACATCGTGGCCAAGCTCAACGCGGCCATCAACGCTGCGGCCAACAGCAAAGACATTCAAGAAAAGTTTGCCGCCAACGGTTTTGCGGTAGAGCCTGGCACGCCTGAAGCGCTGGCGGCGCGCAACAAGGTGGAAACGGTGAAGTGGGCCAAGGCCATTCGCGACGCCAAGATTGAGCAGCAGTAAGGGTCCGAACGGCCCGCGCCGCCCGCGCCTCCAAACGGCGCCCATCTGAGGCTGCCGAATGTCTGGCCGGGCCTGCAATGGCCCGCCGGCGGCAACTTCAAGCGCTACGTCAAGCGCTGCTTCAACCGCTGGTTCAACCGCTACTGCAGCGGCTGAAGAACCAGCCTTTCCACGAAGGCAATGCGGGCCTGCTTCTGCGCAGCCGTGCCTTGGCGCGCCAACACCGATTCAGCCACCTCGTAGCTGTACAGCACAAAGGCGCGCATGGCGGCCTCGTGGTCGTCAAAACCCAGCGCTCTGAAAATCTGCCGGTGGTAGGCCAGCCGCGCCGCGTCGCCGTCGTCCACAGCTTGGCGTGCCATCGCGTCGCGTCGCGCCCAGGCCCGGATGGCCAGTTCGATGCGTGCCGCACGTGCCGCTGCGCGGCCGCGAAAGGGCAATGAGATCACGTCGCGCAGCTGCTGCATCGGGTCGTCGGTGTGCGCTGTCTCCAGGCGGCGTGTGAGCTGCTGGGTGGTGGCGTCGCTCCAGCTTTGCAGCACACGTCGCAACAGGTCTTGCCGGTCGCGAAAGTGCCAGTAAAAGCTGCCACGCGTCACGTCCAACTGGGTGGCCAGCAGGTCAACCTTCACATGGTCGATGCCTTGGTCCACCAGCACCTCGGTGGCAGCAGCAATCCAGTGTTCGGGCAGCAGCGTGCTGCGGGTTTCGGGTGCAGGCGCCGTCACGTCTGGCGCGGCACTTTTGCTGCGCTTGCGACGCGCAGGGCTGGGTGGGCTGGGGTTGATGGAGGTGGCCATGCTTGTCAGGCTGCAGCGGCAGCGTTTGGACCGCGCTGCCACAGATGATGCCATACAGAACTGTATGTAGATTCGTGTTTTCCCTAGCGCTTCTTGTTGTCACCATGGCTAGCATTCGGTTCCACACACATACAGATGTGTATGGCCAGTAGCAACGCTCGTGAAAGTGCTCCATGACCGACGGCTTCTTTGAAAATGCCGGCTTGCTGGCGCCCCGCCAGACGCAACGAGCCAACCTGGGCGATGGCGCTTTCACGCTCCAGCACCCAGAGCCATTGCGCCCTTACGCTCGCTGCGTGGGCGAGTGGTTGGAACACTGGGCACACCTTACACCGCAAGCGCCGGCATTTGCCGAACCGCTGCCAGCGGGCAGCCTCAAGCAAGACGGCAACAACCCGGACCCCAGCGCTGGCTCTGTTTGGCGCACGCTGACCTATGCCGAGCTGCGCCAACAGATAGGCCAGGTCGCCCAGAGCCTGCTCGACCTGGACCTGCCGGCCAACAAGCCCATCGTGGTGCTCAGCGACAACTCGCTGGACCACCTGGTGCTGTTGCTGGCCGGCATGCACATCGGCCGCGCGGTGTGCACCGTGTCCAGCGCCTACTGCCGGCTGGCGGGCCAGGACTTCAGCCGCATCCACGGCATCTTGGAAGCCTTGGACCCGGCTCTGGTGTACGCCAGCGACGCCAAGGTTTATGGGCCAGCCGTGCGCGCCGCGCCCATGCAAGCCGTGCTGGTGTTCGGCCAGGGCGCACCATCACACCCCGGCGCGCTGCCGTTTTCGCAGCTGCAAGGCAGCGTTGAAACCGAAGCCGTGATGCGCGCCTTTGCCGCCATCACGCCCGACACCCACGCCAAGTACCTGCTCACCAGTGGCAGCACAGGCCACCCCAAGGTGGTGATCAACACCCACCGCATGCTGTGCGCCAACCAGCAAATGCTGGCGCAGACCTTGCGCTTCTTGGAAACCGAAAAACCTGTGCTGCTGGACTGGCTGCCCTGGAGCCACACCTTCGGCGGCAACCACAACACCAACCTGGTGTTGCGCAACGGCGGCTGCATGTACATCGACGACGGCCGCCCCATGCCCGGCCTGGTGGACAAAACGCTGGCCCACCTGCGCAGCGTGCAGCCCACCGTGTACTTCAACGTGCCACGTGGCTACGAGATGATGCTGCCCGCGCTGGAGGCCGACGACAAGCTGGCGCGCCGCTTCCTGGGCAAGCTGCGCATGCTGTTCTATGCCGGTGCTGGCATGCCGCCATCCACCTGGCAACGCCTAGCGGCCGTGGCCGAGCGCGTGCGCTCCGAACCGCTGTGGATGACCACCTCTTGGGGCAGCACCGAAACCGCGCCGGCCAACACCTTTGTGAACTGGCAGATCAGCGAGCCCGGTGTCATCGGCCTGCCCATGCCCGGCGTGAGCCTGAAATTTGTGCCGAGCGGCGGCAAGCTGGAAATGCGCCTCAAAGGCGAGCACATCTTTCCCGGCTACCGCAACAACGCGCAGGCCACGCAAGCGGCCTTTGACGAAGACGGCTACTACTGCATTGGCGACGCCGGCTTTTTGAAGGACGTTGACGACCCGCTGCAGGGCGTGGTGTTCAACGGCCGCGTGGCCGAAGACTTCAAGCTCACCAGCGGCACCTGGGTCAGCGTGGGAACGCTGCGTTTGCGCGTGGTGTCGGCGCTGGCGCCCTACGTGCAAGACGCGGTCATCACCGGCCACGACCGCAGCGAGATTGGCGCTTTGGTGTTCTTGACCGAAGCCGCGCGCGCGCTGCCCACCACGCAACTGCGCCAGCACCTTCAACAGGGCCTGCGCGCCTTGAAGGCAGAAGGCGGCGGCTCATCACAAACCCCCACCCGGCTGCTGACACTGCCCGACAGCCCCAACGCGGGCGAGGGCGAAATCACCGACAAGGGCTACGTCAACCAGCGTTTGGCGCTGGCGCGCCGCGCCGCCGATGTGCAGGCTTTGTACGCCAGCGCTGCCGCAGGCAGCAGCGGCCAGCCCACCGACGCGCGCGTCATCACCCTCTGAAGTTACGTCCTGAAAGCGTCCATGACCCTTCCAACATTTGAACCCTTGGCCGCCACGGGCGCGCTCAGCAATCTGAACATGCTGGTGCTGAGCCAAGCCGGCGCGGTGCTGCACATCCGCATGAACCGGCCAGCCAAGCGCAACTCCATCAGCGATGAACTGCTGGCGCAGTTGCACACCGTGTTCGTGAACATGCCACGTGGCATCTTGGCCGCCGTCATCAGCGGCGAAGGCCAGCACTTTTGCGCCGGCCTGGACCTGTCCGAGGTGAGCGAGCGCAACGTGTTTGAAGGCATGCAGCACTCGCGTGCTTGGCATGCCTGTTTTGACGCCATCCAGTTTGGCCCGGTGCCGGTGGTGGCTGTGATGCATGGCGCCACTGTGGGCGGTGGGCTGGAGCTGGCGTCATCGGCCCACTTGCGCGTGGCCGAGGACAGCAGCTTCTACGGCCTGCCCGAAGGCACGCGCGGCATCTTTGTGGGCGGCGGCGGCTCGGTGCGCATCAGCCGATTGATTGGCGTGACGCGCATGACCGACATGATGCTCACCGGCCGCGTCTTCGACGCCGATGAAGGCCAGGCCATGGGCCTCAGCAACTACCGCGTGGCCGATGGCCAGGGCGTGGCCAAAGCGCTGGAGCTGGCCACCAAGATGGCCACCAACGCGCCGTTGAGCAACTACGCCATCACGCAGGCGCTGCCGCGCATTGCCGACCTGTCGGCCAGCGACGGCCTGTTTGTGGAGTCGCTGATCAGCAGCATTGCGCAAGGTGACGAAGCCGCCAAGCAGCGCGTGCGCGCCTTTTTGGAAGGCCGCGCCAACAAGGTGACCAAGTCATGAGCCTGGGTGGCGCACACAGCGGCCATAAGGGCAACAAGGGCCAATTCCAACGCTTCGACGAAGTTTTCATCCTCGACGGCCTGCGCACGCCCATGGTGGACTACATGGGCGCTTTTGCCGACGCCAACCCCATCGACCTGGGCATCAAGGCCGCACGCAGCCTGCTGTCGCGTGCTGGTGTGGCGGCCGCCGATGTGGACTCGGTCATCACCGGCAACATGGCGCCGGGTGGCTTCGACCAGTTCTACGTGGCGCGCCACATCGGTCTGTACAGCGGCGTACCGCACCAGGTGCCGGCACTGAACGTGCAGCGCATCTGCGGCACGGGCTTTGAGCTGTTTCGCCAAGCCGGTGAGCAAGTCATGGCCGGCTGCGCCAGCCTGGCGCTGCTGGTCGGCACCGAAAGCATGACCCGCAACCCCATTGCCGCCTTCGACCACCGCGGCGGCTTCAGGCTGGGCGCGCCCATCGGCTTCAAAGACTACCTGTGGGAAGCGCTGAGCGACAGCGCCGCTGGCATCAACATGATCCAGACGGCCGAGAACCTGGCCCAGCGCTACGGCATTTCACGCGCCGACGTTGACGCCTTTGCTGCCACTTCATTTGCCAAGGCCGTGGCCGCACAGGCCGCCAGTTGGTTTGGTGGCGAAGTGGTGGCGGTGGAGAGCGAGAGCTTCGAGCTGCCCGGCTACAAGCCCCGCGGCCTGCGCTTGGCCGGCAAAGCCACCGTTGCAGACAAGGACACCCACCCACGCCCCACGCCGGTCGAGGTGCTGGCCAAGCTGCGCACCGTGTTCAAGGACGGTGTGCAGACCGGCGGCAACAGCTCGGCGCTGACGGACGCCGCAGCGGCGGCCCTGGTGGCATCCGGCGCCGTGGCGCGCCAGTGGCAACAGAGCACTGGGCGCAGGCCGCTGGCCCGCCTGGCCGCAGCCGCGGTGGTGGGCGTGCCGCCCGAGATCATGGGCATCGGCCCGGCCCCGGCCATCCAGTTGCTGCTGCAGCGCAGTGGCTTGCAGCTGGCCGACATTGCCCGCTTTGAGATCAACGAAGCCCAAGGCGCGCAGACCTTGGCCGTGGGCCGCGAGCTGGGGCTGGACATGAGCCGCCTGAACGTCAAGGGTGGCGCCATTGCGCTGGGCCACCCGCTGGCCGCTACCGGCGTGCGCCTGACCACCACGGTGGCGCGCCAGCTGCAAGAAGCCGGCGCGCGCTGGGGTGTGGCCTCGGCTTGTGTGGGCGGCGGTCAAGGCATTGCGCTGCTGGTGGAAAACACCGCGGCGCCGCACTGAAAGCCAGCGCCCCATGAGCAAGACCCACATCTATCCGGTCAACGTGCAGTTTGGCGACTGCGACCCTGCCGGCATCGTGTTCTTCCCCAATTTCAGCCGCTGGATGGACGAAGCCTCGCTGGCGTTTTTCATGTCCTGCGGCGTGCCGCCCTGGCGCGAACTGGTGAAGACGCGCGGCATCATCGGCACGCCGCTGCTGGAAATTCACACCAAGTTCATGCGGCCCGCCACCTACGGCGAAACCATTCACGTGCACACCAGCATCGAAGAGTGGGCCGCCAAGACCTTCCGGCACCGCCACGTGGTCAAACGCGGCGACACCGTGCTGTGCGAGGGCACCGAAGTGCGCGCCTTCTGCATCAAGGACCCCGGAAATCCTGAGCGCATCAAGGCGATACCGGTGCCTGAAGACATCCGCGCGCTGTGCCTCTAAAGAACCGAAGACCCTTCATCACCTGCCGCCCTGCAACGCTTTGCAGCAAGCACAACACCCCCGGAGACTTCCCATGTCACTGACCCGCCGCCAGACCCTGATGCTCGCCGCTGCCGCGGCAGCCGCCTTGCCCATGCGCGCCCGTGCGCAGGCCTTTGAACAACCCAAGATCCTCTACGGCTTTCCGGCCGGCAGCTCGGGCGACATCACGGCCCGCCGTGTGGCAGAAAAAATGGCCGGCTCGGCCTACGCCAAGAACGCTGCCATCGTGGAAAACAAACCCGGTGCCGGTGGCCGCATCGCCTTGGACGGCTTGAAAAGCGCACCCACCGACGGCTCGGTGCTGGCGCTGACACCGTTTTCGCCCATCGCCATCTACCCGCACGTCTACAAGAAGCTCAGCTACGACCCGGTGAACGACTTCCTCCCGGTGTCCATCGCGGCCATCATGCACCACGGCCTGGCTGTAGGCCCGGTGGTGCCCGACAGCGTCAAGGACGTGAAGGGTTTTGTGGCCTGGGCCAAAGCCAACCCCGACAAGGCCAACTACGGCTCGCCCGCCGCGGGCAGCACGCCGCACTTCCTGGGCGCACTGCTGGGCCTGAGCCAGGGCGTGGACATGAAGCACATCCCCTACCGCGGCAGCGTGCCGGGCATCACCGACGTGGTCGGTGGCCAGTTGGCCGCCATGTTCACACCGGCCGGTGACTTCCTGTCCAACCACAAGGCCGGCAAGCTGCGCCTGCTGGCCACCTCAGGCCGCCAGCGCCTGCCGTTTGCCACCGACGTGGCCACATTCGCCGAGCAGGGTTTTGGCGAGCTCACCACCGAAGAATGGTTTGGCTTTTACGCGCCCGCCAAGACACCAGCAGCCGTGGTGGCAGCTGCCAACGCGGCCATCAATGCCGCCCTGCGCGACAAGAGCGTCATCGACGGCCTGGGCGTGGTGGGCCTTCTGGCACAAGGCTCAACACAAGACGAAATGGCCCGCAGCGCACGCGCTGAAACCGAGCGCTGGGGCCCGCTGGTCAAGCGCGTGGGCTTTACCGCCGAGAGCTGAAACACAGGCGCACAGGGCAGACAACCGGGCACAGCGCCGTCATCACTGGTGGCGGTGCTGGACGTCAACGCGGCCGGCACACACGCGGGAGCGTGCAAAAGGCCTCACTGTGGCCGCGGATTCAGCCGGTACACCGGTCGCCCCTGTCCGTTCGTACCTGTCCCGTTTTGGCGAGACCGATGACCATCCGGTCGCCCTCCACTCCCGCTGCTTGTAAGCGCCAAGACCACCCATCTCATGACCACCGCCTGCACGCCTGTGCGAGCCTGTGTTTTGCATCGGCGCAGTTCTGCGGGCGTGTGGGCACCAACGCGACCCGACTTCAACCCCAACCACGCCATTGAAAGACGCCCACCATGAAGAGAAACCTTGTGGCGGCATCCGCCTCTTTGTTTGCCTGTCTGCCTGTCTGCCTACCCGCCATGGCCGCCCTGCCCATGGGCCTGAAGTGTGATCCCAGCATCAAAATCGTGGCCGCAGAGGTCGGCCAGATCGGCACCTACGAGGTGCAAAAGGGCATGCAGAAGGAGCAGCACAGTGCCTTGATCAACCGCAAAAAGGTCTCTCCCGTAGACAGCTGCGCCTTCGAGCAGGACATGGCGCCAGGCCGGGTGGTCGTGGTTCGGTACACCGGAGCCGAGGTGCAGGAGACCGAGGTCCAATGCATCGACCTGGCCAACAACAACGCGCCGGTGGTCTTCCCCAGATCGATCTTCACGGTTCGCGTACCCAACCTGCCGCCGTACATGCTCATGCCCTACTGCCCGGACGGCAACACCACTGACGGCGTGGCCTGCTCCAAGCTGGGCTCACAGAGCGAGCGCGGCAGCGAGTACCGCGACACCGTGATGAAGTGGAAGGCCAACGACCCCAAGACCAAGCAGTACAAGATCGATCTGCAGTTTGACCCGGCCCATGTCTCAAGAGCACCGCCCTTTGCGCCCAGCGTGCCTTATGGCGCCAAGCTGTTTTGCGCAGCGGTCAACAAAAAGGGCGAAGTGGTGATCGCAGGCACCGCCCAATACCCCGCATCGGGCGCAGCGAAGTCAGCAGAAACCACCCAAGACGCCGACCCCGCTCTGCGTGGCGGCGGCTCAACAAGCGCCGCACGCGCAAGTAACAGCGCCGTTGAAAGCGCGGCGGCTGGCGCTGGCGCTGCCAGTTCACCCGCGGCGGCGGCGCTCGGCGTGCTGGGGCGCGTTCGCAAGCCTTGAGACGCCGTGGTGGGAGACCTGACACTGGCAAACTCCCGCCATGACCGCCCTCTTTGAAGAAGCCCGCACCCATTTCATGGCCGGCCTGCAAGCCCAGCAGGCCGGCCACTTGGCCGAGGCTGAAGCGGCCTACCGCGCCTCCTTGGCCCTGGTTCCTGGCCGCGCTTCCACGCTGAACAACCTGGGCGTGGTGCTGACCCTCTTGCACCGCGACTTTGATGCCTTGCCCTTGCTGGAGCAGGCGCTTCAAGCCGAACCCGGCGACGCCGCCACCTGGGTGGTGCTGGGTCAGTGCCAAGCCCGTCTGGGCGACCTGCCGTCTGCGTTGCTCAGCGCCGATCAGGCTCTGGCCCATGCCGCCGACATGGCCGCCGCCTGGGCGCTGCGCGGCGGTGTGCTGAAAGACCTGGGCCGCCCGACAGAGGCCGCTGCCGCCTTGCGCAGCGCCATCGCCCACGGTGCCGACCCGGCGTTGCCGGGCTACCTGCTGGCCAGCATCGAAGGCCATGCCGCACCCCCGCAGCCACCCCCCGGCTACGTGCAGGCACTGTTTGACGGTTATGCGGCCGACTTCGACCAACACCTGGTGGGCCGTCTGGCTTATCAGGCGCCGCAGACGCTGGTGGGCCACCTGGCGGCACAGGTGCAAGCCCGTGGTGGCCAGCGCTGGGGCACGGTGCTTGACCTGGGCTGCGGAACCGGTCTGTGCGGCCCCTTGCTGCGCCCGCTGGCGCAACGTCTGCTGGGCGTGGACCTGTCGGCCGGCATGCTGCAGCGGGCGCAAGCGCGCGGTTGTTATGACGAACTGGTGCAGGCGGATGTCGCTGAACACCTGCACACCTTGGTCGGCCCTGTGGACGTGGTGGTGGCCGCCGATGTGTTCATCTACATCGGCGACCTGCAAGCCGTGTGGGCTGGCGTGCGGCGGGTGCTGGCTCCAGGCGGCTGGCTGGCGCTGTCGGTTGAAGAAGCGTCTGAGGCGGCGGATTTTGAGCTGCGACCCAGTTCGCGTTATGCGCAGTCGGCGCGCTATTTGCAGCGGCTGGCTGCGGCGCAGGGACTGGTGCTGCGGCACGAAGAACGTGGGCTTTTGCGACAAGACCAAGGGCAGGATGTGTTGGGGCTGTACCAGTGGTGGCAGGCACCAGGCTGAACCTGTCTGTCTTCCACGGCCAAGCCGTTGGTCAGCAAGCTTGGGCTGGCCCGAATCGCTGCAGCGAAAATTCTTTTCACCCCATTTCCGCGGCTGGCCCGTATCACCCTCATCCACCACTGCACATGAGGGTCAAGCCATGCCATCCATCACCCGACTGCGGGCCCAGCTGGCCCTGGCCGCTGCCGGCCTGCTGATCGCCAGCAGCGCCCAGGCCTTCTGCGGCTTCTTCGCTGGAAAAGCCGGCGCATCTTTGTTCAACGAAGCCAGCCAGGTGATCCTGGCGCGTGACGGCAGGCGCACCGTCATCTCCATGCTCAACGACTTCAAGGGGCCGTTGACCGACTTTGCGCTGGTGGTGCCGGTGCCGCAGGTGCTGGGTCGTGACCAGGTACGGGTAGGTGACAAGCGTCTGTTTGACCGGCTCGACGCCTACTCATCGCCGCGCCTGGCCGAGTACTTCGACCCCGACCCCTGCCCCACCGGCAACCGCTTCAACGAAGCGATGGCCCTGCGCGCCGCGCCAGCTGCAGCCATGGCCAGCGCTGACCGCCAGCGCAAGTCAGATCGCGACCAGGCCTTGGGCATCACGGTAGAGGCCAGCTACACGGTGGGCGAGTACGACATCGTGATGCTGTCGGCCCAGCAGAGCCTGGGCTTGGAAACCTGGCTGCGCGAAAACGGCTACCGCATGCCGCCCGGCGCGGCGGTGGCGCTCAAGCCCTATGTGGCGCAGGACATGAAGTTCTTCGTTGCCAAGGTCAACCTCAAAGAGCAAGCCACCACTGGGGTGCAGTACCTGCGGCCGCTGCAGTTTGCGTTTGAAAGCGACAAGTTCATGCTGCCGCTGCGCTTGGGGATGATCAATGCCGCGCCCGACAAGGCGCAGGACCTCATCGTCTATGTGCTGACCCAGCAGGGCCGTGTGGAAGCCGCCAACTACCGCACCGTGAAGTTGCCGGCCAACGAGAACCTGCCACCTGCCATCAAGCGCGACTTCAAGGGCTTTTACAAGGCGCTGTTTGACCACCAGGCGCGCCAGGAAGAACACCGCGTGGTGTTCACCGAGTACTTCTGGGACATGGGCTGGTGCGACCCCTGCGCCGCCGACCCGCTGACCGCGGTCGAACTGAACCAGGCCGGTGTGTTCTGGTTGGACGAGGGTGCCGGTGCCAGTGGCAGCAGCGCACCCGGCAACCCCAGTCTGATGCGTCCGCGCCGCGGCCCCAGTGGCGCGCAAAACGCTTTGCTGACGCGCTTGCACGTGCGCTACACACCACAAACCTTTCCTGAAGACCTGATGCTGGTGCAGACCCGCGACCGCGAAAACTGGCAGACCCGCTATGTGGTGCAAAACCCCTTTGAAGGCAGCTTGCAGCAGTGCCAGCAAAAGGCCGGCGGCCGCAACTGCGAAGCCGCCTGCAGCAACGCCTATGGCCCACGCTGGCCCGACAACACGGGCGGGCCCGGGTCTGGATACGGACCTGGTTCTGGGCAATACGCACAGTGCCTTCAAAACTGCCAGGCCAGCCAACTGGCCAGCTTGGAGCAGGCGCGCCGCTACTACAACGTCTTGCTGCCACAGCGCCGCCAGCAAGAGCTGAACAACCTGCGCCGCTACACCGGCTGGAGCCTTGAAGAAGCACAGCGCTTCACCGGCTTGAAGTTGACGACCGGCGACGATCCCAACAACCCTTCGGGCAACAGCCTGAAGTGGTGGCAAAAGCTCTTTGGCACCGGGCCTGCTGGCACCAGCGCCAGCAACAGCGCAAGCACCACCACCAGCGCGCTGCCATGAACCACGCCACCCCGCAGCCCGTGGGCCAGCCAGGCAAGGCCACACTGCCCACCACCCACTGGCAGCGCTGGCGCGGCCAAGCCATGCAAACCGCGCGCCGGCTGGACGCGCGCTACTTTCAGATTGCCTTCCTGGTCAGCCTGCTGCTCTTTGGCGCGCTGGCGCGCGACTTTGCGCTCAGCGGCACCCAAGTGATGCTGGCCTTTGCCAGCGCCTTGCTGACACAGGCCTTCTGGCAGTTTTGTCTGCAGCTGCCCAACCGCAAGAACCTACCTGGTTACTTGAGCGCCATGGTCACTGCCTGCGGCATCTCCATCCTGATCCGCTCGGACCAGCTCTGGGTGCACCCCTTCTTGGCCTGCGTGGCGCTGAGCAGCAAATTTGTGCTGCGCTTTGGCCAGGGTCCTTCGCGTGGCCACATCCTCAACCCTGCCAACCTGGCGGCCTTCATCGCCTTCATGGGTTTGCCACACGCCTGGCTGTCGCCTGGCCAGTGGGGGCAGGACACCTTGGCCGGCCTGTGGATGCTGGCGCTGGGGGCCACCGTCACCGGGCGCATCTCGCGCTGGGGCATCAGCCTGAGCTTTTTGGCTGCCTGGCTGGGCCTGCTGGGTGCCCGCCTGCTGTGGCTGGGTTACCCGCCCGATCTGGCCTTGTCGATGTGGTGGCACCAGGCGATGAACGGCGCCACCATCCTGTTCGCCTTTTTCATGATTTCTGACCCCATGACCACGCCGCAGCACCCGGGTGCACGGGTGGCCTATGCGGTGTGTGTGGCGGTCACCGCATTTGTCTGGCAGTTCTCGCTGTTCAAGCCCCAGGGCCTGATCGTGGCGCTGCTTGTATGGAGCTGGACGGTGCCACTGTGGAACCGGGCTTGTGTGGCGGCACGTTTTCAGTGGCGGCCTTGAGCGCTGGTATGAGGTTGGCGCCACCGACTACAACCCCGCTATCCTCCTGCCCAGACCCCAAGGCATGGAGCACCCCCAATGAGCGATTCAGCCGAACCGCGCCTCAACCCCGGCGCGCCGCTGGACCTGTCCCGCGTGATGGCCGTGCGCGTCAATCAGCCGGCCGTCGTGCGCCGCGTGGCGCAACTCAACGGCAGCCGATCGGTGAAGAAAAACTTCCAGGCTGCGTGGTTGGTCAAGACCATTCAATGCATGGACTTGACCACGCTGTCCGGCGACGACACGCCCGGGCGCGTTCGCCGCCTGTGCGCCAAAGCGCGCCGCCCTTTGCGTGCTGAATTGATGCAGGCGCTGGGCTTGAACGACCTGAAGGTGGGCGCTGTTTGTGTGTACCACGAGATGGTCAGCGAAGCCGTTTCCAGCCTGCACGGCAGCGGCATTCCGGTGGCTGTGGTGTCCACCGGCTTTCCTGCTGGCCTGACGCCGATGGAGACCAAGCTGCGTGAGATTGAGCTGTCGGTGGCCGCTGGGGCGCAAGAGGTGGACATCGTCATCAGCCGCCGCCATGCGCTGCAAAACGACTGGCAGGCCTTGTACGACGAGGTCAAGGCCTTCCGCGAAGCCTGCGGTCCAGCACACCTGAAGGCCATTTTGGCCACCGGCGAATTGCAGACCTTGGAGAACGTGGCCCGTGCGTCCTGGGTGGCCATGTTGGCCGGTGCCGACTTCATCAAGACGTCCACCGGCAAAGAAGGTGTCAACGCCACGCTGGACGTGTCGCTGGTGATGGTGCGTGCCATCCGCGACTACCTGGAGGAAACCGGCCACGTGGTGGGCTACAAGCCCGCTGGCGGCATCTCTTCGGCCAAGCTGGCCACCCAGTACCTGGCGCTGATGAAAGAAGAACTGGGCACCCGTTGGCTGCAGCCCGAGCTGTTTCGCTTCGGTGCCAGCAGCCTGCTCACCGACGTGGAGCGCCAGTTGGAACACCATGTGGAAGGCTTCTACAGCGCCAGCTGGCGCCACGCCATGCCTTGATCGTGGCCACGTCCACAGCACTCAACACAACGACCGCCATGCCCAACACCAAGCCTTCCGCCACTCCTTCTGTCACCGACATCCTGGCCACCATGGACTACGGCCCCAACCCCGAATCGGCCGACGTGGCCCAGGCCTGGCTGCGCCACCATGAGCGGCGCTTTGGTGTTTTCATCGGTGGTCGTTGGATCAACGGTCGTCAAACCTTTGACAGCCGCAACCCTGCCAACGGCCAAACACTGTGCACACTGACCCAAGCCACACCAGCCCTGGTGGACAAGGCAGTGCAGGCCGCGCAAGCCGCGCAGCCCGCCTGGGCCGCGCTGGGGGGCCACGGCCGCGCGCGCCATCTGTACGCGCTGGCCCGCGCGCTGCAAAAACACGCCCGTTTGCTGGCGGTGCTGGAAACACTGGACAACGGCAAGACCATCCGCGAGACGCGCGACGCCGACATCCCGCTGGCGGTGCGCCACTTCTACCACCACGCCGGTTGGGCACAGCTGCTGGAGCAAGAGTTGCCGGGTCACCAGCCGCTGGGGGTGGTGGGGCAGATCGTGCCCTGGAACTTTCCGCTGCTGATGCTGGCCTGGAAGATCGCGCCCGCGCTGGCCTGTGGCAACACGGTGGTGTTCAAGCCGGCCGAACAAACGTCGCTGACGGCCTTGATGTTTGCGCAGATCTGCCAAGAGGTGGGCCTGCCCGACGGGGTGGTCAACATCGTCACCGGTGACGGCGCTGTGGGCCAAGCCATCACCGCCCATGCGGGCATCCACAAGATCGCCTTCACCGGCAGCACCGAGGTCGGGCGTGCCATCCGCCAAAGCACCGCTGGCAGTGGCAAGAAGCTGAGCCTGGAGTTGGGTGGCAAGTCGCCCTACATCGTCTTTGCCGACGCTGACCTGGACGCCGCTGTTGAAGGCGTGGTGCAGAGCATCTGGTTCAACCAGGGCCAGGTCTGCTGCGCCGGTTCGCGCTTGCTGGTGCACGAGGGCACCGCACCACGCTTGCTGGCCAAGCTGAAAGCGCGCATGGCCAAGATCCGCGTGGGCGACCCGCTGGACAAGTCCATCGACATGGGCGCTTTGATCGACCGCCACCAATGGCAAACCGTCAACGGCTTTGTACAACGCGCGCAAGCACAAGGCGCGCAGGTTCACCAGGCCTGCGCCACCGAACTGCCCGCCGGCGACAGCTGCTTTTTCCCGCCCACGCTGGTCACCGGCGTGGAGTCGTCCAGCGAAATCGTGCAGCAAGAAGTGTTTGGCCCGGTGCTGACGGTGCAGACCTTTCGCACGCCCGCTGAGGCCGTGGAGTTGGCCAACAACACGCGCTTCGGGCTGGCAGCTTGCGTGTGGAGCGAGTCCATCTCGCTGGCCTTGGAAATCGCGCCGCGCATCAAGGCCGGTGTGGTGTGGGTCAACACCGCCAACCAGTTTGACGCGGCTTGCGGTTTCGGGGGTTACCGCGAGTCCGGTTTTGGCCGAGAGGGTGGGCGCGAAGGGCTGCGCGAGTACCTGACGCTGCGCACTCCGGCGGCCGCGGTGGCGCCAGCGGGTGGCAAGCGCAAGGCCCAGTCGCTGCCAAGCGCCGCGGTCAGCAAGTCCACCAGCAGCACCAAACTCAAACCCGGCAGCGGCATGCTGGTGGCGGCCGACCCCACCGCCATCGACCGCACCGCCAAGCTCTACATCGGCGGCAAACAAGCCCGCCCCGACGGCGGCTACAGCCGCGAAGTGCGCGTGGGCAAGACCTTGCTGGGCCTGGTGCCCGAAGGCAACCGCAAGGACATCCGCAATGCCGTGGAAGCCGCACGCGCCGCCAGCAGCTGGGAACGCCAAAGCGCCCACGGCCGCGCCCAGGTGCTGTACTACCTGGCCGAAAACCTGCAGGCCCAGCAAGCGCGCCTGGGGCAGTGCCTGGCGCCCTTCACCAGCGCCAGTCGTGCCGCCCAAGAAGTGGAGGCCAGCGTGCAGTGCCTCTTCACCTTTGCCGCCTGGGCCGACAAGTACGACGGTGCCGTTCACCAACCACCCATGCACGGCGTGACGCTGGCGCTGCACGAGGCCATTGGCACCGTGGCGCTGATCGCTCCTGACGAGCAACCGCTGCTGGGCCTGCTGGCCCTGCTGGCACCGGCCATCGCGATGGGCAACCGCGTGGTGGCGGTGCCGTCGCGCCTGCAGCCTCTGGTGGCCGCCGAGCTTTACCCCTTGCTGGACACATCCGACGTGCCCGCCGGTGTTGTCAACCTGGTCACCGGCGACGCCGACGCGCTGGGCGACGTGCTGGCCGCGCACGCCGATGTCGACGCGATGTGGTGGCCCAGCGCCAACGCCGCGCAGTTGCAGCGCCTGGAGTCGTTGTCGGTGTCCAACCTCAAGCGCACCTGGGCGGGCGTTGCGGCGCGCCTGGCCCTGTTGGACGGTGCCGACCCGCGCCAACGGCTGGAGCAGGCGGTGCAGGTCAAAAACGTCTGGGTGCCTTACGGGGTGTAGCGGGGGTTTGGCGGAGGTGGTGCTGATGGCCGTCCAAGCGGCCTATCACCATCGGCCAAGCTGCCACGCCAGCCGCAGCCCCCAGAATCGGGCCATGAAAGCCCCACCCCGCTTGCAGGTCCTGATCGACGAAGGACTGATCGACACCGTTGTGCGCCAGCTGATGAGCGGCAAGGAAGCCGAGGTCTACGTGGTGCGCCGCGGCGACGACACGCTGTGCGCCAAGATCTACAAGGAAGCCACCCACCGCAGCTTTCGCCAAGCGGTGGACTACACCGAAAACCGCAAGGTCAAGAACAGCCGCCAGGCGCGCGCCATGGCCAAAGGCACCCGCTTTGGCCGCCAGTCGCAAGAAGCGGCCTGGCAAAGCGCCGAAGTGGACGCGCTCTACCGCCTGGCCGGCGCCGGTGTGCGCGTGCCCAAGCCCCACAACTTCATGGAAGGTGTGCTGCTGATGGAGTTGGTCACTGGGGCCGAAGGCGACGCTGCACCGCGCCTGAACGACAGCGTCTTCACCGAAGAAGAAGCCCTGGCCCACCACGCGACACTGATCAAAGAGGTGGTGCGCATGCTGTGCGCCGGCGTGATCCACGGCGACTTGTCGGAATTCAACATCCTGCTGGCGGCCGACGGCCCGGTCATCATCGACCTGCCCCAGGCCGTGGACGCCGCCGGCAACAACCACGCCCAGCGCATGCTGCTGCGCGACGTGGACAACCTGCGCGATTTTTTTGGCCGCAGCGCACCCCGGCTGTTGAACACCGCTTACGGGCCGGAGATCTGGGCGCTGTATGAAAAAGGCCTGCTCACCGTGGACACCGAGCTCAGTGGCACTTTCGCCGCGCCCCAGCGGCCGGTGGACTTGGGCAGCGTGGTGCGCGAGATCGACGACGCCCGGGCCGAAGACGCCGCGCGCCGCCTGCGCATGCAAGGTGGTGCCGACTGAAGGGCGCAGGCCTTCCAGATGCCCCTCGCCGGTTCCCTCGCCGGTGCCCTTGCAAGCGCCAACGGTGGTGGCCCCAGCCGGTGGGCAAGCAGAGCGCACCAAGGACGGCGAAGCCGCTATCAGCCTTCGCGATAATCACGGCCCCCACTCTTGAAGGCTCCACCGTGAACCCAATCGCTCACATGGCCAGAGGGGCCCTGCTTGCAGCTACCCTGGGCCTGGTCACCGTGGCCCATGCCCAGCCCACCCTGAACGCCATCTGCAGCACCGACCAAAGCTGGTGCGAGCTGGCCGCCAAGGACTACCAGGCTGCCACCGGCGTGCGGGTGCTGCAAACCCGCAAAGCCACCGGCGAAGCGCTGGCCCAACTGCGCGCTGAAGCTGCCAACCCCAAAACCGACATCTGGTGGGGCGGCACCGGCGACCCCTTTTTGCAGGCTGCCGAGCAGGGCCTGCTGCAGGCCTACCGGCCCAGCTACTTGGGTGACCTGCACCTGTGGGCGGTGCGCCAGTACGCGATGAGTGGCAACATGGTGGGTGGCTTCTACACCAGTGCCATCGGCTTTGGCTGGAACGAAGACCTGCTCAAGCGCAAGAAACTGCCAGCCCCCAAATGCTGGGCCGACCTGGTGGACCCGCGCTACAAAGGCGAAATCGAAACCTCGCACCCCGCGTCCAGCGGCACGGCCTACACCATCCTGGCCGGCCTGGTGCAGCTGATGGGTGAAGAAGCCGCCTTTGACTACCTCAAGAGGCTGCACAAAAACGTCACCAGCTACACCCGCAGCGGTACGGCCCAGTCCAAGAACGTGGCCAAAGGTGAAGTGGCCATTGGGGTGAGCTTCATCTTCAACTTTGAAAACGAACGCCACCAGGGCTTCCCGATGGTGAAGTGGGCTGCACCTTGTGAAGGCACCAGCTACGAAATCGGTGGCATCGCGCTGGTCAAGGGCGCCAGAAATGCCGACGCCGCCCGCCAGTATTACGACTGGCTGATGAGCCCCACGGGCCAACAGGTGGGCGCACGCGCCAACGCGCTGCAGGTGCCTGCCAACAAGACCTTCAAGCCCGACCCGCGCATTCCGCTCACCGACAACGTGAAGCTGCAGCGCTATGACTTCGAAAAGTACGGCAAAGCCGCGGAACGCAAGCGCCTGATCGACCGCTGGCAGCGCGAAGTGGAGTCTCTGCCGCGCTGATCTTGGCGCCCAATCCCAATCCCAAGGCCGGCCCGGCCCATGCCTGTGACGACCCGTAGTGCTGTCGCAGACGGGCGGGGCCCTTGAAACCCGCCAAACGGGCCCCACCTGCGGCCAAGGCCGCGCTTGCAGCCTCTGGTATGGCTTTTCGTACGACCTTCCGTACGGCCCTTTGTTGAACACCTGAATACCGCCCCAAGCGGACCCAAGACCATGGACAAACAGACCCTTTCCTTCCAGGCCGAGGTCAAGCAGATCCTGCACCTCGTCACCCACAGCCTGTACAGCAACAAAGAAATCTTCCTGCGCGAGCTGGTCAGCAACGCATCAGACGCCTGCGACAAGCTGCGCTTTGAAGCGCTGGACAAAGCCGAGCTGTTTGAAGACGCGCCCAACTTGGAAGTGCGGGTCTGGTTTGACGCCGAGAAAAAGACCATCACCATCCGTGACAACGGCATTGGCATGAGCGCTGAAGAGGCCGTGGCCCACCTGGGCACCATCGCCAAAAGCGGCACGCGCGAATTCATGGCCAAGCTCGAAGGCGAGCAGAAAAAAGATGCCAACCTGATCGGCCAATTCGGCGTGGGCTTTTACAGCGGCTTCATCGTCGCCGACCGCATGACCGTGGAAACCCGCCGCGCTGGCGCAGCAGCCTCAGATGGCGTGCGCTGGAGCAGCGAAGGCACCGGCGACTTCGAGGTGGAAACCATCGAACGCGCGCAGCGTGGCACCGACGTCATCCTGCACCTGCGCGACGGCGAAGAAGAGTTCCTGGCCACCTGGAAGCTGAAGTCCATCATCAGCAAGTACAGCGACCACATCAGCCTGCCAGTGCTCATGCCCAAGCAGACCTGGGACGACGAAAAGAAAGAACAAGTCACTTCTGAGGAGTGGGAGCCGGTGAACAAGGCCGCCGCGCTGTGGACGCGCAGCAAGAGCGAGGTCACCGACCAGCAGTACCAAGACTTCTACAAGCAGATCAGCTACGACCAAGAAGCGCCGCTGGCCTACACCCACAACCGCGTGGAAGGTCGCACCGAGTACACGCAGCTGCTCTACGTGCCGGCCAAGGCGCCGTTTGACCTGTGGAACCGCGACAAGCGTGGTGGCGTCAAGCTGTACGTGAAGCGCGTTTTCATCATGGACGACGCCGAAGCGTTGATGCCGGTGTACCTGCGCTTTGTGAAGGGTGTGATCGACAGCGCCGACCTGCCGCTGAACGTGAGCCGCGAGCTGCTGCAGGAAAGCCGCGACGTCAAGGCCATCCGCGAAGGCAGCACCAAGAAGGTCTTGGGCATGCTCGAAGACGTGGCTGAAAACCAGAAAGAAAAGTACGCCGAGTTCTGGGAGCAGTTTGGCAGCGTGCTGAAAGAAGGTGTGGGCGAAGACCACGCCAACCAGGAACGCCTGGCCAAGCTGCTGCGTTTTGCCAGCACCCACGCTGATCAGGGCGTGAGCTTTGCCGACTACCAAAGCCGCATGAAAGAAGGCCAGGACGCGATCTACTACGTCACCGCCGACAACCTGGCCACCGCGAAGAACAGCCCGCAGCTGGAGATCTTCCGCAAGAAGGGCATTGAAGTGCTGCTCTTCACCGACCGCGTGGACGAGTGGATGCTGAGCCACCTGTATGAGTTTGACGGCAAGCCGCTGACCAGCGTGGCCAAGGGCGGCGTGGACTTGGGCAAGCTGCAAGACGAAGACGAGAAGAAGGCTGCCGAGGCCACCGCCGAAGCGCTCAAGCCGCTGCTCGACCGCTTGAAGGCGACCCTGAAAGACCGCGCCAAGGACGTGCGCAGCACCACCCGTTTGGTGGACTCTCCCGCCTGTGTGGTGGCCGACGAAGGCGACATGAGCGGCCACCTGGCGCGCATGCTCAAACAAGCCGGCCAAAGCGCGCCCAAGAGCCTGCCGATCCTGGAAGTGAACCCCGAGCACGCGCTGCTCAAGAAGCTGGACTCGGCCGAGGGCGGCGAGCGCTTTGACGACCTGGCCCACATCCTGTTTGACCAGGCGTTGCTGGCCGAAGGCGGGCAGCTCGAAGACCCTGCCGCCTACGTGCGGCGCGTCAACTCACTGCTGGTGGCCTGAACTGCCTAGCCCGCCTGAACCGCTTCACCCGTTGGTGGCGGCCATCTCTTCGCACTGCTCCCGCAGTTGCGCGGCCTGCTGGCTCCAGTAGGCCGCGCTGCCAAAGAAGGGGAAGTTAAGGGGAAAGGTTGGGTCGGTCCAGCGCTGGGCCAGCCAGGCGCTGTGGCGAACCATGCGCAGCGTGCGCAGCGGCTCGATCAACACCCGCTCGCGGTCGTCGAAGTCGCAGAACTGCTCGTAGCCTTCCAGCAGATGGCGCAGTTGCTGGGCCATGGTGGCGTGGTCGCCCGAGACCAGCATCCACAGGTCCTGCACGGCTGGGCCTTGCATCGCGTCGTCCAGGTCCACCACGTGCGGGGCACCGTCGCGCCACAGCACATTGCCCAGGTGGCAGTCGCCATGCAGGCGCACCGTGGCCAAGGGGTTGGAGGCCGGGAAGTGGCTGTCGAAGGCGGCTTCCACCGCTTCCAGGGCGCGCTCACAGGCACCGCGCCAGCTGGCCAGCTGGGTGTCGGGCACAAAATCGCCGTCCAGCAGCAGCTGCAGGGCACTGCGGCCGTCCACATGGGCGTTCAGGTGGTGGCGGTGGGCAAAAGGCTGGCGCGCGCCCACCATGTGCAGGCGGCCGATGAAACGCCCCAGCTGGCGCAAGGCTGCTGGGTCTTCCAGCTCAGGCTCGCGTCCAGCGCAACGGGCGGCCACGGCGTAGCGGTGCATGCCACCCGTGGTTTGGCGGCAGGCCAAGGTAGGGGGGGTGCCGCACAGCGTCAGACCCGCGTCGGGCGCAGCACCGGGCTGCAGCACCAAGGGCGGCACCACGGGTACTTCAGCCGCTGCCAGTTCCAAGGCAAAGCTGTGCTCTTCGACGATTTGCGCGTCGCTCCAACGCCCTGGCCGGTAAAACTTGGCCACCACGCAGGCGTGGCCCAGGTACGGGTCTTCTAGAAAGACCTGAAAGACCCGGTTTTCATAGGAGTTGAGTTGCAGGATGCGCCCGTCGCCACGCAGACCTACCGCGTCCAGCGCGTCCAGTACCTCTTGCGGACCGAGGTTCTGGTAGCCGCTCAATGGCGCACGGGGGTGGCCGACAGGTCCAACAAGCCGCCGCCCGTTTCCTGGGCAGTCAAGGGCACCTCTCTTACGCTGACGCCGCTGCGCAAGGAGCCAAACCCGCTGACCAAAGCGCCGTCGCTGCGACCATCGGTGCCAAAGAAAGAGTCCTGCATGTAGCCCGAATCCGCCCACAGGGTGGTGCGTTCTTTGCGGCGGCTGGCCAGCGTGCTGGCCAGCTGGTCACGAGCGTGGTTGACCGCAGGCGCCGCGTGCGGGCCACGCCCCACCGGGCCTGTCTGTGGCACCAGCAGCTGCAATTCGGGTACCGACGGCAACTGGTCGACCGAGCAGCGCAGGTAGCGCACCTTGCACGCCGCCAACACCGACTGCTTGATCTGCAAAGAGCGCCGCGACCCGCCGCGTTCGCCTTCCAGGTCGATCGCCGCCAGCACCCTGCCGTTGGCGCTGCAGATCGCAAAACTGACGTTGGCACTGCCGAGCAAGTCGTACCAGAACCGCACCTCACTCGGGTCGGTGGGTTGGCTGAAGCGAACCAGCGGCAACTTGGACAACACGATGTGGTGCGGCAGTGCTTCGCGCAGCTGGCGGTAAACACGCCGCTCTTCACTGCTGAACACGGGCCGGGCCGTCAGGGTCCACTCGGTGGGCAGCGGTGCGGGTTTCTTCTTGCGCTGACTCATGGCAGCAAGCACACCGGCGCCCAGCAGCAATGCCAGTGATAGTGAAGCCAGTATCCAGGGGAAAAGCTGCTGCATGGTGGGCCGCTCGGCCTGCTGGAACCTGAACGAAAGTGCAGGCTCGCAGGGGTGATCCTGTCGCGGAAGTTCATGGTACCGCTTGCAGGCCAGATCGCCACCCCGCGATCACGTGGTGGCCTCCGGTCTTACCCTCAAACGGATACCCCTCGGAGCTTCCCATGCCACCTCTCAGAGCGCTATCTCGGTCCAGATGGGCTGGTGGTCGGATCCATCGGCCCGTTCGTCGATCCAGGCTCGCTGGATGCGCCCGGCGTGCACGCTGCTGACAAAGCAGTAGTCGATGCGCTGGCCGGTCGAAAACGTTCCGCTGTAGCAGGTGGTTCCATCTGCCTCGGCATGACCCGCAGCCACCCACGCATCCACAAAGCCGTCCAGAGCCGTCATGCGGCCGTACTCTGGGCTCAGCGGGCCAGCAAGCCGCGCATACAGCGGTGAACGCATGGTGAGGTTGAAGTCACCCATCAACACCGCTTCGCGTGGCATGGGCATGGCCGCATGGCCTTCGGTCATGCCTGGGTTGACGCCGCTGCCACACCAGCCCGGGCCTTCGCCGTAGGCCTTGGCATGCACCTGCAGCAGGTGCTCGATTTGCGGCGCCCGGTCGCTGTCGTCCAGGTGCGTGAGGTGAACCGAGTACAGGCGCAAGGCGTGCCCGCCCGGGGTGACGATCACGCCTTCCAAGGCACAACGCTGCAAAGAGAACTGCACCAAGGTGCCCAGCTTGGGCAAGAGGTGGTTGCGCGCAGTCAGGATCGGGCTCTTGCTCAGCAACATGTTGCCGAACTGCCGACGCTGCTGTGTCACGCGGCCGTCGGGCGCCACCACGTCGGCGCTGAGGTCCATGCCTGGGCCGTAAACCCAGTGGTATCCCGGCAGCAGTTCGGCCAACAAGGCCGGTTGATCTTGCAGCGAGGTGCGCTGCGAAAAACGCTCGACCTCTTGCAGGGCGATCACGTCCGCGCCCTGCACAGCCCGAGCGATGCGGGGCAAGTCAACCACACCGTCGCGACCGGTACCGTATTGGATGTTGTAGCTGACAAATTTCATGGGCTTGATGGGCTTCACGGGCGTTGGGCTTTCTGTTTCGCTGGGGGTTGAGCTGGGGATGCAGGTGGTGGCCGCAGCAGACTAAGACAGCGCCGTCCAGAGCATGGTCAAACCGGCCAGCAGCAGCAGGCCTTCGACAAGGTAGCGAAACTGCGCGGGGTCCAATCGCAACACCCAGCGCTTGGCCAGCCAGGAGCCGATCATGATGGTGCTGCCGATCACCAAGCCCTTGCCAACCGACGCCGCAGGCAAGGCGCCCAGGCTGCCGAAGGTGGCCGCCTTGGCGATGAACATGGCCAGGGAGCCCAGCGCCTCGGTCGCCAGAAACGCACCCTTCACCAAGCCATAGGCCAGAAAAAAGGGCGCATTGATGGGGCCCGTGCTGACCACCACGCCAGTGATGTACCCCACCACGCCACCCACCAGCGCCATGTGCCCCAGGCCCATGCGCCAAGACTGGCGGGTCATCCAGCGGCGCAACGGAACCATGGCGATGAAGAAGATCCCCAGCGCGCCTTCAACCACCCCCGGCGGCAGGCGCAACAGGGTGGCTGCACCCAGCGCGGCAGCCGGCGCCGCGGTCGCGCTGTAGGCCAGCGCACAGCGCACATCCACCTCGCGCCACCACACCAACACCCGAGACGCGTTGGCCATGATGCTGGCCACCGCCATGATGGGCACCGCCTCACGCGGGCCAAACACCAGCACCAGCGCCGGCATCAAGATGACCGACGCACCAAAGCCAATGACGCCGCCGACCGTTCCGGCCAGCAGCCCCAGCACCAACACCCAGGCAAAGTCTAGGCTCACGGGGCGACAAGAGCGGTCATGAAAGCGTGGTTGGGCTTGACGGACTTGGGCTTCACCGGCTTGGGCGTCACAGGCGGCCCGCCCATTGTGGATGGGCCGCCATAGCGCCGTCGGCAGGGGCATGCCCTCTGTCAGCGCGCTGAAGCCTGTGCTGCAATCGCCGCACGCAGCCCTTTCTGCCCGACCCCAACCCGCCATGAACGACACCGTTGTCTACACCCACAGCGCCTGTCTGGACCATCGCCCAGGCCCCCACCATCCGGAATCGCCCGCGCGGCTGTTGGCAGTCCTGGACGCGCTCAAAACCCCCGACTTCGCAACCCTGACCTGGCGCGAAGCGCCGCGCGGCACCCGCGAGCAACTGCTGCTGGTTCACACGCCAGCTTATGTGGACGAGGTGTTTGCCGCGTCCCCCACGCAGGGTTACCGGGCCTTGGACGGCGGAGACACCATATTGTCTTCAGGGTCAGTTGAAGCGGTGATGCGCTGTGTGGGCGCTGCCTGCGCGGCGGTCGACGACGTGATGGGCGGTACCGCCAGCAAGGTCTTTTGCGCCACCCGCCCTTGTGGCCACCATGCCGAGGCCGACCGGGCGATGGGCTTTTGCATCTTCAACCAAGCGGCCATCGCGGCGCTGCATGCGCGACACGCGCATGGCTTGAAGCGGGTGGCGGTAGTCGACTTTGACGTGCACCACGGCAACGGCACCCAGAACTCGTTTTATGACGACCCGGATCTGTTTTATGGCTCCAGCCACCAGGCGCCGTTTTACCCCGGCACGGGGCTGCGCCACGAGTCCGGCGTGGCCGGAAACATCGTCAACATCCCCTTGGCCCAGGGTTGCAACTCGGCCACCTTCAGGGCGCAGATGCGCGCCCAGATGCTGCCGGCCTTGCAGCGCTTTGCACCCGAACTGCTGATCATCTCGGCGGGCTTTGATGCCCACAACCTCGACACCCTGGGCGGCTTGGGTTTCACCGACGACGACTTCCACTGGATCACCGAAGAATTGATGGCTGTCACACGTGCGTCATCCCAGGGGCGCCTGGTCTCGGTGCTGGAAGGTGGCTACAGCCTGGAGGGCCTGGCATCAGGCACCCAGGCCCACGTGCGGGCGCTTTGCGGCTGGCCCCAGCCAGCAAGTGCCATGGGATGAACAAAGCGCACCGCGCTTCCGAAGGTTTCGCATTGCAACCGCATGTGGTGAAAGGACGATCCCACCTCCAAATCGGAGATGATTTCACTGCCGCTTGGATGGCAATGGACGTGGCGGTGGCGTGATGCCGGGAAGGCCCGGACAACGGATCGGCCGGTGCCGACGTTGCAAGCACGGCAGGTCTATTGCCACCAGGGGTATACCAGCATTTTTTTCAGAAGTTGACTGCGGTCAAGCCTTTTTCCAGACGGGTGCAAGAGCATCCCGACCGGTTGAGTTGACCCGGTCGTTCACAGCAGCGACTTGTCGCAACCCTCAGAAAGACTCAGGAGTGAAGATGAATCCAGTTGGAAGCACCCGCAGAACACGCTCTGCCGTGAAAAACCTGCTTGCAGTGGCCACGGCCGCCTTGACGCTGGCCGCCCCTGCCATGGCCTGGGAACCGACCAAGCCGGTCGAGTTCATCGTGCCAGCCGGAACCGGTGGCGGCGCCGATCAGATGGCCCGCCTGATCCAGGGGATCATCGTCAAGAACAAGCTGATGAAGGAGACGATGATCGTCGCCAACAAGGCTGGCGGCGCTGGTGCTGAAGGCTTCCTGGCCATGAAAGAAGCCAAGGGCGACCCGCACAAGATCGTCATCACGCTGTCCAACCTGTTCACCACGCCCATGGCCACAGGTGTGCCCTTCAACTGGAAGGACCTGACCCCGGTGTCGATGATGGCACTTGACCAGTTTGTGTTGTGGGTCAATGCCGAAACGCCCTACAAGACGGCCAAGGAATACATCGCCGCTGTCAAGGCTGCGGGCCCCTTGAAGTTCAAGATGGGTGGCACCGGCTCCAAACAGGAAGACCAGATCCTGACCGTGGGCATTGAAAAGGCCACTGGCACCAAGTTCATCTACATCCCCTACCAAGGCGGTGGTGCGGTGGCGGTGCAGTTGGTGGGCAAGCACGTGGACTCCACGGTCAACAACCCCATCGAAGCGGTGGCCCAGTGGCGCGCCGGCTCGCTGCGCCCGCTGTGCGTGTTTGATGACACGCGCATGCCCTACAAGGCCAAGGTCACGGCCACCGAATCGTGGAACGACATCCACACCTGCTCGGAAGCCGGCATCCCCACCGACTACCTGATGTTGCGCGGAATCTTCATGGCGCCCGGTGTCACGCCCGACCAGCTGGCTTACTACGTGGACCTGATGAAGAAGGTTCGTGAAACGCCGGACTGGAAAGAGTTCATGGAGAAGGGTGCCTTCAACACGACGACCATGAGTGGGGCCGACTACCGCAAGTGGTTGGAGACCAACGAGACCCTGCACCGCACCCTGATGACCGAAGCCGGTTTCATGGCCAAGTGATGCTTGCTGGCGGTGGTGCAAAGCACCCCGCCCCGTACCGGCCAGCGTGCCGCTGGTCTGTCAGTTGTCAACACCACCTCGTGGCTGCGGCCACCGCCACAGGGCGCAGCCAGGCCGCGCCCAGGCGATGGTCCGCCCGTGATTGATCTTGGAGTGCCCCATGTCAGAACCGCAGCAATCCGAAGAAGCCACCAGCCCCAGCGTGGTCTCCAACAACAAAGTTGACGCCGTTGTGGCGGCCATCCTGGTGTTGATCGCCGGTGTGGTCATTTACGAGGCGCGCCGCCTGGGCGCCAGTTGGACCAGTGACGGGCCTGGTGCAGGTTACTTCCCCTTCTACATCGGCATCATCATTCTGGTTTCAGGGCTGGGCATCTTGTTCCAGTCGCTCTTCAGCAAGGGGCGCGACACCGATTCTTTTGTCGACCAGATTCAGCTCAAGCGCGTGCTGTCGGTGCTGCTGCCGGCCATGGTGTATGTCCTGGGCATCAACTTCCTGGGCTTGTATGTGGCGTCGGCCATCTACATCACCCTGTTCATGGTGCTGATGGGCAAGTACCCGGTGCTCAAGAGCACGCTGATATCGGTCGCCATCATCACGCTGTTTTTCATGATGTTCGAGGTGTGGTTCAAGGTGCCGCTGTTCAAGGGCTCGCTGGACCCTTTGCGTTTCTTGGGCTACTGATTCCCAAGCGCACCCTTCAGAAAAACACCGGAGATACCGCAGATGGAAGCAATGGGTTCGTTGATACAAGGCTTCGGCGTCGTGTTGACGCCGCTGAACATCGGCCTGATGTTCGTCGGCATCATCCTGGGCGTGCTGATTGGCGTGCTGCCCGGCTTGGGCGGCGCCAATGGCGTGGCCATCTTGCTGCCACTGACGTTCACGATGTCGCCCACCTCGGCCATCGTGATGCTTTCGTGCATCTACTGGGGGGCCCTGTTCGGCGGCGCCATCACCTCCATCTTGTTCAACATACCCGGTGAACCTTGGTCGGTTGCGACCACCTTTGACGGCTACCCCATGGCCCAAAAGGGCAAGGCTGCCCAGGCACTGACGGCGGCCTTTACCTCTTCCTTCATCGGCGCGTTGGTGGCTGTGATCATGATCACCTTCTTGGCACCGATGGTGGCCAAGTTCGCGCTCAAGTTTGGGGCCCCTGAATTCTTTGCGGTTTACCTGCTCACCTTCTGCAGCTTTGTAGGCATGGGCAAAGGTTCGCCATTCAAGATCCTGATCGCCATGGCGCTGGGTTTTGCACTGGCTGCTGTGGGCATGGACACCGTGACCGGCCAGTTGCGCTTGACCTTCGGCCAGACTGAGTTGATGCGCGGTTTTGACTTCTTGATCGCGGTCATTGGCCTCTTTGGCATTGGCGAGATCCTGCTGTCGATGGAAGAAGGCCTTGAGTTCAAAGGCAAGGCGGCCAAGATCAACAGCAAGGTGGTGCTCGAGACCTGGAAAGAACTGCCCAAGTACTGGGCTACTTCGGTGCGCAGCTCGCTGGTGGGCATCTGGATGGGCATCACCCCCGGTGGCGCAACGCCAGCTTCGTTCATGAGCTATGGCCTGGCCAAGAAGTTCAGCAAGAACGGCAAGAACTTTGGCAAGGGCGAAATCGAAGGTGTCATTGCACCCGAAACCGCGGCCCACGCCGCAGGCACCAGCGCACTGCTGCCCATGCTGGCACTGGGCATCCCCGGCTCACCCACCGCCGCGGTGCTCTTGGGGGGCCTGCTGATCTGGGGTCTTCAGCCCGGGCCCTTGCTCTTTGTCGAACAGAAAGACTTTGTCTGGGGTCTGATCGCCAGCATGTACCTGGGCAACCTGGTCGGCCTGATCGTGGTGCTGACCACCGTGCCACTGTTTGCGTCGATCTTGCGCATCCCGTTTTCCATCATTGCACCGGTCATCATCGTGATCTGCGCCATTGGCGCCTACACGGTGCACAGCGCCATGCTCGACGTCTGGTTCATGATGGGCTTTGGCATCATGGGCTACGTGTTCAAGAAGCTGGACTACCCACTGGCACCGCTGGTGTTGGCGCTGGTGCTGGGTGACAAGGCCGAGGACTCTTTCCGCCAGGCCATGCTGGTGTCGCAGGGTGAATTGGGCATCATGTTCTCCAACCCATTGGTGGGCACCATCACCACGCTGGCCTTGCTGCTGCTGTTTTGGCCGCTGATCTCAAAGGTACTGGCCAAAGTACGCAAACCCAAGGTCGACGAGTTTGCTGCGCAACGGCCGGTGGACTGATAGCCGCATAGGTTGATTGACGTCGATGCGGGCTGGAGGTTGCTTCGGCTTTCGGCGCATTGCTGACTTTCGATCTGCGGCAGTCTGTGGCGATCGCGTGCGCTTGGGATGCCCTGCTGCGCTCATGTCCCCCGCGCCGGGCTTCGCCCGCCGCTCCTCCTAATACGTCGCTCCGCAGGGCACCCCAATCGCCCGCTCAGGCACCAGCGGTGGCGTGCCGACTCTCTTGGACCGCCTCCATGGTGGATGGACGAGGGCAATGGGTACCGGGCGCAGCGAAGTATTAGGAGGAGGGACCGGCGAAGCCGGTCCCGGGGGACATGAGCGGA
>JAYTVT010000077.1:0-52357 GCA_043743835.1 Betaproteobacteria bacterium
CGTCTACAACGGTTTCCCCTCATCCCTGGCGACACGTCGCAGTGTCAAGCATCAGCGATTCACGGTCTGCTTCCATGGCATCTTGGGCTTCTTTCAGGACGTGGGGACGTTGATCGAGGTCGCTCGTTCACTGCAGGCAGCCGACATTGACGTCCTGACCATCGGATACGGTCGTAAAGAACAGGCCCTTCAGCAAGCCGATCTTCCAAATCTGAAGTTCCTGGGCCGCTTGAGTTTTGAAGACACGATGGCACAAGTGGAACGTTGCCACGTGGGCCTGTGCCTGCGCCTGGACGACGGTATCTCCAAAGACGCCTTTCCGGTCAAGGTCTGGGAATACCTGGGACTGGGCATTCCCAGCCTGGTGACGCCTCCATGCGAGGCGGGCAACTTCCTTCATGAACATGACTGTGGGCTGCAGTTCAAGACCGGTGACGTCCAAGCCATCGTCAGCGCGATCATCATGCTCAAGGACGACCCCGCGCAGTTGGCAGCGATGACCCAGCGTTGTCGAACCACCAGCACCGCCTTTACCCGTGAGCAAACAGGGCTGGTCGCGGCGCAACTGATCCATCAAGCTGCGCGCGGAACCCGGGCCATTTGATCACTTTGGGCCGCACCGGCCCTGCGCTGGCGGCACGTTCCAAAGTTGGGGGCCCTTCCCGCCTCACATGCGGGTTTTAGGCATTCATGATCTGCCCAGAATCAGTAGCTCCTAACGCTTGCAGGTATCCCCTGAACGTTGATGAGCCCGTTTTCGCGCGGCCGGTCCCGGCTGCTGATCAGCATCGTTTTGCCCATCGTCCTGCAGGCTTGCGGTGGCGGGCAAACCGACGCCACGCCAAGCGTTTTCAAGGTTACGCTGTCCAAGCCCGAACCAAGACTAACGGTACAAGTTGATGGCTGCGAGACCGCCCGACTGCACGACAGCGGGCAGGTTTTGTATGTGGTGGTTTCGGCCTCTTGCCCTTTAGCACCAGCCGTTCGCACTTTGACCATGGGCTTCGGGCGAGTCGGCAACCCGACACAAGGACCTTTCACCTCTACAAGCCGCGCCATCGGGGCGGTTGACACACAACCGGTCAGCATCGGTGGCTTGGGCACGCGGCAGGTGCAGTTGGTGCGCCAAGGCCAGTGGCGTGAAGTCCCACATCTGGGCCAATGGGCTGCACGTGACGGCGCCGGCTTGCTGGCCCTGGACGGTGCACTGTATCTGCTGGGCGGATGGCTGGACGGCCCGGTGACCAACGAAGTCTGGAAGACCGTAGACCTTGTGACCTGGCAGTTTCTGGGCTATGCGCCTTGGCCCGCGCGGCATGGCGCGGCCTGGCTGGTCCACAACCGGCGCCTGTGGGTCATCGGGGGAGACCTGTTTGAAGACGTGTGGTCCTCTGCCGACGGTGTCATCTGGACCCAAGAGAGCGCACAAGCCCCATTCGGCCAGCGCTACACGCCCAATGCCGCATCGATCAATGGCGAAATCGTGGTCTACGCGGGCCAGGACTGGACACCTGTTCCCTGGTGTCATGAACGACCGGATTGTCAGGCTCGCGGCGTACCGGGTGTCTGGAAGAGCAGCGATGGCAAGACCTGGCGACAGGCAGCAATGTCTACGCCTTGGTCCCCTCGTGCCCTGATGCATGGCTCCGCAGTCTTCCGAGGTGAGATCTTTGTCGTCGGCGGCGGCTTGAAGGTGGCGCCGCCGAACGAGCGATACACAGAAACGTCAGCAGAGTTCAACGACATCTGGTCATCAAACGACGGGGTACGGTGGACGCTCAGATCCACCAGTCTCGGCTTCACGCCCAGAACCCACGCCTCGCTCTTATCCACTGACTTGGGGTGCTATGTATCGGATGGGTCGGTCGGTTGGCAGGACAATCTGTCCAACGACTTCTTCTATGCCGCCGACTGTGTCAGCTTTGTACCCGTCGCGGTGCCACCCGAAATGCCAAAACGCCACGCCAGTTCCCTGGCGGCATTCAACGGCTCATTGGTCCTGCTTGGCGGCCCGCCTTACGGCGACGCAGGCACTTCGGTCTGGCAGTATTTCCCTTGACTTCAGGGTCGCACCGATGTCTTGAACTCAGGAACCGCTTCTGCCAGTGCATGGCGCACCTGGTCATCAGTGGGCCTGCCGTTTTCCTTCATGAGCCAGTTCAACAGCTGCTGCACCGTACCCTGGCGCTGACCCAAAAGTGCGACCCGAAGTCCAGGACAGGAGGTCGGCAAGGTGGCATCCGTGTCCGCGAGCAGCTCTTCAAAGAGTTTTTCGCCGCGCCTGAGGCCCGTGAACACGATGTCGATTTCTTCGGCGGCGTGCCCTGACATCTTGATCAAGTCCCGTGCCAAGTCGGCAATTTTGACGGGCTCGCCCATGTCCAGCACGAGCACCTGCCCCGTCTCGCCTATGGCCGCCGCCTGCAGCACCAAGCGTGCAGCTTCGGGGATGGTCATGAAGTAGCGAATGATGTCCGGATGGGTCACCGTCACGGGCCCGCCCTTGGCGATCTGTTCCTTGAATTTGGGGATCACGCTGCCGCTGCTGCCCAGCACATTGCCAAAACGCACCGCCATGAAGCGAGTGGCGGGGAATTGATTGGCCAGGGAACTGATCACCATTTCAGCAGCCCGTTTGGTCGCTCCCATCACATTGGTGGGGTTGACCGCCTTGTCGGTGCTGATGAGTACAAAGCGCTCAACGCCCACCTCAGCAGCAGCCTGGGCAGCGTGGTGGGTGCCCACGAGGTTGTTGTGCAAGGCTGCTGCGGCATTGTGATCTTCCATCAAGGGCACGTGCTTGTAAGCTGCAGCGTGGAACACAAGCTGTGGTCGCCACTTTGAAAAAATTTCGCGCAGGTGTTGCTGGTCCTTCACGTCCCCAATCAGCCGCACCAACTCGATGGCGGGATGTTGTTCAGTCAGCTCTTGTTCAATGCGGTACAGATTGAACTCACTCAACTCCACCAGCACCAAACGGGCCGGGGCAAAGCGCGCCACCTGCCGGCACAACTCGCTGCCAATGCTGCCGCCAGCGCCTGTGATCAACACGGTCTTGCCCATCAGGGTCTGACCAATGCCAGCTTCATCCAGCACCACCGGCTCGCGGCCCAACAGGTCCTCGGGCTCGATGTCTCGCAGCCGCTCCACCCGGCTGTGGCCGCTGCGCAGCTCGTCCGCGCTGGGCACAGTCAACACCGGCAATCCGGTGGCCGCCGCCAGATCGAGCGCGCGGCGGCGTTGTGCTCGGGTGGCTGCCGGCATGGCCACCACCACGTGGGTTGCGGTGCCCCAACTGGGCTTGCCTGCCAATGCTTGCAACGGGCCCAGCACCGGCACACCGTTGATGCGGGCGCCGTGCTTGGTGCGGTCGTCGTCCAGCAGGCCCAGAACCACCCAGCCCTGCTGCTGCAGGCCAGCCAGCAGCAGACGCGCGGCTTCTCCCGCGCCCAGGACAATGGCGCGTCGGATTTCGCCATGCTGTCCCGCAATGCGTGAGCGCGCGTGTTCGTAGGTCATGCGAAAGAGCATGCGCACCAGCACCAAACCCATCAGGGTCACCAGCGGATGCAAGGCCAGCACCGCACGCGGCACCTTGGCCAGGCCCAGGCCCATCACCACCGCAGCCGCCACCAGCCCGGCCAGGGCACAGGCCATGGTGATGCGCTTGACCTCGGTGAAGCCCGAGAACCGCCACATGCTTTGTGGCACCTTGCACAGCATGCTGCTCAACACATAGATCAAGACCACACCCGCCAAGACCCAGCCGTCGTAGCTGGGCCGGGCGCTCAGCCAGCGCTCAAAGCCCAAGCGAAACAGGTAGGTGGCATTCCAACACAAGGCCACCACACCGGCGTCAATCAGCAAGGACAGCGGCTCGCGGTGCGGGCGCAACCGGGCCAACGCGGTATCCAGACGAATCCAGAGACTCTTGTCGGAATTCAAGTTGCCGTCCGTCGCCATTCAGCCGCCCCTGACCAACAAGCGCAGCGTGCGCCACAAGACCTGAAGGTCGGTGGCCAGCGTTGCCCGCTCGGCGTACTCGGCCGCTTGCCTGAGCTTGGCCGGCAGGATGACCTCTAGGTACTCGCGTTCGGGGTCGCTTGCAGCGGCCAGCAAAGCCGATTCGTTGAGATGGGCCAACGAGGCCGGGTCGGTGATGCCAGGCCGCACAGCCAGCGCCCGCTGGCGTAGGTCGGCGGGGTAGTGCGCCACATAACGCGGCACTTCGGGGCGCGGGCCCACCATGCTCATGGTGCCTTGCAGCACGTCGATCAACTGCGGCAACTCGTCCAGGCGCGACCGACGCAGCGTGCGACCGGCACGGGTGATGCGGGCGTCTTGCCCCACCGTCAAAGGCAAGCCCTGCGCCTGCGTGTGCATGGTGCGAAACTTGTGGATGTTGAACAGCGCACCATGCCGCCCTACCCGCTGCTGGCGAAAAAACACCGGGCCCGGCGAATCCAACTTGATCCACACAGCCACGCCCAGCAGCACGGGCCACAACAACAACAGCGCAGCCGCGGCCATCACCACATCGAAGACCCGCTTTGGCAAGGTGCTGACCGGCTGCGCGTGCTGCATCAGGCCCGCAGGGCCGAGCGCACCGATTGCACGACCCGCAACACGTCGGCATCGGTCATGCGCGTGTACAGCGGCAGGCTGACCATGCGCTCGTAGGCCCGCTGGCTGTGCGGAAACTGGGCGGCGTCCAGCGCATAGCGATCGCGCCAGTAAGGGTGCAGGTGCAGCGGGATGTAGTGCACGCTGCATCCGATACCGTCGGCATACAGCTGTTCGATGAAACGATCGCGATCGACGCGAGCGTCGTCGGCCAGGCGCAGCACATACAGGTGCCAGGCATGCACTTCGCCCTGGGGTGCATGGGGCGCGGTGATCACGGGCAAGCCTTGCAAGCCAGCGTCGTAGAGCGCAGCCAGCTCCACCCGGCGCTGCTGAAAAGCCTGGGCTCGCTTCAGTTGGTGGATGCCCAGAGCCGAAGCGATGTCGGTCAGGTTGTACTTGAAGCCCGGCGCGATGACTTCGTAGTACCAGCTGGGCACTTTGGCGGTGAAGCGGTCGAAGGCATCGCGGTTCATGCCGTGCAGCCGCATCACTTTGGCACGCTGGGCCAGGGCCGCGTCGCGCGTCACCAGCATGCCGCCTTCGCCCGTGGTGATGGTCTTGTTGGCGTAAAAGCTGAACACCGTGACATCGCTACCCAGGGTGCCCACCAGCTGGCCACCACTGGTGGTGGGCAAGGCATGGGCGGCGTCTTCCACCACCTTCAGGCCATGGCGGTGCGCGATGTCCAGGATGGCTGGCATGTCAGCCGCCAGGCCAGCGTAGTGCACCGGCATGATGCACTTGGTGCGCGGGGTGATGGCAGCTTCGATGGCTGCGGGGTCGATGTTGAGCGTGGCCGGGTCGATGTCGACCAGCTTGACGTCGGCGCCCAGGTAGCGCACCACCTCGGCGGTGGCGGTGAAGGTGTGGGTCGTGGTGATGACCTCGTCGCCCGGGCCGATGCCCAACGCTTCCAGCGCCAGGTGCAAGCCGGCCGTGGCGCTGTTGACGGCGATGCAGTGCAGCCGCTCGCCGCGTGTCTCGTCGCCCAGGAAGGCCGCGAAGTCGCCCTCAAAGCGGCGCGCCTTGGGACCGGTGGTGACCCAGCCCGAGCGCAGCGTGTCCACCACCTCGTTGATTTCTTCTTCGCCAATCTCGGGCAAGGCAAAGGGCAGGAAAGGAAGGTCGTGAGCGGCAGCCATGCTCAATTATCGGTGACAGGCTTCTTTACCCACGCGAGCAGGTGCGTGCGCAACGCAGGCAAGCTGTTGAACAGCCCGTAAAGCGCTGGGTGCAGCTTGCAGACCGCGCGGGCCAGCGGCGGTGCCAAGGTGACCCGTTGGTGGCGAATCTGCGCCTGCGGGAACAAGGCCTGCACGCGCTTGAAGGGCACACCCCGCACGTCAGGGTTGCGTGGGTTGTTGACAGTGAAGTCGTACCAGACCACCGCCCCACCCGGCCTGAGCCAGCGCCACATGGTCTGTGCCAAACGCTGCTGAAAGTGGTCGTCCAGCAGCGAAGAAAAAACGGTGGACTGCAGCACCAGGTCCTGGCTGGCCGGTGCAATCGGGGCTTGGGTGGCGTCGCCCAAGTGCAAGGCCAGCGCGCTGGGCAGGATGAGGCGGGCTTGCTCATAGCGCTGGGGCAGCAGCTCCAGCCCCTGCAGATGTTGGGGCAAGAAGCCCATGCGCAGCAGATCCAGCAGGTTGCCACCGGTGCCACAACCCACTTCAACGGCATGCACCGCAGGCAAGTCGACGCAGCCTTCCTGCACCATCATCTGCAGCAGGCCGCGTTGTCGCTCTTGCAGCATCTGCCAGACCTCGGGGCGCAGGATGCTGTAGCGGTCGCTGGGCACAGCTTGGTTGCGTCGCGCATAGCGCTCGGCCACGGCTTGGGCCTCGTGGGCGCCTGGGTCGGGCTGGTTCATGCGACAGCATCCAGAAAGCGTTGGGCCAGCACGGGGTAGGTGTGGTGGGCCAACACGAACTGGCGACCGCGCTCGCCCATCGCGCGGCGCTCCTGGGTAGGCAGGGCAGCCAAGGCCAACAGACCTTGAGCCACGGCCGCTGGCGATTCGGGCGCCACGGTCAGTCCAGCCGCCGCCTCGGCCACGGGGTCGTTGCCGGCCTCCACAGCGTGCAGCACGGCGCAACGCGCCATCATGTAGTCCATCAGCTTGTTGGGCGCAATGCCAAAGCGGTAGATGGGCACACGCTGCCAGCCAATGAAGGCGATGTCCACCCCGGCCAGGAAGCTGGGCACCTGCGATTTGGGTATGGGTGGCAGGAAACTTACCTGCTTCAAGCCCTCTGATTGCGCACGCTGCATCAAGCGCGCCTGTTCATGACCGCTGCCAACCAGCACCAACTGCAGTGGCTGATCCTTCAGCAGCGCCGCTGCGTGCAGCAAGTTGTCCAAGGCATTGGGCAAGCCCATCGACCCCGCGTAGCCCACCACGGTGGCACCGCTGGCGCGAGCTGCTGCCAAAGCCTGCGCCACGTCTTCGCGCAAGGGGGCCGCATCGCCTTGCCACTCGTCCAGCGTGATGCCGTTGGGCACGATGTGCAGTTTGCGCAAGTCCAGCCCATGGCTGGCCATGTGTGCTTGCACCTTGGGCAACATGCTGACCACCACGTCGGCGTCGCGGTAGGCCGCGTTTTCTGCGGCCTGGCACAGCAGCGCAAACGGGTGGCGCGGTGACATGCCCGACAACTCGATGGGGCTCAGCGGCCACAGGTCGTGCACCTCAAAAACCAGCTTGGCGCGCGCCCGCCGTGCCAAGCGCCGGGCCACCCAGATGTCCATCGGGTAGGTGCTGGAAGCGATGACCACATCGGGCCGGAAGTGGTCCACCCAGTGGCGGGTGTCGGCCCACACCTGGCGCAAGAAGGCCAAGATGTTCTTCACCCGGCCCAGGCCATTGCCGGCATAAGTTGGTGTGGGGTACCAGCGGTAGGCAATGCCACCGATGACATCGTCGCCCGGCGCCGGCTGGCGGGCTCGAACATGCGAATGGCTGGCGGCCAGCATTTGCACCCGGTGGCCGGCGCGCACCCACTCACGCGCCAGGTAATAGGGCCGGTACTCCATGCCCAGCGCCGGGCTGCCGGCGTAGTGGTTGATGTAGAGGATGTTCAACTGAGGGCCTTCAGGCGCGTGACGAACTTCGCCAGGCTGGGCTCGAACAGGGCGTTGTGGGCCACCCACTGGCGGTTGCGCGCGGCCACCGTGTCGGCCTTGTCGGCCACAGCTTGCAAGGCCGCAGCGGGCAGGAGTTGGCCTGCGGGAACAATCAAGCCGTTGTCGCCGTCGTGCACCAGCTCCCGGTTGGCTGGCAGGTCCGACAGAATCGGTACACAACCGTGAGCCATGGCCTCCAGCACCGATACCGAGACCGAATCCGTGCGCGGCAGGCTCAGGTACCAGCGGGCCTGGTCGTACAGCCGCGATTGGGCAGCGCTGTCCAAACGGCCAACAAAGTGCACCCGGTCTCGCAAGCCGTCCTGGATTGCCAGTTGTTCCAGCTCTGATCGCATCGAGCCATCATTGGCCACCACCAAGCGGCCCTGCGGACCGGCCAGCGCGGCAAACTGTTGCAGCACGCGTGCAGGCTCGTACAGCGGCTCCAGACCCCGGTTGGCGAAGAACAAGTTTTGATCCTTGTTGGCGGCGGCCGCGGGCATGGCTTCCAGCCCAAACGGAAAGACCATCACTTCACGGGCGCCCATGCTGCGCATGCGCTGGGCCATGAATTCGGAGTCGCTGGTGGTCAGTGCACAGGCGCGCAACACGCGGCCTGTGACCATGCGCACCCATGCGCTGTGCTGGGGCGTGTCCAGGATGTCACTGCCCCAGGCCGAACCCACCACCTGGGCGCGCAGGCCGTAGACGCCGCGTGCCAGCCAGGCCAGCGTGCCGTGCGAGGTGAGGTAGTGGGCATGCACCCACTGGGCATCTGCCTGCTTGAGCCAGCGCACCAGCTTGGGCAGCTGGCGCAAGAGGCCCACATTGCCGCCGGCGGTTTGTGGTTGGGTGTTCAGCGCCAAGCGGCGATGGGCGGGCACGCAAGTCTCAAAGCCGGGCAGAAAGCCGCGGCTGGACGCGGCCCACAGCTCGATGTCGGGCCTGGCCGCCAGACCCCGCGCCCACTTCAGCAGGTGCGGGCTGTCACCGTCACCCCAGAGAACCAGTCTCAGGGTCATGGCAGGCGGCGCGCGGTGCCCAGGCCTTGCGTCCAGCTGTCGTAGTTGGCACGCAAGTCAGGGTGGGCGTCCAACCAGGGCCCGTCCACCGCGCGGGTGTCGCCCACCACGCGGGCCGGCTGGCCGGCGACGATGGCGAAGTCAGGCACCTCGCCACTGACATAACTAAATGCTCGCACCAAAACGCCCTTGCCCACGCGGCTGCCCGGTGCCACCACGCTGTGTGGGCCAATAAAGGTGTAGGCGCCTATGTGGGTGGCTGTGCGCACAAAGCCCGGCGGTTGTTCTGCACCCCAATAACCGCGGCCTGCCAAGCGCAGCGACTGGTGGCTGGAGTGCGTCAGCAAGGCGCAGTGGGTGGTGACCTGCACGCCTTCGTCCAGCCTCAGTCCACCCGAAGCGTCCAGCAGGTTGAAGTGGCCCACGTACACATGGTCGGCCATCTGCAAGTGCTGGGGGCACTCGACACGCGTGCTGGTGCTGACGCGGGTGTGCACCAGCCAGTCGCCGCTGGCCGCACGCCAGCCGTACAGCATGCGCGGCGCTGTCAGCAAGCGCCACCAGCCCTGGAGCCAAGCGCGCATCACGGTTGGTTGCTGCTGACTGCCAAGGGCAGCCAGTCGCGGGTGACGCTGCGTACCCATTCCAGATCGGCGGCACCACGGTAGACAGAGTAGGCATAGAAGTAGACCAGCTTGCCCTTGATGACCGCGGTGGTGATGCCCATGGCCATGGGCACTTCGTTCACACGGTCACCCACCTGCACCTGGTACTGGGTGGCCGCCAGCAAGCTGATGGACCCGGCGCGCTCGTCAAACACCTCCAGCCCCTTGAGTTCGCCGGTCTTCAGTGACAAGGACTCTTGCCCGGCATCCTGGCCGATCTCGCGCGCGGCACGGTCCAGTTCGCCTTGCACCTTGGGCCCAATCTGCTTCAGCAGGCTCTGGTACTGCTGCCGCAGCATGGTCTTGACCTGGCCAAATTCGCCTTCGGATATCTGGCTGGTCTCGGTCTGACGCAGAGTCTGCGCCATGAAGTAGCGCGACATGGCCGGCTGTTGGCCCGCCAGCGAGCTGTCGATGTCGGTCTGCGCCATGAAAATGGCCAGCAGGCGGTTGGTGGCCGGCGTCATGCGCTCACCCAACTGGCGCATCTGCGGCAAGACCCGCGTGGGGTCCGCAAAACCGGCAGGAACAGGCAATTGGACCAAGGTGCGATCGATCGGCACCGACACCGTGGCCAGCTGAGCTTGGGGCTGAGCCAGGGCTTGCATCGGCACCCAGGCCCAAAGCACCCAGCAGGTCAAGAGCAGATTGAGGGTGCGGGTCATGGGTTTCCTGTGGCGCCGGGCATCTGCCGGAAACCGAATGCTAGCGCCCGGGCGTTGGCCGGTCCGCGCACTCGGTGGGGCGCTGGACACACTGCGATTGGCAGGGGCAGGCTCATTTCACCGCCGCCGCCCGGGCCAGAGTGTCTTCAAATCCGCCTGCAACTGGGCCTGGGGCCAGAACACCCGGCCCAAAGGCAAACCAGCATGGCGTGCAAAACGCCAGGCCAGGATCAGCACACTGGCCCCATACGACAGCGAAGCGGCCAGCGCCACGCCCACCGTGCCCAGCACCGGAACCAACACCAACGCCAAGCTCGCATTGAGCAACAGCGACAGCAACGCCACCTGGGCCGGCACCTGCGGTCGCCCCGCGTGGTTGGTGAAGTAGGCCGACAGCGCTGAGGCGCCCCCAAACAGCAGCGCACCCGGCAGCAGCACGGCCAAGGGCCACAGGCTGTCGGCATAGACCGCCCCCAAGGCCCAAGGCACCACCGCAGCGGCCAACAACCACAACAGCGGCGCAGCCACCAACAAGGCCGCCAGGCTCAGCTGCACCACCCGCAAGGTGGTGGCTGCGGCGCGCGTGGCGTCGGGCGTGCCGATGCGGCCGTACACGGTTTGGGTCAAAGAGCCCGACACAAACCACAGCAATTCCGCCACCACCACGGCGATCGAGTACACACCGGTGGCCGACAGGCCCAGGGAACGCTCCACCACAAAAAGGCCCACGCGGTAGTTGAGCAAGCCGATCAGGTTGGTCACGCCAATGGTGGCGATGAAGGGCAGCTCCGTCCGCAATGCCACGAAGTCGGGTTTGCCCAAACGCGCAGCGCGCCAGAACACCCACAGCAAGGCCAAGGCTACGCCCACCTTGGCCACCACCCAGGCCGTCAGCACCAGCGGCACACCGGCCTGCGCCAAGGCGCCCCATGCCCACAGGCCGCTGAGCAAGGCCAGCGTGATGCAAGGCGGAGCCAAGGACACCCGGGCCATGGGCGCCATGCGGCCCTGCCCGAGCCACCAGCCGGCAAGGTTGGGCGCCACCAGCAACAAAGGCGCCGCCAGCGCGAGCAGCCACAACCACTGGTAGGCCGGCGGACCCATGGCCGACAAACCCCACAGCGCCGCAGCAGCCAAGCCGCCCAGTGCCAGGCAGGTCAGCACCATCGCCGAGACCAGGCCGGTGGGCGATTGACCATGGTGGGACAGGCGGCGCGCCAGCGCGATGCCAAAGCCCGAGAACAGCGCCAGCAGCACGCCCTCGATGCTGGTGAAGATGGCGAAGGTGCCTTGGGCCTGGGTGGACAGGCGTGCGGTGATCGCGGTGATGCCCAACACCGCAGCCACGCCCAGCAGGCGCGTCACCAGATTGATCAAGGTGCCCTTGGCAACACCATCGGGTGGGCCGACGGGATCAGGTGCGGATGGCACCCGTGGCGGGTGGCCCGCGCGGGGCGACACCGGCCCGGCTGCTGAAGGCTCGGTGGGTTTTAGGCTCAAGGTCCGACCGCTACTTTTGCAGCGTCAACCGAACGATGTCGCCCCAACCCAAAAGGCGCGACAGCACCAGGGCCGGGCGGTTGCGCCACAGGCGTCCGTCGCCAGCCACACCTTCACTCCTGCAGCCCACACTCGCCAGGCCCGCGCGCCGGGCTGCAACAGCCAGCGTGGCACGGCTGAACATGGTCAGGTGCCAGGGGGGCGTCATCAAGTGCCATTGCTCGCCGCGCCGCTGTGCGTAGCGGCTGCCCCAGTCACCAGTGGTCAGCACCAGTCGGCCACCCGGTTTGAGCACCCGTGCGGCTTCGGTCAACAAGGGCACGGGGTCAGGAACGTGTTCGATCACATCCCACAGCGTCACCACGTCAAAGTGGTCGCTGGGCAAGGCTGCGCTGTGCAAGGTCCCGGTGTGGACAGGCAGACCCAGGCGCTCGCGGGCATAGGCTGAACTCCAGCTCGACAGCTCCACGCCTTGCACGTTGTAGTGCGCGCGGGCTTCGGCCAAGAAGAAGCCGGCCGCGCAACCCACATCGAGCAAGCGGCCCTGGTGGGCAATGCGCGGGGGCAGGTGGCGCAAGACCGCCAGCTTGCGCCGGGCGTGGGCGCGGCGCGCGGCCTCCTGGCCCACGTAGTCGGCAAACACCGCGTCGCTGCCGCCGGTGTAATAGGCCTGGCCATAAAGCGCATCGAAGTCGATCTGCGCCGGGTCCTGACCCACATACAGACAGCCGCAGGCCTTGCAGGCCACCATGTCGTAGCCATCTTTGTGGAACTGCAGCATGGGTGCGGGCGTAGCGCAGACCACACAGGGCCGGTGGCTCACGCCACCGCCTGGCCGACTGCCTGATTGACGGCCTGACTGACGGCCTGACCGACGGCCTGACTGACGGCCCGCTTCAGGGCTTGCACCACGCGGTCCTGGTCGGCAGCGCTGAGGTCAGCGCTCATGGGCAAACTCAGCACGCGTGCGGCCAAGTTGCTGCTGACCGGGCAGCACTCGGGGCAGCAATGCGCCGCGTAGGCGGGTTGCAGGTTGAGGGGCTTGGGGTAGTGCACCGCTGTAGGCACGCCGGCTTCTTTGAGCAGGGCTTGAACCTGGGCTCGCTGGTCCACCATCACCGTGAACTGGGCGTAGACCGAGTTGCGGTCAGGCCGCACGGTGACCTGTTCGATACCCGCCAACAGCTGCTGGTAGCGTGCGCCGATGGCTGCGCGCTGCTCCAGTTCCCATTCAAACCGCTCCATCTTGGCCAGCAACACCGCCGCCTGCATGGTGTCGAGCCGGCCACCCACGCCCACGCGGGTGTGGTGATAGCGGCCACTTTGGCCGTGCACGCGGATCTCACGCGCGGCTTGGGCCAGGCGGTCGTCGTCGGTGAACAGCGCGCCGCCATCGCCATAACAGCCCAAGGGCTTGCTGGGGAAAAAGCTGGTGGCACCGAAGGTCGACAGGGCGCAGGAACGGCGGCCCTGGAACAGCGCGCCAAAACTCTGCGCCGCGTCTTCGATCACCGCGAGGCCATGGCGTGCGGCCACCGCGTTGATGGCCGCCATGTCGGGCACCTGCCCGTACAGGCTGACCGGCATGATCGCCCGCGTGCGCTTCGTCACCTTGGCTTCGATCAAGGAAGCGTCGATGTTCGCGGTGTCAGCCTCCACATCCACAAACACCGGCTTGGCGCCAGCCAGCACGATCATTTCGGCGGTGGCGGCAAAGGTGAAGGGCGAGGTGATGACTTCATCACCCGGCTGGATGTCGAGCGCCATCAAGGCTATCAACAAGGCTTCGGTTCCACTGGCCACGGTGATGCAATGCCGGCTGCCGGTGAAGGCTGCCAACTGGCCTTCAAGCTCGGCGACTTCGGGCCCCAGGATGTACTGGCCGTGGTCCAGCACGCGCTGGATGCGCGCATCAACGCTGGTTTTCAGCGCCGTGTATTGGGTCTTCAGGTCGGTGAATTGCATAGGGTCAAGGTGTGGCCGTCCAGGCGGTAGGTTTCGCCAGTGGCGGGGCACGTGGCCTCGGCCTGGCCCGACGCGGGCAGTTGCAGGCGCTCACCATGGCGGCTCATCCAGCCGATGCGCCGCGCCGGGACGCCCACCACCAACGCAAAGGCCGGCACGTCGCGGCTGACAACCGCGCCTGCGCCAACAAAGGCGTACTCGCCCACGGTGGTGCCACAAACGATGGTGCAGTTGGCGCCCAGTGTGGCGCCCCGCCGCACCAGCGTGCGCCGGTATTCGTTTTTGCGCACCACTTCTGAGCGCGGGTTGTGCACATTGGTGAAGACCATGCTGGGGCCACAAAAAACGTCGTCTTCCAGCGTCACGGCGTCGTATACGGAGACGTTGTTCTGAATCTTGACGTTGTGGCCGATGTGAACGTCGTTGCCCACATAAACGCCCTGCCCCAAGGAGCAAGCGCGGCCGATGCGAGCCCCGGCGCTGACATGCGCAAAGTGCCACACCCGGGTGCCTTCACCGAGCTGCGCGCCGTCGTCAACGATGGCGCTGGGGTGGACGGATGACGTTGCAGACATGGAGACAGACACCGACCCGGCTCGCCTTAGAAAACCAGCGGCAGACCCACGCGGGTGCCGTCGCGTGCGCTGCGGTAGGCGGCGATGATCACTTCCAGCGAGCGCAGGCCTTCGTAGCCATCCACCTCGGCATGCTTTTCGCCACGCAGTGTGGCGATCACGTTGTCGTAGTACAGCGGGTGGCCAAAGCCGTAGACCGAGGGCGTGGCGTAGCTGGCGTCGTGCACGGCAGCGTCTTCAGGCAAGGCGGTGTCGAACTCCCAGTGGTCAACCCGGTTGACGGCCACGCCGCCAATGCGCACGGTGCCACGCTCGCCCAGGATCGTGATGCTGCCTTCGAAATTTTTGCCGTGCGTGAGCATGGTCACGTTGATGCTGGCCAAACCGCCGCTGCGCAGGCGCAGGCTCATCACGCCGGTGTCTTCGGCCTCAATGGCCCGCGCCAAGGTGGCGGTGTAGGCGTGCACGCTGTCCACCGGGCCCACCAGCCAGTCCACCATGTCCACGTAGTGGCTGGCCTGGTTGAGAAAGGCGCCGCCATCCATGTCCCAACGGCCGCGCCAGGGGGCATCGTCGTAGTAGCTTTGAGGTCGTGTCCAGAAGACATTGACAGTGACCATGTGAATGCGGCCAAAGCGGCCCTGGTCCACCGCGGTCTTGAGCAACTGCATGGTGGCGTTGAGGCGGTTTTGTTTCACCACAAACAGCTTCACGCCCGCATCGCGGCAGGCCCGCACCATGGCCATGCCATCGTCCCATTTGGTGGCCATGGGTTTTTCGCTCAACACATGGCGGCCGGTGGCGGCCACCTGCATGGCTTGCAAGGGGTGCAGGCCACTGGGGGTGGCCAAGGTCACGATGTCGGCGTCGCTGCTGGCCAGCAAGGCCTCCAGCGAAGCAAAACCCGGCGCGCCGGTGGCGGCCATCGCGGCTTGCAGGGCCTGAGGGCGGTTATCGCACACGGCCACCAGTTGCGCACGCTCGCGGTGCTGCTGCAGAGCCTGGATGTGGTTGGCAGAGATGCGGCCGCAACCCACCAAGGCAAAGCGGATGGGTCGATTGGAAATGGGCAGGTTCAAAGCGGCGGCAATAAAGCTGTCAGGCGGGACGCCCGGTGCGACTGTGGGATTCATGCAGCAGGCAATTCTACGGCTGCGCCTAAAATTCAAGCAGAAACAACAGGTTGAAGATGAGCGACACCACTCCCCCCTTTGACGCCAGCGCCACCCCGGCCAGCGCCCCCAGTGAAAACGCGCTGATCACCGAACGGCGCGAAAAGCTGCAGGTGCTGCGCCAGCAAGGCGTGGCCTTCCCCAACGACTTCAAACCCAAACACCACGCGGCGGATCTGCACCACCAGTACGGCCAGGTCGAGAACACCGAACTGGAGCCGCAGGCCATCGCCGTCACCGTGGCCGGGCGCTTGATGCTCAAACGCGTGATGGGCAAGGCCTGCTTTGGCACGCTGCAAGACGCCACCGGGCGCATCCAGCTCTACATCACGCAAGATGCCGTCGGCCCCGAAGCGCTGTCGGCTTTCAAGCATGGCGACCTGGGCGACATCTTGGGTTGCGAGGGCGTTCTCTTTCGCACCAAGACTGGCGAACTCTCGGTCAAGGCCACCCGTGTGCGCTTGCTGACCAAGAGCCTGCGGCCTTTGCCGGACAAGTTCCACGGCATGACGGACCAGGAGCAGAAGTACCGCCAGCGCTATGTGGATTTGATCACCGACGAGGCCGCGCGTGCCCGTTTTGTGGCGCGCAGCAAGGCCGTCAGCTCGATCCGCAACTTCATGGTCGAGCACGGCTTTTTGGAAGTTGAAACGCCGATGCTGCACCCCATTCCGGGTGGTGCCAACGCCAAGCCTTTTGTGACCCACCACAACGCGCTGGACCAGCAGATGTTCTTGCGCATTGCGCCCGAGCTCTACCTGAAGCGCTTGTTGGTGGGTGGCTTTGAGCGGGTGTTCGAGATCAACCGCAACTTCCGCAACGAAGGCATCAGCGTTCGGCACAACCCCGAATTCACGATGATGGAGTTTTATGCGGCCTACTGGACGCACCACGACCTGATGGACTTCACCGAGGCCGTGCTGCGCCACGCCGCGCGGGCTGCCACGGGTTCGGCGGCAGTGACCTACGCTGGCCAAGCGGTGCATCTGGACCAGCCCTTCACCCGTTTGAGTGTGCGCGAGTCGCTGGTGGCCCATGCCGGCCTGACCTTGGCCCAGACCGACGACGCCGAGTTGCTGCGCAGCCGCCTGAAAGCTGCCGGTGAAGAGGCCCCCGCCCACTGGAAGCTGCCCGAACTGCAGTTCGGCCTGTTCGAAGCCGAAGTTGAATCCAAGCTGTGGCAGCCCACCTTCATCACCGATTACCCGGTTGAAGTCAGTCCTTTGGCCCGCGCATCCGACACCAATCCGGCCATCACCGAGCGCTTCGAGCTCTTCATCACCGGCCGCGAATACGCCAACGGTTTCAGCGAACTCAACGACGCCGAAGACCAAGCCGCACGCTTCCAGGCCCAGGCGTCCAACAAGGAAGCCGGCGACGAAGAAGCCATGTACTACGACGCCGATTTCATCCGCGCACTGGAGTACGGCATGCCGCCCGCGGGCGGCTGTGGCATTGGCATCGACCGCTTGATGATGCTGATCACCGACAGCCCCAGCATCCGCGACGTGATCCTGTTCCCTGCCCTGCGGCACGAAGGCTGAACAACCATGCCCCCCGCTCGCCTGGACCTGTTGTCCCAGATCGAGCCGGCGATTTGGCAAGAGCTGGCTGCGGCCGTTCGCGCCAAACAGCACCCGTGGCGCGTGGCCGTGCTGGCCACGGTTGACGGCGAAGCAGCCGATGCCCGGTCGGTGGTGCTGCGAGATCTTGAAGCCGACACCAAAACGCTGCTGATGTACACCGACAGCCGCAGCCCCAAAGCGGCTCAGTTGGCGAGCCACCCGCTGGCCACGCTGGTGCTGTGGTCGGCAGCCTTGGGCTGGCAGGTGCGTCTGAAGGTGGCTCTGACGCTGCAAACATCGGGCTTGCGGGTTTCGTCGCGATGGGCTCAACTGAAGCTGACACCGGCTGCACAGGACTACCTGTCGCCCCTGCCGCCAGGCAGCCCGTTCGATTCAACACTGCCCAAAAGGGAAAGCCGCGAACACTTTGCAGTGCTCGCGGCTCAGATTCGGTCGGTGGACTGGCTGGAGCTGCACCCCAGCGGCCACCGTCGGGCCCGGTTTGACGAGGCCGGCGCCGTCTGGCTCACGCCCTGACCGCTGGCCTGCTGGCGGCCCTTTGGCGGGCTGAACCTCAGCGGCTCGACTTGGCCAACACGTGGCTGCTGTCACGCGCTACGGGCAGTTGCGCCAGATAGAACGAACCGCTGTCTTCGCCCACCATGATGGCCGTGGGGCTCACGCTGCGCTCAACCCGAGCCTGTGCACGCACGGCTTCACGGGTGGTGGTGGTCCGGGCGACCGTCAGCGGGTTGTAGCTGATGGAGTAGACCTTCATGCTGCCGTCCAGGCGAGCCTGAGCCAGTTCAGCTTGCACCTGGGCCCGGGTGGTGGTTTGGCTCCAGGCCTGGGTGGCGCTGGTATCGACGGTTGGGCTTTCGGCATGGGCTGCCACGGTCGCGGCCAGCGAGAGCATGGCCACCACGGGGTAAACAAGGCGATTGATCGAGTTCATTGCGTTCCTTCAAGTCATCCGTTGGGGGTGAGGGACCCGTCGGTGGATGTTTGACCGGCGTCGTCCATGGGCTGAACTCTAGGGTTCTCCCTGATGACGAAAAAGCACCGGACACTGAAGTCACCATTCTCGAAACGCGAATGATCAAACTCTTGAAATCATGCCGAGGGCCGCTCAGCCATGCCGGAAAACAGGTTTGCGCTTGTTGAGAAACGCATCCATGCCTTCTTTTTGATCCAGCGTGGCAAACAGCGAATGGAAGAGGCGGCGCTCGTAGCTGACCCCATCAGACAAGCCTGATTCAAAGGCCCGGTTGACACACTCTTTGGCCATCTGAACACTGGGTTCACCAAGAGCGCAGATCAGCTCTGCAGCTGCCAGGGTTTCGGCCATCAAGCGATCGGCGGGCACCACGCGTGAAACCAACCCGGCTCGCTCAGCTTCGGCGGCGTCCATCATGCGGCCCGTCAGCACCATGTCCATGGCCTTGGCTTTGCCCACCGCGCGCGGCAGACGCTGGGTGCCACCCGCACCTGGGATGATCCCGATCTTGATCTCGGGTTGCCCAAACTTGGCGTTGTCCGCGGCGATGATGAAGTCACACATCATCGCCAGCTCGCATCCTCCGCCCAGCGCAAAGCCTGCCACCGCGGCAATCACCGGTTTGCGCACCTGGCGAATGGTTTCCCAATTGCGGCTGATGAAGTCACCACGGTAGGCCTCCATGTAGGTCTTCTGCGCCATGGCGGAGATGTCGGCACCCGCAGCAAAGGCCTTTTCGTTGCCCGTGATCACGATGCAGCCAATGGCGGGATCGCCATCGAAGGCCAGCAACGCCGCGCCCAATTGGTCCATCAAGGGGTCATTCAGCGCATTGAGTTGTTTGGGGCGATAGAGCGTGATCAGACCGACGCGGCGTTCGGTATCGCCTTTTACGTCGGTGAGAACAAGGGCTTCGGTCATGGGGTTCTCCTGCAGAATTCAATCACTATAAGTGTGCAAGCTGTGGGATTTCCCAGCCTATCCTGGCCCTCCGTACAGGTTAAGCTGGTAGGTCTCACAGGGAGCCGTAAACGCGTCAGCTAGAACGCAGCAGCCTTTCAAGCTTGATCCGTCGGCAAATCGCTCTGTATGCCCACCATTTATCGCAAGACTGCCAAGGGCTTGGCTGAGGTCGAGACGCGAGCCCATCGTCTGGCGCCGCGCATTCGCAACATGCTGATCCTGGTTGACGGCAAGCGCGACGCGGACGACCTGCGGGCTTTGGTGACGCAACAAGCGGACGAGTGCCTGCAGTCGCTCTCTGAACAGGGCTTCATTGAAGCCGTTGGCGAAACGGTGCGAAACGGCCCCGTCACTGCAGCCCCCGCGAGCCCCGCGGCCGTGCCCAGCCCCGCGATCCAGGTCGATGAAATGCGCCGCGCTGCGGTTCGCGCGCTCAATGATGCCCTCGGGCCTGGCGCGGAATCGCTGGCGGTGCGCATGGAACGCGCCCAGACCCTGCAGGAACTGCAGCTCCTGTTCGCCCAGGCGGCCAAGCTGTTGGCTGCCGCTCGCGGCCAGGCCGCCGCATCGGCTTTCGCGGCTCGCTTCCCGTCAGAGTGACGAGCAGCAGCGCATTCGCTGCACCCTGTGTGTCAACGGCTCACCGACGCTCGGCTTGGGCTTGCTGAGGCAGCCGGTCGATCAGCAGGTCGACAAAGGTGTTCGCGTCTTGTCGAATCACAATGCGAACCGGCAGGTATTGAAGGCTGGGCGCCACCCAGAATTCGGCCGCCAGGTCGTTGCCGGTTGCGGCATCCGTGCGCGGCTTGACATGCACCGCCTGCACGGCGCCGGCTGGGGTCTGCAGCGTTTCAGCCTGCAGCACTTCGTACTGCCACATCTGTAGCCGGCGCGGCAGTGCCAGCGGCATGTCGATCTTGCGACCGGCCTGCAACCAGTCAGGCTGTGTGGTGAAGAGCCAGGTCATCTGCACAAACTGGCTGGCGCTGTCTTGAACCCCGGCTGGCCGGGGATGTTCAGATCCGCCCGGCAGCCGAACGCGGTCCTTGTCAAGCCAGATCGTCAGGCGCCGCGGGTCGCGCAGGACGACTTTGGTCTCTTCGTCATACCGGCTCGGCACCAGTCCCAGCTCGGTGATCTCACCGTCACTGGTGATCCGTCGGCTGAGCAGAGGCGCAAATGCCGGGCCGACCGACACGTTGAGGTGCACCTGATAACGCGAACCAGAGCGCAGCCACTCGACTTGCGCCTGACCTTCGACCGGCCCTTGGTAGTTGCCAGTCAAGGTGTAGGTCAGCCGTGTTGAGGGCGGCCACTCGAATGGCACCGAGGGCCGCAGCTCGCCCACGATGCCTGAGGCGGCTTGCGCCTCCAGCTGAGATGCCGTCGGGAGCGGTGGTGACTCGGCGGCGGCAAGCGCGGCGGGCAGAGCGGCCGGCTCGGCCAGTGCAGCCACCACAGCGGCTGGCGTGGGGTCCAGCGCCGGGGCGGCAGAGGCTGCCTGGGCCGGCGCAACGGCAACCATGCGTTTGACCGAAGGGGGCAAGGGCGCAGCGGCGGGCGGCGGCGCTTGTTGCTGCAGTTGGCGCACAAAGGTGACGTCAAGCCGACGCGGCGCCGTGTCAGCATCACCTTCACCCAGGCGCGCGGGCAAACCGTGCTCAGCCAGCCACAGGTGGGTCAGCAGCACCAGCAGACCCAGGCCTGCCACCTGTGCGCGTCGCAGCCGAGAGACCGCGCTCACGCGATCAGGCCACTCAAGAGCCGGCGGCACCAAGGAAACAAGCCAGGGCAGCCACCGTGCTCAGGCGAAAGCGCAAGGTCAACCAGGACGCGACGCCTTGGGCGGGGTACCAGCGCCGGTCAACCGCATAGCAGACCAACAACATCAACCCGTGAATCACCAGGCCCGCGTCTGGCGGCATCACCGCCGCAGGCCAGGCCACCAAAGCCGGTACCACGCCCCACAGCCAGACGGCGGTGGGCGCGAACGGTTGCCGCATGGCCAGCCCCCAGTGGATGGCGCCCAGAAAGCTGAGGATCAGCGCTGCGTAAGTGGACAAGGCCAGCGCCACATAGGCGTGTACGTCGGCGCGCACGATCCACACCAGGGCTGCACCGAGCACAAAGGGAATCAGGCCCAGGTAGCCCAGGCGCGCGGGTACCGACCAGGAGTCGAGGGGCTGTACGGCCGAAACGGTGTTCATGTCAGGATTGTCCGCTGACCCAGCAGCGCCGTCGCAGGCTGAATCTACTTCTTGGCAGCTGCGACCAGCAGCTTTTCCACCAGATCGCCCGGTATGGCGCCCGGCTTGCGCACGCCATCTTCAAAGAAAACTGTGGGCGTGCCGGTGATGCGGTGGGTTTTGGCGAAAGCCACATTGCGCTCCAGGACCGAGGCGTCGCACTTGTCTGCCGCCTTGGGTGGTGCAACGTTTTCGAGCATCCACGACCGCCAGGCCTTGGCTGCGTCTTTGGCGCACCAGATGTCGCGCGATTTCACCTGCGAGTCGGGCCCCAGGATGGGCACCAGAAACAAGTAGATGGTGACGTCTTTCAAGGCCGCAATATCGCCTTCAAAGCGCTTGCAATAGCCGCAATTGGGGTCTTCAAAGACCGCCATCTTGCGGCTGCCCTTGCCCTGGCGGAAAACCATCGCGTCCTTCAGCGGCAGCTTGTTGAAGTCCAACGCCAACAGCTTTTCGGTTCGTGCTTCGGTCAGGTCGGTGCGTGTCTTGGTGTCCACCATCGACCCGTTGACGAAGATGAAGTCACCTTTGTCGTCGCTGTAGAGCAGTTCGATGCCGCCGTAGCGAACCTCCCACAAGCCTGGAATCGGCGTGCGTGTCACCTCGTCGATCTTGGGCAACTGGGGCAGGCGCTCGGCCAAGGCCTTGCGGATCTGCGCTTCTTGAGCCTGTGCCGGAAACAGCGCGGCCAGCATCAGTGCCAGAGCCGTGGTGAAGGCGCGAAATCGTAAAAACATGGGAGAAATCCTGGCGTTTTCAGCCGCCCAAGGCGCGGCTGGTGAGCAGGCGCTTGAGTGGCGGCAGTTGGTTGAGCAGACTCAATCCGCGGTTGCGGAGTTCCTTGGTCAAGGGTGCGGGGTGGGCAAACAAGTGCCAAAGCGCGTCTGTCACCCCAGCCATCGCTTGTGTAGCGGCACGCCGCCGGCGGGCATAGCGTTCACCCAGCTTGGGGTCGCCCAGGGCCCGCCACGATTCGCGCGCCTGCAGCACTTCGGCCAGGGCCTGAACATCGGCCAGGCCCAGGTTGAGCCCCTGCCCAGCCAGCGGGTGCACCACATGCGCTGCATCACCCACCAGCACCCAACCGGCTCCGTGCACGGCCTCGGCCTGGGCCAGGGACAGTGGCCACTGGGCGCGCGGGCTGCACAAAACCAAGTCACCCGCTGCGCCAGCGGTGGCGTCCATCAGCGCCCGTTCAAATTCCTTCTGCGGCAATGCCATCAGGTGGTCGGCTTGCTCGTTCGGCACCGACCAGACCAAGCCATACCCATGGCCCGCCTGCGGACGATCCAGCGGCAGCAGGGCCAGGATGTCGGGGCTGCGAAACCACTGCCGGGCCAGGCCTGCATGGCCCAGATTCGTGGTCAGTCTTGCCGCCACGGCACGGTGCCCATAAGCGTGGCGCGACAGGCGTACACCGAGCTGTTCCCGGGTGGCCGAGTCTTTGCCTTCCGCCAGCACCACCAGCGGCGCTGGCACAGCGGTTGGCACCCGTTGCAGATGAGGGGCAAAGTCGGCGGCCGCATTCAAGGCCCGCTCCAGTTCAGCGGCGTCCACGATCCAAGCCAGCTCCGACAGACCTTGGCTCCAGGCCGAAAAATCGAGGCTTGCCCCCAGCGCGTCGCCTTCGATGTGCATGTCGTGCACCGGCGTGCGCGCGTCCGGCGCCATCGCGTCCCAGACCTTCAGTTGTTGCAGCAAGCTGACGCTGGCGGCATTGAGGGCGTAGGCCCGCACATCAGGCTGCGAGCCCATCGGGGCCTGATCGGTCAAAAGCGCCACCCGCAGCCCTTGGCGAGCCAAGGACAAAGCTGCTGCCAACCCCACGGCACCGGCGCCGCGCACCAGGACGTCATGTGCACTCATCCGCCGATTGTAGGGAGCACCCCCATGCACAATCGGTGGCCTACAGCGGTCAGGGTCATGCCAAAGGTGCGATGGTGAATGCTTCCGTGAACGAATCGATCTGCCACGTGTCGGCGCTGCAGGTCTACCCCATCAAGTCCTGTGGTGGTGTGAGCTTGTCCCAGGCGCTGCTGGTCGAAACCGGTCTGGAGTACGACCGCGCCTGGATGGTGGTGGATGCGGAAGGCGAGATGCTGACCCAACGCGAACTGCCCCGCATGGCGCTGGTGCAACCCAGTTTTCGGGCCAGCGAGCTGGTGTTGCGCGCGCCCGGCATGCTGGCTTTGCACCTGCGCCTGGATACGGTGGAAGCGCCGACCCGCGCGCGGGTGTGGGGCGACGTGGTCAAGGCCTACGACATGGGCGACCTGGCTTCGCAATGGTTCAGCGACTTTCTGGGCCAGCGCCTGCGCTTGGTGCGATTTGACCCCGAGCAGCAGCGCCTGTCAGACACCGCCTGGACCGGTCAGGTGGCAGCCGAAAACGCCTTTGCCGACGGCTACCCCCTGCTCGTTGCCAACGCCGCATCGCTGGTTGATCTCAACGCCCGGCTGGCGGCCAGGGGTGCGGACGCCATCACCATGCAGCGGTTTCGGCCCAATCTGGTCATCAGCGGGCTGCAAGCTTTTGATGAAGACCATGTCACGGAATTGCTGCTCAGCACTGAGCAAGGCAAGGTGCGGTTGCGCCTGGTCAAGCCCTGCACGCGGTGCAGCATCCCCAACGTGGACCCGCTGAGCGCGACCACCTCAAACGAACCCGGGGAGACGCTGGCCGGCTTTCGATCCGATCCCCGCGTGGATGGTGGCATCACTTTTGGCGTCAACGCCATCGTGCTTGAAGGCTTCGATGCTGTGATTCGTGTGGGGCAAACGGCCGACGTCAGCTGGAATTTCTAGGTTCCACTCTGACGAATGACGGTGCTTCAGCGTCTGGCTCAGCCCCCTGGCCGCCGCTCAGGCAAGGGAATGAACTCAGTTTCCCCAGGGACCTGCCCCATGACCTGCGCAGCCCAGTCATCCGCTGCTTTCACCAGGCGGTCCTTGCGCGACGAAACAAAGTTCCACCACAGAAACCGCGGTCCCAGCGGGTCACCACCCAGCAGCACCACGCGCGACGGGCCACTGGCCGACAACATGGGCTCGTCCAGTGGCTGCAAGACCCGCATGGTTTGGGCCGGCACGGCCACGCCGTCAAGCTCCACCTGGCCGCTCACCACGTAGATCGCACGCTGACTGGCGGGCGGCAAGGGGAAGGCATCGCCGGCCGCCATCTCGATGTCCAGAAACAAGGTGGGAGAGTGTGTAGCCACGGGTGAAGTCAGGCCGTAGGCGCCACCGACCAACACCCGAACACGCGCCCCGCCGATCTCCATGGCCGGAATCAAGGCCTGCGGCGTGTGCGCAAAGCAGGGTTCCATCTCCTCGTCCGCCTGCGGCAGCGCCACCCAAAGCTGCAAGCCGTGGTTGCGACAGGAGCTACCTTTCGAATTGGGTGGCATTCGTTCAGAGTGCACCACTCCCCGCCCTGCCGTCATCCAGTTGATGGCACCGGGCTCTATCCTTTGCACGGCTCCGGTGGAGTCGGCGTGCTGCATGGCGCCTTCCAACAGGTAGGTCACCGTGGCCAGCCCGATGTGCGGGTGCGGCCGCACATCGTGCCGACCATCGGGTGCGATGTCCACCGGCCCGAAGTGATCAAAAAACACGAATGGGCCCACCGCTGGATGCTGGACACTGGGCAAGAGGCGACGAACCTGAAAACCGCCGCCCAGGTCCTTGAGTTGGGGCCGAATCAGATCGTGGTGGGTGCTCATGGGCGCAGTGTAGGAAAATCCCAGGTTCTCTGTTCCCGAAACGAAAGCCTTCCATGAGTCTCAAGTGCGGCATCGTCGGCCTGCCCAACGTGGGCAAGTCCACGCTCTTCAATGCCCTGACCAAAGCCGGCATTGCCGCCGAGAACTATCCGTTTTGCACGATTGAGCCCAACGTGGGCGTGGTGGAATTGCCCGACCCGCGCTTGAACAAGCTGAGCGAGATCGTCAAGCCCGAACGCGTGGTGCCGGCCATCGTCGAATTTGTGGACATTGCTGGCCTGGTGGCCGGTGCCAGCAAGGGTGAAGGCCTGGGCAATCAGTTTTTGAGCCACATTCGCGAGACCGACGCCATCGTCAACGTGGTCCGCTGCTTTGAAGACGAAAACGTCATCCACGTGGCCGGGCGGGTCGACCCCATCGCCGACATCGAGGTCATCCAGACCGAGTTGTGTCTGGCCGACCTGTCCACCGTCGAAAAGAGCCTGCATCGCTATGTGAAAGCGGCCCGCTCGGGCAACGACAAAGAAGCCGCGGCGCTGGTGAAGGTGCTGGAAAAGTGCCAGACCGCCCTGGATCAGGCCTTGCCCGTGCGAGGCATTGCCTTCAGCAAGGAAGAGTTGGTCATCCTCAAGCCCTTGTGCTTGATCACCGCCAAGCCGGCCATGTTCGTGGGCAATGTGTCCGAGACCGGCTTTGTCGACAACCCATATCTGCAGCGCTTGCAAGAGTTTGCGGCCAAGCAGCAGGCGCCTGTGGTGGCCATCTGCGCCAAGACCGAGGCCGAGCTGGCGGACATGAGCGACGAAGACAAGACCATGTTCCTGAGTGAAATGGGGCAGGACGAACCGGGGCTCAACCGCTTGATTCGGGCGGCCTTCAAGCTGCTGGGCCTGCAAACCTATTTCACAGCCGGCGTGAAGGAAGTCAGAGCCTGGACCATCCACATCGGCGACACCGCCCCACAAGCCGCCGGGGTGATTCACACCGACTTCGAACGCGGCTTCATTCGAGCCCAGACCATCGCGTTCGACGACTTCGTTCACTTCAAGGGTGAGCAAGGCGCCAAAGACGCAGGCAAGATGCGGGCCGAAGGCAAAGAGTACGTGGTCAAGGATGGTGACGTGCTGAACTTCCTGTTCAATGTCTGAAGCCGCGCTGTCCAGCGGCCGCGGCCTGCGCATAACGCTGGCCACCGCGCTGGTCTACGCGGCACTGGGTGCTGCAGCGCTGCTGCTGGCCGGCCCGCCCGGCTACGCTTCGCCTCTGTTTCCATCAGCGGGCATCGCGCTGGCTGCCGTCATCGCTTACGGGCGGGCGGCCCTACCGGGCGTCTTTTTGGGAGCCTTGGCAGTCAATCTGAGCTTGGGCGCCATCAGAGGCCAGTTCGGCTGGGCATCGCTGCCGTTGCCGCTGGTCATCGCCGCTGGTGCCTTGCTTCAAGCTTGGTTCGGGGGTTGGGCCTTGCGCCGGACCATCGGCCCCCATCCGTCGCTGAACTCACCCAAGGACATCATCACCGCAGGTCTGTTGGCCGGGCTGCTGGCTTGCTCCATCAGTGCCAGCGTGGCTACCCTGGCGTTGATGGCTACGGGAGCGCTGCCCGCTGCGGCGGCCGTTTCGAACTGGCTGACGTGGTGGAGTGGTGACACCCTGGGCGTGCTCATTGCCGCGCCCATAGCGCTCTCGGTGATAGGTCAGCCCTCTGAGGATTGGCGTCCCCGCCGCCTCACGTTGGGCCTACCCTTGTTGGTGGGCCTGAGCCTGATTGCACTGGCGCTGACCGAAACGAGCCGCCTGGAACAAGCCCGTCAACGTGTCAGCTTTGAACGCGAAGTCGACCGTCTGAGCAGCGAAGCGCAATCGCGGCTGCAATCCACGGTGTTTGCGCTCCAAGCCGTCGAAGGCGCAGCCCACGCCAGCGGCGACCTTGACAAGACCACCTTGGCCCACGCAGCCCGCTGGTGGTTGGCACAGCCTCTGCATCTTCGTGCCGTGGGTTACAGCGTCCGTGTCTCTCTGGACCGCCTGCCTGCCTTCGAAGCTGAAGCTCGCCAAAAGGGGCCTGGCAGCTACCGCGTCTTTGACCGCGACGATGGTCGAGCCAGAGCCGAAACGGGCGAAGTTGTGGCCATCAGGCACATCGAACCTGAAGCGGGCAACGCGGCAGCGGTGGGGGTCAACGCCCTGTCCATACCGGCTGCTCGAGCAGCCATCACGCAGGCCCGGCGTTCCGGTCAGCCCGTCGCTTCCGCCGGTTTTCGCCTGACGCAAGCTTCCGGGGACGAAGTCGGTGTGGTCATCTACCAGGCGCTCTACGGCGGCGAACCCGCCACCGATGTTGCCCGTCAGGCCCAATTTCATGGGGTGGTTTTTGTCACGCTGAGTCCAGGCAACGCCCTGGCTGACCTGCGCAGCAGCGGGCCGACTCCGCTTCAGTGGTGTCTGGTTGATGTTGAGCCGCAGGCCAGCCTGCGTCGCTTGGCAGGCCCAAGCAACTGCGAGGTCAACAACCTGGCGTCCATGCCGGTCAGTGACTGGCGGCCATTGACACTGGCAGGGCGAAAGTATGAGTTTCGAGTCTGGGCCGACCCAGCACTGCTGGCGGCTGCGAAAGACGAGTCCACTTGGCTTTTGTCGCTGTCGGGCATGGTCGCGGCCGCGCTGCTGGGAGCCTTGCTGTTGACCATCACGGGTGCAGGGCGCGGCACGGAACTGGCCGTCCGGGCCAGAACAGAAGAGCTGCGGGCGCAGGTTGCCGAGCGGCAGCTGGTTGAAAGTGCCTTGCGTGAGAGCAGTGAGCGCATGCGCACCATCCTGGATGCGGTGCCCCTGGGCGTGCTCTTCATGGACCCACAGGGTTATGTCATTGAGTGCAACCGGCGCTTTTGCGAGATGACCCAGCAAAGCCTGGACCGGCTGCTGGGCAGATCTGTGGCCGAGTTGGTCCACGCAGAAGACACGGCTTTGATCCGTGGCCTGCGCCGCAGCCTGCTGAAGGACGCCGACACCAAGATGGACGCGACCTTTCGGCTCAACGTTGGAGCCGACCAGCTTTCCACAGTGCGGGCCAGCGGCAACACCTTGCGTGACACGGCAGGCCACGTTGTGCGCATGGTTGTGGTGCTGGAAGACATCACCGAGCACCTGCGGCTCGAAGCTTCGGAGCGGGCGCTGCAACGCGCCGAGGCGGCCAACAGGGCCAAGAGCGAGTTTCTGTCACGCATGAGCCATGAGCTGCGCACACCACTCAACGCCATGATTGGTTTTGCCCAGCTGCTGTCTTTGGACCAGAAGCCCGTGCTGGTGGAGCACCAGAAAGACTGGACGCAGCAGATCCAGCGGGCCGGCTGGCATCTGCTGGAGATGATCAACGAGACGCTGGATCTGGCGCGAATCGAAGCCGGCACGGTCCAGTTGAAACTGGGGGCGGTTGATGTGGCGCCCCTGGTTGCGTCCTGCACCGACTTGGTCGCCAATGCCGCTGCTCAACAGGGCGTGGACCTGGACATCCAACTGACCCCAGAGGGCAGCACCGTGATGGGCGACGGCACGCGCCTCAAGCAGGTCCTGACCAACCTCCTGTCCAACGGCATCAAATACAACCGGGAAGGCGGCTCGGTGACGGTGAGCAGCAGACTGCTGGCGGATGATCGCGTTGAAATTGAGGTCAAGGACACCGGCCTGGGCATGACCGAGCAGCAACTCGCCTCGCTCTTCCAGCCCTACAACCGACTGGGCCGCGAGCGGACCAACATCGAAGGCACAGGCATTGGTTTGGTGATTGCCCGCCGCCTGACGGAACTGATGGGCGGAACCTTGGATGTCAGCAGCCAGCCACACCACGGTTCCAGCTTCAGACTGACCCTTCCGGCGGCGGCCGAAGCCGAGCGCCCTGCTGCCCGCTTCACCGCCACATCACCCGCGCCCTACCAGCAGCGCTGGGTTCACTATGTGGAAGACAACGAAACCAACGTGGAAGTGATGCGGGGCGTGTTGGCTCAACGAGCGCAGGTCAAGATGACCACGTCGCTGCTGGGGCTGGACGGCTTGAGTGCGATTCGGGCCGACCGCCCCGATCTGGTTTTGTTGGACATGCAGCTGCCCGACATCAGCGGGCTGGAATTGCTGCGCCATCTCAAGCTCGACCCTGAATTGGCAGACATTCCCGTCATCGTGGTCTCTGCGGACGCCACGGTAGCCCACATGCAGGAGGCCCTGACGCTGGGCGCGCTGCACTACGTCACCAAGCCACTGGACGTGGCGGGCTTTCTGGCGTTGCTGGACAGCGCCCTGGAAGCTGCCGACACCCGTTGGGGAATGTGAGCGTTGGCTTTCACTTTTCCCATCTGTTTTAGTCATTTCGCTTTCCCAGGAAACGGGAAATTCGAGGCCATCAGCACTCTTGCCTTGAGAGTGCTAATATTTGCGGAACTGATCTTCCTTCCCGGGAGTCCCACACCGCATGAACGCTACCGCCAACACTGCCCTGACCGTACGTGACCCTTGGTCCCTGGTGCCCTCTCTGGGTAACCTGGACGCCTACGTCTCTGCCGTCAACCGCATGCCCATGTTGACCCAGACCGAAGAAGTCGCACTGGGCCGGGCCCTGCGCGATCAAGCCGATTTGCAAGCCGCCGGTCGACTGGTGCTGTCGCATCTGCGCCTGGTGGTGTCCATTTCGCGCCAGTACATGGGCTACGGTCTGCCCCAGGGTGACCTGATCCAGGAAGGCAATGTCGGCTTGATGAAGGCGGTCAAACGCTTTGATCCTGAGCAGGGGGTGCGACTGGTCAGCTACGCCATGCACTGGATCAAGGCTGAGATCCACGAGTACATTTTGAAGAACTGGCGCATGGTGAAGGTGGCCACCACCAAGTCACAGCGCAAGCTTTTCTTCAACCTGCGCTCGATGAAGCAAGGGCTCAAGCAAGGCATGGGCGAAGACGGTGAAGCGCAGACCTTTCGCAACACCCTGACGCCCGATGAGGTGGCACACGTTGCCCAGGCGCTCAACGTCAAGCCCGAAGAAGTGATCGAGATGGAAACCCGCATGTCTGGCGGCGATGTGGCCTTGGAGCCTCAGACCGACGACGGCGAAGAGTCCTTTGCCCCGATCGCCTACCTGGCCGACGACACGCAAGAACCCACCCAACGCATGGAAGCCATGCACCGGGACTGGCTGTCCAGCGACGGCATTGGCACCGCCCTGGCCGGCTTGGATGAGCGCAGCCGACGCATCGTCGAAGAGCGGTGGTTGAAGGTCAACGACGACTCTTCCGGTGGCAAGACCTTGCATGAGCTGGCGGCCGACTATGGCGTTAGCGCTGAACGCATCCGCCAGATCGAGGTGGCTGCCTTGAAGAAGATGCGCAAGGCGCTGGAGACGGCCTGAACGGTCCGGCGCCTTCATCACCACGGGCCAGCTTTGCTGGCCTTTTTTTGTGGGCAAGACGCTGAAGGGGAAGCGTTCCATGCTCCTGGGCACAGCCCCGGATCATGAAGCCCAGCGTCGTTCGGTCAGCCTTTGGCTAACAGCAGCTTGAGATCGTGCGTCAACGCCTCGGCGCCAGTGCCATAGCGCGTGAACAAGCGCACTTTGCCTTGGGTGTCAAAAACGTAACTGCCCGCGGTGTGGTCCATGCTGTAGCTGTCTACGGTGCTGCCCGGAACCTTGGCATAAAACACCTTGAAGCTTTTGGCCACGGCCTTGGTTTCGTCCGGGGTGCCGCGCAGCGCCACAAAGCCGCTGCCAAAATTGTCGACGTAGGCTTTGAGCAAGGGCGGCGTGTCGCGGTCCGGGTCAATGGTGATGAAAACGCCTTGAACCCGCGCGCCGTCCGGGCCCAACGCCTTCTTCACTGCCGCCAGCTCCAGCAACGTGGTCGGGCAAACATCAGGGCAGTGCGTGAAGCCGAAAAACACCACGGTGACCTTGCCCGCAAAGTCGGTCAGCTGCCGGCGTTTACCGTCTGCGTCGGTCAGATCAAAACCGTTGGCGTAGTCAGCGCCCGTGATGTCCACCGCCTTGAAGCTTGGGCTGTTGCCGCCCCGTTCACATGCGGCCAGAACCCAGGGCCCCAAGCCCAAGGCAATCAAGTGGCGGCGGGAAAGAGCCATGGGTTCAGGTAGTGGTCCAGCAGCAGCGCTGCGAACAGCAGGGACAGGTGCCATATCGAAAATCGGAAGGTGCGCTTGGCCAGCGTGTCGCTGTAGTGTCGCCACAGTTGCCAAGCATAGGCCACAAAACCCAGGCCCAGGATGATTGCTGCGCCCAGATAAAGCGGCCCGCTCATGCGAAACACAAAGGGCAAGAGCGTCGCAGCAAACAGCACAAACGTGTAGAGCAACACCTGAAGGCGCGTGAACTCAGAACCGTGTGTGATGGGCAACATGGGCAGACCCGCCTTGCGGTAGTCCTCGACCCGATACAGGGCCAGGGCCCAGAAGTGCGGTGGGGTCCACAAAAAGATGATCAAACACAGGATCAGAGCCTCGTGGCCAACTTCACCGGTCATCGCGGCCCAGCCCAACACAGGCGGCATCGCGCCCGAGGCTCCGCCGATCACGATGTTTTGCGGCGTCAACGGTTTAAGCACCACCGTGTAAACCACGGCGTAGCCGACAAACGTAGCGAAGGTCAGCCACATGGTCAGCGGGTTGACCCACCAGTACAGGACCGCACTTCCAGCCACGCAGAGCAAGGTGGAGAAAATCAGGGCCTGAAGCGTGGTCAGTTCGCCATTGGCGGTAGGGCGCCACGAGGTGCGGGCCATGCGGCGGTCGATCTGCTGCTCAACCAGGCAGTTGAACGCCGCCGCAGCAGCAGCCACCAGCCAGATGCCGACGGTGGCCGCCCCTGCCAAACGCCAATCTGGCCAGCCAGGCTCCGCCAGCAGCATGCCGATCAACGCACAAAAAACGATCAGCTGCACCACGCGTGGTTTGGTCAGCGCGTAGAACTGCCCCCACAGCGTGGCGAAGGAGCGTGAGGCAGCAAGAGTCTGAGCCATGAGAGGGTGCGATTCTAGGCAGGGCAGCGGCGCTCAGACGCCGGCGCAGCCAAGGACTTGGCTGAAAGCCGCGCGCGAGCCCACAAAAGAGCCAGAACCAACACCAAAGCAGCTGCCCCTGCCGAGTGCCCCAAAGCTGCCAACAGCGGCCATCCCAGTACGACATTGGACAAGCCACTGACCACTTGCGCCAAGAGCAAGATCAAGATGGCTCGTGCAAAGGGGCCCGCTGCAGGCTCGACCCGACGATGGCACCACAAACCCCATGCCAGTGCCAGCAATGCAGCGCAAGCCACCACGGCTCCGATGCGGTGGGCCATGTGGATCGTGACCAGCGTACTCAAAGTTTTGGCGCCGTTCGGGCCGGTTTCACCCAATCCGCGCAACACCGTGAAGGCGCCAGCCCAGTCCATCTCCGGCCACCACTGGCCATTGCATTGAGGAAAGCCGGTGCACGCCAACACGGCATAGTTGGTGCTGACCCAGCCACCCAAAGTGACCTGCACGGCCAAGACCAACAGCGCCAACACCAGCAGCCACCGCAACCTCAACGGCAACACGACGGGCTGAGGACGGTAGGCGACGTGCTGCAGCGCCAACAGCGCCAACAGGAACAAGCCCCCCAACAGGTGCAGTGTGACCACAGCTGGATAGAGCTTCAACGTCACGGTGTACTTGCCGAACAAGCCCTGCACCATCACCCACAGCAAGGTGAAGGTGGGCAACCAGGGTGAGAACGGCAGACGTTTTCTGGCCAACCAGCTGACCACCGCCATCACGAGGATGAGCACGCCCACCGTCATGGCCAGGTAGCGATGGATCATCTCGATCCACGCCTTGGACCAGGTCACAGGCCCGCCAGGTGCAGCGCTCTGTGCTGCATGGATGTCTGCGCTTGCGCCCAGAGGCGAAGCCTGGCCATAGCAGCCGGGCCAGTCAGGGCAGCCCAGACCAGAGTCGCTGAGGCGCGTGAAGGCGCCAAAAACGATCAAGTCAAAGGTCAGGAAGAGCGTCAACGCGGTCAGCGCTGCCAGCCGCATGGGCGTATCTGCGCCGCGCTGGCGCAACCACAGCCAGGCCAATGGCAACGCTGCCAGCACCAGGGCCAGCATGAGCAAGCGAGCCGCGGGCGCCAGGTCGACCAACGCCAAGGCGTCACTGTGGTTCATGTTCGGATCCCAGGGCTCAACGGCCGGCCTTGTCCCAACCGGCTGATCCACGCATCACCCGCACCAGATCGCGCTGGACCCGTGAAGGGTCGGCATTGGCAGGCATCCGCATCATCCACTCGCCCAAGGGATCCACCAAGTACAGATGCTCTTCCAGTTGGCGACCTTCTTCCGGCTTCAACCACTGCGCCAGGTCCTCGCGTGAGACCTGAAGTGTGGTGACCGGAACCGCGCTGCGCTGGGTGGCGGCCAGCAGGGTCTCGCTGGGCACGCCTGCGTCCGTCACCAGCCAAACTTTGTCCAAGCGGTCTCGGTCACGACCCAGCATCTCCCGCAACTGACGCTGCATGAACAGACGTTTCTCGCAAACCGCGTCGCACTGGGACGGGCCAACCACCACCAGCAACCATTGGCCGCGCAGGGACTGGGCCTTGAAAGCCTCGCCGCCCAACTGGCGCAATGGCAAATCGGGCAGGCTGCGCGTAGGCAAAATCAGCGTCCCGTAGTTGGTGCGCCCTTCGGGACGAATGACGAAGTAGGTCAGGTACGAGGCCACCACAGGCGCGGCACATACGGCCAACACCAGCAACATCTTGAGCCGCCCACGCGTGGTACGACGCTGCGCCACTTGCGTGGGGTCGTTCAGGTCAGGCGCTTGCATGCCATGCACGCTCAACACCAAGGGCTCAGGCGACGACTCTGCGTCTTGGGCGGATGACTTGGAACCAGACATAAAGAGTCAGCGTCAAAACGCTCAAAGAAAACCATTGAAAGGCGTAACCGTGGTGCTTTTGCAAACCAGTGTCGGGCGCCGGCCACTGGCGCATCAAGCCATCGCTGCGCACGCCAGCGGAAGTTTCCGCGCCTGATTCTTCCAACTGAACCAGGACCCAAGGCCTGAGGTTCAGTCCAGTTTCAGCAGCGTACGCCGACACGTCTAGATTTTGCCGGATCAAGCCCTTGGCGGTGGCGTCGAACTCGTACAACCGCGCCAGTGCGGGGGCCAATCTGCCGCGCACCCCTTCTGGCGGAAACTGGCTTGGCGGCGGTGGTACGCGGGTGCGATCCATCAGGTCCCGCGGCACCCAACCACGCTGCACCAGCACCACGGTGCCGTCGTCCAGTGCCAAGGGCGTCACCAGGTAAAACCCCGTCCGGTTGGCCATGGGCCGGTTGTCGAGATAGATCGATCGGTCATTGAGCCATTGGCCGCGGAGCGTGGTCGTTCGCTGGGCCTGTGCGGCGACCTCATCCACGCGTGTTGCCAACTCGGCTTGGGGCAAGGCCGGCAGGGCCGCGCGACGGTCCAGCACCTGCTGCAGGCGCTGCTTCTGATCGGCGCGATCCAGTTGCCACCAGCCCAAGCGGGCAGTGATGCCGGCGACGGACAAGGCGAGCAACAGAATGACAACAGACTTCATCGTCCTATCGTCTCCGGTCGATAATCTGGGCCGATGAAAACCGCCATTGTCTTGATGTTGATCGCTGTGGTCGTGGCTCTGGCCAGCGCAGGTGTGTTCATGCTGCGCAAGCGTCCCAAGGAGCAAGGCGAGGGCAACAAGCACATGGCGCGCGCACTGACGCTGCGGGTGGCCCTGTCGGTCGCGCTGTTCTTGTTCATCTTGCTGAGTTGGTACATGGGTTGGGTCCGGCCCGGTGGTCTGCCCATCGGTCGCTGAGCCTCAAGCAGTCTGGGGGTCAAAAGTACAAACGCCGCTTGAAGCGGCGTTTGTCTTTGTGCGGGACGCTTTAGAGCCAGTAGACCAGGAAGTACAGGCCCAGCCAAACCACGTCCACAAAGTGCCAGTACCACGCCGCACCTTCAAAACCGAAGTGCCGCTCTGCGGTGAAGTGGCCCTTCATCAGGCGAAGGGTGATGAAGGTCAGCATCAACATGCCCACAAACACATGGAAGCCGTGAAAACCGGTGAGCATGAAGAAGGTAGAGCCGAAGATGCCGCTGCTGAGCTTGAGATTCAGATCGCGGTAAGCGTGGATGTATTCAAAGGCCTGGACAGCCACAAAGGTGGCACCCAGGGCCACGGTGATCCACATCCACAGAATCGTCTTGCCGCGCTGGCCGGCGATGAGGGCGTGGTGTGCAATGGTCAGGGTGACGCCCGAGGTCAACAGCAGGGCGGTGTTGATGGTGGGCAGGGGCCACGGGCCAATGGTGGCAAAGGGCTCCACGATGCCAGCCGGCGACGCGGTAGCGCCGCCGCCAGCGCTGGGCCAGATGGACTTGAAGTCAGGCCACAGGATTTGATGGTCCAGGTTGCCCAAATCAGGCACCGAGTGCACCCGAGCCCAGTACAGCGCACCAAAAAAAGCCGCAAAGAACATCACTTCGCTGAAGATGAACCAGCTCATGCTCCAGCGGAAAGACACATCGATGCGGTCCGAGTACAGGCCGCCCTCACTTTCGCCAATGGCCTGGCTGAACCACTGGAAAAGTACGGTCAACCAAACGACCAAGCCGGCCAACAGCGAATAGGCGCCCCAGCCAGCTCCGTTGACCCACTGGCCCGCACCCAAGATGACCAGGAAGAGGCCAAAAGCCACCAACACCGGATGGCGCGACGGTGCGGGGATGAAGTAGTACGGGGTCTGACCCGCGGGCGTGCTGACTGCCATGTTGATCGATCTCCTCAAACTCTTGAAAACTTGAAGCGGCCGGTGCCGCTCAGGTGGCAACGCCGCTGCTCACGACCCAGCTCACCAACATCACGATGACGCCCACAAACAGAACAGCGCCGACAATTCCCCCAATCACCACGTGAACGGGGTTGAGCTGCTGCACATCTTGAGCGTATCCAGAGGACCGGCGAATTCCCAAAAAAGACCAGGCCACCGCACGCATGGTTTGCAGCGGTGAAGCGGGCCGCTGCGCGGCATCCTTCAAGTCGCTCATGCGCCTGCCCCGGCGGCTTTTGCACCGACGCCGTCCATGGCAATCGACCCTTTGGGTGCGGCGGGCACTTTGCCGCCCACTTCAAAGAAGGTGTAGGACAGCGTGATGGTGGTCACGTCCTTGGGCAACTTGGCGTCGATGACAAAAACCACCGGCCACTGCCGCGATTCACCCGGTGCCAGCGTGTACTGGTTAAAACAGAAGCACTCCATTTTGTTGAAGTGCGGACTGGCTTGTTGGGGCGCGTAGCTGGGTATGGCTTGGGCCGCCATGGTCCGGTTCTGGATGTTCTTGAACTCGTACATCACGGTGGTCATTTCACCGGGGTGCACCTGCAAGGAGCGCTGCGCTGGCTTGAAGTCCCACGGCCCACGGGCATTGGCATCGAATTCGACGGTGATGCTGCGCGAGCGATCGACTTGCGTGTTGGTTTGAGACGCCTTGCCGGTCCAGCTTCCGTTGGCCAGCTTCTGTTCCGACAAGGACAACACGTTGATGCCCAGGGCATCGCAGATGGCCTTGTACATGGGCACCAGCGCATAGCCAAAGCCGAACATCACGACCGCCACCAGCACCAGCTTGCCCAGCATGCGGCGGTTGTCGGCCAAGAGGAAGCCAGCGCGCTTGTTCATCGGCATCAGTCTTACTTCGGCCCCAGGATCGCAATCTTGGCCACAAACCCCATCAGGAAGAGCAAGGCCACAGAAACCAGGATGAGCGCCAGGCGCACATTGGCTTTGCGTTGTTGCTCTTTTGAAGTCATGGTGGGGTGTAGCGAAAGACCAGCCATCAACCGATCACGCGGGTCGCCGCAGCGTTGAGCTTGGGTGGCGACTCAAAGGTATGCCAAGGTGCTGGAGACGGGACTTCCCATTCCAGGCCTTCGGCACCTTCCCAAGGATTCTGAGGCGCAGGCTCACCCTTGCCGCGCATCATGGGCACCACCACAAAGAGGAAGAAGTACACCTGCATCAGGCCAAATCCAAAGGCCCCGATGGTGGCGATCATGTTGAAGTCGGCAAACTGCATGGGGTAATCGGCATAACGACGTGGCATGCCAGCCAGCCCCAGGAAGTGCATCGGGAAGAAAGTGATGTTGAAGAAGATCAACGAGCCCCAGAAGTGGATCTTGCCGCGCGTTTCGGAGTACATGACGCCGGTCCACTTAGGACCCCAGAAGTAGACACCCGCAAACAGCGCATACAACGACCCTGCCACCAGCACGTAGTGAAAGTGCGCCACCACGTAGTAGGTGTCCTGCAGCTGAATGTCGATCGGCGCCATGGCCAGGATCAGACCCGTGAAGCCACCCATGGTGAACACAAAGAGGAAACCCACCGACCACAGCATCGGCGTTTCAAAGGTCATGGAGCCGCGCCACATGGTGGCGATCCAGTTGAAGATCTTCACGCCCGTGGGCACGGCGATCAACATGGTGGCGTACATGAAGAACAGCTGGCCTGTCACCGGCATGCCGGTGGTGTACATGTGGTGCGCCCAGACGATGAACGACAGGATGGCGATCGACGACGTGGCGTAGACCATCGAGGTATAGCCAAACAGCTTCTTGCGGGCAAATGTGGGGATGATGGCGCTGACGATGCCGAAGGCCGGCAAGATCATGATGTAGACCTCGGGGTGACCGAAGAACCAGAAGATGTGCTGGTACATCACCGGGTCACCACCACCGGCCGGGTTGAAGAAGCTGGTGCCAAAGTGGCGGTCGGTCAGCGTCATGGTGATCGCACCGGCCAACACCGGCATCACGGCGATCAGCAGATAGGCCGTGATCAGCCAGGTCCAGCAAAACAGCGGCATCTTCATCAAGGTCATGCCGGGTGCGCGCATGTTCAGAATGGTGACGATGATGTTGATGCTGCCCATGATGGAGCTGGCACCCATGATGTGCATGGCAAAGATACCGGCGTCCATGCTGGGGCCCATTTGCAGCGTCAGTGGCGCGTAAAGCGTCCAACCAGCCGCGGGCGCACCGCCAGGCATGAAAAACGACCCGACCAGCATGGCTGCTGCGGGAATCAGCAGCCAGAAGCTCAGGTTGTTCATGCGCGCAAAAGCCATGTCCGCGGCACCAATCTGCAGCGGGATCATCCAGTTCGCAAAGCCCACGAAGGCCGGCATGATGGCGCCAAACACCATGATCAAACCGTGCATGGTGGTGAGCTGGTTGAACAGCTCGGGGTTCATGTATTGCAAGCCCGGCTGGAACAGTTCTGCACGAATGCCCAAGGCCAGCACGCCGCCGGTCATCAGCATTGCAAAGCTGAACAGCAGGTACATCGTGCCGATGTCTTTGTGGTTGGTGGCAAACAGCCAACGACGCCAGCCATGGGGGTGACCATGGTCGTGGTCGTGGTCATGCGAATGGTCGTGGCCGTGTGGGTCCAGAACTGCGCTCATGAGACTTCCTCGATTCGACGGCGTTGATTACTTGCGGGCGGCAACGATCTCGGCAGGCTGAACCAGCTTGCCCGTCTTGTTGCTCCAGGAATTTTTGGTGTAGCTGATGACCGCTGCAATTTCGGTATCCGACAGCTGCTTCCAGGCCGGCATGGCCCCGTTGGCGGCGCCATTCAGCAAGATCCCGATCTGAGCTTTGGGGTCGTTCAACACCAGCGCACTGCCGTCAAGTGCCTTGATCGGCCCCGCGCCCTTGCCGTCGGCCTTGTGGCAAGCCGCGCAATTGGCGTTGTAGACCTTTTCACCGCGGGCCACCAGTTCTTCCAACTTCCACTCTTTGCTGGGGTCGTCTGCGGCAGCGGCCATTTCTTTCTTCTTGCCATCCACCCACTTGGCGTAGTCGGCCTGGCTTACCACCTTGACGTGGATGGGCATGTAAGCGTGTTCCTTACCGCACAGCTCGGCGCATTGGCCGTAGAAGTCGCCGGTCTTTTCGGCACGAAACCAGGTATCGCGCACAAAGCCAGGAATGGCGTCTTGCTTGACACCCAGGCTGGGCACCATCCAGGCGTGAATGACGTCGTTGGCGGTGGTGATGATGCGAACTTTCTTGTCCACGGGCACCACCAGCGGGAAGTCCACCTTCAGCAGGTAGTTGTCGCCAGAAGGCTTGCCGCTGTTGGACATGGCGCGGTGCGACGCATCCAGGGTCTGCAAAAAGTTGATGCCTTCGCCTTCGCCCTTGAGGTAGTCGTAGCCCCACTTCCACTGGTAGCCCGTGGCCTTGATGGTCAAGTCGGCGTTGCTGGTGTCCTTCATGGCCACCACCGTGCGCGTGGCCATCGCACCCATGGCGATGACGATGAGCAAGGGCACCACCGTCCAAGCGATTTCAACCGCCACGCTTTCGTGGAAGTTGGCCGCCTTGTGACCCACCGACTTGCGGTGCTTGAGGATGGAATAGAACATCACCCCAAACACGGCGATGAAGATCACCAGGCAGACGATCAGCATGAAGTCATGCAGAAAGACCTGCTGAACGCCAATCTTGGTGACCGGGGCATGCAAGTCCAGCTGGTTGACCTTGGGGCCACCGGGCAAGTCGTTGACGGCCAGGGCAGCGCCCGCGCCAAACAGCATGCCCAGGCTCAGGCCAAGCCGGGACAGCAAGTGCCAAAGAGTCGTCTTGGTCTTCATCGTCATTGCTTCAGTTCTGATTCATCTCGGGCCCGAGGCCGGTGCCCGGCTGGCGAATGGCCCGCCGGAGTTCATGCGCAAAGGCGCCCCTCAATTCGGGGCGCAGGTGGCGACCGACACGCAACGTCAGCTTGCGGTCGCTGATTTCGACCAGCGAGCCTTGCCCTGCTGCCGGCTCTACTTTCAACCAATCCGTAGAGAGTACAAACCGCTCGGTGCGCGGACCAAACCGCTGCTCTACCAAGAGGGAGCGCCCGGTCAGGACCAGATGTTCACCATCGGTGGCATGACGCGCAAAGACCAGCATCGCAGCCCCGACCGCCAACAATTCGAGCACGGCAAAAGCAGCTACCACGGCGGTGCCATGCCAAAAAAAGTAAAGACCGACCATCATGCACACGGCACAAAGGCCGGCATAGACCGCGCCCAGCTGAGCAGGGGAAATGGCGCAGTTTCGGCCCAGGCTCCACCTCAGGGAAGCGCCGTCAGCGCCTATCACCGGCATGGGCGACTTGTGCATCAAGCCCGCAGACAGCTGCGCCCGATCGGGCCAGGAGCTGGGTAGGGAAGAGACGGACATCGGTGGGGTGGATGCGGTTGGGGTACGAGCATTGGCCAGAAAGCCCAACGACATGATGCCCACATGGGGTACCTTGTCTACGTGACACCGGCAACAGGCCCCAATTCTAGCGCAGCCGGTGGTCAGGACCGATGCCGAAAAGACCTGCAAAAGCCTCAGCCTTTCTTGCTCCTTCGAACCATGGCCTGCATGTCCGCCAATGGCACTTCGGTGCGGCTCGCCAAGCGGGGCCTGGGCAACGGCTTGAAGGCGTGTCCATAAACCACTTCAAAGTCCATCGCCACGCGACCTTGGGCGTCTGCCGTGCGGGCCAGAGCGCCCAGCAACTGGTCAAGCCATCGTGGCGTGCGCAGGCCCGTTTGGCGAGCGGCTGCAACGTTGCCACCCAACGTTCGCAACTCATCCAGACATGCCTGGGGGGACGCCCAGGTCAAGGTGATGGTCTCCTGGTCCATCACAGGGTCAGCAAAGCCGGCCGCAACCAACATGTCACCCAGGTCATGCATGTCCACGAAGGGCGCATGTGCGACAGGCCAAGCCTCGCGGGCGTACAGGGCCGCCAGTTGGCGCAAGGAACCGGGCCCCAGCGTTGAAAACATCAAAAAGCCATCTACCCCCAAGGTCTGCTGCCAGGCGCTCATCGTCTCAGCCGGGTCCAAAACGCCCTGCAGGCCCATGTTCGACCACAACAACTGCGCTTGACCGGGAGCCAGTTGATCCGGCGTCATCACCTCCACCGCGGCCTTCCAGGGATTCCACCAACGCTGCTTGAGCTGCGCTGAGGTGGCCCTGCAACGCGAGGAATCCTGTTCAACAGCGACCATGCGGGCTTGCGGATAGGCCTGTGCCAAATGGGCTCGGCTGGCACCCAGAAAGCTACCCCAGTCCACCACCTGGGCCGGCTGCAAACGAATCACCGACAACCGTTCGGCCATGCGGCGGGCCACTTCACCATGCAGCCAGGGCGGTTCGGTGGCGCGCAGCAGTCGTTGCTGAACTCGGGCCAGTGCCACCATGTCCACGGGTCGCGGCGCGCTGTGTGCTGGGGCGTTTTGGGGCATGCCGGGCAGTATATTGAGCGATGCTCAGCACCATCGCCAAACGCCTCTTTTGCCCTTGGCCAAGCCAGTGCGGGGTGTGCCGGCAGTGGGCAAGCCAAGCGCTGTGCACCGACTGTGTGGCGCGATTTGCGGCGCCTTCAACGCGTTGCCTGCGTTGCGGCTTGCGCCTGGGCTTGGCCGGCATGGTCTGCGGCAACTGCCTGCGTGAGCCGCCTGCTTTCGTCAAAACCTGTTGTGCGGTGGACTATGGATTTCCGTGGGACCACGTGATCACCGCCTTCAAGTTTGAAGATCGCCTGGACTGGGCACCTGCTTTGGCCGGCCTGCTGCATCAGGCGCTGCCTGCAAACCCTGATGCGGATCTGGTGATGCCGATTCCGCTGTCCGCGCAACGACTGGCTGAGCGCGGCTACAACCAGGCCTGGGAAGTGGCCCGCCGGGTCGCCGCGCTGCGGCGTCTGCCGGCGCGCCAAGACTGTCTGCTGCGCCCTTGGGACACCGCCCATCAGGCCGACCTGGGGCGCCACGAGCGACAGCTCAACTTGCGGCGCGCCTTCATGGTCGACGCCCGTCAGCGTCACCGCCTGCAGGGCCAACGCATCGCTTTGGTCGACGATGTCATGACCACGGGCACCACAGCTCAGGAAGCCAGTTCTGCCCTGCTGCGCGCCGGAGCACAGAACGTTCAAATGTGGGTGTTGGCGCGCACCGAGAGCCCGTGACCATGTTCAACATCGTGCTGGTCGCGCCCGAGATCCCGCCCAACACCGGCAATGTCATCCGCCTGGCCGCCAACACAGGCTGTGCCTTGCACCTGGTGGAACCCTTGGGTTTCTCCATGGATGACAAATTGCTTCGGCGCGCCGGGCTGGACTACCACGAGTGGGCACAGGTACGCCGGCACGCCGACTGGACTGCTTTTTTGCAGACGTGCTTGCCTGACTCGGCCAGGGCCTTTGCCTTCACCACCAAGGGCACCCGCACGGCCCACGACGTGAGCTGGCAAGCCGGTGACTGGTTGGTGTTTGGCAGCGAAACCCAAGGCCTGGCGGCGTCCTTGCGCGAGTCTTTTGCACCCGAGCAACGGCTTCGGCTGCCCATGCGGCCAGGTCAGAGGAGTCTGAACTTGAGCAACGCCGTGGCCGTGGCCGTGTTTGAGGCCTGGCGACAAAATGGCTTTGCCGGCGCTTAAGGCTGTAGATCTTCTGCGCGTGCGTGGCGCGACATCAAAGTGGCCATGGCCTGTGCAGGGGCCAGGCGGCCTTCCAGCACCTCAACCACAGCGGCTGTGATGGGCATGTCCACGCAGAGCAGCCGCGCGCGCTTCAGCACGACGGGGGCCGCCAGGGCACCTTCGGCCACATGGCCCAAATCGCTCAAGGTCTGCTGAAGTGTCTTGCCCGCCGCAAGGCCCAAGCCCACCTGGCGGTTGCGCGACAGATCGCCGGTAGCCGTCAAGACCAGGTCGCCCAGCCCCGACAGCCCCATGAAGGTTTCAGCCCGCGCCCCCAGGGCCAGCCCCAAGCGGGTCATCTCAGCCAGCCCTCGGGTGATGAGTGCTGCGCGGGCATTCAAACCAGCGCCCGCCATGCCATCGACAATGCCCGTGGCAATGGCCAGCACGTTCTTCACCGCCCCACCCACTTCGACGCCCACGACGTCGCTGGAGGTGTAGACCCGAAGCGAGCCACTGTGAAAGGCCGACACGGCGGCCGCCGTCAATTCGGCGCTGATACTGGCGGCGACCAGCGCGGTGGGCAGGCCCTGCGCAACCTCTGCGGCAAAGCTCGGGCCTGACAGAACACCACAAGCAGCGTCGGGCCTCAAACTGCGAGCCACCTCGTGGGCCAAGGCGCCCGAACCCGCCTCAAAGCCTTTGCACAGCCAGAGCGCCGAGCGTCCTGCTGGCAAGCTGAGCAGGGCCTCGCGCAAGCCCGCCATGGGGGTGGCGATCAGCGTCAAACCGGGATCGGCGTGAGCCAAGGCCTGCCGCAAGTTTGAGGTCACCACCAAGGCTTGCGGCAGCGCCACCCCAGGCAGGTAGCGTTGGTTGGCGCGTCGCTGCTGCATCAGCAGCGATTGCTCAGCGCTGCGAGCCCACAACACCACGTCGTGTTCGGCGGCAACGGCGGCCAAGGCCATTGCCGTGCCCCAGGCGCCAGCGCCCAGTACCAAGACCTTCATGGAGAGCGGCGCCTGACGAAACCTTGCCCAGCAACCGCAGGCAGGCACTCGCCACGATGGCGACCGAACCTGCCGGCTGCGCAGCGAATCACTCGAGGCTCAATTGGCCCCAGTGATGATGCCCGACCCACCGTTGCTCTGTGCCGCAGCCTGGGCCTGCTGGGATTCGAACATGGCTTGGAAGTTGACTTCAGTGAGCAAAATCGGTGGGAAGCCAGCACGGGTGCAGACGTCGGACACGATGGCACGCAGATAGGGGTAGATCATCTGCGGGCAGACGATGCTGATGATCCCTTGCATCTGCTCTTCGGGCACGTGGCGGATCTCGAAGATGCCGGCCTGTTTGGCTTCCACCAAAAACAGCACCTTGTCCTTGACCTTGGTGGTGACGGTGGCGGTGACCGTGACTTCATAGATGCCATCGCTGACCGGGGCGGCGGCCATGCCCAGGTTGATGTCAACCTGCGGTTGGGCTTGCTCGAGCAGGATGCCGGGCGAATTGGGTTGTTCCAGCGACAAGTCCTTGAGGTACATGCGCTGGATCTGGAAAACGGGGGTCTCGTCGGCCATGGTGGGTCTCTTGGTGAAAGAAAGCCCGTCGCCACTGGGGCGTCGGGCCACAAACGTGCATTATCTGTCAGGCCCGTGGTCGGCCAGGGCCCGAGGCCTGGGCCAAATGCACGCAGGTGAACTGAACGTAGCGCTGAGCAGCGGCCTTGGGTCCTGCCAAAGCGGTTAGGGACGCCTTGACGTCAAAGGCCCAACATCGGCTTCAATTCACCACGCTGATCCAGCGCCACCAGATCGTCGCACCCACCAACATGGGTCGCGCCGATGAAAATTTGAGGCACCGTTCGACGACCGGTCAGGGCCACCATGTGATCGCGCTGAGTCGGGTCGAGGTCAACGCGGATTTCTTCAATGTGTTCCACGCCGCGCTGCTTCAGCAAGGACTTGGCACGCACGCAATATGGGCACACCAGGGTGGTAAACATCTTCACTGCGGTCATGCAAACACCTCAGGATGGCTGAAGGGCCGCGATTCTGGCCTTGGAATCAAAACCCCGCTGAGCACGGGCTTCACCAACGGCCGTGGACGACTCGAAACTTCAATTCAGGCCTTCTCTGCCTGCTTTGAAATCGGCAACTGAGCCTCGCGCCACGCCGCCGTGCCGCCTGTGACCGCCACCGCATTTTCATAACCGGCCTTGCGCAGCAAGCTTGCCGCACGCCCGGCACGTGCACCTGTGGGGCACAGCAACAACAGAGGCAAGGTCTTGTTGGTGGGCAAGTCCTTGGAACCTTCCAACTGAGACAGAGGGATGCTGCGTGAACCCGTGGCGTGGCCGCTGGCGTACTCGGTGGCATCACTGACATCAATCAGCACGCCCTTTTCCCGGTTGATCTGACGAACCGCTTCTGACGTACCCACGGCCCCTGCACCGCCGGCGCCTTTGCGCAGCACCGGCCAGCTCAACAGGCCACCCGATACCAAGGCCACCAAGATCAGGTACCAGTTGTCAACGAAGAATTTCAAAGGGACCACCCGGGTGTGCAAAACCGAGAATTATAGAATCGGACCCAGACCAGAGCCCGTGCTGGGCTGCCAAGAGACATCGACCCGCCATCGTGAAGGCCCTCCAGCAAAGCAGGCGCCCGACGAGCGTTTTTTTGAAAGCCGCGCCTGGGTCTGGCTGCGAAGCTAAGCCTTCAGTCGTAAAGCAAGCCAAAGACCTGCTCTGGCAGCACACGTGGCAAGCCCGCACGCTCCTGCAGCGGCCCGACGATGCCGAGTTCGGGATCCCCCGTGTTTCGCCGAGGTCCGCCCAACACAGGTTTTCCGCTGGCGCCGATCAGCACCGCCACCTCCAGCGCAGCCCCTACCCGGCGCACCACCACACCACCTTCGCCATTCTTCAGTTTGACGAGGTCGCCGGGCGGATAAACACCCATGGCCTTGATCAGCGCACCTGCCAACGTGCCACCCTTTTCTTCCTGGAAGAGCTGCCGGGCCGCCACCTGGGAAAGCAAGGGCGGCCTCAACGCACGGGGGCTGATCTTGGCGGTGAACACATCGCAAGCCCGTACCAAGCGCGCCAGATCGCCCGGCGACTCGATGGCGCGCGGGTAGCCTGTTCCCCCTTGCTGCTCGTGATGGTCAGCCACCGCTGTCAGCCAGGCTTGATCATTGACACCTGCGGCCTTGAGCATCTCGAGCGACATGGCGGGATGGGCTCGAATCTGATCCAGTTGCTTCTTGGAGGGTGGATCGGCTTGCTCTGCCATGCGGGCCTGCAACTCCACCATCGACACATTCATGGTCAAAGCTGCGGCCACAGCGCTGCGGACCTGGTCGGACGCCCAGCCCAGCACAGCCGCCGTCAACTGGACCGCCATGGCCGTGAACCGCGCGTGCACCAAGGCATACAGGGCAAATCGTCGGTCGTCCTGGCGCAGCAGCGTGAAGATGGCGGCGTCCGGCTGGCTGGCCACCAGGGTCATTTGCCTGTCGATCAACTCGTTCAGGGCGGCCAAGTTTCCTGAGCCCCTGCTCAGGTTGCGCAGCGCGTCGTCGATGTCCCATACATGGCGTTCCCAACGATCAAACCACGTCAGCTTGCGGGTACTCAAGGCCGGGCCCGCGCCCGGACTTGAGGCCTTGGCACGCGCTTCGCGAACGGCCTGTGCCTCTTCATAGACCACGCTGGCACCCCTTTGCAGCAAGGTCTGCAACTGGCGCACGTCCATGACCCGCTGGCCCTGGGCCAGCAGCAACCGCCCTTCAGCATCCAGCACCCGGAAAGGGAGAGGTTCACCCGGGACCATCAGATCACCAACACTTTGCAAGGGCACTCGCTGAACCTGGGTGTTCACTGGCCTGCCCCTTGCGGCCTGTTTATGGCAGCGATCGAATGGCGGTGGCCAGCAGGGGCACCACCGTGATCACGTTCGAGGCATGCGGCACACAGTCGGTGCTCCAGACGTGGCGCACACCAGCGGCACGCACCTGGTCCAGGGCATCGCCCACAAAGAGCGCGTGCGTCACGACCACGTCAACGCTGGCAGCACCCTGCGCCAGGGCCGCTCGCGCAGCCACCGCCAAGGTTCGGCCGGTGCTGGCCACGTCGTCCATCAACACCACCGCACGGCCGCGCACATCGCTGTCGGGCAGTGACACGTCCACGTCGCGGTCGCCTCGGCGTTGCTTCACGCATACCGCGTGGTCCAGGCCATGGGCAAGCGCCGCCACCCGCACCCATTGCGCGGCTTCTTCATCAGGCGCCATCAACAGCGCACCCGGCACCTGCTGTGCCACATGCGCGCCCAGCAGCACGGCGGCCGTCAAGGCCACGCCCCGCCGTCCAGGGACCACTTCACTCAGGGTCGCCACGCGGTGCAGGTGAGGGTCCACCGTCACCACCGAGTCAAAGGAATCGGCCAGCAAGCGGCCCAGGTGACGCTGGCTGACCACTTCGCCAGGCGTGAAAGCCATGTCCTGGCGCATGTAGGCCAGGTAGGGGCTGACCAAGGTCAGCCGATGTGCCCCCAACTCACGCGCGCCTGCTGCAGCCAAGAGCAAGGGCGCCAATTTGCTGTTGGGCTGCTGCAGCCCACGCAACACCACCGTGTGCGACGCGAGCTCTGGCGGCAGGCGCAGGCGTGTCTCAGCGTCAGGAAAGGCATGGACATCAATCAGCGCCATCGGCCAGCCCAGTGCTTCTGCCAGCGCTTGGCCCAAGGCGGCTTCGTCTGCAAAGGCCAGCAGCATGCTCATCCGAGGACTCTAGCGCTTGGGGGCCAGCATGGCCAGCGGGCTTGCCCACTCGGCGCAGCACACAACATCATGCCGGCAGCTCTTGCTGAATGAGCGCTTGCAGGTGCTCAGCCAGCGCGCGTCGCTCGGTGTGATGGGTTGAAACCGGCACCAACAGTTTCACCTGCACCGACAAGCCTCGAGCACAGGCGATGCGCCAGATGCTCTGCAACAAGGTGGTCTCACCCAGGTAAGTCACCTCCTGGCTGAAGGCAGACTGGTCGCTGAAGAAGCGCAGCGCCACCGGCTGAACCGGCGTGCCCGTGGCCACTGCAGCCTGAAGCAGGTTGGCATGAAAAGGCAGGAGCTGGTCGCCCGCGCCAGTGGTGCCTTCCGGAAAGACGGCAACGGTCTGGCCCGACTGCAATGACTCGGCCATGACATGCACCACGCGCACGGCGTCGCGCTTGCGCTCGCGCTCGATGAAAAGGGTGCCGGCGTGGCGGATCAGCCAACCCAAGAGAGGCCACTGCAAAACGTCGGCTTTGGATACAAAGCGGGCGTGAGGCGCCGCGGCATGAATGGCCGCAATGTCCAGCCATGACACGTGGTTGGCCACGATCAAGGCCCCGCCCGGTCGCGGCAGACCACTGACATGCAAGCTCAAGCCCATCACCCGCAAAAGACCAGCCGACCACCACTGGATGCGCTGGTGCCGAGCGGCTTCATCCAGGGCCGCAAATCGTGACATGACCAACATGCCATGCAGCACATGGGCACAGGCGCGCAGCAGCCGCCATACCCCCACCACGCTGCGCATCAGCCGGGGGCCTTTGCCAATGCAGCGGTCGCTTCATAGGCCAACACGCCGGCCACCAAGGTGGCCGTGACACGACCTGGCAGCGCCATGCCCGTGCTGGCAAAGGCAAACGGTGTGTGTTTGCCCTGGCTGGCCAGGCCCCCTGGCTCTACAGCCCAGGTCGCCTGCGGGTCGAAAATGCAGATGTCGGCCACGCCGCCTTCCACCAGGCGCCCTGCGCTGTTGGCCAGCGAGCCCAAGGAATCCGCGAGCACCTTCACCGGGCCGTGGGTGACCCGAGCCAAGGTCTGGGTCAACGGCAGCCCACTGTCCTGGCCCCAGCGCAGCGCCAGGCTCAGCAGCAGTTCAAGCCCAGTGGCCCCTGGCTCGGCTTCGCCAAAAGGCAGGTTCTTCATGTCGTCGGCCACCGGGTTGTGATCCGATACCAGCGCGTCGATGGTGCCGTCGGCCAGGCCGGCACGCAGGGCATCGCGGTCCGGCCCCTGGCGCAGTGGCGGGGTGAGCCGCATGTCGGCGTTGAAGTAGCCGATGTCAACGTCGGTCAGGTGCAGCGAATTGATGCTGACATCGGCCGTCACGGGCAGGCCTTCCAGCTTGGCTGCACGCAAGAGCGCCACCCCCGCTGCGGTGGACAAGCGGCACAAGTGAACCCGCGCCCGCGTGACCCGCACCAGTTCAAACAAGGTGTGCAGCGCGACCGTTTCGGCAATGGCGGGCACCCCAGAGAGGCCCAGGCGGGTGGCCATTGCGCCCTGGGCGGCCACCCCGTTGCCCAGGTAGGCGTCTTGCGGCCGCAACCACACCGCGTAACCATGGGTGGCGGCGTATTGCAGCGCCCGCTGCAACACCAGGGTGTCGGTGACGGCCACGTCAGCTTGCGAAAAACCCACGCAGCCGGCTTCGCTGAGCTGAACCATTTCGGTCAGAGTCTGGCCTTCGAGTTTGCGCGTCAAGGCGCCCAGCGGAAACAAGCGACAACGCGACAATTTGCGGGCACGGAACTTGAGCATTTCCACCAAGCCTGGCTCGTCCAGCACCGGGTCGGTGTCGGGCGGGCAGACCAGGCTGGTCACGCCGCCCGCGGCGGCCGCCGCGAGTTCGCTTTCCAGCATGCCTTCATGCTCTTGGCCGGGTTCACGCAAACGCGCTGCCAGGTCCACCAGACCCGGTGCCACCACCTGGCCCTGGGCTTCAATGACGCGGTCGGCGCTGAAGTCACCCACAGCGCCAATGCTGAGGATGCGCCCCGAGGCGATGGCCACGTCAGCGACTTCGTCGCGGCCCGAGGACGGGTCGATCACGCGCCCCTGGCGAATGAGGATTTTCATGCCTGGTTCCCCGCGATGGTGCTCATGACGGCCATGCGCACCGCAATGCCAAACGTGACCTGGGGCAGGATCACGCTGTGGCTGCCATCGGCCACAGCGGAGTCGATTTCCACGCCTCGGTTGATCGGCCCCGGGTGCATGACGATGCAGTCGGGTTTGGCCAGGGCCAGCTTCTCGGGCGTTAGCCCGTAACTTTTGAAGAACTCGCCGGCGCTGGGCAGCATGGCACCGCTCATGCGTTCGTTTTGCAGACGCAGCATGATGATCACGTCAGCGCCCTTGATGCCTTCCGCCATGTTGTGGCACACCCGAACCCCCATGCCGGCCAGGTCGCCCGGCACCAGCGTTTTGGGGCCCACGGCGCGAATCTCGGGCACGCCCAAGGTGGTCAGCGCGTGGATGTCGGAACGTGCCACCCGCGAGTGCACGATGTCGCCCACGATGGCCACCGTGAGCTGCGTGAAGTCTTTCTTGAAGTGGCGGATGGTGTACATGTCCAGCAGCCCTTGGGTGGGGTGGGCATGACGCCCGTCACCGGCGTTGACCACGTGCACATGCGGTGCCACGTGCTGGGCGATCAGGTAAGGCGCACCGCTCTCGGCGTGGCGCACGATGAACATGTCGGCGTGCATGGCCGACAAGTTGGAGATGGTGTCCAGCAGGCTCTCGCCCTTGGCGGTGCTGCTGCGCGCGATGTCCAGGTTGATCACGTCGGCTGACAAGCGCTTGGCGGCGATCTCAAAGGTGGTGCGCGTGCGCGTGCTGTTTTCAAAAAACAGGTTGAAGACACTCTTGCCACGCAGCAAAGGGACCTTCTTCACCTCACGGTCGTTGACGCTGAGAAAAGTGCCGGCGGTGTCCAGGATCTGGGTCAGCACCGCCTTGGGCAGGCCTTCGATGGACAGCAGGTGGATCAGCTCGCCGTGAGCGTTGAGCTGCGGGTTGCGGCGCATCAACATCAGGCCGCCTCTCGAACCGTGAAGGAAAAGCCACCGTCACTTTCTTTCGTCAGTGACAACCGCTGGGTCGACGGCAGCACGATCTTGGCCGCCGCAAAGGCCGCCGCCACCGGAAGCTCGCGCCCGCCACGATCAACCAACACCGCCAACGTCACGCTGGCCGGGCGGCCGAAGTCGAACAGCTCGTTGACCACAGCGCGGATGGTGCGGCCGGTGTAGAGCACGTCGTCCACCAGCACGATGTGGCGGTCGTCGATGGAAAAAGGCAGGCTGGTGGCATCGGTGCCCCCACTCTGGCCGATCGCCAGGCCGCGTGCGGAGAAGTCATCGCGGTGCAGCCTGCTGCTGATGACTCCGTGCGTGCCCGGCGGCAGGTCCAGATCGCGCTGCAGCCTCTCGGCCAGCCAGGCGCCGCCGCTCCAGATGCCCACCAGCACCGCGCCTGGCTGGAGCAGTTGGCGCACGCCCTGGCGCAATTCAGCGTACAGCGATTCGGCGTCAAGCTGGAGCATCGGCGGGTTCGGCTGGCAGATTGCGGAAGAACTGGTCCAGGATGATGGCCGCCGCGGCGGCGTCGGCATCGCGGGCACCGTCGGATAAGGCCTCGGTTGTCGTGTAGCGCTCGTCCACCTCGTGCACCGGCAACCGGAAGCGGCCGTGCAACTGGCGGGCGAAGCGCCGCGCGCGCTCGGTATTGTCGTGCGGCACGCCGTCGGGGTGATAGGGCACCCCCACGATCAAGGCGGCGGGTTGCCACTCTGCGATCAGGGTCTGCAGTTGATCGAAGCGCGCATCGCTGACGGCGACCACGGTTTTCAGCGGTTGCGCCTGCTTGATCAGCGTATTGCCCACGGCCACGCCGACACGTCGGGTACCGAAATCGAAGGAAAGAAACGTTTGCGGGGGCATGCGGTGGGCGCACGCGCCCTCAGCCTTGCAGGCCGCGCCGCCCGGGACGGGCGGCCCATTCGCGGGCACGGTCACGCGTCCCGCTCATGCATGCCCCGCCTCTTGCGACAACATGCGCGGGTCAATGCCCAGCAGCTCCACGGCGCGGTTGTAGCGTTGCTCAATGGGCGTGTCGAAGATGATCGCCGGGTCGGCGTTCACCGTGAGCCAGCCGTTGCGGCCGATCTCTTCTTCCAGCTGGCCTGCCCGCCAACCGCTGTAGCCCAGCGTCACCAGCACCTTGGCCGGGCCCGAGCCTTCGGCCAGGGCTTCCAGCACGTCCTTGCTGGTCGTCATCTCCAGGCCACCGGGGATGGACAACGTGGAGTTGTACTGCGTGAAACCCGCGCCGCGCTTTTCGTGCAGCACGAAGCCGCGCTCGGTCTGCACCGGCCCGCCGAAGTAGACCGGCTGCTCGGCCAGTTCTTTGCTGTCCAGCGTCAACTCGACCTTCTCAAACAGGTTCCTGAGCTTGATGGCGATGGGCTTGTTGATGACCAGGCCGAGAGCGCCCTTCTCGTTGTGTTCGCACAGGTAGACCACCGATCCCTCGAAAGTCTCGTCGGCCATGCCCGACATGGCGATCAGGAACTGGTTGGTGAGGTCGATGCGGGTAACGCTGGCCATGAAAGGGATTCTAGGGCGTGCGGCACACTGCGGGCTGTGGACAAACCCCTTCAACCCGGCGTCACTCACGCGGCAAGCAAGCAGCTGGACCGCGCCCTGGTGTGGCTGCGCCGTGATCTGCGGGTCGACGACCATGCCGCGCTGTACCACGCGCTGCGCGCGGCGCGCCAGGTCTGGTGCGTGTTGGTGCTGGACCGCGGCATCCTGGACCCGCTGCCGCGCATCGATCGCCGCGTCGAATTCATCCGCGACAGCCTGGTGGGCGTGGATGCGGAACTGCGGGCCCTGGCCGCATCACATGGCATCGAGGGCGCGGGCCTCATCGTGCGCCATGGCGTCGCGGCCGATGAGATCCCGGCGCTGGCATTGACGCTGGCCGTGCAAGCCGTCTATGCCAACCACGACGACGAGCCCGCGGCCCTGGCGCGCGACGCGCAGGTGCGCGGCCGCCTGGCCGATGCCGGCGTGGTGCTGCACACCAGCAAGGACCATGTGGTCTTCGAGCGCAAGGAGGTGCTTACACAGAGCGGCGGCGCCTTCTCGGTCTTCACGCCCTACAAGAACGCCTGGCTGAAGAAGTGCG
>JAYTVT010000078.1:0-14000 GCA_043743835.1 Betaproteobacteria bacterium
GCAAATCGCAGTGATGCCCATTGGCATCGCGAGAATTTGCAACGACGCCAGGCGGCCAAAGACGCGGTTTTATGTTCCACACAGTGCGAAACACTGCACTGGACACCCGCCGGTCACCCGCCAGAGCGCGCCACGGAGTGCATCAGACACCCCACGCAAACGGAGACAAATCATGATGGAAACCAGCCAGACCCAGGTCGGCGAGACCCCCAGCGAAGTCGCCGCGCCGAGCGCGCGCTTCAACTTTGCGCAGCACCTGCTGGCGCTGAATGCGCAGCGCGGCGACAAGGCGGCTTTCATCGACGATGCGGGTGCCTTGAGCTATGGCGCGCTGGACGAGCGTGTGCGCCGCTTGGCCACGGGGCTGCGCAGCTTGGGGCTGCGACGCGAAGAGCGCGTGCTGCTGCTGATGCAGGACTGCAACGATTGGCCGGTGAGTTTTCTCGGCGCGATGTACGGCGGGCTGGTGCCGGTGGCAGTCAACACGCTGCTGACGGCTGACGACTACGCCTACATGTTGGAAAACTCACGGGCGCAGGCTGTGCTGGTTTCCGGCGCGCTGCTGCCCACACTGACGGCCGCCATGACGCGTTGCGATCACGAGGTGATGAAAGTCATCGTGTCGCGCCCGGTGGCGCCGCTGCATCCAGCCGAAGTGGAATTCGAGAAGTTCTTGCAGTCCTATGCGCCAGCCGGCAAACCCAGTGCCACGGCGGCTGACGACCCGGGGTTCTGGCTGTATTCATCGGGTTCCACGGGACGCCCCAAAGGCACGGTGCATTCGCATGCCAACCCGTATTGGACGGCCGAGCTCTACGGCAAGCGTGTGTTGCAGTTGCAAGAGGGCGACGTCTGCTTCTCGGCCGCCAAGCTGTTTTTTGCCTACGGCTTGGGCAATGGCCTGACATTCCCGATGAGCGTGGGTGCCACCACCCTCCTGATGCCCGAGCGGCCGACGCCCGAGGCCACCTTCAAGCGCTGGCTGGGAGAGGTCGGCGGCGTCAAGCCGACGGTCTTCTTCGGCGCGCCCACTGGTTTTGCTGGCATGCTGGCCAACCCCAAACTGCCGGGCCCAACGGCGGTGTCGCTGCGGCTGGTGTCTTCTGCCGGTGAAGCCTTGCCTGCCGAGCTGGGCGAGCGCTTCAAGCGCCACTTCGGGGTGGACATCGTCGACGGCATCGGCTCCACCGAGATGCTGCACATCTTCTTGTCGAACCGCCCCGAGCGGGTGCGTTACGGCAGCACCGGCTGGCCGGTGCCGGGCTACGAGGTGGAACTGCGCGGCGAAAACGGTGCCAGCGTGCCCGACGGCGAGCCCGGCGACCTCTACATCCACGGCCCCAGCGCCGCCTTGATGTATTGGGGCAACCGTGCCAAGACGCGCGAGACCTTCCAAGGCCCCTGGACCAAGAGCGGCGACAAATACGTGCGCAATGACGACGGCAGCTACACCTACAGCGGCCGCAGCGATGACATGCTCAAGGTCAGCGGCATCTACGTCAGCCCCTTCGAGGTCGAGGCCACTTTGGTGCAGCACCCGGCGGTGCTGGAAGCAGCGGTCATCGGCAAGGAAGACGCCGAAGGTCTGGTCAAGACCAAAGCCTTTGTGGTGCTGAAAGCCGGTGCCACCGCCGACGAAGCCGAATTGAAGGCCTTCGTGAAAGACCGGCTGGCACCGTACAAGTACCCGCGTTTCATCGAGTTCGTTGCCGACCTGCCCAAAACCGCCACCGGCAAGATCCAGCGCTTCAAGCTGCGCGAACTGGAATCGGGCCGCGGTTGAACCGCCGCATTGACCATGGCTTGCGAATTCGTGGACATCCTTTGGCGCGGCCGCCCGTTGCGCGTCGAACACGCGTGGATCGCGCCGCAGAAGCGGCAGGCCCCTCTGATGGTTTTTCTGCACGAAGGCTTGGGCTCTTTGGCCATGTGGAAGGCCTTCCCGACACAGCTGTGCGCCGCACTCGGCTGCCGCGGCCTGGTGTATTCACGTCCGGGTTATGGTCGTTCGACGCCCCGCTCGGCCGAAGAGGCTTGGGGCCTGGACTTCATGCACCAGCAAGCGCATGAGGTGTTGCCCGCGCTGTTGCAGTCTTTGAAGGTTGACAGCGCCCAAGACAGGCTCTGGTTGTTTGGCCACAGCGACGGCGGCTCGATTGCGCTGCTGTACGCCGCGCGCTTCCCGCAGCGGATGGCCGGGGCGGTGGTGCTGGCACCGCACATCCGGGTTGAAGATCTGTCGGTCGACAGCATCGAAAAAGCCCGCCAGGCCTATGTCGACACCGACCTGCGCCAGCGCCTGGCGCGCTATCACGACGACCCCGATTCCGCCTTCTGGGGCTGGAACCGCATCTGGCTGCACCCGCCGTTCAAGCAATGGTCGATTGAAAGCGAGATCAGCGCCATCGCCTGCCCGCTGCTGGCCGTGCAAGGGCTGGACGACGATTACGGCACGCTGGAGCAAATTCGTGGCATCGCTCGCCGTGTGCCGCACACCCAACTGCTGGAGCTTGCCGACTGCGGCCACTCGCCCCACCGTGACCAGGCCGAGGCGCTGACTCAGGCCATCGGCTCGTTTTTTCGCGCTCACCTCAAACTTCAATAGGAGGCACCCCTCATGAAAAATTCTCTCGCCGCCCTGGCCGCCCTGGCCGCCCTGGCATCCCCGGCAGCCCAGGCGCAAGGCAGTGGCAAGCTCAAGGTTGGCCTCATGCTGCCAGCCACGGGCACCTTTGCCGCGCTGGGCAGCGCCATTGAAAACGGCTTCAAGCTTTACGTGGCCGAGCAAGGCGGCAAGCTCTCGGGCCGGGAGATCGAATACGTCAAGGTCGACGACGAGTCTGACCCTTCCAAGGCCACCGACAACGTCAACAAGCTCGTCAAACGCGACAACGTGGACGTGCTGGTGGGCACGGTGCACAGCGGCGTGGCCATGGCCATGGCCAAGGTGGCCAAAGACTCAGGCACCTTGCTGATCGTGCCCAACGCCGGTGCCGACGCGGTCACCGGCGCGATGTGCGCGCCCAATATCTTCCGCAGCAGCTTCAGCAACTGGCAGCCGGGTTACGCCATGGGCGAGGTGGTGGCCAAGAAGGGCCACAAGAAGGTCGTCACCATCACCTGGAAATACGCCGCCGGCGATGAATCGGTGAAGGGCTTCAAGGAGTCGTTTGAGAAAGCTGGCGGCCAGGTGGTCAAGGAGTTGAACCTGCCGTTTCCCAACGTTGAATTCCAGGCCCTGTTGACCGAGATCGCAGCGGCCAAGCCCGATGCCGTCTACACCTTCTTTGCCGGCGGCGGCGCGGTGAAGTTCGTCAAGGACTACGCGGCAGCCGGCCTGAAGAAGAACATCCCGTTGTACGGTGCCGGCTTCCTGACCGACGGCATGCTTGAAGCCCAGGGTGCCGACGCCGACGGCTTGCTGACCACCTTGCACTACGGTGACAGTCTCGCCGTGCCCCGCGACGCCAGCTTTCGCCTGAGCTACGCCAAGGCCTACAAGCTGCAGCCCGACGTTTATGCCGTGCAAGGCTATGACGCGGCGCAAATGCTGGCGGTGGGCCTGGCCGGCGTGAAGGGCGACCTGAGCAAGAAGGCCGAATTTGCGGCAGCGGTTGAGAAGGCCCGCATCGACAGCCCACGAGGTGCCTTCAGTGTCAGCAAGAACCACAACCCGGTTCAAGACATTTACCTGCGCCAGGTGGTGGGCAAGGAGAACAAGGTCATCGGTGTGGCCAGCAAGGGCCTGACCGACCCCGGCCGCGGCTGCAAGATGTAACGCCATTCCTGCTGCGCGGCTCGATCTCGGGCCTGCGCTGCTCGCCGTACGGGTGTACGGCTGTGCTGCTCGGCCCGACCTCGAACCGCTCGCGACGGAAGCTGCGTCACATCCGGAGGATGCGGCGTGGCCCCAAAGGAAACCCATGGACTTAGCAACTTTTCTCATCCAGTGCCTGAACTCGCTGCAGTACGGCCTGCTGCTGTTTCTGGTGGCATCGGGCCTGACGCTGATCTTCGGCATCATGGGCGTCATCAACCTGGCGCATGGCAGTTTCTACATGATCGGTGCGTACATGGCGTTTGCTTTGTCACCGATCGTGGCAGCCACCTTCGGCGGCGGCTTTTTTGCGGTGCTGGCGGTGGGCCTGGTGTTGGCCGTGCTGTTGGGCTACCTGCTGGAGTGGGCCTTCTACAGTTACCTGTACGAGCGTGAGCACCTGCAGCAGGTGTTGATGACCTACGGCCTGATCCTGGTCTTCGAGGAACTGCGCAGCCTGCTGGTGGGTGACGAGGTGCATGGGGTGAAGGCACCTGAGATCCTGGCCGGCACCCTGCCGCTGGGCGACATGATGACCTACCCGGTGTATCGCCTGTTCATCTCCGCCGTGTGCATTGCGCTGGCGCTGGGCATGTACTTCGTCTTCACGCGCACCCGGCTGGGCATGATGATCCGTGCCGGCAGCACCAACCGCGAGATGGTGCAAAGCCTGGGCATCGACATCAAGTTCTTGTACCGCGTGGTGTTTGCCGCCGGGGTGGCCATTGCGGCGCTGGCCGGCATGGTGGCCGCACCGGTGAGCAGCGTGTACCCCGGCATGGGCAGTTCGGTGCTGATCATCTGTTTTGTGGTGGTGGTGATCGGCGGTATCGGCTCGATTCGCGGAGCGCTGGTGGCGGCCTTGCTGATCGGCTTTGTCGACACCTTCGGCAAGGTGCTGATGCCCCAAGTGGCTGGCGTGCTGGTCTATGTGCTGATGGCTTTGATCCTGCTGTGGAAGCCGGACGGCCTGTTTAAAGCGGGATGAGCCGATGAAACCCCAACTCACTTCCAAGGCGGTGTTTGTCATCGCTTGTTTTGCCCTGCTGGCGCTGTACCCGCTGGCGGGTGGCAAGTTCGGCATCGACCTGGTGACCAAGATCATGATCTTTGCCATCTTCGCGCTCAGCCTGGAGCTGCTGGTCGGCGGTACCGGACTGGTGTGTTTTGGCCAGGCGGCGTTTTTCGGCATCGGCGCTTATTCGGCCGTGCTGTTGTCGCCACAAGACGGGCAAGCCTCACTGGCCTGGCTGCTGCCGGCTGCCGTCGTGGCCGCCGCGCTGTATGCCTTGGCGGTGGGTGCCTTGTCGCTGCGCACCAAGGGCGTGTACTTCATCATGGTGACGCTGGCCTTTGCCCAGATGGCGTACTACGTGGTGCACGACACGCCCTTGGGCGGCGGCACCGACGGCATCTACCTGACGAGCAAGCCCGGGCTGGGCAAGCTGCTGGACCTGGACCAGCCGATGGTGCTTTACGCCTTCACGCTGGGCCTGCTGGTGGCCGTTTTTGCCTTCTTGGCCGTGCTATCGCGCTCGCGCTTTGGCCGCGCTCTGGCCGGCATCCGCGTCAATGAACAACGCATGCGCGCCACTGGTTTCGCCACCTACCCTTACAAGTTGGCGGCCTTCACGATTTCGGGTGGCATCGCCGGCTTGGCGGGCTTTTTGTTTGCCGTGAAAGATGGCTTCGTCAATCCCGAGCTGATGAGCTGGCACTTCAGCGGTGCGGTGCTGATCATGATCATCCTGGGTGGCATCGGGCATCTGCGCGGCGCGCTGATCGGGGCCTTCGCGTTTGCGCTGCTTCAGGAGTTCTTCCAGTCCGAAGCCATCTTTGGCGCTTTTGCCAAACACTGGCATCTGGGGCTGGGGCTGACCATCATCGCCAGCGTGGCCTTGTTGCCGCGGGGTTTGGTGGGGCTGCCCGGGCAGTGGAAAGAACGTCTGCTGGGCCGCGCGTCCCGCCGTGCCGGGACGGCTGAGGTGCAGTCATGAGCACGGACGTGAATGCTGAAGTGTTGCTGCGCGGGCGAGACATCACGCGCCGCTGGGGTGGCCTGACGGCTGTCAACCAGGTGTCCCTTGAACTGCAGCGCGGCACCGTGCATGCGGTGATCGGCACCAATGGTGCCGGCAAGTCGACGCTGATCAACATCCTGTCCGGTGAGATCCCGCCGTCCTCGGGGCAGGTGGAGTTGCTGGGCCAGGACGTGACGCACTGGACGCAACCCCGGCGCGCCCGCGCCGGACTGGGCCGCAGTTACCAGCGCAACACCATCTACCCCAGCTTCACCGTGCTGGAAAACTGCCGCCTGGCGGCGCAGGCGCGCACGCCCAAGCCCTGGCATTGGTGGCAGGACGCGGCGCAGTGCGCGGCCAGCGTGCCGGCTGCGCGCGAAGCGGCTGCCCGTGCCGGCTTGCAGGACGATCTGGACCGCACGGCCGGGCTGCTCAGCCACGGCCAGAAGCGGCAGTTGGAAATTGCCATGTGCCTGGCCACCGCGCCCCAAGTGCTGCTGCTGGACGAGCCGCTGGCGGGCATGGGTGCCGAAGAGACCGAGCGCATGCTGTCCCTGCTGACCGAATTGAAGACGCGCCACGCCATCCTGCTGGTGGAGCACGACATGGACGCGGTCTTCCGTGTCGCCGACTGCATCACCGTGATGGTCAATGGTGCCGTCATCGCATCCGGTACGGCGGACTTCGTGCGCAACAGCGCCGATGTGCAGGCGGCTTATTTGGGAGGTCATTGAGATGGCCATGAATGATTTGATCCTCGATGCCCGTGGCGTCCACGCCTGGTACGGCTCCAGCCACGTTCTGCATGGCATCGACATTGCGATTGCGCGCGGCGAAACCGTGGGTCTGATGGGTCGCAACGGCATGGGCAAGAGCACGCTCATCCGCACGCTGCTGGGCCATGTGGCGCAGCGCGACGGGCAGATCCAACTGTTCGGTGCCGACATGTCCAAGGCCAAGCCACACGAGGTGGCACGCCGTGGCGTGGCTTACGTGCCCGAGGGCCGGGGCGTGTTCCCGAACCTGACGGTGCGCGAGAACCTGGTCATGGCCGCCAAGCCGGCAGGATCGGGCGGCAAGGACGGCGCGCGCGGTTGGACCTTCGAGCGCGTGATGGAGACCTTTCCGCGCTTGGCCGAGCGCCTCACGAATCTGGGCAACCAGCTCTCGGGCGGCGAACAGCAGATGCTGTCCATCGGCCGGGCCTTGATGACACAGCCCGACTTGATCATCCTGGACGAAGCCACCGAAGGCCTGGCGCCGTTGATCGTGGCCGAGATCTGGCGCGTCATCGGCCAGATCCGCCAGGACGGCATCGCCACGCTGATCGTCGACCGCGACTACCGCAAGGTGCTGGCGCACAGCGACCGCGGCGTGGTGCTGCAAAAAGGCCAGGTCGTGATGGCCGGCGCGTCCAACACATTGGCCGACAGCACCGAGCTGGCCGGCTTCCTGGGCGTCTGAAGCGCCCCGGCTTTCAATCACCAATCCAACCGGAGACTGCTCATGCTGAGTTACCAAGTCGAGGCCTTTGGCCGCCCCCTTGCGCAAGTGATGCGCGCCACACCGACGCCCCAGGGCAGCGAAGTCATCGTCAGGGTCGGCAGCTGTGGCGTGTGCCACAGCGATGTGCATCTGCACGACGGCTATTTCGACCTCGGCGGTGATGCCAGGCTCGACATGACGCGCACCGTCAAGCCCACGCGCACGCTGGGTCACGAGATCGCCGGCACGGTGGTGGCCGTCGGCCCTGAAGCCCAAGGGGTGAAGGTGGGCGACCGCCGGGTGGTGTTCCCATGGATCGGCTGCGGCCAGTGTTCGCTGTGCGCAGCCGGCAACGAGCATCTGTGCAACGCGCCGCAGGCCCTGGGCATTCACCGCGATGGCGGTTTTGCCGACCACGTGCTGGTCCCACACCCGAAGTACCTGCTCGGCTACGGCCAACTCGCTGAGGAACAGGCCTGTACCTTCGCCTGCTCGGGGCTCACCGCCTTCAGCGCGCTTAAAAAAGTCGGGCCCATCGGGGCGCAAGACCCGCTGGTCATCATCGGCGCCGGTGGCGTGGGCCTGTCAGGCATCCGCCTGGCCAAGCAGATGTTCGGTGTGGCACCCATCGTGGTCGAGATCGACCCCAGCAAGTGGGACATTGCACGCGCCGCCGGCGCCGGTGAGGTCATAGACCCCACGGCCGACGGTGCGCTGAAGGTGCTGCTCAAGGCCACTGGCGGTGCCGCTGCGGTGGTGGACTTTGTCGGCGCAGGCTCGTCATTCAGCTTCGGCTTTGGCGCCTTGCGCAAGGGCGGCAAGCTGGTCTGCGTGGGCTTGCTCGGGGGTTCCACGACCCTTGTCCCGGCCATGGTCTCGATGAAAGCCGTCAGCGTCATGGGTTCGTACGTCGGCTCACTCGGCGAGATGCAGGAGCTGATGCAACTGGCCGGTACCGGCGTGCTACCCGATATGCCGTTGACCCAACAGCCGCTGTCCCAGGCCACGCAGGCGCTGGACGATCTGCGTGCCGGGCAGGTACGCGGCCGGGTGATCCTGAAGGCGGAGGCCGCAGCATGAGCTCGCACTGCCGCCCCGAAGGGCGAAATGCCGCAGTGCGAAGCATGGAGGTTTCTTGATGACTACCGAAGTCGACTGGAACAAACTGAGCCCGCTGGTGATGTGGCGCGATTGGCTCACGAAGTCCGAGGTGCAGTGGAGTCAGAGCATGTCGCAGTTGCTCAAAGACCCCAAGGCCGGTGGCACCGTCAAACGCCAGGTCGACGAAATGCGCATGGCGCACCGACAGTTCTCAGAGTTCGCGCAAGCTTCGCTGGCGGCGGCCAATCTGCCGTCGCGCTCCGACCTGGAAGCACTCGACGAGCGCCTGGGCAGGGTGGAAGACGGCCTGGCGCAGGTCAGCGCTCAGCTGTCGATGTTGCGCGAGGCGTTGGTCGCCCAGGGCACGGTCGCGACGGTCGCCAAGCCGGCGCGCAACCGAAAGCCGGCGGCAGCGCCATCAGCCGCCGCAAAGAAGGCCTGAACCATGACAGCCGCTGCATCGGCGCCAGGCCTGCGCCTGCCCAACCCCCTTCAGCGCACGCTGGATGCCATGGGCTTGCCGTCGGAAGACTTCGTCCGCATGGCCGGGCCTCTGGGCGTGACGCCGCGCGAAACCATCTTCAGCCAGGGCACGCTCAAGTTGCATCACTTCCAGCCGCAGGCCGACGCGCTGTACCGCGTGCCGGCGCTGATCGTCACCTCGCTGGTCAACCAGCCCTACATCCTGGACCTGGTGCCTGGCCAAAGCATGGTCGAGCACCTGCTCAAGCAGGGCTTCGATGTCTACATGATCGAGTGGGGCCGGCCACGCCGTGAACACACCGGCCTGACTCTGGAAGACCATGTGCTGGACCGTCTGCCACGCTGCGTGGAACGCGTTTTGCAACACAGTGGCGAAACGCAGCTGTCGATCATCGGCTATTGCGTCGGCGGCTTGCTGTCGGTGCTGTACGCGGCCCTGCACCCCCAGGCCCCGCTGAAGAACCTGGTCTGCATGGCAGCCCCCGTCAATGGCGACGGCCTGGAGTCGATGAAGGCCTGGATGGGCCCGGACTTCGACGCGGAGGCGCTGATCGCGCAATATGGCAATGTGCCGGCCGATTGGGTGCAGAACACGCTGCGTGCCTTGCGCCCCTTCGGCAAGATGGCCGGTGCGGCAAGCCTTCTGAATCAAATGGACAACGCCGATGTGGTGCGCAGCAATCTGCGCATGGGCAAGTGGGAATCCGACAACATCCCCTTTCCCGGCGGCGTCTTTCGCCAGATGGTCAACGACTTCCTGCGGGGCAACAAATTGGTAAAGGGCGAGTGGCTGATCGGCGGCCGCCGGGTGGACCTGGCCGACATCACGGCACCCTTGTTGCACCTGCTGGCGGCAGATGATCACATCACGCCCTATGCCTCGTCGTGCGACCTGGTGGCGCTGGCCGGCAGCCGCGACAAACAAGAGCTGATCGTCAAAGGCGGGCACGTGGGCTTGGTCGCCGGCCGCGGCGCTCAGACCCGCATGTGGCCGGCGCTGGTGGCCTGGCTGGCACCGCGCTCGACCTGAATTTGCCCCTCTGAATTTTTGCCAAACGGATTGAACTGAAAGCGTCAGGAATGCGTTGTTATTGCGTTTTGCACCATGGCCAGCCTCTGGAGCTGGTGGAGCGTCCGGTGCCACAGCCCGCAGGCACCGAAGTGCGGATCAAGGTGCAGGCCGCCGGCCTGTGCCACACCGACCTGCACTTGTGGAAAGGCCACTACGACCTGGGCGGCGGCAAGAAGCTGGCGTTGGCTGACCGCGGCATCAAGCCGCCTTTGACGCTGAGCCACGAGATCGTGGGCCAAGTGGTGGCCGCAGGTCCTGAAGCAGGGTCTCTGGCAACGCTGTCGGGCAAGTCGGTGCTGGTGCACCCATGCATCGGCTGCGGCGAATGCGCGGCCTGCCGCCGGGGTGAAGAGAACATCTGCATCAAGCCGCAGAGCATCGGCGTGGCCAAGCCGGGTGGCTTTGCCGAATACCTCATCGTGCCGCACCCACGCTACCTGGTCGACATCGACGGTCTGGACCCGGCCGAAGCCGCGCCGCTGGCCTGTGCCGGCGTCACCACCTTCAGCGCACTGAAAAAGTTCGGGGATCGCATCGTCGATGCACCGGTGGTCATCATCGGGGCCGGCGGCTTGGGCCTGATGGCCATCAAGGTGCTCAAGGCGCTGGGCGGCAAGGGTGCCATCGTCGTCGACCTGGACCCGGGCAAGCGTGCGGCGGCTTTGGCCGCTGGTGCGCTGGCGGCCATCGACGCCCGGGCCAGCGATGCGGTGCAACAGATCCAGCAAGCCACCGATGGTGGCGCGCGCGCGGTGCTCGACCTGGTCGGTGCCACGTCCACGGTGACCTTCGCGCTGGCCGCCAGCGCACGCGGTGGCCATGTGGTCATCTGCGGCCTGATGGGGGTGACATCACGCTGTCGCTGCCCGTCATCCCCATGCGGTCGCTGACCTTGCAGGGCAGCTATGTCGGCACGCTGCCAGAGCTGCGCGAACTGGTGGCCTTGGTGCAGCGCACCCAGATGCAGTCGATACCGGTGAACCGCCGTCCGCTGGCCGAGGCCAACGCTGCCCTTCAGGCCTTGCTGGCGGGCCAGGTCGTTGGCCGCACCATCCTTGTTCCTTGATCCTCCCATACCCCATACCCCATACCCCATACCCTGGAGCCCCCCTTGTATCCCTCACTCAGTCTGTACATTGACGGGCAATTCATCAGCGCTGATGGCCGCCGCGAGCAAGATGTCCTCAATCCGGCCACGGGCGCGGTGATTGGCCGCTTGCCGCATGCCACCGCGCAAGACCTGGACCGCGCGCTGACTGCCGCCGCGCGCGCTTTCGAAAGCTGGAAGCGAAGTTCGCCTCTGGAACGCAGCAAAGTGCTGCGCCGCGTGGCTGAACTGGCGCGCGAACGCGCGACCGACATTGGCCGCGGCATGACCCTTGATCAAGGCAAGCCACTGGCCGAGAGCGTGGGTGAAGTGATCTTCTGCGCCGAGCACGCCGAGTGGCACGCTGAGGAATGCCGTCGCATCTACGGCCGGGTCATTCCTGCCCGCCTGGACGGCGTGCGGCAGCTCGTGCTGCGTGAACCCGTGGGCGTGTGTGCCGCGTTCTCGCCCTGGAATTTCCCGTTCAATCAGGCCATTCGCAAGATCGCGGCGGCCGTTGGCGCAGGTTGCACCATCGTCATCAAGGGACCCGAAGAGGCCCCCAGTGCGGTTGTGGCTCTGGCTCGGTTGTTTCACGACGCCGGCCTGCCGCCGGGCGTTCTGAATCTGGTGTGGGGCGTGCCGGCCGAGGTGTCGGAGCACCTGATCAACAGCCCCATCGTGCGCAAGATCAGCTTCACCGGCTCGGTGGGCGTGGGCAAGCAACTGGCAGCCAAGGCCGCGCTGCTGATGAAGCGCAGCACCATGGAGCTGGGTGGCCATGCGCCGGTGATCGTCTGCGACGACGCCGACATCGACGCTGCGGTGAACCTGCTGGTTCCGTTCAAGTTCCGCAACGCTGGCCAGGTGTGCATCTCGCCGACACGCTTTTACGTCCAGGAGGGCGCCTACGACCGCTTCGTGGCCGGCTTCGTCTCGCGCACGCAGGCGCTCAAGGTCGGTGACGGACTCCTGCCCGAGACCAAGATGGGCCCGCTGGCCCAGGCACGCCGCGTCAACGCCATCGCCGGCTTCATCGATGACGCGCAAGCGCGTGGTGCCACCGTTCTGGCCGGCGGCGCGCCGATCCCCGGCGCTGGCAACTTTTTCGCGCCCACGGTCATCGCCGACCTGCCGGAGGACGCGCGCCTGATGACCGAAGAGCCCTTTGGCCCGGTGGCCGGCATCGTGCGCTTCAAGAGCCTGGACGATGCCCTGCACCGCGCCAACAGCCTGCCGTTCGGGCTGGCTGCCTATGCGTTCACCGGCTCCACCCGCAACGCACAGGCCACCAGCAGCGGCCTGCAGGCCGGCATGGTCTCGATCAACCATCTGGGTCTGGCCTTGGCAGAAACACCCTTTGGCGGCGTCAGGGACAGCGGCATCGGCAGCGAAGGCGGCAGTGAGACCTTCGACGGCTACCTCAACACCAAGTTCATCACGCAATTGAACTGATGGCTTTCGTCGATCACGCGGGCGCTCGCATCCACTGGAGCAGTCTGGGCAAGGGCGAGCCGCTGGTGCTGATCATGGGTTTGGGCTGCACGTCGGCGATGTGGTTTCGGCTGGCGCCCAGGCTGGCCAAACGCCATCGCGTGATCTTGCTCGACAACCGGGGCGTCGGCCAAACCGAGGCGCGTCACTTCGTGGTGCACCGCGTGTCGACGATGGCCGCCGACGTCGCCGTGGTGCTCGATGCTGCGGGTGAGGACAGCGCCCATGTCCTGGGCCTGTCGATGGGCGGCATGATCGCTCAGCAATTCGCCATCGACTATCCCGGCCGGGTTCGTACCCTGACCTTGATGGCCACCAACTGCGGTGGCGCGCACGCGGTGCTGGCGCAGCCCCACGTCTGGCAGATGCTGTTCAGCAAGGGCAGCGCGTCGCCCGAAGACAGCCTTGCCGCGATGCGGCCCTACACCTATGCAGCGGGCACACCCGATGTGGTCATCGAAGAAGACAGCCTGGTGCGGCTGGCCGACTACCCCACAGTGCGGGGCTATCGGGCGCAGCTTTACGGCTTGTTGGGTTGGTCTTCGTACCACCGCCTGCCCGGCTTGCGGTGCCCCACGCTGCTGATGCATGGGGTGGAAGACCGCCTCATCCCGCCGGAGAACGCGCGCGTGCTGGCGTCACGCATCCCCGGTGCCCAACTGATCGAACTTGAAAGTGCCAGCCACTGGCTGCATAGCGACCAGACCGCGCGCACGGCCGAGGCGGTGCAAGCTTTCATCGGTCAGCCTGGCCAACCCGCCCCAAGCGCGGTGTCCCCCAATGCATGAACTTCTCGTCATCAGTGACACCCCCCAGGGCACCCGGCAGGGCAGCACCGTCATGCTGCTGAAGTCGAGCACCTGGGCTTGGCCGGCCGCCACCGCGCCGTGCGCCTTGCTGTGAAACATTTCGACGCTGCAGCCACTGCCGAGGCTCTGCCGTTCGAGCGGCTGATCCCCGCACTTCAAGCGATGTTTGCCGGTGCTTGCGTGGTGCCCGAGCGCCATGTGCACGAGGTCACGGCAGGCGGCGCGGTGCAATTCACCTCCTTGATCATGCCGGCCTGGCTGGATGGGCGTTATTACGGCGTCAAGACCATCAACATCGCGCCCGGCAATGCCGCGCGTGGCCTGCCTGGCCTGCACGCCAGCTACCTGCTGTGCGACGGCGTGACGGGGGTGCCGCTGGCCTTGATCGATGGCGACCAGATCACCGCGCGGCGCACGGCGGCGGCCTCGGCGCTGGCGGCGTCGTACCTGGCCCGGCCCGACGCGCAGAGCCATCTGATCGTCGGTGCCGGGCGCATCGCCAGCCTGCTGGCCGAGGCCTACCGGGTGGTGCGCCCGCAGCTGCAACACATCGGGGTCTGGGCCCGGTCGTCGGCGCAGGCCCAGCAGTTGGTCGATGGCTTGATCCAGCGCGGCATAGACGCCGTGGTCG
>JAYTVT010000079.1:0-13934 GCA_043743835.1 Betaproteobacteria bacterium
CGCCCGGGCTGGTCGGGCAACTCGTTGCACTCACTACGTTCGTGCCACTCAAACACTCCCTCCCAAGTCAGTTGACGAAGCGCGCTGCGCGCGCAGCCCGGGCGAACTGCGCTTCTCGGCGCCGCACAGGCGCGCACCGGCACACCCGGACAGCCCTTTGCTCCAGCAGGGGTGGCGCGCGCTGCAACGGACATCAACGCCAGGTGGCTCGCGGCAGGCGGTGCCCTGTGGGGGCTCATTGTGGATCGCCGAGGGGCTGAGCCCGGACTCAAACAGTCCTGAGGACTGTTTGTGCCTGGCGAAGGCCGGGGCCTCCGGCCCCGGCGCAGCGGGATGGGCGGCGCGCCGCAGGCGCGCATCAAAAACTGACTTGCCGCAGCCTGTTTGAACGCAACGAACGCAGTGAGTGCAGTGAGTTCTGCGGCACGCCCATCGCGCGAGCACCGCAGGGCAGTCGGCGAAGCCGACCGACACAGCATGAGCCCCCACAGGGCACCGCCTGCCGCGACGCACTGCTGCCCACCCGCCGAACGACCGCAATGCGCGGCCGCAAGCCGACGTGGCCTGCTAACCCAGATGGATGCGAATGAACGCAAGCCCATAGCCGTGAAGCGGTGCGGGCCGTTCACGCACAGATTTGCGTTCCCAAGCGCTGGTCAATCCCCAGGCGGTAACGCCTGCCTGGCCAAGCCAGCGACAATTCCCAGCATGGACCTCCCCATCGAATGGCTGCCCACCGAAGGCGCGCCCGAACAACTCATCCTGCTGCTGCACGGCTGGGGCTCTGACGGCCGCGCCATGGCGCCCTTGGCGCAAGCGCTGCGGCAGGCGTTTCCGCAATGCGCTGTGCTGGCCCCCGACGCCCCTTACCCTTTTGAGCGTGGCGGCGCCTTGCGACAGTGGTACGGCGTGGACGACCTGGACATGGCGGTCTGGCCACAGCGTGTGGCCAGCGTCTTGCCTGGGCTGCAGGCCTGGGTGCAGGCCCAGCAAGCGCGGTTGGGGGTGAGCCCCGCGGCCACCGCACTGGGCGGTTTTTCGCAAGGCGCCATGCTGTCGCTGGCGCTGGCCGTGGCCCATGATGGCATCGCCGGCCGTGTGCTGGCGTTCAGCGGTGCCATGACGAGCCAGCCCGCCGCCGCGCCCCGGCAGACCACGGTGCACCTGTTTCACGGGGGTGACGACCGAAGGGTGCCCACGTCATCCTCACGCCAAGCCTTTCAATGGCTGGGTGAACTGCAAGGCGACGCCACCTTGGACATCGCTGCGGGGGTAGGCCACGAACTGCACCCGGCCTTGATCGACTGTGCGCTGCACCGCCTGCGCAGCCACATCCCCTTGCGCACCTGGCAGGCAGCCATGGGCGCCGCCGCGGCCACGCAGGCCGGCCAAGGCGCCGACCAACCACACGATTGAGACCCTGCCGCCATGCTCTTTTTGCTGTCCCCCGCCAAGACCCTGGACTACGACACCCCGGTGCCCGCGCCTGTGCGCAAAAAGGCCACCGACCCGCTCTACCTGCCGCAGGCTGAACAGCTCATCGCCCAACTGCGCAAAAAGTCGCCTGCGCAGGTGGCCAGCCTGATGGACCTGTCCGACCCGCTGGCGGCCCTGAACGTAGCCCGTTATGCCGCCTGGCAGCCCCAGGCCACCCCCACCAACAGCAAACCTGCGGTGCTGGCCTTCAACGGCGATGTCTACGACGGTCTCAGCGCCAAGACCCTGAAGACGGCCGACCTGAGCTGGGCGCAAGAGCACCTGGTGATCCTCTCTGGCCTGTACGGCGCGCTGCGCCCGCTGGACCGGCTGCAGCCTTACCGCCTGGAAATGGGCACCGCGCTGAAGACGCCGCAGGGCAAGGACCTGTACGCCTACTGGGGTGACACGGTGGCGAACTACCTCAATGCGCGCCAGGCCGAAGACGACAAGCCCGTGGTGATCAACCTGGCATCCATCGAGTACGCCCGCGTGGCGCTGCGCCCGGCGCTGCGCGCAAAAGTGGTGGACTGTGTGTTTGAAGAAGGTCAGGCCGACGGCAGCTTCAAGATCGTCAGCTTCTTTGCCAAGAAGGCGCGTGGCCTGATGGCCCGCTTTGCGATTGAGAACCGGGCGCGCAGCACACGCGCCTTGCGGGCCTTCAACAGCGAGGGCTATGCGCTGGCGTCGGCTGCTTCGACGCCTTCTCGCTTGGTGTTCCGGCGCCAGACCTAGGCGCTCCGCTCAAGGTCAGTTCGAAGCGGGTCCTGGCTGCGTCACCATCAGCCTGGCTGACGCCCAAGCCCTTTTCCCAGGCACCGCCGCTGCGTCAAAATATCGGCTATGACTGTCGTCCAACAAGCCATCACCCCCGAACTGCGCCGCTGGATCATCGAGCAGGCTGAAGCCGGCTGCCGGCCGCAGGATGTCATCGAAGCCATGAAGACCAGCGGCTGGGTCGAAGACGTCGCCGTCAAGGCCATGGAGACCACGCTGCGCGAGCACCTGGCGCAACTGCCGCCCGACGAAGGCGACCTGCCGCCATCCAACGTGGTGCCCGAACCCGACCTGCAAGGTGCGCCCACCGTGCTGCTGGCGGCCGGTCGCGAAGTGAAGGTGCTGGCCACCTTCAAACACCCGCGGGTGGTGGTCTTTGGTGGGCTGCTCTCAGACGAAGAGTGTGTGGCCCTGATGGCCTTGGCCGAACCAAGGCTGGCCCGTTCCGAGACGGTAGACAACGCCACCGGCGGCAGTGAGGTCAACGCCGCCCGCACCAGCGACGGCATGTTCTTCGAGCGCGCCGAGCATGCGCTGATCAAGACCATCGAAGCGCGAATTGCCGCGCTGTTGGGCTGGCCGGTGGAAAACGGCGAAGGCCTGCAGATCCTGCGTTACCGGCCGGGCGCCGAGTACCGCCCGCACCACGACTACTTCGACCCTGTGCACAGCGGCACACCGCGCATCCTGGAGCGCGGTGGTCAGCGGGTGGGCACGCTGGTGATGTACCTCAACACACCCGACGGCGGCGGCGCCACCACCTTCCCCGACGTGGGGCTGGAAGTGGCCCCCGTGCGTGGCAACGCGGTGTTCTTCAGCTACAACCGGGCCCACATCAGTACCAAGACGCTGCATGGGGGCGCGCCGGTCACAGCCGGTGAAAAGTGGGTCGCTACCAAGTGGCTTCGACAGGGCGTGTTCATTTGAACTGAGCTTGGCGTGGTCCAGGCGGCCACGTGTGAAGTTAGCGCGCCAAGGTCCCGGCAACGACAGCGGCCGCGTTGCTGGCCAGCAGCGACAACGTCACCCTTCCGCCAAAGGCTGCACCACCGGCCACCCAGGCCGTGACGGCGCGGGTGGCGCTGTTGGCCGCCACCGCCAGCACCACGCCCAGGCGCAGCGTATCGCTGTCAATCCGAGCGGCCCCGTGCAAGGTGAGCAGGGCAGCCACGGGCGCGTGGGCGTCGACCAGAGCCGTCAGTGCAGTGCCGGCCAGCAACCCCGCGCCGCCCAGCTGTTGCTGCCCCCAGCCAACCAGCAGGAACACCCCAGCCAACACGCTGGCCACGAGCAGCGCTTCTCGCAGGCGCAATGGGCCTTGGATGGGCTCGGTTTGCACCTTCGGTGTGGTGTTGACTTCGCCGGCCGAAAGGCGCCATGGCCAGGCACCGCCGGCCAAGGCCACGGCAGCACCGGCCACTGCGCAAGGCCATAGCGCAGACCAGGCGGCAAGCGACAAGGCCAACGCCAGCATCAGCACCTGCGGCCACGTGGCGGCGGTGGAGAACAGCGCACCGGCCAGGGCCGGGCCGCTCTGCTGTGGCTGCGCGCGAGCACGGGCCGCCATGGACGCGATGGTGGCGGTGCTGGATACAAAGCCTGAAAACAGGCCCGACAGGGCCAGCCCGGCCCGCGCGCCCAAGAGTCGCAGCGCGACATGGCCTGCAGCCTGCAAGGACAAGATCATCACCACGGTCAGCAGCAGCGTGCGCGGTGCCAGCCCGCCAAGCCAGGCCAGGGGCGTGGCCGGGGTCAGCGGCAACAGCACCAGGACCAGGGCCGCCAGCAGCAGCGCGTCGTGCAGTTCGGCCTGGCTCAGCACCTGGGTGGCCAATCGGTGCAGCCGTTCGCGGGCGGCCAGCATGGCGGCCACCACCGCAGCCGCGCCTGCGCCCAAGACCGGTTGCTGAACCGACAGCACCCCCACCAGGTAAGTGATGAAGAGCGCCAGTTCGGTGGTCAGGCCGGGGTCGGGGGCGGGAAGGCCCGGCCTTCGTTCGCGGCTCTTCCAATAGGCCACGGCGGCCAGCGCAGCCACCAGCAAGGCACCCAGGGCGATCAGTGCGGGCTGCTGCATCGTCTGGGCCAGCCCGCCGCCCAGAGCGGCCAACGCAAAGCTGCGGATTCCAGCGGCTTCGCGTTGATCGCCGCGCCCCTTGCGCCGCTCGCGCTCCAGGCCGATCAGCAGCCCACCGCCCAGGGCCGCCGCCAAACCCAGCGCGCTGCCGCTCAGGTCGCCCACGGCGCCTTACAGCTCCGCCACTTCGCCGTAGGCCGGTACACGGACGCGCCAGCCCAGCTGGGTCTGGATGTCAGCGCGCAGGGTGTCCGATGCATCGGGCTCGCCGTGCACCACAAAGGTCTGCTGCGGGGGCTCACGCAGCTGGCGCAGCCAGGCCAGCAGTTCGCCACGGTCGGCGTGGCCAGAGAAACCTTCCAACTGCTGTACCTCGGCGCGCACCGGCACCAGTTCACCAAAGATCTTGACTTCACGCTCGCCGGCCAGCAGCTTGGCACCCCGGCTGCCGCCGACCTGAAAGCCGGCAAACACCAGGCTGTTCCGCGTGTCTGGCGCCATGGCCTTGAGGTGGTGCAGCACGCGCCCGCCCGTGGCCATGCCGCTGGCTGAGATGATGATGGCCGGGTAACGCGACCCGGCCAGCCGTATGCTTTGCTGCGCGGTGACCACCATGCGCACACCGTCGGCCAGCCCACGCATCTCGCGCGCCGGAACACGCAGGAGCTTGGCGTGCTGGCGGTACAGCGCGGTGGCCTCGATGGCCATCGGGCTGTCCAGAAAGATGGGCAGGTCTTGCGGGATGGCGCCGCTGCGCTTGAGCCGCTGCAGGACCAGCAGCAGGGCCTGTGCGCGGCCCACTGCGAAGGCCGGCATCAGCACCGAGCCGCCACGCTGCACGGTGCGCTGCACGATGTCGGCCAGCCGGCCCACGCCGTCTTCGGCGGGGTGGAAACGGTTGCCGTAGGTGCTTTCCACCAGCATCACATCAGCTCTTGTCACGGCCTGCGGCGGTGGCATCAAGAGGTCGTTGTGTCGGCCCACGTCGCCCGAAAAAACCAGGCGCCGGCCTTGGCGCCCGGGCTCCTGCAAGGTGATGGCGCAGGCGCCCAGCAGATGGCCCACGGGCGTCAAGGTGACCGAATGGCGTTCAACCGACACGGTGCGGCCGGGCTCCAGCGGCACCACTTGCGACAGTGCACGTTGGGCGTCGGCCCGGGTGTACAGCGGCAAGGCCTTGGCGTGACGCGAGTAGCCGTAGCGGTTGGCGCGCCGGGCGTCTTCTTCTTGCAGGTGGGCGCTGTCCAGCAGCAACACCCGCAGCAGCGCGCAGGTGGCGGGGCTGGCGTGGATAGGGCCCCGAAAGCCGTGCTTGACCAGCGCCGGCAGCCAGCCGCTGTGGTCCAGGTGGGCGTGGCTCAAGACCACCGCGTCCAGTTCGCGAAATGCCTCGGGCATGGACCAGTTGCGCTCGCGGTGCAGCTTCCAGCCCTGGAACATGCCGCAGTCCAGCAAGATGCGGCTGCCCGCGCTGTCGACCAGGTGGCGCGAGCCGGTCACGCCGTCGGCTGCGCCCAGAAAGTGGATCTTCATGCGCCCAGCTCCTGCAACATGGCCGACTCGAGGATGCGCACGCCGGGCTCGGGTCGCGACAAGGCACGCAGCAGGGCACGGGCAACGGTGGCCGCTTCGATGGGGCGCCAGGCCTTGGGGATGAACTGGCGCAGTGGTGCTGTCAGCGCCAAGGCTAAGCGCTCACCGGGCCGGCTGGCCTGACCCAGCGAAGCGCGGTCACCGGCCAACAGCGAAGGCCGCGCGATCACCAGGCTGGCAAAACCCAGCATCGCCAGCTCGGCTTCCATCTCGCCTTTGACCCGGTTGTAAAAGGTGCTGGACTTGGGGCTGGCGCCCAGCGCTGAGACCACGGCAAAGTGGCGCACACCAGCGCGCTGCGCCGCTCGGGCAAAGGCCAGTACGGCGGTGTGGTCCACCGCCTGGAAGGCAGCTTGTGAGCCTGCTGCCTTGATGGTGGTGCCCAGGCAGCAAAAAGCCAGCTCGGCCTGGGGCAGCGGCGGCAGGGCTTCAAAGTCCACCACATGCACGCGGTGCAATGGGGCATGCGCGCGCATGTCGCGCCGCACCAGCAGGTGCAGCGGTCCTGGGCCCGTCCAATGGGCAGCCACTTCTCGGCCGATCAGGCCGCTGGCACCGGCCAACAGGGCGCTCATCAAGGCACCTGCCGCAAGGCGCAAGGCCCAGTGTCAAAGGGGGGCGAAGGAAAAGGCAGGGGATGTAGGCAGCTCATTGGGACAGCTTACGCCAAGGCGGCGCCCGTCGCGCACTGCGCTGTCAGGCCCATTGCACCGACCTTGACCCCCGTCAGCGAAACTGCTCGAGCAAGCGCTCCAGGGTCATCGTGAACGGCTGGCTCAGGGCGGGCAGTGTCAGCAGCAGGCCCAACAAGCCGACACCCAGCGTCACCGGGAAGCCAATCGCAAAGATGTTGATCTGCGGCGCCACGCGCGAAATGGCGCCCAGCACCAGGTTGACAAACAGCAGCATGGTGATCAGCGGCAACGCAATCCACAGCCCGGTGGAAAAGATTTCAGCGCCCCAGCGGTGCGGCTGCACCTGGTGCAGGAAGGCAAAGGGCTCGGGCCCAATGGGAAAGGCCGTGAAGCTGTGGACCAAGGCGGCAATCACCAGCAGGTGACCATTGGCCACGATGAACAGCCAGGCCACGGTGGTGCCGAAGAAGCGGCTGGCGGCGGTGGCGGCCGAAGCCGTCATGGGGTCAAAGAAGCCGGCGAAGTTCAGGCCCATTTGCAAGCCTATCAATTCTCCCGCGAATTCCACCGCTGCAAACACCAGCCGCACCGCAAAGCCCAGGCTCAAGCCAATGACCAGTTGCTGCACCACCAGCAAGAAAGCCAGCGGCGAGTCCAGCGCCACGGTGGCCGCGGCGCCACCGTCAGGCAGGCTGGGTTGCGCAGCCAGCGCGATGAAGGCGGCCAGACCAATGCGCACGCGCGTGGGCACGCTGCGGGTGCCCAGCACGGGCAGCGCAGTGAACAGCGCCAGCGCGCGCAAGAAGGGCCAGATCAGTGGGGTGATCCACTGCAGCAGCTGCGCTTCGGTGAAGGTCACCACGGTGCGTGGCCCCCAGTGTCAACCGACAGCGGCGGGGATGGCTTGCAAGGTGGCTTGCAGGTACTGCACCAGGGTGCTCAACATCCAGGGCCCGGCAATGGCCAACACCGCCGCGGCGGCAACGATCTTGGGCACAAACGACAGCGTGGCTTCGTTGATCTGCGTGGCGGCCTGAAAGATGCTGACGATCAGGCCCACGGCCAGGATGGTCAACAGCACCGGTGCCGACACCATCAGCAGCATCCACAGCCCGTGCTGCCCGGCGGAAAGAACTTGTTGTGCGTCCATGCGAAGCGTGAAGCGGGTGAAGGCCCGGGGCCCTAGGTGACGAAAGAGGCCGCCAGCGACCCCAGCAGAAGGTTCCAGCCGTCGGCCAGCACAAACAGCATCAGCTTGAAGGGCAACGCCACCAGCACCGGGCTCAACATCATCATGCCCAGGCTCATCAGCACGCTGGCCACGATCATGTCGATGATCAGGAAGGGGATGAAGATCATGAAGCCGATCTGGAAGGCGCTCTTGAGCTCGCTGGTCACGAAGGCCGGCACCAGCACCGTCAGCGGCACCGTATCTTCCAACTTCGCGCCCTTCACGTCGGCGGGCAGCTTGGCCAGCTTGGCAAACAGCATCACGTCGCTCTGGCGGGTTTGTTTGAGCATGAATTCGCGCAGCGGCACGATGCCTTCCTTCAAGGCTTGGTCCACCGCGATGGTGCCCGCGGCGTAGGGCGCGTAGGCTTTTTCGTAGACCTTGTCGAAGGTGCCTTGCATCACAAAGAAGGTCAGGAACAGGCTCAATCCCAAAATCACCTGGTTGGGCGGCGCGGCCTGTGTGCCCAAGGCCTGGCGAAGCAAGCTCAGCACGATGACGATGCGGGTGAAGGCCGTCATCAACAGCAGCACGGCGGGCAAAAAACCCAGTGCGGTGAAGAACAGCAAGGTCTGAATCGGCACCGAGTAGCTGGTGCCACCGGCGCCTTGGCCGATCAGCAAGGGCAGGCCGCCAGCCTGCTGTGCCAAAGCACCAGTGGGGCCCAGCGTCAGCGTTGCCATGGCAATTGCCGCGGCGAGCCGGGCGACGGACTTAACGCGCATGGCCACCCAATCCGGGCCCGCGCATGCGGTTCAGCAGCTGTGCGAAGGCTGCAGCGGGCGGCGGGGCAGGTGTTTCTGCGGCGTCCACTTGCGGAACCATCGTGTGCAGGGTTCTGATGCCTTGCGGCGACACGCCCAACACCAGCCACAGGCGGTCTTCACCTTGCCCAACTTCAACCGTTACCAGTTTTTGCTGTGCTGACAGAGGCAGCACCGCCACCGCTTTGGGCGTGCCGGGTTTGACCGTCGCGCCGCCCGCCCAGGGCGATCGTTTCAGCAACCACAGCGCCACCGGGATGAAGGCGATGATGGCCGCGAACCAAAGCAAGGACGAATAGGCGTTGTTCATGTCTTGGAGAGCCGACGCATGCGTTCGCTGGGCGTGACGATGTCGGTCAGCCGGATGCCGAACTTGTCGTTCACCACCACCACTTCGCCTTGCGCGATCAAGAAGCCATTGACCAGCACGTCCATTGGTTCGCCGGCCATGGTTTCCAGCTCCACCACCGAGCCTTGCGCCAGCTGCAGGATGTGCTTGATGGGGATGCGCGTGCGGCCCAGTTCCACGGTCAGCTGGACGGGGATGTCCAGGATCATGTTCAGGTCGTTGCCGGCGTTGCCTGCCGGGGTGGGCGCGAACTTGGTGAATTCGGCCGGGGCCACACTTTCGCTGGCCATGGCCACTTCACTGGCCACTTCGTTGCCACCGGCGGGTTTGCTCTCGGACAAGGCCGCCGCCCACTCGGCGGCCATCTTGTCTTCTTCGGACATAACGGCGTCGTTCTCGGCCATGTCATTGCTCTCCTAGCCAGCCTGCTTGGTTGCCGGTCAGCAGCTTGTCGATCTTGATCGAGAAGCGGTTGTTGGAAGTGCCGTAAAGGCAGTCGAAGACGGGGACCCCGTCCACTTTGGCCTGGATCATCGGGTTCAGGTCCAGCTCGATGAAGTCGCCGGGTTTGAAGGCCAACAGTTGCTCCACCGTGGCGCCGGCGTGGGCGAGCTCGGCGACCAGGTTGACCTCGGCCGACTGGATCTGCTGTTTGAGCAGGTTGACCCAGCGGCGGTCGGGCTCGGCGCTGTCGCCCTGGATGGTGCTGTAGAGCACGTCACGAATGGGCTCCAGCGTGCTGTAGGGAATGCAGAAGTGCACCGAGCCGGTGGTCTCGCCGATCTCCAGCGTGAAGTTGGTGGAGACCACGATCTCGCTGGGCGTGGCGATGTTGGCAAACTGAGGTTGCATCTCCGAGCGCTGGTAGTCCAGCTCCACCGGGTAGATGCCGACCCAGGCCTTTTTGTACTCGGCCACGATGGTTTCCACCAGGCGGTAGATGACCCGCAGCTCGGTAGGACTGAAATCGCGACCTTCGATTCGGGTGTGGAACTTGCCAATGCCGCCGAACAGAGAGTCGATGACCGCAAAGACCAGGCTCGGATCGCAGACGATGAGGCAATTGCCGCGCAGCGGCTTGACGCTCATGATGTTGAAGTTGGTGGGCACCACGATTTCGCGCAAGAAGGCGCTGAACTTCTGTACCTTGATGCCGCCGATGCTCACCTCAGGGCTCTTGCGGATCAGGTTGAACAGGCCGATGCGGATGTTGCGCGCAAATCGCTCGTTGATGACCTCCATGGTCGGCATGCGACCACGAACGATGCGCTCCTGGCTGGCCAGGTCATAGTCACGAATGCCGGCCGCTGGGGCCTCGTCCTGCTCCAGCTTCTGGCTCTCGCCCGTGATGCCCTGCAGCAGTGCATCAACTTCGTCTTGCGAAAGAATCTGCTGGTTCATGGAGGCGTGTTCAAGAAGGAAGGGCGCGCGCGCTTACTGGATGATGAAGTTGGAGAAGTGGACCGCCTTGACCGGCAGGACCGGGGCTGCCTTCTTCGCCTTCTTCTTCTTTTTCTTGGCTGGCTTTTCTTCTTCTTCGGCAGCTGCCTCGTGATCTTCTTCCTCGATTTCGATGCCCAGCGCGCGTGAGGTCTCGACCTTGATCTTCTCGGTCAGCTTGGCCTTGCCTTCTCGGGTCATCAGCTCCGCTGCAGTGCGGTCGGCCAGCGCCATCAGGATGTTGTTGCGGATGGCCGGCATGTAGGCCTTCATCTGGTCGCCGGTCTTGACGTCGTCGATCTCCAGCGTGATGCCCACTTGCGCATAGCGCTCGGCATCGCGGTCGGCCAGGTTTACCGTGAAGGGCTCCAGCGGCACAAACACCGGCACCGCTTTGGGGTCGTGCTTGGCGGCGGCTTTGGCAGGGGCGTGGCTGTCACCGCCTTCTTCGGCTTCAGCTGCGGCTGCCGCCTTTTTCTTCATCATGAAGACGGCTGCGCCACCTCCACCGGCCAACACCACCGCCACGGCGGCGATGATGATGATCAGCTTCTTCTTGCCTTTGGCGGGCGGGGTTGCATCGGCGGCAGCGGCTGGGGCAGACATGGGGGCTCCTTGGGGCCAAGCTTTGCGGGCGCAGATCTCAGTCGGCGCGTCGGCTTGTGAAGTCCATTATTGAGAGCGGGCCCGGCTTTGAAAGCCTGGATAAGGACCCTGATCACCGGCCACCAAGGCCCGCGGTGGGCAGGGGCCGTTGCGGTGGGTTCAGGCCACCAGGTCGACGACACCGCGCCGGACCGGGGCCCGGGAGAGCTCCTGAGGAACAGGCCGTGCGGCCCCTGGCGTGCTGGTGGAGCGTGCAGGGTTGTCAGAAGGCGCCTGACGGCCCTGCTGGGCCTGTTCGGAAACACCACCGCCACTCAGTGTCAATCCGGCCTCGCGCAGTTGGCTGGCCAGTTGGGGCAGGGCGTCTTCCAGGGCCTGGCGGGTGACGGCGTTTTCGGCACTGAGGTGGACCTGAGCGGTCTGACCGTCGAGCTGGATCTGGACCAGCACCGGGCCCATGTCTGCCGGGTGCAACTGCAGCCGCGCGTGTTCCAGGCCGTCGCGAACAAAGGTGGTGACATGGGCGCCCAGCTGCGGTCCGAAATCCGGGCTGCCGGGGCTGGCCGACAAGCGTGCTTCACCCAGGTTGTTGCTGGGGCCTGCGCCTCCGAACACGGTGGGTGCGTTGCCGGCGGTCAGGCCTGCAGGCCCTGCGGGCGGTGACAGCGGCTGAGTCGCGTCGGCGATCGGCTGCTCGGCAGCGAAGGCGACAGGGCTGAAGCGTTGCCCCTGGCTTGCTTCCGACGATGGCGGGTACAGGGACTGCGACAGCCCGGTCTCGCTCCCGGCAGCAACAGGCATGGGGTCAGCGCCTGGCGCCTGGCGGGTCGATCCGCCGCGAGTCTGCGCCGCGGACCGACGCGCGCCTGGAGCGTCGATGGCGAGCTTGTCCCCATCGCTTGGACCGGCTTTGACCGCATCGCTCTTGGCCGCGTCGGCGACCGCCGCGGGGTCGCCCGGCGTGGCCGCCTCTGCAGCCGCCCGCAACTGAAGCAACAGCGCGCCGACGCCGCCGTTTTCAGGCGATGTCGCTGGGTTGCTGGGTGCATCTTCGGCGGGGGCGGAGGTGGCTCGCGCCCATCCAGGCGTCAAGGCTTCCAAAGCCTGCTCGTGGCCCGCTGGAACGCCCGGGACGGCAGCAGCGCCCAGGCCGCGTTCGGATCGCAGCGCCGGGTTGGAGCGGCCCGCAGCCGTCTTGCCCGGCCCTTGGCGGCGAGTGGGCTCATCCCGTGGCGTGGCTTCGGTAGAGGCCTGTGTTGGTTCTGTGGTCTCGGTTCGCTGGGCTTCCTGGGGAGCTTCGTCTGCCGCGGCCCGCTCCAGAGCGCGGGCGAACCCGCCGCTGCGTTCGGAAGTTTGCAGCGCGCCGTCTTGACCGGACCCAAGGCTAGGCGACTGCGCGGCGTTGGCTGCGTTGGTGGTGGGGGGCAGTCCCAAGGAGGCAGGCAGGGCGTTCAACATGATGGGGTCGGTCTCGCAGGCTACGGGGCAAGCCGTGGGTTCAGTGTGTGAGCGTGCTGTGGTGGGTGCTGTCTCGCCACCGACGCTGCGAGGCCGCTTCGTCGCTGCGTCGCTGTTCCAGGCGCGCCGTGGTGCGTTGGTGGTCCTGCAGCCTGCGCTCAACCAGCTTGCGCACCGACGCCACGTGGGTTTCGCGCTCCAGCAGCACTTGCCGTTTCAGCGCCAGTTGTTCATCAGCGCTGTGCATCAGTGTGGACTGCTGCGTCAGGGCCTGGTCGAGTCGTTGCACAAAGCCCTGATGGCATCGCAGCAGTTCGATGGGCGCAGCCTGGGCACCCATGCCGGGTGCGCGAGCCTCGTAGTCGGCGCGGTAGGCTTTGAGCTGCTCCCATTGGTTGTGCAGGCGCCGACTGGACTCTTCGGCTTGCATCAGCCGGGCCAGTGCGTCGTCGCGTTGGCGTTCGGCATGTTCGAGCAGGGCGTTCAAGGCTTGCGTCATGGTGGGTGTCCTTCCAGGGTGCCGGTTGTCAAGAGATCAGCAGCTGGCGCAACTGGGCGCTGCTGCTGTCCAGCAAGGCGCGTTCGTGCATGTCTTGTTGCAAGAGCGCATTCATCGGGCCCTGCAGGCGCACGGCGGTGTCCAGCTCGGGGTCGTGACCGGGTTGATAGGCGCCCAGTTGGATCAGGTCGCGCGCCTTGCTCAGCTTGCTCAGCAGCTGGCGCATGCGTCGTGCGGCCTGCAGGTGTTCGCGCCCGGCCACAGCCGTCATCACGCGCGAGACCGAACGCTCGATGTCGATGGCCGGGTAGTGGCCGCTTTCGGCGAGTTCGCGCGACAGCACGATGTGGCCGTCCAGGATGCCGCGCGCCGCGTCGGCCACCGGGTCTTGTGGGTCGTCGCCTTCGCTCAGGACCGTGTAGAAGGCGGTGATCGAGCCCTGGCCATGCAGGCCATTGCCACTGCGTTCCACCAGTTGCGGTAGCTTGGCGAAAACACTGGGCGGATATCCCTTGGTGGCTGGCGGTTCGCCAATGGCCAGGGCGATCTCGCGCTGGGCCATGGCAAAGCGGGTCAGGCTGTCCATCAACAGCAGCACGTGCATGCCACGGTCGCGGTAGTGCTCGGCAATGGCGGTGGCGTAGTGCGCGCCCTGCAGGCGCACCAAGGGTGGCGCATCGGCTGGCGCGGCCACCACCACGCTGCGGGCGCGGCCCTCTTCTTCCAGGATGTCTTCGATGAATTCCTTGACCTCGCGGCCACGTTCACCAATGAGCCCCACCACGATGACATCGGCCGCGGTGTAGCGGGCCATCATGCCCAGCAGCACGCTCTTGCCCACCCCAGTTCCGGCAAACAGGCCGATGCGTTGGCCGCGGCCCACGGTCAACAGGGCGTTGATGGCGCGCACGCCGGTGTCCAGAGGCCGGCGCACCGGGTCGCGGTCCATCGCGTTGATGGGGCGGCGCAGCATGGGCTCGCTGCGCACGTGGGTGAGCGGGCCCAGCCGGTCCATGGGCACGCCCATGG
>JAYTVT010000080.1:0-51774 GCA_043743835.1 Betaproteobacteria bacterium
GTTTGGCATCTTCCGGATGTGAGCGTGGCCAGTTGATGGACGACATCTACACCACCGCCGACCACGAGCTGCTGCGTGAGCAGGTCACGCGCTTCTTGGCGCGTGAAGTGGAGCCGCACGCTGCGCAATGGGAAGCCGACGGCAGGGTGCCGCGTGACGTGCTGCGCAAGATGGGCAGTGCCGGCCTGCTGGGCCTGATGTACGAAGGTGAATACGGCGGCGGCGACGGCGACGCGCTGACGAATCTGGTGTTTGCGGACGCGCTCAGCCAGTCCACCTACGGCGGTTTCATCATCACCGTGCTGGTCCACACCGACATGGCCAGCCCGCACCTGCACCACGCGGGCACGCCGGCGCAAAAGGCGCGCTGGATGCCGGGCATCACGGCAGGCCGCACGGTCTCGGCGGTGGCCCTCACCGAGCCGGGTGCGGGCTCTGACGTGGCCGGCATCAAGACCAAGGCCGTGCTGGACGGCGACCACTGGGTCCTCAACGGCAGCAAGCTCTTCATCACCAACGGCGTGCATGCCGATCTGGTCTTTGTCGCTGCGCGCACGGGCACGGGGCGGCATGCCATCAGCATCTTCGCGGTGGAAAAGGGCACGCCGGGTTTCAGCGTCAGCCGCGCGCTGGACAAGACCGGTTGGCGCTCTTCAGACACGGCCGAACTGCTGTTCGACAACTGCCGCGTCCCGGCCGGCCACCTGCTGGGCGAGGAAGGCAAGGGCTTCTACGCCGTGATGAAGAACTTCCAGACCGAACGCATTGCGCTGGGCGCCATGGCGGTTGGCCACTGCCAGCAGGCGCTGCGCCTGGCGCTGGACCATGTGCGCACGCGCACGGCCTTCGGCGGCACGCTGTGGGACAAGCAGGCCGTGCGCCAGAAGTTGGCCATGCTGGACGCCAAGACGCGCGCCGCGCGCCATTACCTGTACCACTGCGCCTGGCGCGTGACGCAGAGGCATGACCCGAACAGCGTGGTGCAGGACGTGTCGCTGCTGAAGGCGTTGACGGGTGAATTGGTCAACGAGGTCACTCAAGGCTGCCAGCAGTTGCACGGTGGCATGGGCTTCATGGTGGGTACGCCGGTAGAGCGCTTGTGGCGCGACGCGCGTGTGCTGGCCATTGGTGGCGGCGCCACGGAAGTGATGCTGGACGAAGCCGCCAAGCGGTATTGACGCGATGCACGCGAATCCCGCACTGTGTATGATGTGTGCAAATACCTGATTCAGCACACATCATGCGCACCAACATCGACATAGACGACCAGCTCAGGGCCCAGGCCATGAGCGCCGGGCCCTACAAGACCAAGAAGGACGCGGTGGAGGCCGGCTTGAAACTCCTGGCGCGGCAGGCGGCCTATCGCGAGATCTTGAAGTGGCGTGGCAAGCTCAAGTGGGAGGGCGACGAAGCCATCGACTGGACCGAGCCCGCGGCCGAACCTGTCGCCGCGACGCAAGAACCTGCACCCAAGGTCTACGCGGGCGCTCAAGCAGTCCCACCAGCAGGAAAGCGCCGTGCTCGTCGTTGACTCCAGCGTCTGGATCGACTTCTTCAACGACGCCGAACACCCGGCCGTCGATACCCTGGGCGCGCTGCTGGACCACGGCGAGATCCGCCTCGTCGTGCCCGACCTGGTTTTGTTCGAGGTGCTGCGAGGTTTCCGCCAAGAGGCGGGCCACCGCCAGGCGCGTCGCCTGATGGAAAGCCTGGCGGTGGAACCCACCGGTGGTGCCGGCCTGGCATTGGCGGCGGCGCAGCACTACCGCCATCTGCGCGCGCAGGGCATCACGGTGCGCAGTGGCATTGACGTCCTGGTGGCTGCTTTCTGCATCGAACACGACTACGCACTGCTGCACCGCGACCGCGACTTTCAAGCCTTTGAACAGCGCCTGGGCCTTCGGGGCTGGACACATTGATATGGGGCCCCCAACGGCCCGGCAGAGCCGGTTCCGTGGGGGGAAACTTGGTTGGCACGCGACAAGGACATCGAGATGAGCACGCTGGACATCCGCCGCCCCTCGGCCCACGTGGCCGAGGTCTTTCTCAACCGGCCGGACGTGCGCAACGCCTTCAACAGCAGCGTCATCACCGAACTGACCGAAGCCTTCCGTACGCTGGGGGCAGACCCCGACTTGCGCGCCATCGTGCTCGGCGGCCACGGCAAGGCTTTCTGCGCCGGGGCCGACCTGTCGTGGATGCGGTCCATGGCCGACTACAGCTGGGAAGAGAACCACGCCGACGCATCGGCCCTGGCCGAGATGCTGTGGACCTTGTGGCAGTGCCCCGTGCCGCTGGTGGGCCGTGTGCAGGGCGACTGCTATGCCGGTGGTGTGGGCCTGGCCGCGGTGTGTGACGTGCTGGTGGCTGCCGAGGGCATGCAGTTCTGCCTCAGCGAAGCCAAACTGGGCCTGTTGCCGGCCACCATCGGCCCGTACGTCGTGCGCGCCCTGGGCGAACAGGCCTCACGCCGCTACTTCGTCACGGCCGAACGCTTCAGTGCCGAACGCGCGCACACGCTGGGCTTCGTGCACGAACTGGTGCCCGCAGACCAGCTGGACGCGAAGGTCGCTGAGATCGTGTCCGCGCTGGTCGCCAACGGCCCCGCGGCCGTCAAGGCCTGCAAGCAGCTGGTGAAGGACGTCGCCGGCCATGCCATCGACGCGTCGCTGCGTGACGACACCGCAAGGCGCATCGCCAACATCCGCGTCAGCCCGGAAGGCCGTGAGGGCGTTCAATCGTTCCTCAACAAGCGCCCGCCCGCCTGGTTGGCCTGACCCATGGAGTTGGACACCAGCCATCTCGTCGCCTTGGCCGCCGCCCTGGGCTGGGCCAGCGGCCTGCGCCTGTACGCCGTTGTCTTCCTGACCGGCGCGGCAGGTTTCATGGGCTGGGTGCCATTGCCTGCGGGCTTGCAAGTGCTGCAGCAGCCGGTGGTGCTGGGGGCCAGCTTCCTGCTTTTCGTCGTCGAGTTCTTCGCCGACAAGATCCCCGGCGTGGACACGCTGTGGGACGCGCTGCACACCTTCATCCGCATCCCCGCCGGTGCGGCCTTGGCCTTTGGCGCGCTCAACGGCGCGTTCGGCGTCGACGGCAACACCTGGGCCTTGCTGGCCGCGCTGGCCGGCGGCACGCTGGCGGCCACGTCGCACGCTGCCAAGGCGACCACGCGCGCGGCGGTCAACACCAGCCCTGAACCTTTCTCCAACATCGCGCTGTCGCTGGCCGGTGACATGGCCGTTCCCGGCTTGCTGTGGCTGGCCTATGCGCACCCGATGGTGTTCTGGCCGGTGCTGGCCGTCGCGGTGGTGAGCGCGCTGGTGCTGATCGTCGTGCTCTTCAAGTTCCTGCGCGCACTGCTGCGGCGCTTCTCACCCCAACCGCAGGCTGAGGCCTGAGAGGCTTGCCCATGTTCAAGAAGATCCTGATCGCGAACCGCGGCGAAATCGCCTGCCGCGTGGCCGCCACCGCACGCCGCCTGGGCGTGCGCACGGTGGCCGTGTACTCGGACGCCGACGCGCAGGCGCTGCATGTGCGCAGCTGCGACGAGGCCGTGCACGTGGGCGGCAACGCACCGCGCGACAGCTACCTGCAGTGGCAGCGCATCATCGACGCCGCCAAGGCCACGGGCGCACAGGCCGTGCACCCCGGCTACGGTTTCCTCAGCGAAAACGAAGACTTTGCGCGCGCCTGCGCCGACAACGGCCTGGTCTTCATAGGCCCGCCGGCCACCGCAATAGCCGCCATGGGCAGCAAGAGCGCGGCCAAGACGCTGATGGAAAAGGCCGGTGTGCCCCTGGTGCCGGGCTACCACGGCAGCAACAACGAGCCAGCCTTCTTGGCAGCCGAGGCCGAGCGCATGGGCTACCCGGTGCTGATCAAGGCCAGCGCCGGTGGCGGCGGCAAGGGCATGCGCCGGGTCGACAGGCCCGAAGACTTCATCGAAGCCTTGGCCTCGTGCCAGCGCGAAGCGCAGTCCAGCTTTGGCGACAGCCACGTGCTGGTCGAGCGTTATGTCACCCGCCCGCGCCACATCGAGATCCAGGTCTTTGGCGACACCCAGGGCCAGTGTGTTTACCTCTTCGAGCGCGACTGCAGCGTGCAGCGCCGCCACCAAAAGGTGCTGGAAGAGGCCCCGGCGCCGGGCATGAGCGCCCAGCGCCGCGCTGAAATGGGCGCCGCCGCGGTGGCCGCCGCCAAGGCCGTGGGCTATGTGGGCGCGGGCACGGTGGAATTCATCGCCGAGCCCAGCGACGACGGTGACCTTCGCTTCTATTTCATGGAGATGAACACCCGGCTGCAGGTCGAGCACCCCGTAACCGAAGCCATCACCGGCCTGGACCTGGTGGAATGGCAGCTGCGCGTGGCCAGTGGCCAGCCCTTGCCCTTGCGCCAAGACCAGTTGCAGATGCGCGGCCACGCGATTGAGGCGCGCATCTGCGCCGAAAACCCCGACGCCAACTTCCTGCCCGCCACTGGCAGCTTGCACGTGGCGCGCTGGCCGCAGCACGTGGCGTTTGAGCGCAGCGACGAATTGCCGCGGGTGGACAGCGGCGTGCGTGAAGGTGACGCCATCAGCCCGCACTACGACAGCATGATCGCCAAGCTGATCGTCTGGGGCGAAGACCGCGCCCAGGCGCTGGCCCGCTTGAGCGCCGCGCTGGACGCCACCCACATCATGGGCCTGAACACCAACGTGGCCTTCCTGCGCCGCGTGGTGGCCAGCCATTCGTTTGCCACCGCCGACCTAGACACCGCGCTGATCGAGCGTGAACGCCCGGCCCTGTTTGAAGCACCACCCTTGCCCGATGAAATCGCTGCGGCCGGTGTTGCGGCCCATGTGTTGGCCCATGAGGCGACGCTGGAAGGCGCTGACCCTTGGTCACGTCGCGACGGCTGGCGTCTGCATGGCGGCGCCCACCGCCGACTGAGCCTGGACCGCGCCGGCACCTTGTTAGCGCCCACGCTGGTGCGCCTGCACGACGGCGCCACCGTGCTGCAGCTGAACGGCCAGCGCTGGCCGCTGATCTCAACGCCGCTGGGCGATGGCCGCTTTGACGTGCAACTGGGCAGCCAACGCCTGACCCTGTCGGTCTATGCCCACGGCGAACGCTTCGCGGTGTTTGCTGCGCAGGGCAGCGCAGTGCTGAGCGACTACGACCCCATCGCCCATGCGGCAGACGGCGCAGCCGAAGGTGGCCGCCTGACGGCCCCCATGCCCGGCAAGGTGGTGTCCTTCCTGACCCGGGTTGGCGACACCGTGCAGCGCGGCCAGGCGCTGGCGGTGATGGAAGCCATGAAGATGGAGCACACCATCAGCGCGCCGCACGACGGGGTGGTGGAAGAGCTGCTCTACGCCGTGGGTGACCAGGTGGCAGAAGGGGGAGAGTTGCTGCGTTTGGCGGTGGCCGCCAGCGCAGCCAAGTCCACCTGAGGGCGCTAGAGCCAGTCCCTGTGCCGGTTTGCGTTCAATCGCATCAATCCGGGTGGGTACGCAGCTTCGGCTTGCTGCGCAAACCAGCCAGCGGGCCAACCCTCAACAAACGGAAAACCAGCGGCTCGTCTCGGCCAGGAGCACGCGTAGGCCTTGGTTCAACGTAGCCGACTCTGGAACATGCAGTGCTGGCGGACGCTGTTTTGTTGCGCAACACGGCAGTTCGATGCTGGGTTGACTTCTTGCACACTGTGCGCTTTGCTTTGCCTGACGCCCGCCGCTGCCCGTGGAACCCACGCAGGGCTGTCCTCAGAAGCCTGCCCCCAAACGGTCTGCGGCTGCCAAGAAGTCCGCAATGCCGCGCCCCTCCTCGATACGAAAGCACGCTTCCGACACCACCAGGCGATCAACGCGATACACGCGATAGGCACGGAACGCGGCTTCGATCTCGCTCCATCCGCCCAAGGTCCAGGTGCCGCCAACGTATCGCAAGCACAGCGCCCGAACCCGCGCATCGATCACATGGCCGTCACCCTGGGTGTAGGCGAAAGTGACCCACTTGCGGCCCGAAACAGCCTGCCGTAGCGCACGCAAGCTGCGCTTCACTTCGATCGAGACCCGGAAATCGGGGACCAGCAGCCCGATGTTCTCCAGCATCGGCCGCAGACTGGCAGGGAGCACGGCATCGACTTTGGCCAGCAGTGCCTGCGCGGCCTCATGCAATCCTTCGTCAGCGCAACTCTGCACGAGCCGCGCGCCAAACACCAAGGCCTGGAGTTCCTCAGCGGTGAACATCATCGGCGGCACGCTGTACCCGCTACGCATGCGGAAACCCACCCCGGCCTCGCCTTCGATCGGAACCCCGCTGGCCACGAGGTCGGCGATGTCGCGATAGACCGAGCGTCGCGAGACACCCAGACGTTCGGCAAGCTGATGGCCAGTCAAGACCCGTCCTCGAGCGAGCAGGACAGTCACCTGGAAGAGTCGATCGGCGCGGCGCATGGTCTATTTTTTGGGCTGCTGCCACAACGGTGGCAACAGCCCCCCGATAGCATGCATTCGAGCTTAACCCCGGGCGGGCTTCGCGAAGCGGAAAACACAGCGCCCCATCACCACATCAGGAGACTCACCATGTCCAGTGTTATCAATTGGTTCGACATTCCCGCGCACAACTTCGAGCGCGCCGTGCGCTTCTACGAGACCGTACTGAGCTGCAGGCTCAACCAAGAGAACATGCTCGGCGCTCAACTGGCGATGTTCCCGGCCAAACCCGGCGAGGCCACGGGCGCGATCATGGCCCGTGAAGGTCTGAAGCCTGGCCCCGGTGGCACCACGATCTATTTGAAGGCGGGCAATGATCTGTCAGCGGCGCTTGCGCGTGTCGACGCGGCCGGCGGCAAGGTGGTGTTCCCGAAGACGTTCATCAAGGAGGGCTTCGGTTACTTCGCGATCATGATCGACAGCGAGGGCAACTCGGTCGGTTTGCACTCACCCAATTGATCAGCGGGCGATGATGATGACCACATCAAGATCCAAGGCCCTTGGCGCGGGCTTGCTGCTCGCCGTTTCACTGGTGGCACCCGTCTATGCCCAGACAGAGCCAGCAAACCGACACACCGTCGTGCACATTGAAGTCCTTGGCGTCGATGCGCCGCGATTGCAGGGCTTTTACCGTGACTTGTTTGGCTGGGCGGTGACGTTGAATCCGGTGGGCTACGGCTATATCCCCATCGCGCCAGCCGCCAGCACACCGCTGACCGGTGGAGTCGGCTCGAGCCCACAACGCCAGCCTCTGGTCACCTTCTACGTGAGGGTTGACGATCCCGCAGCCATCCTGAAGAAGGCCGAATCGCTGGGAGGCAAGATTCTGGTGGCGCCCACCGACGTGCCGGGCGGGGTGACTTTCGCTCGCTTTGCAGATCCGGAAGGGAACGTGATCGGCATTGTGCGGCGCCCCAACTAGAGCCACCCCGGATGTACCTCGCCGGCTGGGTTCTGAGAGCAGGTCGATTTTCCCTGAGCCACAACAACGGGTTGTCGACCTCCGCTCTCAGCGACCGATCGCAGTGGGTCACAAGCAGTGATCGGTGGAAGGACTTTAGCCTGCAGTCTGTGCGCCTGCTTTGCGCTCCATGCTGCCTCATTCAACCCCGACTTGCCTTGCTGATGAACGCAAAGTGGACTTACTTGGTGCCAAACAACCGGTCGCCCGCATCACCCAGCCCCGGCACGATGTAGCCGTGGCTGTTCAGTTCGCGGTCAATCGCCGCGGTGTAGATGGGCACGTCTGGGTGATGCTTTTGCATGTTGGCGATGCCCTCAGGCGCAGACACCAAGCTGACAAAGCGTATCGAGCGCGGTGACGTTTCTTTCAGCCGGTCCACCGCTGCGACGGCGGAGTTGCCGGTGGCCAGCATCGGGTCCAGCACGATGGCGTCGCGTTCGTGCATGTCGTGCGGCATCTTGAAGTAGTACTCCACCGCCACCAGCGTCTTGGGGTCGCGGTACAGGCCCACGTGGCCCACGCGGGCGCCGGGCACGACGTTGAGCATGCCGTCCAAAAAGCCGTTGCCGGCGCGCAGGATGCTGACGAAGACGGTCTTCTTGCCGTCGATCATCGGCGACATCATCGTTTCCAGCGGCGTCTCAATCTCCACCAGCTGGGTGGGCATGTCGCGCGTTACCTCATAGGCCATCAACATGCTGATCTCGTTCATCAGCGTGCGGAAGTTGCTGGTGCTGCGGTCTTTCTGGCGCATCAGCGTCAGCTTGTGCTGGATCAGCGGATGGGTGATGTGGTGAACGGGAGCGGTCATCTGAATGAGTCCTGGTGGTTCGGGTGTGGGCAGCTCAATGGCAGGGGTCAAAACACGGTGCCATCGCTGGTGATTTTCAAAGGCGGTGCACCGCCGCGCAGCTCCTGGGCCAGCACGCGGCCGGTGGCCCAGGTGCCGCCTTCCAGGATGCAGGCCAGTGGCATCTGTTCGGCCGTTTGGCCCAAGCGTGCGCGCACCAGCGGGGCCAGTTCGTCCAGCAGCGCCACGGTCAGCGCGCGCCATTCGATGATGAAGTCGTCGCTGACCTGCCAGGTCTTGGCCAAGCTGGCTTCGTTGCGCGCCACGATCACGCCGCCGTCCAGCAGCAGGCCGCCGTTGCGGTACTCGGGCAGCCCGGTCAGGCTGTCCAGTGCGGTGACCTGGATGCCAGCCCACTCCAGGGGCTCCAACAAAGAATAGGCCAACCACTGGCTGAGCTTGTGAAACGGCACCCAGCCGTCGGTCGTTCCATGGCGCCCGGCCATGGGATCTTCACCTCCGGCCCAGCGGTGTGGCCACACGTCGCCCAGCGGCAAGCCGTGCAAGACGCTGCCGGTGAGCCAGATGGGGCTGAAGCAGTCGAGCAGGTCGCGCAGCACCTGGGCGGCGCTGAGCGTGGTGCCAGCACCGTGGGGGGTGGTGCCGACCAGGCGGTCAAAGAGGGCCGAGGGTCGCCCTGGCTGGCCGCTGGTTGCCGACTGAGCTTGCAGCGCCTGACCCAAGCGACGCAGCAGCGCAGCGCGGCCGTCCAAACCGACCAAGGGGTTGGCGGGCGAACACTGAAAAACGCCGGCCAGCGCGGTGGCGTCCAGTTGCAGCAGCGCCGAGGCGTCCACCCGCAGGGGGTCGCCCGCGTCAGCGGAAAAGACGCCGCGCTGAAAGGCCCGCAGGCTGGCCACGCCCAGGCCTTCCGAGCGTGTCAATCGTTGCCCGCTGGCGGCTTCGTCATAGCCCCACTGCGGGCCGGCGCCGGCGTCCAGCAAGACGCTGATAACGGTGAGGTCGATGCGGGCGCGTGCGATGTCGGCGGCGCTGCGGCCCGCCAGCAGCGCGTCCAGCTGGGCCTTGCGGTCGACGCCACCCACTTCAAAGTGCCGCCAGCGGCTGTGGTAGGGAATGTGCAAGGTGGGGTAGGCCTGGCGCGTGACGGCTTCAACCCGCGCGGCCACGTCTGCCAAGCGGCTGCGGTCCAGGTGGAAGTGCGCCGAGCGCCCCTCGCTCACCGCACGTGTGATGGCAGCGCAGCGCTGGCGGATGGTGGCCGGGTTGCGCAGCACGCTGGCTGCGTCGGGGCCGTGGCGCGCACTGGTGCCTGCGTTCAGCGGGGCGGCGTCACTCAAGCGTGCGCCCCTTGGTTTGTGCCAGCTGCTGCTCGCTGGGCACCAGGCCTTCGGTGAAGTAGCCGGCAGCGATCTTGGCTTCCATTTCCACCTTGGCGTCAGCCGGAATCAAGTTGTCGGGAATGGCCACGCGCTCACCCACCTCAATGCCGCTGCCGGTGATGGCGTCGAACTTGTCGTTGCTCATGCTCACCAGGCGGTGGATCTTGCGCACGCCCAGCCAGTGCAGCACGTCGGGCATCAGCTCCTGGAAGCGCATATCCTGCACGCCAGCCACACATTCGGTGCGCAGAAAGTACTTGTCGGCGCTGTCGCCGCCCAGCTGGCGTTTGCGTGCGTTGTAGACCAGGAACTTGGTCACTTCGCCCAGTGCGCGGCCTTCTTTGCGGCTGTAGGCGATGAGGCCCACACCACCGGCCTGCGCGCCTTTGATGCACTCTTCTATGGCGTGGGTCAGGTAGGGGCGGCAGGTGCAGATGTCGGAGCCAAACACGTCCGAGCCGTTGCACTCGTCGTGCACGCGGGCGGTGAGTGTCACATTGGTGTCGGCCAGGTCGCGTGGGTTGCCAAAGATGTACAGCGTCTGGCCGCCAATGGGCGGCAGGAAGACCTCGATGTCGCTGCGTGTCACGAGCTCGGGGTACATGCCACCGGTTTCTTCAAACAGCGCGCGGCGCAGGTCGGCTTCACTGACCTTGAAGCGCTCCGCCACGCCGGGCAGCCACCACACCGGCTCAATGGCGATCTTGGTCACCACCGCCGAGCCGTCTTCCAGCAGCACACGGCCGTCGGGTTGCAGGCGCTGGAAGGCGATGGCCTGGCGCACCTCGGGCAAGTGGATGTGGGCTTGAGTGACGGCAATCGTGGGCCGGATGTCGTAGCCCAGCGCCAGGTGGTCCGCAAAGACATCGGCCACCGACGCGCCCCAGGGGTCGATGGAGACCATCTTGGTGGCGTCGCCCCACTGCGGGTAGGGCCCAATCAAGTCGGTAGGCGACGTGTTGGTCAGGTCGGCGCGATGGCCCTTGAGCAGGTTGCCCGCCGCCACCGCCAGCGCGCGGTAGACGCCGTAGCTGCCGCTGTGGGTGCCGATGACGTTGCGCTGGCTGCGGTTGACGGTGGTGCCCACCACCGGCCCACGCTCGGCCGCGGTGGCGGCGCCCCAGTGCAGGCTGGGCGCGCCGGTGGTGCCTTGGCCGGGGTGCGAAGTCAGACGGATGTGCTTGCTGGGGGCTGCTGTCGAGTCTGGGGCCATCGGCGGGTCTCGCTGGTGTGGGTGGGACTGCTGTGCCGCGCCCGCGGCAGCATCAAGGATACGCCGCGCCCTGCGGCGTGTCGGGGTGTGCAGCGGCTCAGTAGGCCGTCAACGCCCAAATGAAGCCGGCGAACAGACCGGCTGCCAGCACAGCAATGCTGTGCCCCAGCAGCGTCAAGCCCACGCGTGCGCCTGGCTTGAGCAACGCGGCCAGCGCGCCGCAAGTCAAGGCCGTGGCCAACCCGGCCAGGGTGATGGCCAACGCACGGCCCAGGTGCATGGCATCGGCCAGCAGCCACAGGCCCAGCACGCTCAACACAGCGGTGGCCCATCCCATGCGGCTGAAGGTACGGCGCCAGTGTTGGCCGTTCTCACCGCCGCGCCAGACATCAAAGGCCGAAGGCGGTGGTGCCGCCCGGGCTTGGCGCGCGGCCTGGGCAAGGTGTTGGGCATGCTGGCGCGCGGCTGAACGGGCGCGCTTGCCGCTGGCCTGCGCCGCAGCAGCAGGCGGCACCCAGACGTCAGGCTCTGGTGTGCTGACGGCTTGGCACCAGGCCCAGCAAACGCCCAGCCACGCCAGGCCACAGAAGCCGGCAAACAAGGCCAGCGCCGCATACTGGTTCTGGAAGTCGGCGATCACGGCGGACTTGGGGTTGCCGGGGTCTACCCGCACCGCCAGCGCGCTGCCAGGCTCGCGCCGTTGCAGGCTGCCGGCCAGCCCGCGCGCCAGGTGCACCTGGCCATCCGGCGCGGTGAATTCCACCACTGGGGCGTTGCCCCGCAAAGCGCGGCCGCTCGGGCTCTGGCGCAGCTTCACCGCTTCAAAGCTGAGCAAGGTGCCCTGCACCAGCACGTGCTGGCTGCGCTGTTGAACCACGCCGTAGAGGTCGGACACCACCCACGACATCGCCGCCGCAAAAACCGCCAGGCCCGCAGCGATGCCAGTCCAGGTGGGCGCGGCCTGCGAGTCGGCTTTTTCGACCAGCCAGCTGACCACAAAGCCGATGCCCGTGCCCGCCAAGATGCCGCCCAGCAACAGCAGGGTGGCGCGACCGGCAATCTCATCTGGCATGTTCGGATTTTGCGCTCAGGCGCTGCCGCCACCCGTGTCGACGCGCTGTTTTCGGCGCGCGGCGACCCGTACTCAGCGCGCCCGCAGCGCCGCTGCGCCGTGGGGTACTTTGCTCGTCGGGTGGGGTTCCGCCGGCCCATCGCTGGCCTCAGCCACGCCAAACAGTGAATTCAAGAAGCGCGAAGCGCTGAAGCCCCTGGCTTTGGCCGCGGTGCGCCGGGCCGCCACTTGCTCGGCTTCATCCGGGCTGGCCGCGCAGCGCCGAAAGTGCATGGCCAGAAAGGGCGCGTCGGTCAGGCGCATGGCGTCGCACACCAGCAGCACGTCGCGGGCGTAAAGGGGCTCGCGCACCATGCGCTGGCGGTCCAGGCCCTGGCCCAGTTCACGCACCAACAGCAGGTGGATGCGATCGGCAATCTTGAGGCAGTGGCGGGTATGCATGTGGGGGTGTCCTGGGCTGCATTCTTGGCTGCACCCATGGCAGCTGCCATCCCCCCAAAGGTTGACTGCAAGACCCCGGTACATTTGAAACAACGCCCAGCGTGTAGGCTGGAGCCCCTTTTCGATCGCGGCCGTCGCTTTGATGGCCCTTGCAGGACAGCACCATGACTCCCAGCCACGTGACCTTGGTTGAAGTGGGCCCGCGCGACGGCTTGCAGAATGAAGCACAGCCGGTTGACGCCGCACACAAGATTGCCCTGGTGCACGCACTGCAGGCCGCGGGCTGCAAAGAGATCGAAGTCACCAGCTTCGTCAGCCCCAAGTGGGTGCCGCAGATGGCCGACAACGCCCAGGTCATGGCCGGCATTCAGCGCCGGGCCGGCGTGCGCTACTCGGTGCTCACGCCCAACATGAAGGGCCTGGAAGCGGCGCTCTTGAGCCGGCCGGACGAGGTGGTGGTGTTTGGGGCTGCCAGCGAAGCCTTCAGCCAGCGCAACATCAACTGCAGCATCGCCGAAAGCATGGAGCGCTTTGCACCCGTGGTGGCGGCGGCTCACGCAGCCGGCGTGAAGGTGCGAGCGGCGGTGTCCTGCGCGCTGGGTTGCCCTTACCAAGGCGCGGTGTCGGCCGACGAGGTGGAACGGGTGGTGGTGCTGCTCAAGGGAATCGGGGTCGACCATTGCGGTATCGCCGACACCATCGGCACTGGCACGCCGCGTGCAGCGCAGGCAGCGCTGGAGCGTGCGCTCAAGCACTTCCCGGTGGCAGAAGTCAGCGGCCATTTCCACGACACCTATGGCCAGGCGCTGAGCAACATCCTGGCCTGCCTGGAACTGGGCATCCACACCTTCGACACCAGCATCGCCGGGCTCGGTGGTTGCCCCTACGCCAAAGGCGCCACCGGCAACGTGGCCACCGAAGACGTGGTCTACATGCTGCACGGTATGGGTATCGACACAGGCTTGAATTTGGATGCGCTGGTGGATGCCGGTGCAGCCATCAGCCGCGTGCTGGGCCGCGCGCCGGTGTCCAGGGTCAGCCGTGCGTTGTTGGCCAAGCGCGGGGTGGCGGTGAGCATGGTCGGTGCTGCATGAGCGAGGCAGGTGGTGTCTTGACCGAAAGCCGCCCCGAGGGCTTTCAGCGTGTCCGCCAGGCTTTGGCTGAACGTGGCCATGCCCACGCGCCGTTGTGGCTGGACGTGCCGGCCCGCACCTCGCAAGAAGCTGCCGATGTGCTGGGCGTGGCGGTGGGCCAGATCGCCAAGAGCGTGATCTTCAAACGCAAGATGGATGACGCCGCCGTGCTGGTGGTGACCAGTGGCGACCGGCGGGTGGACGAAAAGCGGGTGGCCGCCGTCACCGGTGCCTTGGGCCGAGCCGACGCGGATTTTGTCAAGTCGCGCACCGGCTTTTCCATCGGCGGCGTGGCCCCGCTGGCGCACAGCACACCCACCGTCACCTTGATCGACCGCGAGCTGTTTCGCTTTGCCGAGATTTGGGCGGCGGCTGGCCACCCCAATGGCGTGTTTCGGCTTTCGCCCGCTGAACTGGTGCGCTTGACTGGCGCGCCGGTGGCCGACGTGGTGCAGAGCGCATGAGCCCTTCAGCAGCAACGCCCTCGCCCTGCATCAACATCTGCCGCATGGACGAAACCAGCGGCTGGTGTGAAGGCTGTTTGCGCACGCTGGACGAAATCGCCTGCTGGTCGCTGCTCGACGACACGGAGAAGGCCGCGGTGGTGCAAGGGCTGGATCAGCGCCGGGTGGTCTGGGCGCAGCGGGTGGCCACGCAGGAGCACAAATCATGAAGCGACTGGTCTTTCACTTCGACCCGATCTCGCCATACGCCTACCTCGCTTTCGAACGAATGCCGCAGGTACTGGAAGGCTGCAGCTATGAAGTGCAGTACCGACCGATCTTGTTTGCAGCCCTGCTCAAGGCCAACGCCCACAAAGGCCCGGCCGAAATCGAACCCAAACGCCAGTGGACCTTTCGGCAGGTGAGCTGGCTGGCCCACCAACATGGCATTGAGCTGCAGGCGCCAACCCAACACCCTTTCAACCCCTTGGCATTGCTGCGCTTGGTGGTGGCCGCTGGGCCTAACCGCCGCACGGTGGAGGCCGTGATGCGCCACGTGTGGCAGGGTGGTGGCGACGCCAACGACGCGGCGCGGTTGCAGGCGCTGCATGAAGCCTTGCAACCCGCGCGCGATCCCAATGCAGAAGACGTGAAGACCGAACTCCGTGCGGCCACCGACCAGGCCATCGCCGATGGCGTCTTTGGTGTGCCGACCATTACCCTGGAAGGACGCCATTTCTGGGGCCTGGACGCGCTGCCCATGGTGCGCGACGCGCTTCTGGGCGGGGTCTGGTTTGAAGGCTCAGGCTGGCAAGACGCCGAGCAGCCCCGAGGTGGGGTCGTGCGCCGTTGAGCACGCAGCCTGCTAAAGGCGCGCTGGCTCGGTTCCTGCTGACACATCAACAGCACTCGCCGTAAGCCGGCGATCAGTTCCGCGTCAGCCCCTGTTGGCTGCGCGTCAGAGCAGGGTCAGTCCATGTCCCGATAGTCCGCCCTACGCATTGCCATGAAGGCCGTGCTGGCCCACAGGACTCTAGGAGACAGACATGGAAGCGAATCTGGCGTTGCGCATTGCCGCACACCCGTCGTACCAAAAACTCAAGGCGCAGCGCACCAGCTTTGGCTGGTGGCTCACGGCAGCCATGATGGTGGTGTACTACGGTTTCATCATGCTGGTGGCCTTCAACAAGCCGCTGCTGTCCGCCCGCTTGGGCGAAGGTGTCATGACGCTGGGCATGCCCATTGGCTTGGCGGTGATCGTGTTCACCATCGTCATCACCGCCATCTATGTGCGGCGGGCCAACAACGAGTTTGACCGGCTGACCGAAGAAGTCAGCAAGGCGGTGCTGAAATGAGCGCCCGCAAAATCCTCATCGCACTGACCCTGGCCGCAGCCACGGGCATCGTGCTGGCTGCAGGCGCTGACCTGGGCCAAGCCACCAAGCAGGCCACCAACTGGACAGCCATCGGCATGTTTGGCGCGTTTGTGGCGTTCACGCTGTGGATCACCAAGTGGGCTGCAGCCAAGACCAAGAGCACGGCCGACTTCTACACCGCTGGCGGTGGCATCACGGGCTTTCAAAATGGCCTGGCGATTGCGGGTGACTACATGTCAGCGGCGTCCTTCTTGGGCATCAGCGCTGCCGTGATGGCCAGCGGCTTTGACGGCCTGATCTACTCCATCGGCTTCCTGGTGGGCTGGCCGGTGGTGACGTTCTTGCTGGCCGAGCGCCTGCGCAACCTGGGCAAGTTCACCTTTGCCGACGTGGCCTCGTTCCGCTTCAGCCAGACCCCGGTGCGCATGTTCGCCGCCAGCGGCACGCTGGTGGTGGTGGCCTTCTACCTCATCGCGCAGATGGTGGGCGCGGGCCAGTTGATCAAGCTGCTGTTTGGCCTGGAGTACTGGATCGCGGTGGTCATCGTTGGTGCGCTGATGATGGTCTATGTGTTGTTTGGCGGCATGACCGCCACCACCTGGGTCCAGATCATCAAGGCGGTGATGCTGTTGGCCGGTGCGTCGTTCATGGCCTTCATGGTCTTGCTGCACTTTGGCTTCAGCCCCGAAGCCATGTTTGCGCAGGCCGTGCAGATCAAGACCGACCTGGCAGCCAAGGGTGGCAAGCCGGCCGAAGAGGCGGCCAAGATCGGCTTTTCCATCATGGGGCCAGGCGGCTTTGTGAAGGACCCCATCAGCGCCATCAGCTTCGGCATGGCCCTGATGTTCGGCACCGCCGGTCTGCCCCACATCCTGATGCGCTTTTTCACCGTGCCCAACGCCAAGGAAGCGCGCAAGTCGGTGTTGTGGGCCACCACCTGGATCGGCTACTTCTACATCCTGACCTTCATCATCGGTTTTGGTGCCATCACCTTTGTGCTGACCAACCCCAACTTCCTGGACGCCAAGGGCGTTTTGCTGGGCGGCAACAACATGGCCGCCATCCACCTGGCCAATGCGGTGGGCGGCAACGTCTTCCTGGGCTTCATCAGTGCGGTGGCCTTTGCCACCATCCTGGCGGTGGTGGCCGGCCTGACGCTGTCGGGCGCCAGCGCGGTGTCGCACGACCTGTATGCCACCGTCATCAAGAAGGGCAAGGCCGATCCGCAGGCCGAACTGCGCGTTTCCAAGATCACCACCATCTGCTTGGGCGTCGTGGCGGTGGTGCTGGGCATCGCGTTTGAGAAGCAGAACATCGCCTTCATGGTCAGCCTGGCCTTTGCCATCGCGGCCAGTGCCAACTTCCCCGTGTTGCTGATGAGCGTGCTGTGGAAGAACTGCACCACCCGCGGCGCGGTGATTGGTGGCTTCCTGGGCCTGATCAGTTCGGTGGGCTTGACGGTGGTCTCGCCAGCGGTTTGGGAAGCCACGTTGGGCAACCCCAAGGGCAGCGCGCTGTTCCCTTACACCAGCCCGGCGCTGTTCAGCATGGCCATCGGCTTCATCGGCATCTGGCTGTTCAGCGTGTTGGACGGCAGCAAGCGCGGCCAAGAAGACAAGGATGGTTTCCTGGCGCAGCAGGTGCGGTCCGAGACCGGCATCGGCGCAGCAGGTGCTTCTGGCCACTGAAAGTGGCAAAAGGCTGATGCAGATCAGCCCCTGAAGCGGGACCGCCGACGTATCGTCAGCGGTCCCTTTTTCCCTTGCAGGCCGCCGCGGCTGCGCAGCGCTGCCCCCCGGCAGGCGGTGCGGCGCAAGGCCAACCGGTGACTCGATGAGCCCAGTGCCCGCCTCCCAGCTGCAACGTGAGCCCCAACCCGAGCCGCAGCGCGAGATGCTTTCGCTGGTGACCGCGCGTGTGCGCGACGCCTTTTTGCGCAAACCCATCTATGTGGACGGCGCGCTGGACATCGTCAGCGTCTGCCGCGAACTGTCGCAGCGCGGCTTGACCCAGGCGCTGGTGCGCGACGTGCAGCACGGCGTTGAACGCGTGGGCATGTTCACCACCACCGACCTGCGCGACGCCATCCTGCGGCCCCAGGCGCTGCAGCAGTTGGCGGTGCGTGAGGTGTCACGCTTCGACTTGATCGCGGTGGACGCCGACGCCGACCTGTTTGAAGCCCTGTGGCTGATGGTGCGCCACCGGGTGCACCGCCTGATCGTGCGCGACGGTGCACAGGCGCGCGCGGCCGGGCCTGCCGCAGTTGGCGCGGACGGCGCCGGCCCCATCATCGGTGTGCTGGGCCAGCTGGATCTGGTCAGCTTTGTTGCCAACCACTCGCACATCGTGGCGCTGCAGATCGACGAAGCCGGCAACGTGGCTGAACTGCGCGCGGCGGCCGCGCGCATCGACGACATGGTGCGCCTGCTGCACGACAGCGGCATCCACACGCCACGCATCACGCGCCTGGTCAGCGAACTCAACACCCGCCTCTTTGCCCGCCTGTGGGCGGTCTTGGCGCCGCCCGATGTGCAGGCCAACAGCTGCCTGCTGGTGATGGGCAGCGAAGGCCGCGGCGAGCAGATTTTGAAGACCGACCAGGACAACGCGCTCTTGCTGCGCGACGGCTTTGAGCCACCCGGCCTGGCGGCCCTGGCCGCCGACTTCAACGCCGCGCTGGCCGAGCTTGGCTACCCACGCTGCCCGGGCGACATCATGCTGACCAACCCGCTGTGGCGCCAACCGCTGGCGGCTTTCCGCGAGACCTTGCGCCAGTGGGTGCAGGGCCACGACCCCGACGGTCCCATGCACCTGGCCATCTTTTTTGATGCCGCCTGCGTCGCTGGAGACGCCAGCCTGCTGGACCAGGCCCGCGCCCACCTGGACCTGGTGCTGAGCGGCCAGGACCAGTACCTGGCGCGCTTTGCCGCGGCGGTCGACCAGTTTCAGGAGCCCGGCAACTGGCTCACCCGGCTGACCGCCAAACGCGACGAGCAGCCGCTGGACCTGAAGAAGCTGGGCACCTTTCCCATCGTGCACGGCGTGCGCGCGCTGGCCTTGCAGCATGGTGCGCGCGAACAGGGCACTGTGGCCCGGGTGCTGCAGTTGCAGCGCCTGGGTCAGCTGGACGACACGCTGGCCCGTGACCTGGTGGACGCACTGCACCTGTTGATGGGCATACGCCTCAGCCACCAGCTGAAGCAGCGCGCTGCGGGCTTGGCGCCCAGCAACGAGGTGCGGCCTTCCGAGCTCAGCACGCTGGAGCGCGAGCCGCTGCACAAGGCCTTGGCCATCGTCAAACGCTTTCGGCTGCACCTGCGCACGCACTTCAAGTTCGACAGTCTGTGACCCTGACCCGCTGACCCGCAATCCACCGAGGCCTGGCCCATGAACAACCTCCGACTGCTCGCACAAAGGCTGCTGGCGCTGTTTGCCGCTGGTGTGCTGTTGTTCAACTTCCCGCTGCTCAAGCTGTGGTTGTCTGATCAGACCCTGTGGGGCCTGCCCTTGCTGCCGCTGGCCTTGTTCGGAGCCTGGGCGATTCTGCTGGCCGTGTTGGCGCGGTTGATGGAAACGGGCTCGGCTGACTGAGGCGCTGAGCAGGCCGACAACACCGACGCCGCCCAACCGGTTCTCACCCGCTCACCATGACCGCACTCTCACCCACCTTGGTGCTGGGCGCCTCGCTGGCCTACTTGCTGGCCCTATTTGCGGTGGCCTGGTGGGCCGACCGGCGCGCACAAGCCGGCCGCAGTGTCATCGGCAACGCCTGGGTCTATGCGCTGAGCATGGGTGTGTACTGCACCGCCTGGACCTACTTTGGCAGCGTGGGCCGCGCCGCCACCGGTGGGGTCTGGTTCCTGCCCATCTACCTGGGGCCGACATTGGCGATGGTCTTGTCGTGGCTGGTGCTGCGCAAGATGGTGCGCATTGCCCGCACCTACCGCATCACCAGCATCGCCGACTTCATCGCCAGCCGCTATGGCAAGAGCCGCGCGTTGGCGGCGCTGGTCACGCTGCTGGCCTTGGTGGGCGTGGTGCCCTATGTGGCCTTGCAGCTCAAAGCGGTGGCCAGTGGTTTTGAGGTGCTGACCGGTAGCTCGTCAGCCGGGCAAGGCACGCCGTTCATCGCGCTGATGGTGGCGCTGGTGCTGGCCGGTTTCACCATCGCCTTTGGCACCCGTCATCTGGACAACACCGAAAGACACGAAGGCATGGTGGCCGCCATCGCCACCGAGTCGGTGGTCAAGCTGCTGGCCTTCTTGGCGGTGGGTGCGGTGGTCACCTGGGGTTTCTTCAAAGGCCCAGGCGACTTGTTTGCACAAGCCATGGCCCACCCTGAAGTGAGCCAGGTGCTGCGTGCCAACCCCACGAAACCTTTTGCCTTTGACCAGTGGTTGGCTCTGCTGGTGCTGGCTGGCTTGAGCGTGCTGCTGCTGCCGCGCCAGTTTCAGGTGATGGTGGTGGAAAACGTCGACGAGCAGCACATCCGCCGCGCTGCCTGGGCCTTTCCGGCTTACCTGCTGTTGATCAACCTGTTTGTGCTGCCGATCGCGCTGGGCGGCCTGCTGCTGTCGGGGCCCGGCCAGGCGAATGCCGAGACTTTTGTGCTCAGCCTGCCACTGACGCAGGGCATGCCGTGGCTGGCGCTCGTGGCGTTTGTAGGCGGGCTGTCGGCAGCCACCGGCATGGTCATCGTCGAAGCCATTGCGGTGTCCACCATGGTCTGCAACGACCTGGTGCTGCCGCTGCTGCTGCGCCAGCGGGCCTTCAGCGGGCCGCAGCAGCGTGGTGACTTGACCGGCACGCTGCTGTTCATCCGGCGTGCCGTCATCGTGGTGCTGATGCTGCTGGGTTGGCTGTATTACCGCGTGGCGGGTGAAGCCTATGCGCTGGTCAGCATCGGCCTGATCAGCTTTGCCGCGGTGGCGCAGTTTGCGCCGGCCTTGCTGGGCGGCATGTACTGGAAGGGCGGCACTCGCAATGGCGCGCTGGCCGGCCTGGCCGCAGGCGCGCTGCTGTGGGTCTACACGCTGATGCTGCCCAGCATGGCCAAGAGCGGCTGGATGGACGCCAGCTTTCTGCAGCACGGCCCGGCGGGCTTTCAGCTGTTGCGGCCTGAGGCTCTGCTGGGCCTGACCGGGCTGGACAACCTGAGCCACGCGCTGTTCTGGAGCCTGCTGGCCAACGCTGGCCTGTTTGTGGCGGTGTCGCTGCTGTGGCCGCCGCGCGCGGCCGAGGCCAGCCAGGCGCTGCTGTTTGTCGACGTGTTTGAGCGCGCCGCGCCCCAGCGTGTGTTCTGGCGCGGCCGCGCCAAGGTGGCTGACCTGGTGGCGCTGGTGGGCCGCTTTCTGGGACCGGCCAAGGCGCAGGCGCAGCTGGGCACAACACCAATGGCGACGGCGCCGGGTGCCCATGGGGCGGGGCAGTCCGCCACCAGCATTGACGCCAACGCCGATGCCGACCCCCAACTGGTGCAACGCGCCGAAACCCTGCTGGCCGGCGCCATCGGCAGCGCATCGGCCCGCGTGATGGTGGCCAGCGTGGTGCAAGAAGAACAGCTGGAAATGCACGACGTGCTGCGCATCGTGGAAGAAGCGTCCGAGCTGCGCCACCTGAACGAACAGCTGCAAAGCCTGGACAAACTCAAGGACGACTTCATGAGCAGCGTCACCCACGAGCTGCGCACACCGCTGACCAGCATCCGCGCGCTCACCGAGCTGATGCGCGACGACCCCGACATGGACACACCACAGCGCCAGCAGTTCCTGGGCCTGGTGGTGGCCGAGTCCGAGCGCCTGAGCCGACTGGTCAACCAGGTGCTGGACATGGCCAAGATCGAATCGGGCCACGCCGAGTGGCTGAACGCCGATGTCGACCTGGCCGCCTTGCTCGACCAGGCCGTGCTGACCACCGCTGAGCTCTTTCGCGAACGTGGCGCCAGTGTGAACCTGCAGCGCCCGGCCCAGGTGCCCTTGCTGCGCGCCGACCCCGACCGGCTGCTGCAGGTGGTGCTGAACCTGCTGAGCAACGCGGCCAAGTTTGTGCCCCAGGGCCGTGGCCAGGTGGACGTGCGACTGGCGGTGCAAGGCCTTGAGCTGACGGTTGAAGTGCAAGACAACGGCCCCGGTGTGCCGGTGGCCCAGCAGGCCCTGGTCTTCGAGAAGTTTCGACAGGGTGGTGATGAGAGCCACCGCCCGCAAGGAACCGGGCTGGGCCTGCCCATCAGCCGCAGCATCATCGAACACTTTGGCGGCCAGTTGTGGCTGCGTCAGGTGCCGGGGCAGGGCGCCTGTTTCGGTTTCAACCTGCCGCTGGGCACGGGCCCCTGTTACCCGCGTTGATGCAGCCGACCCACACCAAAATTCTGCAGGAGACCCCACCATGAACCCAGCTTCCAGCCCGGGCACGGGCCACAAGGTGTTGATCGCCGACGACGAGCCCAACATCCTGATCAGCCTGGAATTCTTGATGAAGCGCGAAGGCCACCAGGTGCTGCTGGCGCGCGACGGTGAAGAGGCGCTGGCCCTGATCCGCAGCGAACGCCCGGCGCTGGTGCTGCTGGACGTGATGATGCCCAAGAAGACCGGCTTCGAGGTCTGCCAGGCCGTGCGCGCCGACGACACGCTGGCTGCGGTGCAGATCGTGCTGCTCACCGCCAAGGGCCGCGACACCGACGTGGCCCAGGGCCTGGGCGTGGGCGCCAACGCCTACATGACCAAGCCCTTCAGTACCAAGGACCTGGCAGCCAAGGTGCGCCAGATGTTGGGTCTGTAGCAGCCCGGCGCGCCAACGGGAAAACTTGAAGCCATGAAGAACATCCGCGCAGAGTGGGTCGCCGCAGCCACCCCTGGCGCCGCGCTGGCGCTGGTGCTGGCGCTGCTGGCGGGCCTGTTGACCGCCACGCTGGAGCCGGCCGAACGCGCTGCGCTGTGGGCGCTGTTGGAGCCACGTCTGGCGCTGGTCTTCATGCTGTGGCTGGTGATGGCCATCGTTGGCGGCAACGCAGCCCGCCGCCTGTGGCATGCGCATGGCGCGGCACCGGCCCGGCTGGCCGAAGACGTGCAGGTCTTGCTGACGCCCGGGATTCAAAAAACGCTGGATGTTGAAACCGGCAGCCAAGGCAGCCGCGCTTTGGCCCGGGCAGTGGGCGCCCTGGTGCAGCAACGCGACACCTTGCGCAGCGACATGGCCCAGCAGGTGGCCCAGGCCAGCCGCGAAGTTGAACAAGAGCGCAACCGCCTGGCTGCGCTGATGGCCGAGCTGACGCAAAGCGTGGTGGTGTGCAACCTGGATGGCCGCGTGCTGCTGTTCAACGCCCGCGCCCGTTTGCAGTTTCGGGCGCTGGCGGCCTTTGACAAGGGCGCCGCCCTGCCCGAGGCCCCCATCGGTGGCGCCGAGGCCCAGGGCCTGGGCCTGGGCCGCAGCATCTATGCGGTGCTGGACCGCCGGCTGGTGGCCCACGCGCTGGAAGCCGTGCAGCAGCGCCTGCAACGTGGTGCGGCGCACCCGTCGGCGCAGTTTGTCACCGCCACACCGGGCGGCCAGTTGCTGCGTGTGCAAATGGCGCCAGTGCGCGCGCCACAGGCCCAGGTAGAAGCGCAGGCCCCAGCGCAACCCCAGGCACAGGCGCCTTTGAGCGGCTTTGTGCTGATGCTGGACAACATCACCCGCGACCTGGCCGACGACACCGCCCGCGACCAGCTGCTGCACAGCGTGACCGAAGGCCACCGCGGCGCACTGGGCAACCTGCAGGCCGCCGTGGAGCTGCTCGACGAACCCGACCTGGACGCCGCCACCCGCGAGCGTTTTCACGCCGTCATCCGCGACGAAATCAGCACCATGGCGCAGCGCCTGAACGCCGCGGCCGAGCAAGGCCTGCGCCACATCAAGTCGCGCTGGCCGCTGGAAGACATGCTGGGTGCCGACCTGGTGGCCGCCGCGGCAAGCCGCATCGAACAGCAGCTGGACGCGCGTGTGCTGAGCACCGACGTCGACGCCCAGCTGTGGACCCGGGTCGACAGCTTCAGCCTGATCCAAGCGCTGCTGCACCTGGCCACCAGGCTGTCTGAAGAGTACGGCGTGCAGCGGCTGCAACTGCGGCTGGCGGTGGCTTCGGGGCAGTCGTCGGTGGAAGGCACCAGGGGTGCGGCGCCCGCTCTGCCTATGCCGCAACGCGCCCAACTCGACCTGGTCTGGGCCGTGCAAGCCATGAGCACCGAAACCGTCAGCGCCTGGGAAACCGAGCCCATCAAGACCGGGCCTGAGACCAGCGCCTTGAGCGTGCGCGACGTGGTTGAGCGCCACGGCGGCGCGCTGTGGTTTGAACGCGACCGTGTGCGCCAACAAGCCTTCTTCCGCTTTCTGCTGCCCTTGGCTGGTGAACAGGCACCGCTGGAAGCCGCCGCACTGATGCAACACGACAGCCGCCCCGAGTTCTACGACTTCGACCTGTTCCGCCACGCGGCCCAGGGCGAGCAATCAAATGCCTGGGCCGACATGCCGCTGGCCGACCTGGTCTACACCGTCTTCGACACCGAAACCACCGGCCTGGAGCCACGCGCCGGCGACGAAATCATCCAGATCGGCGCCACCCGCATCGTGGCCGGCAAGCTGCGCCGCCAAGAGACTTTTGAACAGCTGGTTGACCCCCAGCGCAGCCTGCCCGCCGCCGGTGTGGCCATCCACGGCATACAGAGCGAGCAGCTGCAGGGCCAGCCCACCATCACCACGGTGTTGCCGGCCTTTCACGCCTTTGCGCAAGACACCGTGCTGGTGGCCCACAACGCGGCCTTTGACATGCGCTTCTTGCAGCTGAAAGAAGCCAGCACGGGCGTGAAGTTTGAGCAGCCGGTGCTGGACACGCTGCTGCTGTCGGCTGTGCTGCACCCGCAGCAAGAGTCCCACCGCCTGGAAGCCATCGCCGAACGCCTGGCCGTGCCCATCCTGGGCCGCCACACCGCCCTGGGCGACGCCATGGTCACGGCCGAGGTGTTTGTGAAGATGCTGCCTTTGCTGCAGGCGCAGGGTATCCACACGCTGGGTCAGGCGGTGGCGGCGGCGCAGCAGACGCAGTCGGCGCGGGTGAAGTACTGAGGGAATCACTTCAGTTTGCCCCTTATGCTTGATGCGTGACCCGCCATCCGCGCGGTCACCCATCTGGATCAGCTGAGGATCGTTTGCCAATGCGCGTTCTTGCCTTCTCGGATTGTTGGCTCGCCAGGCTGTTCAGGCCCGCTTGAGTTGGTACGACTGCATGGGCTCCAGCCTGGCGTTGTCAAAAGGCACAGGCTCAAGGGTTGGCCAGATCGTCATCGGGGTGCTGCGGAATGCGCGGCGGATGCGGCCGTGGAATTGGCCCGGCAGGGACCCTGCCAGTCTCGATGATCTGGCGCGTCACCACCGCAGCGGACATGCTCGTTCCGGCCAAGCGCAGTTTGTCCGATCCGTAAATCGCAGCCGCCATCAGCCCTGGTGCACCCGCGCTTTCATCGCTGGCGGCCAGCAGCTGTGGGCCACGCACGGCGTTACCGGCAGGCGGGCTGGGCGGGTGGCGATGGCGTTGTGGCCCCGCCTGTCCTCGGCCCGGCCCCGTGCTTGAATACTCGGCAGCACCTCGACCCAAAACCAGTCCACCGACCACCACGGGTTCGGTGCCATGGGCAATGCTGTTGAGTGTGCCGTCGGTGTCAACTCGGCTGGTGCGGGTGGGTGAAAAGAAGCCCTGGCGCGGCACCCCTGGGCTGCCAAAAGATGCGATGTCACGTTCGCACCAGGCGTGAACTTGGGCGCTTGCGGTGCCTGCAGCGGCCGTGACCTCAACGGTCCAGCGGCCGTAGGGTGCCGATGCAGACTGCTTGCTCAAGCGTGTCTTGGCCACCGCCAGCAGCACCATGCGTCCGCTGTTTGACTGGCAGACGGCTTTGGCAAACACCAGGGCGGCCACAACGCCGTTGTCGTCATGGACCCAGGTGCCGGCTTGGCCCGCAGTCAATGCGGCGCTGGCCTGCTGGCCGGCCGGTGGTGTCACCTTGACGGTGAAATCACCCGCCAGGGGCAGCCAGATTTCCACAAAACTCTCGCTGGGGTCGTCGGGTGCGTTGTGCCATTGAAAGGTAACGGCCTCACCGCCCGCAACTTCAGCCGTGGCATGCATGCGGTCGAGGCGAGAGTTGCCCGCCGGCAGCACCAAGCTCACATTGGCCTGCCGTTTCTTGCGGGCTTTCTTGAGCTGCCAGTCAATGGCCTGCTCCAACACCGATGAGCCGTCGTGGGGCCCTGCATGACCGCCGTAACTGAGGTTGATGACCACATCCTGCTTGGGCAGCGCGCACGACAGGATGTAGCGCATGCCGTCGTAAATGTTGCCGCGCAAGAGACCGCTGATTTCGCGGCGGTTGACCATCCGCGGCAGCTGCACAAACACGATGTCGCTATCGTGCCTTTGGCTGTCTGCCATGCCGCTCAAGTTGCGCAAGGGGCTGGGCCAGCCGGTGGCCAGGTCCATCACATGGGTGCCGTGGCTGGCCCTTCGGTTTTGAATGGCGGGGTAGCGGCAGTGCTGGTAGACGGCAGCTTCATCCAGCTGACCTTGGTGCACAAACTGCCGCATGTACGCATCCAAGGGCAAGGTATCGGCGTGACCCCAAGACCTGTCGCGGTGGGTCTCGGCGCCATAGAGGAAGTCGGTGGGGAAACCCCATTGCAGGGCTTGCATGCCTGCGGGCATGGGGGCCGCCTGTTCCGTGCGATGGCCTTGGTCCCAGATGGCCATCACCCGCGTAGAAAAACCTGCGAGCGAAGGGCGCCGAAACTGCCGGTGGGCGAAAGCGCAACCGTAATCAATGAAGCCGATCAGGGGTTTGGGGTTCAGCCGGTCTGCGGTGCGGCTGCGGCGATTTTGGCGACCTGGGGACTTGGGCAAAGGGAGCGTCCGCGCGGCCGGCGCGCCCGGTGTGCCACCGTCACTGATGAAGCCTGCGGCCACCTCGAAGCGTTCGGTCGCGCCACGGTGTTTTGGGTCGGCCAGGGCCAGCAAACTGTCGTTGCCAGGGTAGTCGTCGGCGTGGCGCAGGGCGATAGGCCGAATGGCATCAGTTTTGAAACACAGCTCTGCGTCCTTCAGCTGCCGCAGAGTCGGAATGACCGGTGTGCGTCCCACAGCCAAAGAAGTGCCGGACAGTCCCGACACGTCCAGCCACAGCAGGTAGGGGTCGGCCATGTCCAAGAAAGGCTCGCTCAGCCAGTTGCCAGCGAATGGGCCCGTGGCGACGTTTTGCCACCTCATGGCCAGGCTCCAGCACTCCGGCGCTCAAACATAGCCCAACTCCTCGAATTCGCGCCTGGCACGGCCCCACAGGTAGGCCAGCAGTGGGCTAGCGGCAGGCCCGTGAACTGCAGTCATCTCGCTGCAGCCCGCACCCGTTCCAGCGGTTTGGGTCCAGTCCAAATCCGCGGCCGCAACATCCCCGTGGCTGCCGTCAAAGTGGCGTGGTGTCCAGGCCTGGCCTGTGCAGCGCGCGACGACATACTCTGCCAATGTCTGGCCCAGAAGCCGCCCGGCTATGCCATCCATGGGGAAGTGCAGCCCGGCCCAGACCCGGTTGTCGGCAATGCTGGCCGCTTGCCGCTGCAGCGCCTGGACGGTGTGGCCTGCGGGGTCCAGATTCATCAGCCGGCTGATGAAGCCAACAAACAAGAAAGCTTCAGTGGCGTGACCGCTGGGCAGTGCGGCCCAGCCTGGCGTCTGCAAGATGGGCTGGACAAATGGCGACAGTTCCGAAGGGCGAGGCACCGCCAATTCATGTTTGAGCCGGTGGCAGACCTCGTTGCCAAACTTCAGCGCAGCGCCCAGCAATTCAAAGGACCACGGCGTGCGCCACGGTGACAGCGGTACCAGCGAGCTCCAGAACGGCACTTGCGGCAGCACCTGGGCCACCACCTCATTGGCCCGGGCGCGGCGCCACTCCGATTCGGCATGAGCCATCACCTTGGCCAACTGCTGATCAACGGTGTTTCGATCCGGCCTGACCATCGTCACCAGGCGTGCCGGCGGCGCAGCGACGGCCAAACCCAGCGCACGGGTCTGCGCTAGTATGGCTTTCCGAACATCTGTGAGCGCCGCTTCGTCAAACGGCGCTGCCGCGGCCCAGGCTGTGACCTCGCCGCTGCCGCTTGCATCGGTTTCGAATTTCAGGCCACTGGCCAACTCCAGCGCGCACAGGTGGCTGCGAACCTCTGGCTGCCACCAGGCCAGGTGTGCTGGGTGGGCCACGGGGGGCAAGGCGCCCGCGGCGAAACCGCCCGACCGGCCGGGCAAGTCCGGGTTCTCAGGCGTGTTGCGGGCGCGGGACGTCAGCAGCGCTTCGGTCACCGCCGCTTCGCCATAAAGCCCGGTCAAGCCGGCTAGGCTGCCGCCCCCTCGCCCGGTCATCGCTGTCATGGCCGTCATGGCGGTCATGGCCGTCATCGCGGTCATTGCGGTCATTTCGCTCATTGGTTCTCCTTGTACGGGTTGTGGGTGCTTGATGTCAGGCGGGGACGCCGGCCTCGCGCAGTGCTTGGGCGTAGGCCAGCGCATGGGGCACTTGCCCGCCGGGATAACCTTCGAGGTAGCGGGCAACAGAATAGCCCGGTTGCAGCGCCAGCATGTTGGCAATCACGGGACGGGCTTCGCCCACACGCCCGGCGTTGACCAGCGAGATCGCAAGCACGCGATGTGTTGGTGTGTGCGAGCGGTTCAGACGCAGGGATTCGGTGCACAGATCGATGGCGCGTGCGTACTGGTCGTTGGCCAGGTAGCCTGCCGCCGCCAGCGTGGCGAAGTAGTAGCGCAAGGGATGCAGGCCAGATAGCGCCAAGGCCCGGTCGGCGGCGGCAGCGGCCTCCGGGCCTCGGCCCTGCCAGCTGCGCAGCGTGGCGCTGAAAAGCCAGGCCAAGGGTTCGTTGGGGCTGCAAACCAGGGCCCGGCGCAAGGCGTCATCTGCCGCGCCCAGGTCCTTGTCCAACCAACTGACAACCAGCGCCATCAGGGACCAGGCCATGGCGCTGTCGGGGTCACGCTCCAGCGCTTGGTCGATGCGAAAGCGCGCTTCGCGAGCATCCTGGCTGGCAAAGCCAGACTGGCCGCGGATGACCCGCAGGCAATGCCATTGGGCCAGCCAGGCGTGTGGGGCGTGATGGCGAGGGACTCTGTCGGTCAACTCGGTCAGCGCTTCGTGGGCCCGCATGAAGTCGGTGGCCGCGGTTCGATGCAAGAGTCCGATGCCACCAAACAGCAGGGAAGCGCTTTCCAAAGTCGGCAAGGACTGGGTGGCCACGCGCGACGCCTCCACCGCCAAGATGGCTAGGTGTGCACCCTGGGCGATGCGCTCGATGGGCTGGCTGGGATGCTGCAGCAGGTCCCCAACCCGGCACTGGAATCGATCTGCCCAGACCACCGTGGCGCTGCGGGTGTCCGACAACTCGATGGTGAGCAAGACCTTGCCGCGTTGCACCGCGTAGCTGCCGCCCAGCAAGTACCGTGCACCCACCAGTTCCTGCGTTTGCGCCATGTTCATGGTGCCCGGCCGGAGCGCCGCGGTGGCCAGGCGCGACAGCACCAACAGCTCAGGGCTGGCCGCCAGCTGCGTGATGACACCGTCGGCCACCAGATCACCAATGACACCGTCGCGCAGGTTGCCCAACTGGCAGCTCAGCGGGACGACGGCAACCGAGCAACTGAGTTGAACCAGGGTCCGAACCGAATCTGTGCTGCGAGACTCCGCTAGCGGGTGCACGGGCAAGCCGAGAAAGGCCCGCACCGGTACGTCAAGGTGCTTGAGCCAGCAATCCCCCAGGTCCTCGATCTGCAGCTTGCTGGACGGCGTCAATTCGTCGCGCGCTTCGGCCGACAGCACCACGGCTCCTGGACGGCCCAGCGAACAGAGCCTAGCCACCAGATTGACACCCGCGCCAAACAGGTCCAGGCCGTCAATCACCACATCGGCACTGTGCACCGCGGCACGCAACTGCAGGGCGCGGGATGCTGTCCGGCCCGCATTGAAGCTTTCGATGCTGGCATGCATGGCCGAGACTGCCGCCAGCGCCTGGGCCACCGTGTGAAACTCCAACAACATGCCGTCGCCCAGGCTCTTGGCCATGCGGCCGTTGAGGCCGGGCAGGATTTGCTGGCAAACGGTTTCGACAAAGCTGCGCCAGCGGACGATGACGTCGTCCTCCTGGGTTTGCATCAGCCTGACCGACTCCACCATGTCCACCACCACGAGCGCCCTGCGGACGCGCGGCAGCTTGTGCGCGTCTGAGTTCCATGAATCTTCCAGGGTCATGATTTCTTCAACAGTGGCTGGGTGTCATCAGCATGATGCACGATGAGTTAGAAGGGCTCTTAGGCTCTTGGCGGCGCTCAGTGGACTCAAACACGCTGTCTGCCTTTGCAGCAGTGGGTGTCGCATAGTCACCGGCCGGTGAGCCGGTTGCTGTGGCCCAGCGGCCGTTCAATCATGTCAGACTGAGCGCCATGCAGAAAGACCACTCCCTGCGTTTTGCCCCTTGGATCCTGCCCCTGCTGGCGTGTCTGCTGGGTTTGCCGGCTGCCTCACAGCCGACGGCCCCCTACAACGTCACCGTCTGGGCCCAAGCCCTCTTCGGCCCCGACGGCAAAGCCACCCATTTCCAGGTGGTAGACGAAGCCACCTACCCAGCCCCTTTTGTCGAAGGCGTCAAAGCCCGCTTGTCCCGCGCCCGCATGCAACCGGTGCAAGACCAAGGCGCGCCCGCCACCTTCAAGACCGGCGTGCGCATGGACTTTTTGGTCACACCGGGCCAGGGCGGCGGCACGGTCAAGCTGGAAGGGCTGGCCATGGAGCCATTGCCCATCAAGCGCTACATGGCCAGCTTTCCTGGCGATGTGGCGCTGACCGACGGCTGGGACGGCCGCGTCGACGCCTTCTGCCTGGTGGGGGTGGACGGCACCTGCAAGACCATCACGGTGACAGCCCTGCCGGGCATGCCCGAAAGCGTGCGCCGCTTTGCCCGGGTGTCGTTGGAGCAATGGCGTTTTGAAGCGCAGCAGGTCAATGGCAAAGCCATCGAGACCGAGGTGGGTGTGCGCTTCAACCTCAGCGCGCCGGTGGGGGCGCCAGAGGACTTTCGGCAGGACAAGTTTGAGCGAATTCAGCAGCGCCGCTGATGGCGGGCTTGTTTGCTGACGGGCCATGAGCGGTTCGGTGTTTTGGCAGTCGGTGTGGATCGGTCTGTCCATCGCCGCGCCCGTGGGGCCCATTGGGCTGCTGGTGATTCAGCGCAGCTTGCGCCACGGCATGCCGGTAGGTCTGGCCACCGGATTCGGGGCGGCCGTGGCCGACGCGGTCTACGGTGCGCTGGGCGCCTATGGCGTGACAGCTTTGATGGCGTGGCTGCAGGGCGTGCGGGTGCCCATGGTCTTGTTCGGCGGGGCCTTTTTGCTGTGGCTGGCTTGGCGCACCTGGACAGCCTTGCCAGCCACGAATCAAGCCGTGGCAGTGGACACGCCGGCGCTGACAACCTCTTTTGTCAGCACCTTCCTGCTGACGCTGTCCAACCCGGCAACCATCCTGTCGTTTGTGGCGATCTTTGGCGCGTTGTCGGCGCAGCAGCAGGCTGTGGCGTCGCCGCTGCGGATGGTGGCGGGCGTGCTCGTGGGTTCGGCGCTGTGGTGGCTGCTGCTGTGCGCCGCGGTGGGCCGGTTGCGCCACCGCTTTGACGGCCAGGCTCAGCGCAGGGTGGGGCGTGCTTCCGCGCTGATGCTGGCTGGCTTTGCGCTGTGGCAATGGCTGACGCTGGTCTTGGCCAGTTGAAAGGTTCGCAGCGACCTGTGCGGTGATGGGCGCTGGCGGATTCGAAGCAAACCCGTCAAGAGTGTTTGCGCTCGTTCAGCCCGCAGCGTCAAAGGCGCGCTTGATCCACCCTTTCAACGCCGTGTCAATCTCCGACGCCGCGCTGATGCGCGTCGTCGCCTGGCACATGCTGCCCGGCGGCTGTACTTTCAGCCGCGAGTGCGGGGCCAAGTCTTTGCAGTTCAGCCCGATCTCGATGCTGACCTTGGTGGCTGGCCCCACCATCGCAAACTGTTTCTTGCGACGCAGGCTGATGTAGGTTTTCTTCGGCGCGGCTTCAAACTCGCCCATGCCCTGCACCATCGCCATCACGGCCACGTGCAGGGGCCGCAGTGCGGCTTTGGGGCCGGTGTAGATGGCATCCAAGGCGTCGCCGGCGGCGGGCTCCGCGGTGGCAGCTTGGGGCGCGGCGCCAGTGCCCAGGTCTGGCAAGGGCTTGCCGTAGAAGTTGGCCACCGCATTGGCGTCGCCGTAACCCAACTTGAAGTGCTCCATCAGCCACGCTCGGCGCTCGCCGTGTTTGGCCGCGCCGCTGGCGGCCACTGCAGCGTGCAGCGCTGCAATGCTCAGGCCGGTTTTGGCCTGGATGTTTTTCAGCTGCGTGACGGTGGCGGCTTGCGGGTCGGCCATGGTGCTGTCTCCTGATGCAGGTCCTGGCCTGCAGCGTAGCGGGTTTCAGCTTTGCTGAACACGCCCGGTGGCGCAGGCCAGCTTGGCGTTGGCAGCGGCATGAGCAGCCATTTGGGCTTCAGCTGCGGGCTGCGTGGCCAGCACGTTGATGCTGAACAGGATGCTCATGGTGATGCTCGAAGCCAAGGCGAATGACGATGCTTTTTGGCGGCTGGTGGTGAAGGCTTGTGTGGTGTTCATGGGGGCTCAGGGTGCGGTGCTGTGGGTTTGTCGATGGATGCAATGTAGGCATCGCCATGGGCTCCAGCCAGGGGCTTGCGATGAAGCGCCCAAGGCTGGTGACCAGTGGCGTCTCTTGCCGACGGACCGCGTCCCGGCACCGCTGCACGGCTTGGGGTCAACGCTTCAATTGCTGACGTTGTAGAGCACCGTTGCAGCGCCGCTGCCCGTGGTGTTGCGGGCAATGCCAAAGCCCACCGAGCGCAGTGTGCCAGGCGTGCTGCCTGCGCCTTGCCCTTGCAGCGTCGGGTGTCGCAAGTAGGCCCAGGCGGCAGGGTTGGCAGGCGTGCCCGCGGCTGTGTTGTCGGCGTTGCGGGTCAGGTAACGCTCTTCAAAATAGTTGTCAAAGCTGTTGGTGGTGGTGGCCAGCCAGTTGCCCCAGGCCACCACGCTGCTGCCGGGTTCGCTGGTCTGTGTGGTGATGGCGCCAGCGGTGTTGATGCCGATGCTGGTGAAGCTCACGGCGTCCAGGTTGATGGCACCACTGCTGAAACCAGTGCTGCCATTCAGTGCGGCGGCCGAGCCCAGTCTGGCCGCCACGCCGGCACTGCTGATGTTCAGCGTGGGGGCGAAGGGTGCAGGGCAGCTTTCGGCCACGGTGTTGTTGGCATACAGCACGTTGACCGCATTGGGGCCGGTGCGAATGAAGGACGCGATGGTGCCTGTGTTGGCGTCGTAGCGAATCATCTGCGCGCCCCAGTTGTTGGGCCGAAAGTAGTACAGCGAGCGGTCGTCGCGTTCGCTGGCAGAGGGTGTGTAGCTGAACAGCACCGCGTCAGCGGCGGCGGCGTTGAGCCACTGCACGCTGCCATCGGCGTTGAAGCGGATCTTGCGCTGCAGCGGCGTGGTCGAAGACTCGGGCACGCAGCCTGCCACCACATAGGTGCCTGGCTCGATCAAGCCGGTAGCCAGGGCGGTGATCTGCCCGAAGCCTGCGCTTGGAAACACGGGTGCTGCAACCGCTGGGGTGCCAGCGTCGTCGTCGCTGCTGCCGCCGCAGGCGGTCAAGGCGGCCACCATCACGGTGGTCAGGCTGATGAAGGGGGTCAGGCGATGCGTGCGAAGTGTGGTGGCCATGGTGGGCTCCTGCGAGTGGATGGAGGCCGCTCTATCGGAAGCCCAGGTCGGCTTGAACACTGTCTGAAAGGGCAAGCCGGGGCCGGCGGGTGTGCCCAGCGCAAGTGCAGGCCTGGATGTTGTGAAGGCTGTCACGGTGCGTGGCCTGCGCTAGGCCATCGCGAGCCCAATAGAAAAGGGCCTCGCCGAAGCGAGGCCCCTCAGAGCAATTGACCCGCAGCGTGCCGGCGTTCAGCCTTGCGGGCTGTGCACGGTGCGACTCACCGTTTGTGCGTTAGTAGCGCCACTGGCTGCCATGTGCGAGTCTGCCGCAGGTTGTGTGGCCAGCAGGTTGATGCTGAGCAGCATGCCCAGCGTGATGCTCAGTGCCAGCGCGGCGCTGGTGGCTTGTTGGCGGCGGGTGGTGAAGGTTTGCGTGGTGTTCATGTGGGGCTCCAGGGGTGTGCTGCGGGTTTGTCGATGGATGGACTGTAGGCAGCAGCAACACACGTCGCCACGGGCTTGCGACCAAACGCCGGCCTTGTGCGCTGAGTTGCGTTTTCTGCGGACAAACGGCTGCAGCGCATGGCCGTACCAGCGGCGCCATGCCGGCGCACCAGGCCGTCAGCTGGGATTCGTCATCGCTGCCCAGCCTTGCAGCAGCGCCGCCTCGCGCTCGGGCTGCAGGCCCACTTGCGGCCGCGGTGGGCTACCCGCAGGCGCAGCGGCGGGCATGCCGCCATGGGCATCCTGGGCGGCCCAGGCGGCGGTGTCTTGAAGCGTCTGGGCCAGCGCTCGGCAGTGCAGGCCGCTGGCCAGCGCGCGGGCGATGGGCGTGTGGTGCAGGCTGGCCTGGGCCGTGGGCAGCCACACCGGCAGGTCGCTCCATGGCGCCACACCCTGGTCCAGCAGGAACTGTTCACCCACCCATTGCAGGTTGGCGCTGGGGTTCAGGCTGTCGCGTGCGGTGTTCAAGAAGCCGCCGATGGTCAGTGGCAGGGCCGGCCCGGTGAGGTTGAAGACACCGGGCGTGGCGCGTTCAGCCTGCAGCAGCATCCAGGCGGCGGCGTCACGTGCGTCGATGAACTGCACCGGCGTGTTCGGGTCCCCCGGTGCCAGCACCACGCCGCCACGCAGCAAACGTTGCACCCACCAGGTGAAGCGGCCAGTGGGGTCGTGCGGGCCTACGATCAAGCCAGGGCGGTTGACGAGGCAACGGCTGCCAAACGCAGCCTGTGCGGCGGTTTCGCACAGGGCCTTCAGGCCGCCATAGGTTTCGCCGGTGACGGTTTCCACGGTCGGGTCGGGCAGGGTTTGGGTGGCGCTGGTTTCGTCTGCGCCCGGCCCATCAAAGCTGGCGTAGGCGCTGATGCTGGACACCAGTTGGTAGTGCCCCACGCGCGTGCCCAGCGCAGCGGCCACGGTCTTGACCTGGCGTGGCACATAGGCGCTGGTGTCGATGGCGGCGTCCCACTGGCCTTGGGCCAGCACGCCCAGGTCGCCATCGCGGTTAGCGATCAGGTGCCGGGCCTGCGGAAAGAGCTGCGGGCCTGATTGGCCGCGGTGCAGCAGCGTCACCTCGTGGCCGCTGGCCAAGGCTTGTTCGGCGATGTGTCGGCCCAGAAAGCGGGTGCCGCCCAGGATGAGGAGTTTCATGGTCTGGATCCCGATGGTGTTGCCGCACCCTGTGGTGCACGGGGCTCCAGGTCAGCCCCTGAAGCCAATTCACCCAGGCACGCGAGGCACAGGCAGCCGGTGTAGCGTGCGCGCAGCGCGGTTTGCAGTTCAGCGCTCAGGGTCAAGCCGGTGCAGGCGCAAGGCCCGGGCCCCGCCATGCCGCACACAAAGCCACCGCCACAGCGGGGGCAGGTGTCGAGCGGCGTGCCGATGGTCATGCAGCGAACAATCCCTTGTGTTTGTCGCGCAGCAGGTTCTTCTGCACCTTGCCCATGGCATTGCGCGGCAGGTCGGCCACCACGTCCACCAGCTTGGGCACTTTGAAGTTGGCGATCTGGCCCTTCAGTGCAGCTGTGATGTCTGCCCCGTGGATGGCCGCGCCGGGCTTGGCCACTACCACGGCCACCACGGCTTCGCCGAAGTCGGGGTGGGGCACGCCCACCACGGCGGACTCCATCACACCGGGCATGTCATTGATGAAGCCTTCAATCTCGGCAGGGTAGACGTTGTAGCCGCCGCTGATGATCAGGTCCTTGCTGCGGCCCACGATGGTGACCACGCCGCGCGCGTCGATCTTGCCCACGTCGCCGGTCTTGAACCAGCCGTCGGCAGTGAACTCTTCAGCTGTCTTCTCCGGCATGCGCCAGTAGCCCTTGAAGACGTTGGGCCCGCGCACTTCGATGTTGCCGATGTCGCCGCTGGGCAAGGGCTGGCCCTGGTCGCTGTGCACCCGCACGCCCACACCCGGCAGCGCCAGGCCCACGGTGCCACCCTGGCGCTGGCTGGCGGGTTGGTAGGGGTTGGACGTGAGCATCACGGTTTCGCTCATGCCATAGCGTTCCAGGATGGTGTGGCCACTGCGCTGCGCAAAGTCGTTGAAAGTTTCCAGCAGCAGCGGCGCTGATCCGCTGACAAACAGCCGCATGTGGGCGCACGCGGCGGCGGTGAAGCTGGGCTCGCCCAGCAAGCGCACGTATAAGGTGGGCACACCCATGAAAACAGTCGCCTCGCGCATCCGCGCCGTGGCCAGGCGCGGGTCAAAGCGCGCCATCCAGATCATCTTGCTGCCATTGATCAAGGCCCCGTGGCTGGCCACGAACAGGCCGTGCACGTGGAAGATGGGCAACGCGTGGATCAGCACATCGCCGCCTTCAGCAGCAGAGCGCCAGCCCCAGGCCTTTTGCAGCACCAAGGCGTTGGACAGCAGGTTGCCGTGCGTCAGCATGGCGCCCTTGCTGCGGCCGGTGGTGCCGCTGGTGTAGAGGATGGCGGCCAGGTCGTCGGCCTGCATCGGCTTCGGGCTGTGCTGGTCGCTGTGGAAGCTGGCGCGGTCCAGCAACGTGCCGGTGCGGTCGTCGTTCAGCGTGAAAACGTGCCGGGTGCCGGCCAGAAAGGCCGTCTTGCTGACCCAGCCAAAGTTCTTGGCCGCACACACCACCAAGGCGGGCTCGGCATTGCCAATGAAGTAGGCCACCTCGGCGGCTTGGTAGGCGGTGTTCAGTGGCAGGAAGACGTGGCCGGCGCGCAGCACGGCCAGGTAGAGCATCAGCGCTTCCACGCTCTTTTCCACCTGCACGGCCACGCGTGAAGCGGGTGGCAGTTCCAGACTGTCGATCAGGTTGGCCAGCATGGCCGTGCCACGCTCCAGGTCGCGCCAGGTGTAGTACTGCGGCGTGTCGCTGTCGGCCGTTTCGATGGCGGTGGCGTCCAGGTCGGCAGGAAACGCCGCGCGCAGGGCGCTGAAGAGGTTGTGGTTGGCGGTCATGTGTGCGCAGCAGTCAGTCCAGCTTGGCTCCTGAGCTCTTCACCACTTCGGCCCAGCGCTTGACTTCGGCGCCTACGAAGCGGCCGAAGTCGTCACCCCAGAGGTTGGGTGTTTCGGTGCCCAGGCCGGTCCACATGGTGCGCAGATCGTCGGCATTCAAGGCTTTGCGCATCTCCAAGGTCATGGCTTGCGTGGCTTCACGCGGCGTGCCCTTGGGCGCCCAGATGCCGTACCAGGTGGCCACCTTGTAAGTGGGCACACCGCCTTCCACCGACGTGAGCAGGTCAGGGAAGCCGGGCGCGCGTTTGTCGCTGGCCACCGCAATGCCGCGCAGGCGGCCGCCCTTGATGTGGCTGGCGCTGCTGCCCAGGCCGTCAAAGCACAGGTCCACCTGGCCCGCGATCAGGTCTTGCAGCATGGGCCCGGCGCCGCGGTAGGGGATGTGGGTGATGAAGGTCTTGGTCTGTAGCTTGAACAGCTCGCCAGCCAGGTGATGGCTGGTGCCGTTGCCGGCCGAGCCGTAGTTGAGCTTGCCCGGGTTCTTGCGGATGAAATCCAGCAGTTGCGGCAGGGTGGTGGCTTGCACCTTGCTTGGGTTGACCACGATCACCTGCGGCACGCTGGACACCAGACCCACTGGCACAAAGTCGGTCTCGATGTTGTAGTCCAGCTTGGGGTACATGCTGGGCGCAATGGCGTGGTGCACGGCGCCCATGAAGAAGGTGTAGCCGTCGGGTGCGGCCTTGGCCGCAAGACTGGCACCCAAGGTGCCGCCGGCGCCACCTTTGTTGTCGATGATGAACTGCTTGCCCAGGTTGCGTGTCATCGCGGCAAAGAGCGGGCGGGCAAAGGCGTCGGTGCCACCGCCGGGTGGGAAGGGCACGACGATGGTCACCGGCTTGGCGGGCCAGCTGCTTTGCGCGTGGACCCAGGGTGCCGCCAGGGTGGCGGCACCGCCCAGCAGGGCATGGCGGCGGGTGATGGGGTTCATGGAACGTCTCCGATGGGTGTTGTTGGTGGTGGAAAGCCGAGCAGCACACGGCGCGGACCAGGGCGCGTCAGGGTGCGTTCATGTGCCTCAGGGCGGGCTGCCCACCGCACGCGAACGCGCCACCTCGCCCTGGCGAAACTTGGCGTGGCTGGCTTCAACCTTGCTCAGGTCGTACAGGTAGTTGACCATCATGCCGAAGGACTGGCGCAAGCCTTTGCCAGACAGGTTGCCACGCGGGTTGAGCCTTTCCAGCCGTGCCCCATTGTCGAGGTGAAAACGGGCCACCGGGTCGCCCGCCGGGGTTGGTGAAAGCCCCAACAGGTAAGCGCCGCACAGCAGCTGCAGGGCGGCCAGGCTGGTGTCGCTCATGCCGTCGTGCACGGCGGCGCCTTGCAGCGCGCCCAGGTCGCCGCGGCACAGTTTGCGCAGGTGTTCGCGGGCGGCTTCCAGTTCGCTCAGCTGCCCTTTGCGCAGGTGGGGCAGGGTAGACAAGTCGGGCTCGGCCAGCAGCCAGGCCGCAAAGCCGGGTATAGGCGACAGTGTGCAAAACGTGCGCAGGCGCGGCAACTCGCGCTTGAGCTGCACGGCCACCGTCTTGATCAAGAAGTTGCCCAGGCTCACGCCGCGCAGCCCGGGCTCGCAGTTGCTGATGCTGTAGAAGGCCGCCACGCGAAAGCGGTCATTGGGCATGGGCGTGCTGGCCTTGTTGATCAGCGGGCCGATGGCGGCCGGCATGTCGGGCAGCAGCGCCACTTCCACAAAGATCAGCGGCTCGTCGGGCAGCTGCGGGTGGAAGAAAGCAAAGCAGCGGCGGTCGGGCTGCAGGCGGCGGCGCAGGTCGTCCCAACCGTCCACCGCGTGCACGGCTTCGTGGTGGATGATTTTTTCCAGCAGCTGCGCCGGTGAATTCCAGTCGACCCGCTTCATTTGCAAAAAGCCGGGGTTGAACCAGCTGGTTAGCAGGTGCAGCAGGTCGGCTTCAATCACCTGCAGCTCGGGACGGTCTTTCAGGCGCTTGAGCAGCGCGCGGCGCAACCGCAACACCGCGCCGGTGCCGCCGGGCATGCGGTTCAGGCGTCGAAAGAGTTCCTGGCGAGCCGGTTCAGCCGCCCGGGTCAAGGCCAACAGGGTTTTGCTGTTGGGCGTGTTGGCGTAGGCCTGGGCCAGGCCCAGCACGCCTTGCGGGTCGGGGCTGAGGTCTTGCGCCAGATAGTCGAAGAACTCTTCCAGTTCTTCGTCGGCCAGGCTGTCCAGCCGGTCGATCAAGTCGGCCGTGATGGCCATGCCGCCCAGCTCGCCCTTTTCGCCCAACAGGCGTTTGCAGTCGGCCTTCATGCGGCGCACCGCGCGGGCGGTGCGTTGGCGGGCGGCGGCGTGGCGGATGTCGTCGAGCATGGTGCGGGTCTTTCAAGTGCTGCTGGCCCTGGGATGGGGCGTGCTTGCAGCGTAACGCCCGGGGCCTTGTCAGGGGTGGGCTTGGCAGTGCGCTTGTGCGCAGCTGACGGACCTGTGAAGCTTTTTGGCCACCAACGAGGGCGCGCCGCCAGGCTTGAACCGCCCCGTCAGCGCTCAGCCGCGGGCGACGCTTTGCAGCCAGCTGCGCAGCCCCAGCGGCATCACCGGCTTGGGCAGCCAGGCCTGGCCAGCTTCGGCCAGCAGGCGCAGGCGGTCGGCCGAGATGTCCCCCGTGACCACCAGCGAAGGCAGCACGGCGTGGCTGTGCTGGCGCAGGTGGGCGATGGCTTGCAGCCCGGTTTGCCCGCCGGGCAGACGCAGGTCGACGATGGCGGCCCCCAGCGCGGGCTGGCCCAGGCGTTGCCAGTCGGCCAACGCAGTCTCAGCGTCGGCGCCTTGCACGGTGGGGTAGCCCCAGCGCTGCAACAGCGTGACCAGGCTGTCGCGCACTGCGGCGTCGTCGTCCACCACCACCACGCAAAAGCGGGCGCTGGACTCGGGCTGTTGTGCAGGCTGCGCTGCTTCGGGTTGGACTTGGGTGCGCGGCAGGTCCAAAGAGAAACAACTGCCGCGCCCGGGGCGCGAACGCAGGCACAGTGGGTGCTCCAGCAAGGCGGCGGTGCGCTGCACGATGGACAAGCCCAACCCCAAGCCGTGGCGGCGGTCTCGGGCGTCGTTGTCAACCTGAAAGAACTCCTGAAACACCAGCGCCTGGGCGCTGGGCTCGATGCCGATGCCGGTATCACGCACCTCAACGCGCCAATGCTCAGACTGGGGCAAAGCGCGTAGCCGCAGCACCACCCCACCGCGTTCGGTGTACTTGATGGCGTTGCTCAGCAGGTTGCGCAGGCAGGACTCGAGCAGCACCGTGTCGCTCAGTGCCACGGCTGGGAGCGTGGTGGATGCGGGCAGGTGCAGGCGCAGTTGCAAGCCCCGCCGCTCGGCGGTCAAGGTGTATTCGTCGGCCAGCCTGTGCAAGAGCCTGTCCAGGTGCAGCGGCGCCAGTTGCACCGGCACCAGGCCGGCGTCAAAACGCGACACGTCCAGCAGCACGTCAAACAGGCTGCCCAGGGCCTGCACCGAATGGTCCATGCGCGCCATCAGCTCGGTGCGCGCGGGGGCCGAGCGCTCACCGTGCAGCGCCGCCATGTACAGCGCCAGCGCCTGCACCGGTTGGCGCAGGTCGTGGCTGGCGGCGGCCAGAAAGCGCGTCTTGGCGGCGTTGGCCGCCTGCAGCGCGCCGTTCAGTTCGGCCAGCCGCTGCTGCTCTAGCTGTGCACGCTGGCTGTCGCGCAAGGCGGCGTCGCGGGCGCGGTGGGCGGCGTCCAGATCGTGGGCGATCTGCAGCGTCAGGCGGCCGGCATGCGCGGCCTGCTGCGCCGCTTGCTGGCGCGCTTGGGCCGCCGCGCGCTCGTGGACCAAGGCTCGCTGCGGCTGGCCCAGCGCTTCATGGGCCAACGCGGCCTGGGTGTGCAGTTGCGCATGGTCCAACGGAAATTCGCTGGGGCTGGGCGATTGTTTGAACTGCGCCAGAAACGCGTCGACCAGCGGCAGCGCTTGTGCCGGGCGACCTTGCTGGTTGAGCACCAAGGCTTGTATCCACACCCATTCGGCACGCTGGCTGGCAATGTCGGCTTGTTCGGCGTGGGCCTGGTCCAGCCAGTGCTGGGCTTCATCGAATTGCTGCGCCTGGGCCAGGGCCATGGCGTACAGGCACAAGCGCACACGGCGCTGGTGGGTGGGGAAGTGGGCCTCATAGGACATCAGCTGGCGGGCCATGGCCACGGCCTCGGCGTGGCGTCCCACGATGCTGAGCACGCCCATGCGGTTGTTGCCGGCCAGGTGGATCACGCCGTACCAGTCGGTGTGCTGACACAAGGCCCACGCTTCATCGCACAAGGGCAATGCGTCGACCAGGTTCATCAGGCTGGACTGCAGCCCGCCCACACTGCCCAACGCGTTGGCCAGCAGCGCCGGTTCGTTCAACGTGCGCGCAAAGGCCACCGTCTCGTAGTGCGAACGCAGGGCGTCGTCGTAGCGGCGCAGGTGTTCCAGCGCCGCGTTTTGGCGCTGCAGCTCGATCATGCGCACCCAGCCCGACAGGCTGCCAGCGGGCAGCGCCAGGGCTTCTTGCGTAGGCACCAAGGCGTCCAGCGGGCGCTGGGCCCGCAGCCACAGGGCGGCTTGCAGGCCCTGGCACAAGACGCGGCAGTCGGCGTCGGCTTGTCCCATCAAAGCCAGTTGCTGCTGCGCCCGCTGCAGGCTGACCTGGGCGGCCGTCAGGTCACCCAGGGCCAGTTCGCCCCATGCCGAAAACAGTTCGGCGAAGAGCTGCAAGCGGGCGTCTGCCCCTGCAACCGTGCGCAGTTGCGTTGCCACCGGAGGTAAAGCCCGGGGCTGGGTCTGGCGCAAGTGGATACCTTGAGCCAACAAGGCTTGAGCAGGGCTGTTGGGGTGCATCGCAGCAGGGCGGGCAAAGAACAGGGGCGGGCGGCGGTGTGCGTTGTGCAGGGCGCTGCTGACGGGCTGGCCAGCGGCCGTTGAAGGTAGGCAGTGGGTGTTGGTGGTGGTCGGTGGTCAAACTGTCCATCGGCAGCGCGACGACTGTCACTGTCCAAGTGTGCAGTCTGCAAGTGCAAACGGCGGCTGCTGGCTGCTGGTTTGTCCACACCTGGTCACGTTTTTGCCGCGCAAGGTGGGCAGCATTGCCCGGATGGACAGGGTGGTCGGCCTGGGGGCAGGCGCTAGCATCTGCAGCCATGGTGATCACCGCACGCGCCCAGGTCTTGATCGTAGAAGACCACCCGCTGTACAGCGACGGCTTGGTGCATCTGTTGGCGCGTCAGGCGCCGTCGTTGCAATGCCGAGTGGCGGCTGACGCGGCGCAAGCGCTGGACGTCCTGTCTCGTTCGGCTGGCATGGACCTGCTGCTGGTGGACCACTGCCTGCCCGGCCGCATGGATGGCCTGAGCTTGCTGGAAAGGGCAGGGCAGCTTTACCCCACAGCCGGCCGCGTGTTGATGTCGGGCAACGACGACCCCCAACTGGCCACCCAGGCCCGGCGCATCGGTGCGATGGGTTTTTTGCCCAAGTCCCTGCCCCCGCCGCAATGGCTGGCCGCGCTGGAAACGGTGTTGGCCGGCGAACCCTGGTTTGCGCCCGCAGCGCCTGGCGCGGTGTCGGGCTTGACCCCACGCCAGCAGGTGATCCTGCAACGCATCGCGCAAGGCTGCACCAACAAGTTGATCGCGCGCGAACTGGCCATCAGCGAACGCACCATCAAGTACCACCTGACGGAAGTGTTCAGCCGCTTGGGGGCCAGTAGCCGCGCCGAAGCCGTGGCCCGGGCCACGGCGCTGGGGTGGTTGGTGTTGGCGCGGCCGGTGCATTGACGCTGGGGCTCGCCCGATCCGACTGCGGGGGAAAGGGGAGAGGAGGGAGGGGAGTTGGGCAAGGGGCCGCTGGCCCAAGGCGGCTGGCGCTACATTGCGGAGCCTTCACCATGTCCGACACTTCACCCCACCCGTCCCCCCCGCTCAACGCCGAGCGCGTGCTCAAGCTCGCCGCGCAAAGCATGTTCGACACCTTCGCCCGCACCGCCATGGGCACCATGGTGGTCGACCGCGAGCACCGCATCGTGTGGATCGACGACGGCTACCGCCGCTTCCTGCCCGCGCTGGGTCATGCCGAAGACGACTTCGTGGGCCGGCGGGTGGAAGACGTGGTGCCCAACACGCTGATGGGCCAGGTCATCGACAGCGGACAACCCATCTTGGTGGACCTGCTCAGCAACCAAGCCGGCACCTTCCTGGTCACGCGGCTGCCTTTGCGCAACGACCAGGGCTTGGTCATCGGTGCCGTGGGCTTCGTTTTGCTGGACCACCCCGAGACCACCATGCTGCCACTGATGGCCAAGTTCAGCAGCCTGCAGGGTGAGCTGGACAGCACACGCCAGCAGCTGGCGCAGCAGCTGGCCGCGCTGCGCCGGCCCAAGCACAGCATTGCCAGTTTCATTGGCGGCAGCCCGGCGGCCCTGGAAGTCAAACGCCATGCACGCCGGGTGGCGCAGACCGACAGCACCGCGCTGCTCCTGGGCGAAACCGGCACAGGCAAAGAGTTGCTGGCTCACGGCATCCACGGCGCCAGCCGGCGTGCGGCCAAGGCTTTTGTGGGCGTCAACATCGCCGCGGTGCCCGACACCTTGATGGAGGCCGAGTTCTTCGGCGTAGCGCCGGGCGCCTATACCGGCGCAGACCGCAAGGGCCGCGACGGCAAGTTCAAGCTGGCCGACGGCGGCACGCTGTTTCTGGACGAGATTGGCGACATGCCGCTGGCGCTGCAAAGCAAGTTGCTGCGCGTGTTGCAAGAACAAGAGATTGAGCCGCTGGGCAGCAACCGCATTGAACGGGTGGACGTGCGCATCATTGCCGCCACCAGCCGCGACTTGGTGCAGATGGTGGCGCAGGGCAGTTTTCGCGCCGACCTGTATTACCGGCTCAACGTGTTGCCCATACGCCTGCCGCCCTTGCGTGAACGGCTACCCGACCTGGAGGCGTTGGTTGAAGCGCTCAGCGAAGACATCGCGCGGCGCAGTGGCTTGCCGGCACGCAGCGTCACGCCCGAGGCGCTGTCGCTGCTGGCCTTGCGGCCTTGGCCGGGCAACATCCGTGAGCTGCGCAACACGCTGGAGCAGGCGGCACTGATGACGGATGACCTGGTGCTGGACGCGCGGCACTTTGGTCCTTCACCGGATGCATCGGTCAGCAGCGCGCTGGCCGCGGCACGGGCGCCATCGACGGGGACCACGCCAGAGCCGCTCAGGGCCGCGGAACTGCCCGTTGGATCAAAGGCTGCGCGGGTCGAGGAAGACAAAACGCCCACCCGCTTGCTGGCGGACCAGGTGGCTGAACTGGAGCGTCAGGCCATTGCCAGTGCTTTGCGCCAAGCCAAAGGCAACCGGGCCTTGGTGGCGCGGCGCCTGGGCATGTCGCGGGCCGCGCTGTACGACCGCCTGGCTCGTTGGCCCGAGCTGCTGCACTTGGGCTGAAAGCGGGTGAAGCGTTTTGGCTCAGGGCTTGGCGCTGGCCAGGTCCGGCACCATGCGACTGACCTCGCGGTCAATCAGGTCGCGAAGTTGGGCCATCTTTTGCGCCGGGGTTAGCGACTCCCAGGGATGAGTAGACCCTGACTTCGAACCCACGGGCCCAGAAATGATGTTGGCCGTGCTGGCGCCGGAGGCCACCACTTTTTGTGTGGCCACTTCGACCAAGGTGGCGCGAAAGTGCGTGAAGGCCGCCAAGTACCCTGTGCCAACTTCGCGGGCGTCTCTCCAGTTCACCTTGGTGTGGTGGTCCACGTAATAGCCCAGGCCTTCCAACGTGCCGGTGCCGTCGCTGTTGTTGATGAACCGCAGGTCGGCATCGGCGCGGTGGCGTGTAAACACCAAGAGGTGCGTGGACCTGCGTTCGCGCAACGCCTGCAGCAAGTCGTCAGGGATCTTGATGCTGCTGCCGGCGCTGGGTTGCATAAAGCCGAAGAAGTCGGTGTCGGCTGGCGCCAGCAGCCAGATGTCTCCGCTGGGCGAGGCTTGCTTCAAGGCCTTTTGCGCGCTGAGCAAGAAGACTTTGTCCAGTGCGCCGTCCGGCACGTCGATGCGTTGGCGGATGTTGTTGTTCAAGCGGCTGCCCGTGCCCTCTTGAAAGCTGACCACGCTGACCTGGCGTGCCACTTCAGAGACCACCGCGTAAGCGCGGGGCAACGGAATCTGGGCGGTGGCGCTGAGACAGCAGGCCAGCAAAGCGGCGCTGAGCCCGCGCAAGGCGGTGCGTATGAAGCTCATGAACGTGGTTCTTCCCTGGAGACGTGTGGTGGGGTGATGCTGACAATTGCCGGTCTTGCGCCGACTGGGGTTGCTGCCGCGCATTGTGAGGGGACTGTGCGCAGCTGCTGCCACGGGCTTGCCCGGTGTCTGGGGCGTGGCTTTGAAGACGCAGACGCAGGCTCTGCGGCAGCAGGCCAACATGAGAGCGTCTGAACTTCAGGCATAGTTATATGCATCGAATGCAGACATTTCTGGAGCTCATGTGACTGATACTCATTCGATTTAGCCGATATTCTCTGGAGAATCGCGGGTTTGCACTGATATGGTGCTCATGGCACAGGCCTTGCTCTACCAGCTCACCTCAGTTGGAGCCCCGCATGAACCGTCGTCACCTGATCCCCACCGCCCTGGCCCTGGCCGCCAGCCTGGCCATGCCCGCTGCATTTGCCCAGGGCAAGGACGTCAAGATCGCCCTCATCGCCAGCAAGACCGGCCCGCTGGAGGCTTACGCGAAGCAGACCATCGTCGGCTTCAACCTGGGCCTGGAATACGCCACCGGCGGCACCATGATGGTGGCCGGCCGCAAGCTGGTGGTGATTGAAAAAGACGACCAGGGCAAGCCCGACGTGGGCAAGGCCGCGCTGGCCGCGGCTTATGCCGACGACAAGGTCGACATCGCGGTGGGCCCCACCGCCAGCCCGGTCGCCCTGGCCATGCTGCCGGTGGCCGAGGAGTACAAGAAGATCCTGCTGGTGGAGCCCGCCGTGGCCGACAGCATCACCGGCGACAAGTGGAACAAGTACATCTTCCGCACCGGACGCAATTCGTCACAAGACGCAGCCGCCAACGCAGCGGCCTTGGACCAGGACGGCGCCGTGGTGGCCACGCTGGCCAACGACAACGCCTTTGGCCGCGACGGCGTGAAGGCCTCCAAAGACTTTATGAAGAAGGCCAAGATCGTGCACGAGGAATACCTGCCGGTGGGCACCACCGACTTCACCGCCGGCCTGCAGCGCATCATCGACAAGCTCAAGGACCAGCCGGGCAAGAAGTACATCTCGGTGGGCTGGGCCGGCAGCCCGACGCCGTTTTCCAAGATCGCCGATCTGGAACTGGACAAGCGCTACGGAATCAAGCTGGCCACCGGCGGCAACATCCTGCCGGCCATGGTGGCCTACAAGCAGTTTGAAGGCATGGAAGGCGCGCTTTACTACTACTTCGGCATCCCCAAGAACGCCGTCAACACCTGGCTGGTGGCCAACCACTACAGCAAGTTCAAGGCACCGCCCGACTTCTTCACCGCCGGTGGCATGAGCGCGGCCATTGCGGTGGTCGAGGCGCTGAAAAAGACCAAGGGCGACACCAACACCGACAAGCTCATCGCCGCCATGGAAGGCATGAGCTTCGAGACGCCCAAGGGCAAGATGACCTTCCGCAAGGAAGACCACCAGGCCATGCAGGACATGTTCCATTTCCGCATCAAGAACGACCCGGCGTTTGCCTGGGGCGTGCCGGAACTGGTGCGGGTGATCAAGGCTGAAGAGCTGCAGATTCCGATTCGGAATAAAAGGTAACCCCCCGGAGCGGCTTACACCGCACCCCCCAAGGGGGGCGACCCCAGCGGCCCGGCAAAGCCGGTTCCGCGGCGTCCGCTTGATGGAGCGCGAACCGTGTTCGCTTGCCTGAAATGCTTGAGACCCACAACCTGACGATCCGCTTCGGCGGCCATGTGGCCGTCGACCATGTCTCGTGCCGTTTTGAGCCCGGCACGCTGACCTCCATCGTCGGGCCCAACGGTGCGGGCAAGACCACCTACTTCAACCTGATCTCGGGGCAGCTGCCAGCCAGTGAAGGCACGGTCACCCTGAACGGCCAGGACATCACGCAACTGCCCACTGCCTTGCGCAGCCAACGTGGCCTGGGCCGTGCGTTTCAACTGACCCAGTTGTTCCCCAACTTGAGCGTGCATGAAAACGTGCGCCTGGCGATCCAGGCCCGCGAAGCCGGCCGTGGCGTGGGTGCGCTGGACATGTGGCGCGTGTGGAGCGACCGCAGGGCGTGGATCGCGCAAGCAACCCAGGTGCTGGAACAGGTGCACCTGGCCGACAAGGCCAGCGCGGCGGCCAGCAGCCTGCCGCATGGCGACCAGCGCAAGCTGGAAGTGGCGCTGCTGATGGCGCTGGACCCCAAGGTCTACATGTTTGACGAACCCACCGCCGGCATGAGCGTGGACGAAGTGCCGGTGGTGCTGGACCTGATCCGCCAGCTCAAAGCGCGCAAGGACGTGGTGATCCTGCTGGTGGAGCACAAGATGGACGTGGTGCGTGAGCTGTCCGACCGCATCGTGGTGCTGCACAACGGGCAGCTGGTGGCCGATGGTGAGCCGGCCGCCGTGATTGCGTCACCGGTGGTCCAGCAGGCTTATCTGGGCATGGCGGCCGAGGAGCCGGCATGACTGCACCTTTGCTGCAACTGAAGGGCGTGCACACACACATCGGCGCGTATCACATCTTGCACGGTGTGGACCTGTTGGTGCCGCAAGGCCAGGTCACCATGCTGCTGGGCCGCAATGGCGCGGGCAAGACCACCACGCTGCGCACCATCATGGGTTTGTGGCCGGCCTCGCAAGGTGACATCAGCTTCAAGGGCCAGCGCATCAACGGCCTGCCCACGCCCGACATCGCCACCAGCGGCATCGCCTACGTGCCCGAAAACATGGGCATCTTCACCGACCTCACGGTGAAAGAAAACATGGTGCTCGCTGCACGCAGTGCGCGCCATGAAGGCGAGTTGGACAAAGAACGGCTGGCCTGGATCTTCGGCCTCTTTCCGGCGCTGCAAAAGTTCTGGCTCTACCCAGCGGGCAAGTTGAGCGGCGGGCAAAAGCAGATGCTGGCGGTGGCGCGCGCGATTTGCGAGCCGCGTTCGCTGATCCTCATCGACGAGCCCAGCAAGGGCCTGGCGCCGTCGATCATCCAAAACCTCATCAGCGCTTTTCGCGAGCTGAAGCGCCAGCAAACCACGATCCTGCTGGTGGAGCAAAACTTCATGATGGCCAAGGCCCTGGGCGACTTTGTTGCGGTGATGGACGACGGCCGCGTGGTGCACAGCGGCCGCATGGACGAGCTGGCCGCGGACCAGGCCCTGCAGCAGCGCCTGCTGGGCTTGTCGCTGGGAGCGCATCAATGAGCCCCGTCACCACCACCACCACCACCACCGTGGCCAGCACCCAAGCCGCCGCAGCAGCCATTCCCAAAGCCCAGTTCGACTGGAAGCCCGTGCTGCTCTTGCTGGGCTTGATGGCCGCCGCCTTGCCCGCCATCGGCAGCGGCAGCAGCTGGGTGACCTTGACTGTGGCCGGCCTGGCCATGGGCTTGATCATCTTCATCATCGCCTCGGGTCTGACGCTGGTCTTTGGCCTGATGGACGTGCTGAACTTTGGCCACGGCGTCTTCATCGCGCTGGGCGCCTTCATGGCCACCACGGTGATGGGCGGCATGGCGGTGTTTGCCGACCAGGGCGTGGGCCCGGCCCTGCTGGCCATCTTCTGCGCCATGTTGGTGGCGATGGCGGTGGCCGGGGCCATGGGCTGGGCCTTCGAGCGCGTGATCATCCGCCCGGTCTACGGCCTGCACCTGAAGCAGATCCTCATCACCATGGGCGGCATGATCGTCGGTGAAGAGATCATCAAGGTCATCTGGGGCCCGCTGCAGATTGCCATGCCACTGCCCGTGCCCTTGCGCGGCAGCTTCTTGTTTGGCGACGCCGCGATCGAGAAGTACCGCGTCATAGCGTCCGTCATCGGCCTGGCGGTGTTTGTGCTGCTGGTGTGGGTGCTGTCACGCACCAAGGTCGGCTTGCTGATCCGCGCGGGCGTGCAAGACCGCGAAATGGTGGAAAGCCTGGGCTACCGCATCAAGCGCCTCTTTGTAGGCGTGTTTGCCGCCGGTTCGGCGCTGGCGGGGCTGGGCGGCGTGATGTGGGGGCTGTACCAGCAGACCGTGACGCCGCAGATCGGCGCGCAGGTCAACACGCTGATCTTCATCGTCATCATCATCGGCGGCCTGGGGTCTACGCTGGGCTGTTTTGTCGGCGCGCTGATGGTGGGCCTGCTGGCCAACTACAGCGGCTTTCTGGCGCCCAAGGTGGCGCTGTTTTCCAACATCGGCCTGATGGTGGCCATTCTGTTGTGGCGCCCGCAGGGCCTGTACCCGGTGACCAACCGATGAGCGCCCTGCTCGACCGCGTTCTCTCGCACGACCGCCCGCGCAGCCGTTGGCTGGCCCTGGCGCTGGTGGTGGTGCTGGTGGCGCTGGCGGTTGCGCCGTTTGCCTTCCCCGGCGCCAAAGCCTTGTCGGTGGCGGCCAAGGCGCTGGTCTTCATCCTGCTGGTGGCCAGCTTTGATTTGCTGCTGGGCTACACCGGCATCGTCAGCTTTGCGCACACCATGTTCTTTGGCATTGGCGCTTACGGCGTGGCCATTGCCAGCACCCGCATGGGGCCGGGCTTTGGCGCGGTGTTGCTGGGCACCGGATTGGCGCTGCTGGTGTCGCTGCTGCTGTCGCTGGTGATTGGCTTGTTCAGCTTGCGCGTGAAGGCCATCTTCTACGCCATGATCACCTTGGCCGTGGCCAGCGCGTTTCAGACGCTGGCTTCGCAGTTGTCGGACTTCACCGGTGGCGAAGATGGCCTCAGCTTCAAAGCGCCCGAGGTCTTGAGTCCGTCGTTCGAACCGTTTGAGTCGCCGTTTTGGGGCGTCACGGTGGACGGCAAGATCTTCACCTACTACCTGATCTTTGCGGTGGTGCTGGTGTTGCTGCTGGCGTTGCTGCGCATCGTCAATTCACCTTTTGGCCGCGTGCTGCAGGCCATCCGCGAAAACGACTTTCGCGCCGAGGCCATCGGCTTTCGCACGGTCGTCTACCGCACCTGGAGCAATGTGCTGTCGGCTCTGTTTGCCTGCATCGCCGGCGCGTTGCTGGCGCTGTGGCTGCGCTATGTGGGGCCAGACACAACGCTGTCCTTCGAGATCATGCTGGACATCCTGCTCATCGTGGTCATCGGCGGCATGGGCACCATCTATGGTGCGGTGGTGGGCTCGGCGCTGTTTGTGCTGGCGCAGAACTATCTGCAGGACCTGCTCAAGCTGGGCAACAGCGCACTGGAAGGCGTGCCGGTGCTGGCCCAACTGGTCACTCCTGATCGCTGGCTGCTGTGGCTGGGCCTGCTGTTTGTGCTGTCGGTTTACCACTTCCCCAGCGGCATCGTAGGGCGGCTGCGCTTGATGGCGGCACGGGTCAGGTCATGAGCACCGCTGCCATCTCACGTTCACGTTATGTGGTCTGCGAAGGCCGCGAGCTGCACGTCACTGAATGGGGCTGGCAGCACCCGCACACCATCGTCGCCTGGCACGGCCTGGCCCGCACCGGGCGCGACATGGACGCCATTGCCGCCCACCTGGCGCAGCGCTGGCGCGTGATCTGCCCCGACACCATCGGCCGCGGCCTGAGCCAATGGAGCCCCAAGCCGGCCGATGAATACTGTCTGGCCTTTTACGAACGACTGGCGCTGTCCCTGGTGAACCAGCTGGGCGTGCAGCGTATGCACTGGCTGGGCACGTCGATGGGTGGCGCCATCGGCCTGCGCGCCGCGGCGCACAGCTTGCGCGGGCGCATCCAGCGCCTGGTCATCAACGACATCGGCCCCACGCTGCCCAAACCCGCCAGCGACCGCATCCAGGCTTACGCCGGCCACCCAGCGGCCTTTGCCACCGTGGGCGAACTGGAGCAGTACTTCCGCACTATCTACCAGCCCTACGGTTGGCTCAGCGACGAGCAGTGGCGTCTGCTCACCGAAACCAGCACCCGCCGCCTGCCCGACGGCCGCGTGACGCCGCACTACGACCCGGCCATGGTGCAGCAGTTTGTGCACCACCCCCGCGACTACGAACAGTGGGACGCCTGGGACTCGCTGCAGCTGCCCGTGCTGGTGCTGCGCGGCGAGTCTTCCGACCTGCTGCTGGCAGACACCGCCGAAGCCATGCGCACCCGCGGCCCTTGCGCGGTGGTGGTCACGCTGCCCGGCTGCGGCCATGCGCCGGCACTGAACACGCCCGAACACTTTGCCTTGGTTGAACGTTTTCTAGACCCACCCCCGTAGCGCACTTGCGCTACAACTTTTCCAACCACTGGAGACTTCGTATGCACCCAGCACGTCGAATTTTTGCCGCCGCCGCCTTGGCACTCATGGGCCTGACCGCCAACGCCGCCGGCACCGTGGGTACCAGCTTCCCCGCTGGCTTCCCGGTCATTGAAGACGCGTCGCTCAAAAAACCGGTGATCGGTTTTGGCGCGGCTGGCGCGGTAACGCGCACGCCGGTGATCTTCCTGCACGGCAACAACGACGTCCCCTACCCCACCGCCTGCGGCCCCTATGGCCGCATGCAAGCCTTTGCACAGTTTTTTGCCGACAACGGCTACAACACCAGCGAGCTGTGGGGCCTGGGTTACCAGGGTGACCAATGCGACCTGGCCGCCGACCAGCCGCGCCGCTCCAGCATTGCCCACACCAACCAGGCCAACGTGCCCGACCTGCGCCGCTTTGTCAAAGCCGTGCTGGCTTTCACCGGCGCCAAGCAGGTCGACATCGTTGGCCACAGCCTGGGTGTGACGCTGGCGCGCGAGTGGATGCGCCAGGACGACGCCTACGACCAGGTGCGCCGTCTGGTGGCCATCGACGGCCCCAACCACGGCATCATCAACTGCAGCCCCAACGCCGCCAACTTCTGGCAACTGCCGTCCTTGGGTGGCTTCACCCCAGGCAGCGAGGTCTGCCAGGAACTGGGCTCGCCCAACACGCCGTTTCTGCAGCTGCTGAACGGCAAAAACGGGCGCAAAGAAGACGACGGCCGCACCA
>JAYTVT010000081.1:0-13154 GCA_043743835.1 Betaproteobacteria bacterium
CGTTGAACTGGATCTCTTGTGCGTGCAGGCTGCGGCCGCTGGTCTGCACGTGGTACTTCAGCTTTTGGCTGCGCTCGTTGGCACCGTAGCGGTCGCGCAGGGCCACCGCCCAGATGCGGCGCGCCACGCGGCCCAGCACCGTGTACTCGGGGTCCATGCCGTTGCTGAAGAAGAAGCTCAGGTTGGGCGCAAAGTCGTCGATGTGCATGCCGCGCGCCAGGTAGGCTTCCACAAACGTGAAACCGTTGCTGAGCGTGAAGGCCAGCTGGCTGATCGGGTTGGCTCCGGCTTCGGCGATGTGATAGCCCGAGATCGACACGCTGTAGAAGTTGCGCACGTCGTGGTGCACAAAGTACTCGGCGATGTCGCCCATCACCTTCAGTGAAAACTCGGTGCTGAAGATGCAGGTGTTTTGGCCCTGGTCTTCTTTCAGGATGTCGGCCTGCACCGTGCCGCGCACATTGGCCAGCGTCCAGGCGCGGATCTTCTGCGCTTCGTCGTCGGTGGGGTCGCGGCCGTTGTCCAGCTTGAACTTGTCCAGGTTTTGGTCGATGGCGGTGTTCATGAACATGGCCAGGATCGACGGCGCCGGGCCGTTGATGGTCATGCTCACACTGGTGCTGGGGTTGGTGAGTTCGAAGCCCGAGTACAGCACCTTCAGGTCGTCCAACGTGGCGATGCTGACGCCGCTGTTGCCCACCTTGCCGTAGATGTCGGGGCGCAGATCGGGGTCGTTGCCATACAGCGTGACGCTGTCAAAGGCGGTGCTCAGGCGCTTGGCCGGCAGGCCCTCACTGACCATCTTGAAGCGGCGGTTGGTGCGAAAGGCATCGCCTTCACCGGCAAACATGCGCGTCGGGTCTTCGCCTTCACGCTTGAAGGCAAAGGTGCCGGCGGTGTAGGGGAAGCTGCCGGGCACGTTGTCCAGCATCAACCACTTCAGCAGCTCGCCTTCGCATTCGTAGCTTGGCAGCGCCACCTTGCGGATCTTGTTGCCCGACAGCGTGGTGTGGGTCAGCGCGGTGCGGATTTCCTTGTCGCGGATCTTCACCACGTACTCGTCGCCGGCATAGGCCTTTTGCATGTCGGGCCACGGGGCCAGCAGCTTGCGGGCTTGTGGGTCCAGCTGCTGTTGGCGACTTTCGACCAGGTCTTGCACGGCTTCCACCGCGCGGTGGCGCTCGGGCTTGTCGGTTTGCAGCATGGCGGCGGTGGCCTTGAGCTGCTGCACCTGGCGCGCCAAGCGGCTTTGCTGAAGGGCGCGCTGCTTGTAGCCGCGCACGGTGTCGGTGATATCGGCCAGGTAGCGCACCCGTGCACCTGGCACGATGGGCACCTGGTGCGTGCTGTGGCGCGTGGCAACCCGTGGCAAGCGGCCTGGCGTGACCGGCAGGCCCAGTTCGGCCAGGCGTGGCAACACGGCCTGGTACAGCGCGGTGGCGCCGTCGTCGTTGAAACGGCTGGCCATGGTGCCAAAGACCGGCATGTCTTCGGTGGGCGTCTTCCAGGCTTCTTTGTTGCGCTGGACCTGTTTGGCCACGTCGCGCAGCGCGTCGGCGGCACCCTTGCGGTCAAACTTGTTGATGGCCACGAACTCGGCGAAGTCGAGCATGTCGATCTTCTCCAGCTGGCTGGCGGCGCCGAACTCGGGCGTCATCACATACAGCGGCACGTCGACCAAGGGCACGATGGCCGCGTCGCCCTGGCCGATGCCCGAGGTTTCCACCACGATGAGGTCAAAGCCGGCGGCCTTGCATGCCAGCAGCACATCGGGCAGGGCCTGGCTGATTTCGCTGCCAAAGTCGCGGGTGGCCAAGCTGCGCATGAACACCCTCTGGCCGCTGTCGTGGGCCACACCACCGCCGGCTGGCGCTGGCGCCTTGGCCTGAGTGCTGGCCGCCGTCGACCACGGGCTGATGGCGTTCATGCGGATGCGGTCGCCCAAGAGCGCGCCGCCACTCTTGCGCCGGCTGGGGTCGATGCTGATCACCGCAACCCGCAAGGCGTCGCCCTGGTCCAGGCGCAAACGGCGAATGAACTCGTCGGTCAGGCTGCTCTTGCCCGCGCCGCCGGTGCCGGTGATGCCCAACACCGGGATTTTTTTGGACTGCGCCGCTTGCTCCAAGGCGGCTCTGAAAGGGGCACAGGCCTTGCCGTTTTCCAGCGCCGTGATGGCCTGCGCCAAGGCACGCCAGGCGGCGTCGCTGTGGCCCTGCAAGGCGGCCACGGCTTGCGGCGCGTGCACCGTGAGGTCGGTGTCGCAACGCATCACCATCTCACCGATCATGCCCTGCAGCCCCATGCGCTGGCCGTCTTCAGGGCTGTAGATGCGCGTGACGCCGTAGTCCTGCAGTTCGCGGATTTCGGCCGGCACGATGACACCACCACCGCCGCCAAACACCTGGATGTGCGCGCCGCCGCGTTGGCGCAGCAGGTCCACCATGTACTTGAAGTACTCGACATGGCCGCCTTGGTAGCTGCTGATGGCAATGCCCTGAACGTCTTCTTGCAAGGCCGCCGTCACCACCTCGTCGACGCTGCGGTTGTGCCCCAGGTGAACCACCTCGGCCCCCATGCCCTGCAAGATGCGCCGCATGATGTTGATGGCTGCGTCGTGGCCGTCGAACAAGGACGCCGCGGTTACAAAGCGTACTTTGTGGCTGGGACGGTAGTTGGCCAGGGCCTTGAACTCAGCAGAGAGGTCGGTCATCGCGGTGCACTCGGTCTTGGCCGCTGGGGCCGGTCGAAGGGCTGAAGTGACGTTTACGTAAACGTCAATTGAAGATGATGCCATGACCCACTTCTTCAGGGCTGACGGTCTGGCAAGTCCGGCTCATGGTTTACCCCAGGGCGCAAAGACGGGCCGCTGCCGCCCGCGCTGATACGCTGGCGGCCCCCAACCTCGGCAATTCGGCCCCATGACTTTTCTGGCCATCGACATCGGCAACACGCGTCTGAAGTGGGCGCTTTATGCAGCTCCCCACTGGGGTGCCACGCTGCTGGAACAAGGCGCCGTGTTCCTGGAAACCATTGACGACTTGGCTGAGAAGGACTGGAAGGACTTGCCCACGCCCAGCAGCATGTTGGGCTGTGTGGTGGCCGGCGATGCGGTGCGCCGGCGCGTGGAAGCGCAGATGGAGTTGTGGGATGTGGAGCCGCATTGGGTGGTGCCCTCGTCGCACGAGGCCGGATTGATCAACGGCTACGACCACCCCAGCCGTTTGGGCGCTGACCGCTGGGTTGCGCTGGCCGGTGCCAGGGCGCGCGTGTTGGCCGCAGGCGCAGCACGCCCTGCACTGGTGGTGATGGTGGGCACCGCAGTCACCGTGGATGCCTTGGACGCCGACGGCCGCTTCCTGGGTGGTTTGATCCTGCCCGGATTCGGGCTGATGCTGCGTGCGCTGGAGCAAGGTACCGCAGGGCTGAAAGTGCCAACCGGCGATGTGGTGGACTTCCCGACCAACACCAGCGATGCGCTGATGAGCGGCGGCTCCAACGCCATCGCCGGCGCCGTAGAGCGCCAGGCGCGCAGGCTGCTCGCACGCACGGGCCAGGAGCCCATGCTCTTGATGACCGGTGGCGCCGCTGTGAAGCTGGCCCCGATCACCGACATGCCGTTTGAAACCCTGGAAACCTTGATCTTCGAAGGCCTGCTGGTCATGCAATCGAAGCGCCTGGCCCTTTAAGGTCGACCGAGGCCCCAAGCGGCCCCCCGGCCGCTAAAGCCAGCGCTGCACCAGGTCGCGCAGCTGATCACGCGAGTAAGGCTTGGCCAGGTGAGCGTCCATGCCGGCGGCCATGGCTTGGGCGGCATCTTCGTCAAAGGCGTTGGCGGTCAGGGCCACGATCGGCACCCGAGGCAGCCGCAGTCGGGTCTCGCGCTCGCGGGCACGGCGGGTGGCTTCATAGCCATCCATCACGGGCATCTGAATGTCCATCAAGACCAGGTCAACGCGTTGTTGTTCCAGCAGACCCAAGGCCTGAACGCCGTCTTCGGCTTCCACCACGTCCACGCCAAAGGATTTCAACATCTCAGCCCCGATCAGGCGGTTGACCACGTTGTCCTCCACCAGCAGCACCACCCCACTCAGGTTGCTGCTGTCGGACAAGCCGCCAAAGTCTGACTCCACCGCAGGCAAGGCCATGTTGGGTGCCAAGGGCATGAAAAGCGTGAAGGAAAAAACCGAACCCAAACCCAAGCGACTGCTGACTTCCAACTGCCCCCCCATGGCCTGGACGATGCGCTGGCAGATGGCCAAGCCCAAGCCAGTGCCGCCACGCAAACGCGAGCGTGTGCTGTCGACCTGGTGGAAGGGTTGAAACACCGTTGAGAGTGAGGCACTGGGGATGCCGATGCCGGTGTCTTCCACCTCAAAACGCACCCGCGCCGAAACGGCGTCGCGAAGCTGCGTGCTGAGCCTGATGCTGACCCCACCCTTTTCGGTGAACTTCACACCGTTGCCCAAGAGGTTGAGCAGTACTTGCTTGAGCCGAGGAGCGTCGCCCAGCACGCCGTCGGGAACGTTGTCGGCGATTTGCAAGGTCAGGTTCAAGCCCCGACTTTCGGCATTGGCTCTGAAGAGTGCAGCGGCGGAAGCGGCCACGGAATGCAAGGACATGGGCGACTGCACCACCACCAGTTTCCCGGCTTCGATCTTGGAGTGGTCCAGCACGTCGTTGAGGATGTCCATCAAGGACTCGCCCGAAGCCGCAGCTGTCTTGACCAAGCGACGTTGGCGCAGGTCCAGCGGGGTCTGGCGCAAGAGTTCCATGGCACCCAGCACACCGTTCATGGGCGTTCGTATCTCGTGGCTCATGGTGGCCAGGAATTGGCTCTTGGCCAGGTTGGCCGACTCAGCCGACTCTTTGGCCCGCAAGAGTGAGACGTTGGCTTGATCGGCCTCGGCGCTGTGGCGCAGTGACTGCAAGGTGACGTCGCGGAACTCGCGCGTGGCGCGGTACATGGTCAGACCAAAGAGCACGGTCAGGGCCGCCAAGGGGTAGGACTGCGCCGGCCCCGGCAACAGAGACACCAGGACCAGTGCGCCCACCTGCAAGATGATCAAGTACAGAAAAGCCCGTCCCACCACCGACATGAACAACGCCGCCGTGACCACCGAACCGCACGCCAGAACGCCATAGGCGGTGCCACTGGCACCGGGCAGCGTCGGGTAGATGAAGAAGGTGGCCACCACCCACATGACGCCAGCCAGCAAGGCATTGGCTTCCATGAGCCGAATGGCCCTGTTGGGGCTGACCTCACCCGTCAACAGACGGCCTGCCAACCGGCGTGTGGTCAACCAGCGTGACAGCGAGGCCAGGCTGCCCACAACCAGTGTCACCCAAGCTGCCGCAGTTTGCTCGGCTTCCCAGCCCAGCCATGAGATGAAAAACACCGCTACCAGCAGCAAGGGAACGGTGCTCGCTGCATTGCGCAGCGCAACTTCCAGAGTCTGGCGCTGAATGTCTTCGTCGATGCCGGAACTGTCGGTCATGAGCCTTTGAGCATAGCGCGGCTGCCTGCGTCACCCGCTCCAATGCCCCCTAGGACTGGATATAACTCTCCAGCTGCGCGATCGTGGTCTCGTGGTCTGCAATGATGTCGTCCAGGATGTCGCGGATGGAAATCATGCCGACCACCGTGCCTCCGTCCACCACCGGCAGGTGGCGGATTTTCTTTTCGCTCATCAGGGCCATGCAGATTCGGGTCCCGGTTTGAGGTGTCACGGTGATGACGTTGCGGGTCATGATGTCCGCAACCAAAGTCTCCTTGGAGTTGCGCCCCTGCAAGGCGATCTTTCGCGTGTAGTCCCGCTCGGACACCACGCCGACCAGGCGCCCGCCTTCCATCACCATCAGCGCGCCCACTTCGTAGCGGGCCAGCAGCTCCAGCGCCGCGAACACCGACTCATCGGGCCGCACATGCCACAGGGTGCCCTCGCGAGCCTTGAGCAAAAGAGACACGGGTTTCATGGTGGTCCTCCTCGTCCGGAATACGCAGGCCTGCCTAGGCTACTCGATTGGCGGGCTGCATCAATAGGGCAAACAGCCCCAGGCGGCAGTGTCGGCATCTTTGCTGCGAAGATGTTGGCCATGCGAAACACCGAGCGCTTGTCATGGTGGGCGTGGCTGGCCGGCCAAGCCACCCCGCGCCGCCTCGGCTTGGCTGCCGTGCTGGGGCTGCTGCTGGCCGGCGGCTGCGCCAGTTTGGACGAGCAGCAACGGCGTTGGATCTTTCAACCCGGCAGCCGCACCTGGGCGGGCGCGCAAGCGGCCGTGGGCATGGAAGACGTCTGGGTTGAGTTCCAGTCTGCCAGCACAAGCCAGCCCGTGCGGCTGCACGGACTGTGGCTGCCACAAGACAAACCCGACGCACCGCGCATGCTGTACCTGCATGGCGCACGCTGGGATGTGCGCAGCAGCGTGCACCGCATGCGCCGCATGCACGACCTGGGCTTTGCGGTGCTGGGCATCGACTACCGCGGCTTTGGCCGCAGCAGCGACGAACTGCCCTCGCAAGTGCTGGCCCTGGAGGACGCCCACGCCGCCTGGAAATGGCTGGCCCAGGGCCGGCCGCAGGCCCAGCGCTATCTGTTCGGCCACTCACTGGGTGGTGCCATTGCGGTGCTGCTGGCAGCCCAGGTGGGGGACGAAGCCGGGCTCATCGTGGAGGGCACTTTCACCTCGATTCCTGACCTGGTCAGCACCTTCAAGTGGGGTTGGCTCCCGGTGGGACCTTTCATCACCCAGCGTTTTGACGCGGCGGCGCGTATCGCACACATTGGCTCGCCGCTGTTGGTGGTGCACGGCAGCGAAGACCAGCTGATTCAGCCCGCGCTGGCCCAATCGCTGTTTGACCGTGCGGCAGAACCCAAGCGCCTGGTCATGGTGCCTGGGGGCAGCCACCACAACACCCATTCACTGGGTCAGGCCCAGGTGCGTCAAGCCGTTCAAGAACTCTTTGGTGTGCGCTGAAACACGGGCAAGGCCCGTGGGCGCGACCTGGGGCGGCGCGGCGCTGCCCGGCCATTCGGCATAGCCCGGCTGCTGTGGTCAAGGCCCGCTGTGGGGCTTCCTTTCCCCCCGCGCGCGGCGCATCATCCCGGCCACTGCAGCTGCCGCGGCCGCAGGATCAGGGGGACAACACCGATGACACCAACAACCACAGCGGCCCTGCCCGTCTCCGAACGCATTTCCGTGCTGGACGTGCTGCGCGGCTTTGCCTTGATGGGCATCCTCATCATGAACATGCCCGGATTCAGCTACAGCGGCTTTCATGAGTCCGACGGTTCTCACTACTGGCCGTCGCAGTTGGACCAGATGGCCGAGCAGGTGCGCGACGCGCTCTTCTCGGGCAAGTTCAACAGCCTGTTCAGCGTGCTCTTTGGCCTGGGCTTCACCATCCAGTTTGCCCGCATGCAGCAGCAAGATCCGGCGGGCGCAGACCGGCTCTACCTGCGCCGCTTGCTGATGCTCTTGGTGATTGGCGTGTTGCACGCCTGTGTCTTCTGGTTTGGCGACGTGCTGCACGTGTATGCACTGCTGGGCATCGTCTTGCTGTTTGGCCTGCGCAAGGTGAGTGACCGCGGCCTGGTGCTGGTGATGGTGGGTTGTCTGGTTTATCCCTTGATGGCCAGCCTGCTGCGCGTGGCCTTTGTCAGCAAGGAGTTTGTTGCTTCGCGCGTGGCCCTGGGCAAGGGCTTTGCAGTGACCAACGATGCCGCCTTTGGTGCAGGCAGTTTCTGGGCCACGGCCTGGGAAAACATGCGCATGATGGCCCACGAATACGGAAACCTCTACTCGCTGTGGGGCACCTTTGGTTGGTATGTTTCGATGACGCTGACCATGCTGCTGGGCGTGCTGGCCGGCCGGCGCCGCTGGGCGCAGCGCATCCCTGAGCTGATGCCGCAGATCAAGCGCCTGACCTGGGTCATGCTGGTGCTGGGCCTGGCGCTGTCGAGCACTGCGGTGATGATCTGGGAAGCCAACCGCACGCCTGGCCCGTCGCTGATCAAGACCTTTGCAGGGCTTTGCTACAACGTATCCAGGCCGATGCTGATGGTGTTTTATGTGCTGCTCATCGTGCAGCTGTTTCAACGCGACTCGTTCAAGGCCTTGTTCAGGCCCTTCCAGCTGGCCGGCCGCATGCCGCTGACCAACTACCTGATGCAGACCGCCATCTGCACCACCTTGTTCTACGCATGGGGCTTTGGCCTGTGGGCCAAGGTCGGGCCGGCGGCTGGCCTGGCCCTGTCGCTCTTCATCTTCTTTGCGGTGCAGGTGCCGTGGAGTTACTGGTGGTTGCGCACGCACGAACGCGGCCCCATGGAAGCCCTGTGGGCGCGCATGACCTACGGACGCGACGGGCAGCGCAAGGCGCTCAAGCCCCAGACTTCAGCCTGAAGCGCTGCAGCTTGCCGGTTTCGGTGCGTGGCAGGCTGTCGCGAAAGACGATCTCGCGCGGGTATTTGTAGGGCGCAATGGTCTGCTTGACAAAGTCTTGCAGCACCTTGGCCATCTCGGCGCCTGCGGCGTGGCCGGGCTTGAGCACGACAAAGGCCTTGACGATCGTGCCGCGCGCTTCGTCCACCTGACCCACCACACCGCATTCGGCCACGGACGGGTGCAACAGCAGCGCGCCCTCCACTTCCGGGCCGGCGATGTTGTAGCCGCCCGAGATGATCATGTCGTCGGTGCGGGCTTGGTAAACATAGTGGCCGTCGGTGTCTTGCAGGTAGGCATCGCCGGTCAGGTTCCAACCCTTTTGCACGTAGTTGGCCTGGCGTGCATCGGCCAGGTACTTGCAGCCTGTAGGGCCCTTGACCGCCAAGCGACCCACCTGACCCTGCGCCACCGGCCGCCCGTCTTCACCCAGCAAGGCAGCCTGGTAGCCCGGCACCACCAGCCCGGTGGCGCCGGGCTTGGCGTGAGCCTCATCGGCAGAGATGAAGATGTGCAGCATCTCGGTGGAGCCAATGCCGTCAATGATTTCAATACCGGTGCTGGCCTTCCAGAGCTGCCGTGTGGCTGCCGGCAGCGCTTCGCCAGCGCTGACGCACTTGCGCAGGGAACTCAGGTCGGGACTGGCTTGCGCGGCCTGCATTGCCTGTCCATGGGGTACTTCATTGGCCTGCAGCTGCAAGGCCATGGCACGGTAAGACGTTGGCGCGGTGACGCAGACACTGGCCTGGTGCTGCGAGATGGCCTGCAGCAAGACGTCGGGCGAGGCCTTTTCGATCAGCACCGTGCTGGCGCCGATGCTCATGGGAAACAGCAGCAGCCCACCCAGCCCAAAGGTAAAAGCCAGCGGCGGACTGCCGATGAAGATGTCGTCAGCCTGCGCGCGCAGCACATGTGGCGGCCAGCAGCGGCAGGCCGCCATCAGGTCGCGGTGGAAGTGCATGGTGCCTTTGGGCACACCGGTGGTGCCCGAGGTGAAGGCAATCACGCAGGTGTCCAACGCGCCGGTGTCCACGTTGTCGAAGTTGGGCGACTGCCGCGCCGCGTGGGCTTCCAGTTCGCCGCCGTAGTGCAGCACCTGCTTCAAGCTGGGGCAGCTGGGCATGGCCAGCGTGAGCTCTTGCGACAAAGCCACATCGCACAGCGCATGGGTGATCTGCGCCTTGTTGACGATGGTCGACAACTCGCCCGCACGCAGCAACGGCATGCTGCCCACCGCCACGCCACCGCACTTGAAGATGGCCATGAAACAGGCCGCCAGCATCGGCGAATTGGGCCCGCGCAGCAGCACGCGGTTGCCAGGCAACAGGCCCATCTCGTGCACCAGCACGTTGGCGATGCGGTTGGCCTCGGCCTGCAGGTCGGCGTAGGTCCAGTGCACCGCTTGATCCAGCACCAGGCCTTGCACACACAGGCGGTTGCCTTGTCCGCGCGCCACCACCCTGTCCAGCAGCTCCGTGGCGCAATTCAGGTGGTCTTCAAACTGCAGTTCGGGGCGGTCAAACACAAACTCAGGCAGGGCCTCGGGCGCCGGCAGGCTGTCTCGGGTGAACGTGTCCAGATGAGCCGTGTGAGCACGGGCCAAGTCCAAAGAGTCAGGCTGAAGAGAAGGCATGCCGGGCATTCTTTGAGCGGGGCCCAGCCTTGTCAATCCAAACAAAGCCGCCAATCGCTTTGCAGGCAGTGCGCCCTATCATGACGTCATGAATCGACTCGAAGCCCTTGCACTCGACGCTCAGGACCCCTTGGCGGCGCTGCGCGACCAATTCAGCCTGCCCGAAGGCGTGATCTACCTCGACGGCAATTCGCTGGGCGTGCTGCCCAAGACCACCGCCGCACGTGTGCAGCAGGTGGTGCAGTCCGAGTGGGGCACTGGACTCATTCGCAGCTGGAACAGCGCCAGTTGGATGGACCTGCCCTTGCGCGTGGGCAACAAGATTGCACGCCTGGTGGGCGCCGGCGCCAATGAGCTGGTGGTGGCCGACTCCACCAGCGTCAACCCGTTCAAAGTGCTCAGCGCGGCTATGACCATCACCCGAGCCGACACGCCCCAGCGCACCCGCATCCTCAGCGAGCGCAGCAATTTCCCCACCGATCTGTACATCGCCGAAGCGCTGGCACGCGAACGCGGCTTTGAGCTGGTGCTGGCTGCTGTGGAAGAACTGCCCGCGCTGCTTGACGAACGGGTTGCCGTGTTGATGCTGACCCACGTCAACTACCGCACCGGCCGCATGCACGACATGGCCGCTCTCACCAGCGCGGCCCATGCCGCCGGCGCACTCACCGTCTGGGACCTGGCCCACAGCGCCGGTGCCGTACCCGTGGACCTGAGAGGCAGCAACGCCGACTTCGCCATTGGCTGCGGCTACAAGTACCTGAATGGTGGCCCCGGCGCGCCGGCGTTTGTGTGGGCGCACCCGCGCCATGTGGACCGCTTCTGGCAACCGCTGGCCGGCTGGATCGGCCACGCCGCGCCTTTTGAGTTCACACCCGGCTACCGCCCGGCAGCGGGTATTTCGCGCTACCTGTGCGGAACACCCGCCGTGCTGTCCTTGGCCGCGCTGGAGTGCGGTGTTGACACCTTGCTGGCTGCCGAAGCCCTGGGCGGCATGGCCGCGCTGCGCCAGAAGTCGCTGGCCCTGACGCAACTGTTTGCTCAGCAGGTGCTGGAGAGCTGCCCCAGCCTCAGCCTGGCCTCGCCCAGCATGGATACCTTGCGCGGCAGCCAGGTCTGCTTTGCAAACCCCGACATCGCCTACCCGGTGGTGCAGGCCCTCATCGCCCGTGGCGTGATCGGCGACTTCCGCGCACCCGACATCCTGCGCTTTGGCTTCACGCCGCTGTACCTGCGCTTTGTCGACGCCTGGGATGCTGCCCTGCACTTGCAGCAGGTGCTGGATGGCCAGGAATGGCGGCGCCCCGAGTTCAACCAAAAAAATGCGGTGACGTGAGATGAGCGGCTGCCCCATGAGTGCTGGCGACGGCGAAGCACCTGCATCTGGCGCTGAAACGTCGGCCGCATCGACAGCGACGCCAAGCAACAGCAGCCAAGCCGGCGCCGGTGTGGGCCATTACGGCGCCAAGCTCGACTTCAGCGCCGACATGAGCTACGGCGACTACCTGCACCTGGACGCGGTGCTGAACGCCCAGCACCCGCGCAGCCCCGACCACAACGAAATGCTGTTCATCGTGCAGCACCAGACCAGCGAGCTGTGGATGAAGCTGATGTTGCACGAACTGCGTGCGGCCGTGAGCCATGTGGCCGCTGACGAGTTGCACCACGCCTTCAAGATGCTGGCCCGGGTCAGCAAGATCATGGAGCAGCTGGTGCATGCCTGGGACGTGCTGGCGACCATGACACCACCCGAATACAGCGCCATCCGGCCCTACCTCGCCAACTCCAGCGGCTTTCAGAGCGCACAGTACCGCTGCATCGAGTTTGCGATGGGCAACAAGAATGCCGCCATGCTCAAGCCGCACCAGCACCGGCCCGACCTGCTGGCCATGGTGCAGGCGGCGTACGAGGCGCCCTCGCTGTACGACGAGTCGCTGCGCCTGCTGGCGCGCCGCGGCATCGCGGTGCCGCAGACCGCGACCCAGCGTGACTGGACCCAGCCGTACAGGGCCAGTGGCGCGGTCGAACAGGCCTGGCTGGTGGTCTACCGCGACCCCAAGGCACACTGGGATCTGTACCAGCTGGGCGAAGAACTCACCGACCTTGAAGACGCCTTCCGCCTCTGGCGTTTCCGCCACGTCACCACGGTCGAACGCGTCATCGGTTTCAAACGCGGCACTGGCGGCACCGGCGGCGTGAGTTACCTGCGCAAGATGCTCGACGTGGTGTTGTTCCCGGAAGTCTGGTCGCTCAGGACGTCGCTGTAGGCCAGTGCAGGTGCCGCCTCAGGGGTTTGCGGACATCGCCTCGAACACCCGCAACGCCGCATACGCATCGTTGGCCGCATACACCAGCTGGGCCTCGGTCAGGCGCGGGTTGGCCCAGTTCGATGTGGTGGCCTTGCGCGACTTGATGAAGCGTTGCTGGAACACCACCGCCACCGCACCTTTCACACCCATGTCTTTGCGGTAACCCCGGCTGGAAAACACCGTGTTGAGATCAACGATGCCCTGCGCGTCGACGCCCATCTTGCTGGCAATGCGACGACGGTCATCTCCGAGGCCGAAACCGACCTTGATGACGTCGGCCTGCGCCAGCAACCGGGCTACGGCGGCCTGGCACTGGGCATCGTGCAACTGAAACACATACGCGCGCTCCCGCGTGGCGAGCTGCACCACGTGCGGCCCCGATGACACCTCGTTGCGGACGAAGGTCGGTTTGGACTCGGTGTCAAAGCCCAGCACCCTGGCGCCGGCGATGATGTCGAGTGCGTGTTCGGCCTGGCTGCGTGTGGAGACCAGCTCGATCTGCGCCAGCCCCAGGCGATCAAATGGTTCGAGCAGCGCGATCTGCTCGCGCGAGGGCGTGGGGAAACGTTCGGTCATCTGCTGCCTTTTGGGTCTGGTTTGCGCGGCAGCCTACTTTTCCGAAAGTGACTTCTGGATCTGTGCGACCAGCCCCGGGTCGGCCGGTGTGAGCTCACTGGGGTAACTGGCCACCACGCGGCCTTTGCGGTCGATCAGGTACTTGTGAAAATTCCATGCCGGCGCCTTGCCGGTGGCCTTGGCCAGGGCCACGA
>JAYTVT010000082.1:0-13133 GCA_043743835.1 Betaproteobacteria bacterium
TGGACCACATCGGTGATGCGCTGGACCCGGTGCTGGCCGACCAGGCCCGCGCGCTGATGCAAGAACAGCCCCACTACCGCTGGCTGGGCGGCCTGCCGCACGCCGCCACGCGCGCGCGCATCGCGGCCGCCCATGTGCTGGTGCACGCCAGCCGCATGGAGGGTGGGGCCCACGTGGTGATCGAAGCCGTGACCAGCGGCACGCCGGTGCTGGCCTCGCGCATCGACGGCAACGTGGGGCTGCTGGGCCCCGACTACCAAGGCTTCTTTGACTGGGGCGATGCCAAGACCCTGGCCGGCCTGCTGCTGCAGTGCCGCCGCGACCCCGCTATGCTGCCGGCCTTGCAGGCTCAGTGCCTGGCGCGCGCGGCTTTGTTCCATCCCGACCACGAACGACAGACCCTGCTGAACACCTTGCATTCCCTGCAGCACCCCGCTGCACCTTGAAGAGAAGGCCCATGAACGCCCCTGAAAAACCCCCTGAACCCCGACTGACGTCGCTGTCGCATGGCGGCGGTTGCGGCTGCAAGATTGCTCCCGGTGTGTTGAGCGAAATCTTGAAGGGCACCACAGCGATGCCCATGCCCAAGGAACTCCTGGTCGGCATTGAAACCGCCGACGACGCGGCGGTCTACCAGCTCAACGACGAGCAGGCACTGATCGCCACGACTGACTTCTTCATGCCCATCGTCGACGACCCCTTCGACTTTGGCCGCATCGCCGCTACCAATGCCATCAGCGACGTTTACGCCATGGGTGGCAAACCCATCATGGCGCTGGCGCTGGTGGGCATGCCGGTCAGCGTGTTGTCCACCAACACCATCGGCAAAGTGCTGGATGGTGGCGCGGCCATGTGCCGGCTGGCCGGCATCCCGATTGCGGGCGGCCACACCATCGACAGTGTGGAGCCCATCTACGGTTTGGTGGTGATGGGCCTGATGCACCCCAAGCGCGTCAAGCGCAACGCCGATGCACGGCCGGGTGATGTGCTGGTGCTGGGCAAGCCGCTGGGCGTGGGCGTGATGAGCGCGGCGCTGAAAAAAGAGAGGCTGGGCGAAGCGGGCTATGCCCAGATGATCGCCAACGCCACCAAGCTCAACACCCCCGGGCCTGAGCTGGCACAGCTGGACGGGGTGCATGCGCTGACCGACGTCACTGGCTTTGGCCTGGCCGGCCACGCGCTGGAACTGGCGCGCGGCGCCAAATGCCAGGTGCGCATCGACTGGGCCAGCGTGCCCTTGCTGCAGGGTGTGCGTGACCTGGCCACCCAAGGTTTTGTCACCGGGGCTTCCGGTCGCAACTGGCTCGGCTATGGCCAGGAGGTGGCCTTGGCGCCAGGCTTTGCCGCGGTGGACCAGGCGCTGCTGACCGACCCGCAAACCAGCGGCGGTTTGCTGGTCACCTGCGAGCCCAGCGCGGTGGGCGAGGTGCTGGCCATCTTCCGCCGGCACGGGTTTGAAAGCGCGGCGGTCATTGGTGACGTGATGGGCAACACCAGCGACGGCGCGCGCCTGCTGGTGCGCTAGCAACCCCTGAGCGCACTCAAGTCCACACGGGCTCAGCCGACAACAAGGCTGACCGTGTCTGACAGGCGGGCCAGGGGGCCCGCCAGCGCCGCCTGTTCCCGATCAGGGTGCAGTGGCCTGTGGGCTCGGTCGCCGAGCCCACATGCCTACCTCTTCGAAACACCGACCAAGCTGCTCGCGCTGCGGGAGCGCAGTCAAGCGTGTGCACCGCCAAGCCAGCGAACTGCGCATGGGCGCAGGCACCGGCATGCGCCGTTACGCCTGCACGGCCGAAGGCTGCGGCTGGCAGGGTTTGTTGCCGCGTCATGCCAAAACCGCCGGTCGCGGCCATCAGCGCATGCTCCGAGTGCGCCGCCATGGCTGGCTGGTGCCGCTGGTGCTGCTGCTGGCGGTGGGCGTGGGGGTGGCAGCGATCATGATGAAGGCGCTGGGTTCGAATGGCACGGCGCCGTTTGCGCCCGCAGGCGAAAGCCACTACGGGCGGCCCTTGCCGGCAGCACATCCCTTGCAGGTGAAGTTTGTGGAACAGCTGGCGGCCTTGCCAGCCGTGGTGCAGGTCGCAGAGTCAACAGTGCCCGGGGCCAGCTTGCCGGCCCTGACCCTGCGCCGGCAATGCTCGTGGGGACGGCCGGGTGGCAACCCCTACAAGGGCACCGTCGAGCAAGCCCTGCAAGCCGCCGGCCTGCCCGCAGAGGTGGTGCACGCCATTGCCTTGCAGGTCAAAAACGGCCAAGCGGCCGATCGTTTGGACATTCGAAATGACGGCATCCGAGCCCACCAGAGTGGCCGCTTGTTTGACCCACAAAACGTGGCCATGACCTATGGCAAGACGCTGTGCCTGGGTACACGGGTGAACTTTGTCCACGACCACGTGGAGAAAGCCACGCTGTATGAGGCGGCCGACGCCCAAGGTCAAATGGTGGCCGTGATGGTGCCCGACGTGTGCGGCAACGTGTCGGTCATCGGTCAGCTGACCAACGGTCGCAAGAAGCAGATGGCCAGCGGCACGCCGGACGAGACCCGCTGGATGCCTTCACAACTGGACTGGGACCCGAAAAAGGCCAGCCGCGAGGTCGCCAGCAGCAACACCGTGCCCGAACCGCAGACACTGCTGATCGTGGCCTTCGCTTTGGCCCTCTTGGTCTGGCAGCGCCGAAAAAGCCAGGCTGCTACTTCAGGCCCAGAAAAGCCTTGACGGGCAGCACCGTGCGCGCGGGGTCTTCTTCCTGCGGCACGTGCCCCAAGTCGTCAAACACCACCAGCTGGCTGCCGGCAATCTGTTGCTTGAACTGCTGTGCGGTGATGGGCGGTATCAAGCGGTCTTGCCCGCCCCACAGGATCAAGGTGGGTTGTTTGAGCGTGGCGATGCGTTCGGCATGCTCGCCGTTGACCAAGCTCTGCATGCGCATTCGCAGCGCGCGGCGGTTGCCCTCGCGCAGGGTCAGCTCAAAGTAGCGGTCGACCAGCGCCGGGGTGACCTTGGACGGGTCGCCGTACACACTGGCAAGGCTTTGGGCCACCAGTGGGCGCGGCAGGGTCCACTCGCTGAGGCGGTTGAGCACCGGCACGCGGGCCAGGCGAAAACCCAGCGGCATGTCGATGGGTGTGAAAGCCGGGCCGGCGGCGTCAACCAGCACCAAGGCAGCCACCCGCTGGGGCGCGGCAAAAGCGGTGCGCCAGGCCACCTCGCCACCCAATGAATTGCCACCCAGCACCACGCGGTCGATCTTCAGCGCGTCCAGCAGGTCCAGCACGAAGCGCGCATAGGTGTCACCGTGGTAGTCGTCGGGTGTGTACTGGCCGGCAAACGGGCCGGTCAGCCCAAAGCCGGGCAGGTCAAAGGTGATCACGCGACGCTGCCCCTTGAGCGCACGCACCCATCCTTCCCAGGTGTGCAGGCTGGCCGAGGTGCCGTGCACCAGCACGATGGGCAAGGGGTCCTCCCGTGGGCCTTCGTCGCGCAGGTGCACCAGCTGGCCCTTGATTTCGACAAAGTCCGACGGTGGTGGAGCCCAACGCGCCACCAGGGCCTGGGCGGGCCAGTCGGGGGCGCGGGACAAGGCAAAGGCAAAGGCCGTGAGGATCAGCGCCAGGCCGATCAGCTTTCGTATCCAGTTCATCAGTGCGGCTCCAGCGGCACGCCCCGCAACTGCACGTCCAGGGCCGCTCGCTCGTCAAACACGAAGCAACGGCCTTGCCAGTGCGGTGCCCCGGGGGCTTCTTCAAAGTAGCGCAGGATGCCACCGTCCAGTTGCAGGACGTGTTCCATGCCGGCGTCTCGCATCCACAGGGCAGCTTTTTCGCAGCGGATGCCGCCCGTGCAGTAGCTCACCACGGTCTTGCCTTGCAGTTCTTCGCGGTGGGCGGCTGCCGCTGCCGGAAAATCGCTGAACTTTTGCAGCCGCCAATCCAAGGCACCTACAAAGGCGCCAGCGTCCACTTCAAAGCCGTTGCGGGTGTCCAGCATCACCACTGGGCGACCTTCGTCGCAATGCCCGGCCGACAACCAGCGCGCCAGCGTCGCAGCGTCGACCGCCGGGGCACGCCCGCCCTGTGGACGAACGCCTTCTTCGTTCATGCGGATGATTTCGCGCTTGACCTTGACCAGCAGGCGTTTGAAGGGCACTTGCGATGCCGTGTGCTGCTTCAGTTCCAGCCCTTGGAAACGGCTGTCTTGTGCCAGCAGGCCCAGCCAGCGCTGCATGCTGGCTGTGCTGCCAGCCAGGTTGAAGTTGATGCCCTCGGGTGCCAGCAGCACCGTGCCCTTGAGCCGCAGATCCTGAGCCCGCGACAGCAACTGTTGACGCAGTGTGTCGCAGTCCTTCAGTTCAACAAAGCGGTAGGCAGCAACGATTGAAACGGGTTCCACGGCGGCGATTCTAAAGAGGGGTTCAATAATCGGACCTTCACCCCCAAGGGACACACGCTCATGCTCGACAAGCTCAACCAACTCACCGAGTCGCACGGCGAACTGCGCAGCGGGCGTGGCTTGGTCTCTGGCGTGATTGCCTTTTCATTGGCCATCCTGTGCTTTCTGGGCGTGCTGGCCTTTCACTTCCCCGAATACCTGACCACACCGCAGCTGCGCAAGAGCTACAACGTGGACGTGCTGCGCCAGGTCATGTACTGGTCGTTGGTTTTGGCTGGCGCCTTGGCGCTGTTCAACGTGGTGCGCGGCCGGGCGCGTTGGTTGTCGGCGGGTGCCTTCGTGTTGCTGGCCTTGACGCTGCTGTTGGGCGCACACCAGGTGGAGGTTGACCCCAACTTCCCGGACAACACGCCCTACATCGGGCTGGACTGGTTCATCCTGGACCTGCTGGGCAGCACACTGATCTTCATCTTTGTGGAAAAGCTGTTCCCCTTGCGCAAGGACCAGCCGGTGTTCCGGCCCGAATGGCAGACCGACTTCCACCACTTCATCGTCAACCACATGGTGGTGGGCTTTGTGCTGCTGGCCACCAACCTGCTGGTGCACAAGCTCTTTGGCTGGGCCGCCAAAGACGGTGTGCAAGCCTGGGTGCGCGACCTGCCCTTCCCAGTGGCGCTGTTCATGATCGTGCTGGTGGCCGACCTGGTGCAGTACTGGACCCACCGGGCTTACCACGAGGTACCCACCTTGTGGCGCCTGCACGCGGTGCACCACAGCGCCAAGCACATGGACTGGATGGCCGGCTCACGCCAGCACATCCTGGAGCTGATCATCACCCGTACGCTGGTGCTGGCGCCGATTTTTGTGCTGGGCTTTTCGAAGGACGTGATCGACGCCTACATCGTCATCGTCGGCTTCCAGGCGGTGTTCAACCATGCCAACGTCAGCGTGCGCCTGGGGCCTTTGCGCTATGTCATCGTCACGCCCAACTTCCACCACTGGCACCACTCGCAAGACGATGAGGCCATCGACAAAAACTACGCCGCCCACTTCGCTTTCATCGACCACCTGTTTGGCACCGCAGTGCAAAGCGGCCGTACCTGGCCCGCACAGTACGGCGTGGTGGGCGACTACGTACCCAACGGGTTTTGGAAACAGTTGCTGTTTCCGTTTACCTGGAAGCCCAAGGGTTGATCTGGCGCTTCACGGGCCTGGCCTCAGCGCCGGTTGCTGCGGGCCTCGCTTGGGCTCAGCCAACCACCGGTGCCACCAAGACCGGGTCGATGGCACCGTGGAAAAAAAAAGTACCACCCACGTCACTGGTTTCGCCAAAGTGCCCGCCCCCGGCCGGGGCCAGCTGGTAGTCGCCAGGGCGCAAGAGGATGTCGCCCAAAAACATCTCGCCTTCCAGCATCAGGCAGTCTTCGTCGGCCGCGTGCGGGTGATCGGGCACGCTGGCACCCGGCCCAAAGCGCACCAGCATCGACATGATGTCGGCCGTGCCCCACAGTGGCAGCACCTCCACGCCCGGGAAGCTGGGACGCCACCGCCGCCCTTGGGCATGCGAGATTTGCAGCGGTGAACGCGGCAGAGACCACCAGGCGTGTTCAGGGTCAGCCAGCGTGGCGGGTGGCTGCAGCAGCTGCCGCACATACAGCGTGGTGGCCTGATCGCCGCAGGCAGTCAAGCTGCCGGCCTCAAACGCGGACCGCAAAACCAAGGCGTGGCGCTCCAGGGTCACCGGCATACCACCTTCCGTTTGCGCCAGCAGTTGCCCGTCTACCACCAAGACCTCTTGTGCGCTGACGCCATCGGGCCAGGGCAGTTGGGCGCCCGCTTGCAGGCGCACCAGCGTGGCGCGGGCTTGTGGTCTGGCGTGCAGCAGTGCTTCGCTGACGCCAGCGGCCACGGCCGTCCAGTTCAGGTCCTCGCGGCGCACGGTGTGATAGTCGCGGTGGGCCAGCACGCTTTGGCGTGCGCGCAGGGCCAGCCGCTGGCCCAGCGTGTCGGCGCGTTCTTGCGGCCAGGTGCTCATGGCGCCACCTTCGCGGGCTTGTCGTTTGTTTGCAGTGTTGGCTTCATCATGGCCAGGGCTCGGCGCAGGTGGGATTTGACCGTACCCAGCGGCAGCCCGGTCTGCTCGGCGATTTCGGACTGGGAGTAGCCGCGGTGAAAGGCCAGCGACACCAGTTGCCGGCGCAAGGGGTCCAGCGCACCCAGCGCCGCATCGATCTGTTGTCCGACCTGCGCGCTGCTGAGCAAGGCTTGCGGATCCAGGTCTTCGCCCGCCTCATGCCAAGCCAGTTCGTCGTCGATGTCCAGCGCCGCATGCAGCGGGTCGCGCCCCGCGGCACGCCAGGCGTCCACGGCACGGGAGCGGGCAATCTGCAGCACCCACGCCACCACCGGGCCACGCGCTGGGTCAAAACGGGGGGCCTGACGCCAGACCTGCCAAAACACGTCTTCAACCACTTCTTCGGCGGCGCCGCTGTCACGCGTCAGGCGCAGCGCCAACCGGTGAACGCGGCTGCACAGGCTGCGGTAGAGCAGGGCCAGCGCGGCTTCGTCTTGATGCACGATGCGGTTGACGCAGTTGGCCAGCATGGCGTCGTCCATCGATGTCTCGACATCGGCTGAGCGCGTGGCGGACAAATCCGGTGTGGCCGTCATGGAAAGCGACTGGGGCGGGCCCGACGCTGAAGAGCGGGTGCGCCGCTGGGCCCTTTGGCTTGGCAAAGCGGCGACTGCATAAAGGCCCCTGTCGAACAGGCCCGGCCGACGGCGGGGCTCGGGCATGATCGCATTCATGGCATCCAGGGTCAAACCCTCATGCCAGTGCGCGCCAGGCCCTGGGTGGGTGCTCATGCCGCGGACAGCCCAAGCCGGAGCCCCATCAACAGGTTGACGGCGATGGTCAAGGCGGGAACGAAGAAGCGCATGGCAGCAGGGTCTCCGCTGGCCAGGCCCCACTGGATGCATTCCCGACACCGCGTGTCGGGATTTGCCGGGGAGCCCCTGGCCCGACCCTGCCCGTAAACTGCAGGCATGAAAATTTTGATCCTGGGCGCCGGCCGCGTGGGCGAGAGTGTGGCCGAAAGCCTGGTGTCCGAGAAGAACGACATCACCGTCGTCGACACCGACCCCGCGCGCCTGCGTGCGCTGCAAGACCGGCTGGACCTGCGCGGCGTGGTCGGCAATGGCATCCAGCCCAGCGTGCTGCAAGAAGCCGGCATTGAAGACACCGATCTGCTGATTGCCTGCGCCCCGCTGGACGAAACCAACCTGGTGGTGTGCAAGCTGGCCAAGCACCAGTTCAATGTGCCCACCACGATCGCCCGCGTGCGCAGCCCCGAGTTCGCCAATGGCAGCGCCTTGATGGCCAAGGACGGTTTTGCGGTGGACCAGGTGATCTGCCCCGAAGAAACCGTCACCACCTACATCCGCAAGCTGATTGAATACCCCGAAGCGCTGCAGGTGCTGGAATTTGCCCACGGACTGGTCAGCCTGATTGCGGTGCGTGCGGTGGCCGGCGGCCCTTTGGTGCAGCACAGCCTGGCCGAGATACCGCGCCTGGTGCCGGGTGTGGACATGCGCATCGTGGCCATCTACCGGCAAGACAAGGCTTTGCCAGCGCTGGAAGGCGACACCCGCATCGAACCCGGCGACGAGGTCTTTGTGCTGTCGGCTACAGACCACATTCGCACCGTGCTGGGTGGCTTGCGCAAGATGGACCGCCCGGTCAAGCGTGTGATGCTGGCCGGTGGTGGCAAGGTGGGCTTGCGTCTGGCCCGGCAGATCCATGGGGACTACCAGGTCAAGCTGATCGAGCCCGTGCGGGCGCGCTGCGAGTACCTGACGACCCAACTGCCGGCCGACGTGTTGGTGCTGAATGGTGACAGCACCGACGAGGAACTGCTGGCCGACGAAAACGTGCACGACATGGACCTCTTCATCTCGCTGACCAGCGACGACGAAGACAACATCATGGCCTGCCTGCTGGCCAAGCGCCTGGGCGCACGGCGCGTGCTGGCGGTGATCAACCGCCGCGCTTATGCCGACCTGGTGCAAGGCACCACGATCGACATCGCCATCAGCCCCAGCCACACCGTGCTGGGCGAACTGCTGGCCTTTGTGCGAAGGGGCGACGTGGAAGCCGTGCACAGCCTGCGCCGTGGCGCAGCAGAAGCGCTGGAGGCTATCGTGCGCGGCGATCACAAGAGTTGCCGTTTTGCCGGCCGGCGCATCGACGAAGTGGGCTTGCCCAAGGGCGCGCAGGTCGGTGCCATCGTGCGCGGGCTGCACCGCGCCGACGGCAGCGAAGCGGGCGAAGACGCCAAGCCGCAGGTCATCATCGCCCACCACGACACGGTGGTGCAGCCCAACGACCACGTGATCATTTTTGTGCCGCGCAAACGCATGGTGCGCGAAGTGGAGCGCCTGTTCCAGGTCAGCGCCACCTTCTTGTTCTGAACCGAAGCCACAGCCGATGGGAATTGCCGCGGTCGTTGCCCTGGTGGGGCGCATGGTGGTGCTGTTTGCGGTGTTGATGGGCGTGCCTTTGGCCTTTGCGTTGAGTGAGCACGACCCGGCCGAGGGCCCGTTTTTGGTGGCCATGGGCGTGACCGCGCTGTCGGGCCTGGCCATGAGCCTGTCGACCCGCCGCTTCAAGCGTGAACTGCAGCCGCGCGACGGCTTCTTGCTGGTCACCATGACCTGGCTGGTCTTGCCCGCCTTCGGCGCTTTGCCCTTGATGCTGGCGCTGCCCGGCTTGAGCTTCACCGATGGCTACTTCGAGGCCATGAGCGGCTTGACCACCACCGGCGCCACGGTGCTCACGGGGCTGGACACCATGCCGCTGTCGGTCAACGTCTGGCGCTGCTTCATGGTCTTGATCGGCGGCATGGGCATCATCGTGCTGGTGGTGGCTGTTTTGCCGCTGCTGGGTGTGGGTGCCACGCAGCTGTTCAACAGCGAAACAGCCGGGCCCATGAAAGACCAGAAGCTCACCCCGCGCATGGCTGAAACCGCACGGGGCTTGTGGGTGGTCTATTTCGCCATCTTTGGCGCCTGTTTTCTGTCCTTCCGTGTGGCCGGCATGGGCTGGGCCGACGCCTTTATGCACGCTTGCAGCACCATGGGTTTGGGCGGCTTTTCGTCCTATGACGCCAGCTTCGGCGCCTTCAACTCGCCCGCCATTGAAGCGGTGGCGGTGTTTTTCATGCTCGTGGCGGGGGTCAATTTTTCGCTCTATTTTTTGGTCTGGCGCAAGCGCTCTTTGGGCGTTCTGGTGCGCGACACCGAAGCGCGAGCCTTTCTGGTTTTGATGCTGGGTTCGGTGTTGCTGGTGGCGGGTTTCCTCACCCAGCAAGGTGTCTATTCGACCTTTGTCGAGTCCTTGCGCCACGCGGCTTTCAGCGTCGTCTCCATTGCCACCACCACCGGTTTTGCCACCGTGGACTACGCCTTGTGGCCGATGTTTGCCCCGGTGCTGATGCTGGCGTTGTGCTGCTTTGCCACCTGTGCTGGCAGCACCGGCGGTGGTATCAAGCTGGTGCGCTCGCTGCTCTTGCAAAAGCAGGCCCTGCGTGAGCTGACCCGCATCGTGCACCCCCGGGCGGTGGTGCCGGTGACCTTTGGTGGTTCGGTGGTGCCGGCGCAGGTGATGTCGTCGGTGATGGCCTTCATGCTGATCTACGGTTTTGTGCTGACCACGGTGGGCATGCTGCTGTTGCTCAGTGGCCTGGACGTGGTCACCGCGTTCACCGCCGCCATTGCCTGCATCAACAACACCGGCCCTGGTTTGGGCCAGGTAGGGCCGTCCAGCAACTACCAGGGGCTGACCGACTTTCAGACCTGGGTTTGCACGGTGGCCATGCTGCTGGGGCGGCTGGAACTGCTCAGCGTGCTGGTGCTGTTCACACCTGCCTTCTGGCGGAAGTAAGGCCGCCCGCCGTTGGGGCGGTGGCGGTTCGCGTTTCCTCTGGGTCTGCGCGCCCGCACTCGGTTTGGCTTTTGGCTGGGCTGCGATACTTCGTGCCCAGTGCCGTCGTGGTGCGATCTGCTTGGTTGTTGAAGGAGACAGCGTGACCCATTTCTACCTGCGCTTGAGGCGTTTTTTGTCCTTCACGGCGATGGGCTTGGGCTTGAGCCTTGGCTTGGGCGCGAGCGCGACGGCACAGCCCGCCGCGTGGCCCAGCAAGCCCGTGAAGCTGATGGTCGGCTTCCCCGGCGGCAGCACGCCCGACATGGCGGCGCGGGCCTTGGCCGACAGCCTGGCCAAGACCTGGGGCCAGCCGGTGGTGGTCGAGAACAAGCCCGGTGCTTCAGGCAACGTGGCGGCTGACGCGGTAGCCAAGGCCACCGACGACCACACCTTGGGCGTGGTGATCAACGGCAACTTGACCTCGGCCAAGATGCTCAATCCCAAGCTGCCCTTTGACCCGGCCAAGGACTTCAGCCTGGTGAGCCTGCTGGCCACCGCGCCCTTGGTGCTGGTGACACCGGCCGACCAGCCGCAGGGTGCAGCCTTTGTCGCAGCGGCGCGCGCCGCCGGCGACAAGTGGAGCTACGGTTCGGTGGGCATCGGATCGGTGGGCCACCTGGGCATGGAAGTGGTGAAAGCCGCCATCGGCAACACGGCGGCCGTGCACGTGCCGTACAACGGCAACCCTGCGGTGCTGAGCGCCATGTTGGGCGGCCAGGTGCAGATGGCGCTGGTGCCGCCAGGCTTGGCGCTGGCGCAGGTCAAGGCTGGCAAGCTGCACGCGATTGGCCTGACGGGCCCACGCAGCGCCTTGGCGCCTGATATCGCGCCGCTGGCCGACGCGGGCGTGAAGATGGTGGCTTTGGAAGTCTGGACCGCTTTGGTCGGCCCCGCGTCGATGAGCAAAGCCGCGCTGGACCGCCTGGCCAAAGACGTGCCCGCCGCTGTGAAAGATGCCGAGACTCGCCAGCGCCTGTTCACCGGCGGCTGGGAAGCTCAAGGCAGCAGCAGCGAAGGGCTGGCAGCGCGCGTGAAAGAAGAAGCGCGCATCCTGGGCGACATCATCACGTCGCGCGGCATCAAGCTGGAGTGAGCGGCTTGAGCCGCGCTGCTGTTGCCGAGCCTGCTCGCCAAACGCCGGTCTACGCCGATGTAGACGTGCTGGTGGTGGGTGGCGGCCCGGCCGGCTTGGCCGCTGCGGTCTGCGCGGCATGCGGCGGCGCCCGCACCCTGCTGCTGGAGCGCTACGGTTTTTTGGGAGGCATGGGCACCGCCGGTGGTGTGACCAACTTTGCCGGTTTGTACGGCCGGCGCGGCGGCGTGATGCAGCCCTTGGTGCGCGGTGTGGCCGACGAGTTGCTGGCGCGCATCCAGGCCCTGGGCGGTTTGAACGAAGCGCAAGACGGCCTGCAGGGCCGCATCCGCGTGCGCAGCTACGACGTGGCGGCCTACAAGTGCGCAGCCGACGGCTGGCTGCTGGACGCCGGTGTGGAACTGCTCTTGCACGCCTGGGCCGTGGGTGTGGTGATGGCCGAAGAGGGCCAGCGCATTCAGGCGGTGTTGGTCGAGACCAAGTCGGGCCGTCAAGCCGTGCTGGCCAAGCAGGTCATCGACTGCTCGGGTGACGCCGACATCGCCCACTTTGCGGGCGTGCCCAACACGCTGGGCGACGGGGCTGGCGACATGCTCTACCCCAGCACCATGTTTCGCATTGGCGGCGTGGATGCCCAGCGGGCGCAAGCCGCGATTGGCGAATTCAAGGCCATCGACGCACTGATGGAAGCCGCCGCCGAGCGCTACAACTTCCCGCGCCGTGGGGCCATCCTGCGCCCGCAGCGCGACCCCAGCCAATGGCGCGCCAACGTCACCCAGTTGTGCAACGAGCAGGGCCGCGCAGTGGACGCCACCGACGCGCGCCAACTCAGCCAGGCCGAAGTAGAAGGGCGGCGCCAGATCGTCGAATACATGCGCTTTTTGCGCGCCGAGGTGCCAGGCTTTGAGCATGCCGACATCAGCGAAATCGCCGCCCAAGTGGGCATTCGCGAGACGCGGCGAGTGCACTGCCAACACATGCTCAGCGGCGACGAGGTGCTGCAAGGCGCGTGCTTTGCCGACAGCATTGGGCTCAACGCCTGGCCGGTGGAAACCCACGTGGCCGGCGGTGTGGAATGGCGCTTTCCGCATGACCCCGACAACAGCTTCAACCAACTGCCGTGGCGCATGTTGGTGCCGGTGCGCGTGGACAACCTGCTGGTGGCCGGGCGCTGCGCGGGCATGGAGCATCTGGGCCAAAGCGCGGCGCGGGCCAGCGGTGCCTGCTTTGTGATGGGGCAGGCGGCGGGTACGGGGGCAGCGCTGCGGGTGAGGGGGGCGTTCAGTGTTTCGGCGCTGCAGACGGGCTTGGTGGGCGCCGGGGTGGACTTGGGCGGGTGAGTTGGACGGTTTTGCGATGTGGCTGGTGCCGAGCTGCGGGCTGCAGGCTGCGGTCCGCGCGTCGCAGCAGGCGGTGCCCACCGCTTGCCGCTCAACCACCAGCTTGGCGGGGCCGCGGGGTGCCACTGTTGTCGGTTGCAAAGGGGTGTCTGGGCGGCGCGCGGGGTGCGTGTGAGGCGCCGAGGAGCGCAGGGTTCATGGCCTGCGCGCGTAGCGCGCCTCGTAAACGTGCGCCCAGCATGGGCGCGATCTTGGAGGTGTAAGTCCTCCCGCAAGCTGACCACAGCGAGCGAAGGGAAACACAACTGCGCGAGGGCGACCGA
>JAYTVT010000083.1:0-48851 GCA_043743835.1 Betaproteobacteria bacterium
GGCCAGCAGCAGCAGCCAGATGGCGGCGTCAGTCCACAACAGTACAAACTTCGGCATGTCAATCTATCCCAGCCGTACTCGGGGGTCGGCCCAGCTGTACGCAACGTCGATCAAGATGTAGGTGGCGATGTAGAGCAGCGAACCCAGGAAGACCATGGTGCGCACGATGGCGAAGTCTTGTTTGGTGATGGCCTCAATGACATAGGCGCCCAGGCCCGGCAAGCCAAAGAAGCTCTCGAACACCAGGCTGCCCAAAAACACGTACGGCAGGTAGCTGCCAGCGCTGGTGATGATGGGAATCAAGGCGTTGCGCAGCACGTGACGGAACAGCACGGTGATCTCGGCCAGCCCCTTGGCGCGCGCAGTGCGCACGTAGTCTTTGCCGATTTCTTCCAGAAACATCGCCCGGTACAAGCGCGCCTCACCGCCCAGGCGGGCGATGAGCGACAGAAGAATGGGAAGCAGCAAGAACTTGGCCGCGTCCCACCCGGCCACGTAGCCCGAGATCGGCGCCAGCTTCAGCACGCGCGAAAAAAGAAACTGCCCGACGATGATGTAGAACAGGCTCGATATCGACAACATCAACACGCAGGCCACCACGCCCCAGAAATCGAGCCTGCTGTTGCGGAACATGACCAGCAGCAGCGCAAAGGCCGTGCTTGCAATCACCTGCAACACAAACAGCGGCAGGGCCATTTGCAGGCTGACCCACATGCGGCTGCTCACCTCATGGCTGATGTCACCCGCGCTCTCTGAATCGGCCCGCCCGAACTTCAGCGAGAACAACGACACCGAACGCTCCCAGAAAATCGTTTCTGTGATGCGCTCGGTGCCCTGTTTGGCACTGTTCACGTACAGCGGTTTGTCGTAGCCGCGCTCGGACTTCCATTTTTCGATGGACTCTTGCGTCACGCGTTTCCCGCCCAGGTTCAGGCGCGCCATGTCGTCTGGCGTGTTGACGGTGAAAAACAGAAAAAACGTCGCCAGGTTGACGCCCAGAAGAATCAGGGCGCCGTAGGCCAAGCGTCGGAGCATGTAGGAAAGCATCAGGGCCAGCCCGTCATCAAGCCATGATCTCGCCGCGCGCATTCATGCGTTCACGGCGACGGAAACTTCGAACGGCCCCCAGCAGCAAGGCCAACACCGCCAGGCCCACCAGCACCACCGGCCACCACACCGGCTGGTTCCACTCCTTCAAACGCTTGACGCGTTCGGCAGCGTCAATGCGCAGGTAGCGCCCGTGGTCACGGATCAGCACTGCCGGCTTGTGGTTGTGCACCCAAGACTGTGCGGCCGATGACGAGTAAGGGAAATAGCCAAAGCTCCAGGGCGCGTCTTCTTGAGAGGTCTTGACCATCTTGTCGATCAAGGCCTGCTTTTGCGGGCCGTCATCCAGCAACTTCATCTGCGCGAAGAGTTTGTCGAACTCCGGGCTCTCGTAGTTGGCCGTGTTCTCGCCGTCGAAGCGCGTCTTTCCATTCGGGCCGTAGAGCAGGAAGAGAAAGTTCTCTGCGTCCGGGTAGTCAGCCAGCCAGCCCACCCAGAACACCTGGTACTTGCCTTTGCGCACCTTGTCCTGGAACTGGTTGTTGTCGGTGGCGCGCACCTCCAGCTGAATGTCGATCTTGGCGAACTGGCGCACCACCCAGTCGATCTCGGGCTTGCGCTCGGGTGTGGGCGGCGCATAGAAGTCGTAGTTCAGCACCAGGGGCTTGCCGGTTTTGGCGTCGCGGCCGTTGGGGTAACCGGCCTCCATCATCAGCTTCTTGGCTTCGGCAATGGGGCGACGCACCGCCTTGCCGTCTTTCCAGGTGTGCGTGATGGGATTGACGCCTTCAGGCGTGCCCTCGCGCGAGCCAAAGATGCCGGGTGGCAAAGGGCTCTGTGCGGTGTCACCGGCCTTTTTGGGGAAGACCTTGGAATACTCTTCCCAGTCGATGGCGATGCTGATGGCCTGGCGCAGCTTGCGGTTGCGCGCTACACGCTCGGGCGTGGCTTCGGCACCGTCGCCATTGCCGATGGTCGGGTCCAGCATGTTGAAACCGATGAAGTAACTGTTGACGTCAGAACCCCGGTTCAGGCGAAAGCCCTTGTCCAGGTATTCGGCGCGCACTTCTTCGCTGTCTTGCATGGCCACCAAATAGTCCATGCCGGTGTCGGTGCGCTCAAACACCTCCACGTCATAAAAGCCCTGGCGGAACTTGCCGCGCTGCGGCACTGCTTCGCGCTCGATGCTGGAGACGAGGGTGTCGATGAAGGGCATGGTCTTGCCGCAGTCGTCCAGCAAGCCGGCTTCCTTGTCACCCGGCATGCCTTCGCAGGGGTAAGGCTCGCCGCGGTAGTGCGGGTTGCGCTTCATCACGTGGTAACGGTCTTTGACGAACTCGGTCATCATGTAGGCGCCTGTGCCTACCGGCCACACGTCCAGCGTCAGGCCCTTTTCTGCCATGCCCGGCTGCGCGTAAAAAGCATCGGCCTCCCACGGCACCGGGGCCATGAAGGTCATCTGCATCCAGTAGCTCCACTGCGGGTACTTGCCCTTGATGCGCACGCGCAGCAGGTGCTTTTCAGGGGCGCTGGCGCCGGCCAGCGGCCACAGGCGGAAGTCGAGGAAAGGCTTGTCCTGGCTGGCCGGATCCAGGCCCTTGCGCAGCTTGGCATCTTCGCGCTTGATCAGCTCGCCGTATTCCTTCAGGCCCACCACGTACTCGGCAAAGGTGCTGTAGATGGGCGCGGTGATGCGCGTGGTGGCATGGCGCTTGAGCGCATAGACAAAGTCTTCGGCCACCAGTTCGCGTGTGCCCTGGCCCTCAAACTGCAAGGGCGTGCGGCGCTTGCCCAGCTCACCCGCTTTCATGGCGTGGTAGCGGTAGCGGCCCTGTTCGTCCTTGGCAAAAGCCGGGTGCGGTTGGTAGCGAATGCCGGGCTTGATGGGCACGTCGTAGACGCTTTCGGCCACCTGCTCGGTGGGCGCGTCGTCAGCCAAGCGCTGACCGTTCTTGTCAACAAAGTAGGGCTTGGCCACCGCAGCGGCGGTTTTGGGCACCAGCTGGAACGGGCGCTTCAGGTAGTGGTAGCCGTAGAGCGGCTCGTAAATCTGGTACGTGTAGGGCGTGTCGTTGTTCCAGTAGGACGCGGTGGGGTCCAGGTGGCGCGGCGAGCTCTCAATGACGGCGGTGTGCAGCGTGTTGGACGCTGCCGCGTCATGAGGCCAAGGGTTGTTGTTGCAGGCGGCCAGCAAGCACAGCAGCCCTGCCATCAACCCAAGCCCAACGGGGCGGCCAGCCTTCCAACGCAACAACGGTCCGCGCATGCGGCCTCCAGATCAGGTTCTGCACCAGGGCGCCGGGTCTCGGTCGTCCAGTTGCCACAAAGAATCACGCCTTCAGTCGGCACTTGGCTTTTGGCCAGGCCACCCAAAGGCGTAGCGGGATTCTAGGCGCTGAGCTTGCCTCCACGACACAGGGTTTGCCGCGCCACCAGCCTGCGTGGTGGCGGTGCCTACCAGCCCAACAAAACGTCTCGTCCTTGTACCAGCAGCTGCACCTTTCGTCCCACCGGCAAGGTGACTTTGGGATGCACGTGGCCAAAGGGCAGGCCCGTGATCAGGGGCGTCTTCATGCTGGCACGCACACGCGCCACCATGCTCTTGACGGTGTAGCCACGGTCGGAGGCCGAAGGTTGCCAGCTCGACACCGCACCCAGCACCACCGCCTTTTGCGACTGCAACACACCTGCTTGGCCCAGTTGCAGCAGCGCACGTTCAACCCGGTAGGGGTGCTCGTTGACGTCCTCCAGAAACAGGATGCCGCCCTTGATCACTTTGGCGCCTGGCCAGTATGGAGTGCCCAGCAGCGACGTCACCATGCTCAAGTTGCCGCCCCACAAGCGGCCGCTGACGCCCAAGCCGTCAAAACCTTCTTCGGTGCGGAAGCCCACGGCCTCCAGTTCGCCACTCATGGCTTCGCAGAAGCAATCGCGGGTGACTTCGTCCACACCACCTTCAGCTTCGGCACGCGCAAAGTCCGTGGTGCCCATGGGTCCGGCCCAGCTGGCGCTGCCGCTGTGTGCCAGCATGCCCAGCGCAATCGCCGTGAAATCGCTGTGGCCCACCCACCGGGTGCCGCGTTCCACGCTGCGGGCCATCAGTTTCCAGTCGATGCGGTCCAGCAGCCGGGTAACGCCATAGCCGCCGCTGGTGGGCATGGCTATCGACGGCGCCGCTTTTGCGACCCGATGCAGCGCAGCCAGGCGGGTGTCGTCCTCGCCAGCAAAGCGTTGGTGGCGCGCCAAAGCCGACTCATCGACCTGGACGTCAAAGCCAAGGGTCTTCAGCCGCCTGGCAGCCAAACGCAAGGCAGGGGCGCGCAGGACAACACCGGAAGGTGCAAACAAGGTCAAGTCAGTCATGGGGGTGGCTCGTCTCGGTCTTCAGACCGGGTTGGAAGCTCGATGGCCTCGCCGGCCGGGATGGGTTCGCTGTCGGCGTCGGGGCTTTCCCGCAGCGCGCGATGGCGAGCACGGCGCTCGGCGAAGAAATCTTTCAGGACCTGGGAGCAGGCGTCGGCCATCACGCCACCGACCAGCTCGGTCTGGTGGTTCAGCCGCGGGTCGGCAAACAGGTTCAGCACCGAGCCAGCCGCGCCGGTCTTGGGTTCTGGCGCACCAAACACCACCCGCTTGAAGCGGGCATGCATCAGCGCCATGGCGCACATGGCGCAGGGCTCCAGCGTCACGTACAGCTCGCAATCGGGCAGGCGGTAGTTTTCAAGCAGCGTTGCCGCATGGCGCAACGCCACGATTTCGGCGTGGGCGGTGGGGTCATGGGTGGTGATGGGGCGGTTGTAGCCGGTGGCAATGACCTTGCCATCGCGCAAGATCACGGCGCCCACGGGCACCTCGCCTACCAAAAGCGCGTTGTGCGCCTGGTCCAGCGCCAGGCGCATGCCGTGGTCGTGCGGGCTTTCGTTCACGGAGATGACGCACGCAGCGTGTTGGCGCAGCCAGGCCCTGCAACAAGGCCAGCCGGCGCAGCGGCTGTGCAGCCGTCTGAGTCAGCGAGACGCAGCATCATCTGCTCTTTGCGCCGCACCCTGCTCCATGGCTTGCTTGACCTGGGCCGCTGCGCGCTCAGCTGCTGTGGCTCGGGGAGCCTGACTGGCAGCGTCTGCAGGCAACGTGGCCGATCCGCCTGCTGTCAAGGATGACAGTTGCAGGCCGGCCAGCTTGGCCACCACCAACAGCACCAGCAACAAGCCACACAGTGAAAGAAGGGCGCGCATCAGTGTCCTGGGCCTTGGCTGACCAGCTCATTCCCACTCAATCGTGGCTGGCGGCTTGCTGCTCACGTCGTAGGTGACACGGTTGATGCCGCGCACCTCGTTGATGATGCGGCCCGACACCTTCTTCAGCAGGGCGTAGGGCAACTCGGCCCAATCGGCGGTCATGAAGTCGCTGGTGACCACGGCGCGCAAGGCCACCACATAGTCGTAGGTGCGGCCGTCGCCCATCACACCCACGCTCTTGATCGGCAAAAAGACGGTGAAGGCCTGGCTGGTCAGGTCATACCAGCTTTTGCCGGTAACCTCGTCTTTGAAAGCACGCAGTTCTTCAATGAAGATGGCGTCAGCGCGGCGCAGCAGGTCGGCGTATTGCGGCTTGACCTCGCCCAGGATGCGCACACCCAGGCCGGGGCCCGGGAAGGGGTGGCGGTAGACCATGTCGTGCGGCAGGCCCAGCGCCACGCCCAGTTCGCGCACCTCGTCCTTGAACAGGTCGCGCAACGGCTCCAGCAGCTTCAGACCCAGTTGTTCGGGCAAGCCACCCACGTTGTGGTGGCTCTTGATGGTGACGGCTTTTTTGGTCTTGGCGCCGCCGCTTTCAATCACGTCGGGGTAGATGGTGCCTTGTGCCAGCCACTTGGCGCCGCGCGCGCCAGCCTGGGTGAGCTTGGCCGCCTCTTGCTTGAAGACGGTGACAAATTCGCTGCCGATGATCTTGCGCTTGGCTTCGGGGTCGGTCACGCCGGCCAGTTTGCCCAAGAAGAGTTCGCTGGCGTCCACGCGTATCACCTTGGCGTGCAGCTGGCCGACAAACATGTCCATCACCAGGTCGCCCTCGTTCAGCCGCAGCAGGCCATGGTCAACAAACACGCAGGTCAGCTGGTCGCCAATGGCGCGGTGAATCAGTGCGGCGGCCACGCTGGAATCGACGCCGCCCGACAGGCCCAAGATGACCTCTTCATCGCCCACCTGCTCGCGGATGCGGGCCACGGCTTCGGCGATGTGGTCGCGCATCACCCAGTCGGGTTTGGCCTTGGCGATGTTCAGCACAAAGCGCTCCAGCAGCGCCCTGCCCTGCACCGTGTGGGTCACTTCGGGGTGAAACTGAACGGCGTAGTAGCCCCGCGCTTCGTCGGCCATGCCGGCCACCGGGCAGCTGGGCGTGCTGGCCATCAGCTTGAAGCCCGGCGGCAGCGCCGTGACCTTGTCGCCATGGCTCATCCAGACTTTGAGCATGCCGTGGCCTTCAGGCGTGGCGAAGTCCTGAATGCCTTCGAGCAAGCGCGTGTGGCCATGGGCGCGCACCTCGGCATAACCAAACTCGCGCTGGCTGCTGGCTTCGACCTGGCCACCCTGTTGCACCGCCATGGTGAACATGCCGTAGCAAATGCCCAGCACTGGCACGCCGCTGTCCCACACCGCCTGGGGCGCGCGCAGGTCGTGCTCTTCGTAGGTGCTGGCGTGGCTGCCCGACAGGATGATGCCCTTGGGCGCAAAGCTGCGGATGAAGTCGTCGCTGACGTCGTTGGGGTGGATCTCGCAGTACACATGCGCTTCACGCACGCGGCGGGCAATCAGCTGGGTGACTTGCGAGCCGAAGTCCAGAATGAGAATCTTGTCGTGGTTCATCAGGTGGGTGCCACTGCGGGCTTGGCTTGACGACGGAAAAAACGCAAAGCAAGGACCATGGCCGCAAATTGCAAGGCGGCGCAGGTCATGAAGGGCAAGCCGATCAACACATGGCCCGGCGGCAGGTGCGAAACCCAACGCAACAGCTCCAGACCAATCACCGGCGCTATCACCGCCATCAGGCTGTTGAGCGAGGACACGGCGCCCATGGTCTGGCCTTGGGTGCTGGCGTCGGCAGCGTTGCTGATGATGCTTTGCATGGATGCCGAGGCCACGCCGCCCAGCACGTTGAGGAAGATGATGGCGTAAATCATCCAGGCCTCGGTGGCCAGGCCCCAGCCCAGATAGGCCATGGACGCCGACAGCATGCCCATCACCGCCAGCTTTTGCGGCGAGAAGCGCTTGAGCAAAGGTTTCAGCAGCACCCCCTGCCCCAGAGCCGACATCACCCCCACAGCAAACAACGACCAACCCACTTCGCCTGGGCCCCAGCCGAACTTGAACTTGGTGTAGAGCACCCAGGTCATGTGCAGCATGAATTGCGCCAAGCCGGACAGTGCCAGCACCACGACCAAGGGTCCTACGCCCTTGAGTGCAGCCAGCCCACGCAACGAAGCCACCGGGTTGGCGCGACGCCAGTCAAACGCTCGTCGCTTTTCAGGTGGCAAGGATTCGGGCAGCACAAAAAAACCGTAAAACCAGTTGATCACGGCCAAGCTGCCGGCCACCACGAAAGGCAGGCGCACGTCGATGTCGCCCAGCACGCCGCCAATCACAGGCCCCAGGATGAAGCCGATGCCGAACATGGCACCCAATTGCCCAAAGCGCCGGGCGCGGTCTTCGCCCGCCGTGATGTCGGCGACGTAGGCATTGGCCACCGAGATGTTGCTCTGCATGGCCCCGGAAAACAGACGCACCGCGACCAGCACCCACAAGGACGTGGCCGCCGCCGTCACAAAGAAGCTGATGGCCATGCCGGCAAAGCCCAGCAAGAGCACGGGGCGGCGACCAAACCGGTCGGACAAGGCACCCAGGATGGGGGAGCTGAGGAAATTGGCCACGCCAAAAGCCAGCACCACCGCCAGGAAGGCCAAGGTCTGCTCGTCGTTGGTCTTGGTGAACGAACCGGCCATGTGCGGCAGCACGGGCACCATCAGCCCGATCGAAACCATGTCGATCAGAACGGTGATGAGGATGAAAGACATGGCCGCCTTGCGGCGGCCAGGTATTGCGACGGCGGCGTCGGTCAACGTCATTCCATTCGGTAGTTGGGCGCTTCTTTGGTGATCTGCACGTCGTGCACGTGGCTCTCGCGGATGCCGGCGGTGGTGATCTCGACGAACTCGGCGCGTTCTTGCATTTGCGCAATGCTGGCGCAACCGCAGTAGTGCATGGAAGCCCGCAAGCCGCCCGCCATCTGGAAGATGATCGACACCACCGAGCCCTTGTAAGGCACCTGGCCCTCAATGCCTTCGGGCACCAGCTTGGCGGTGTTGGGGTTGTTGCCAGCCCCTTGGTCGGTTTCCTGGAAGTAGCGGTCGGCGCTGCCTTGCTGCATGGCGCCCATGCTGCCCATGCCACGGTAGCTCTTGTAGGTGCGGCCCTGGTACAGGATGGTTTCGCCGGGCGCTTCTTCGGTGCCGGCAAACATGCTGCCCATCATCACGCTGCTGGCGCCAGCGGCGATGGCTTTGGCGATGTCGCCCGAATAGCGGATGCCCCCGTCGGCGATCAGCGGCACACCGCTGCCGCGCAGCGCTTCAGAGACATTGGCGATGGCCATGATCTGGGGCACGCCCACACCCGCCACGATGCGGGTGGTGCAGATGCTGCCCGGGCCGATGCCGACCTTGACCGCATCGACACCGGCCTCTGCCAGCGCCAGCGCCGCGGCGGCCGTGGCAATGTTGCCGCCGATCACGTCCACCAGCGGGTAGTTGCGTTTGACCCAACGCACGCGGTCGATCACGCCTGCGCTGTGGCCGTGTGCGGTGTCCACCACCAGCACGTCCACCCCCGCCTTGACCAACAGTTCCACCCGCTCTTCGGTGCCTTCTGCCACGCCTACGGCAGCGCCCACGCGCAGCTTGCCTTGGGCGTCGCGCGCCGCATTGGGGAAGTCGGTCTGCTTGGTGATGTCCTTCACCGTCATCAGCCCGCGCAGCTCAAAGCTGTCGCTGACCACCAGCACGCGCTCCAGGCGGTGCTTGTGCATCAGGGCCTTGCCTTCTTCAGGTGACGCACCTTCACGCACCCAGACCAGACGCTCACGCGGGGTCATGATCTCGCGCACCGCGATGTCCAGCCGCGTTTCGAAGCGCAGGTCGCGGTTGGTGACGATGCCCACCACGGTTTTGCCGTCCACCACGGGGAAGCCCGACACGCCATGCTGGCGCGACAGGGCAATGACTTCGCGCACGGTGGTGGCAGAACCCACGGTGATGGGGTCGCGCAGCAAGCCCGATTCGTAGCGTTTGACCCGCGCCACTTCAGCAGCCTGCTGCTTGGGCGTGAGGTTCTTGTGCACGATGCCAATGCCGCCTTCCTGGGCGATGGCAATGGCCAAACGGGCTTCAGTCACCGTGTCCATGGCCGCTGAAACCAGCGGCAGGTTCAAGGTGATGTTTCGGGACAGGGGGGTGGAAAGACTGGTGTCGCGGGGCAACACCGTTGAGAACGCCGGCACCAACAACACATCGTCGAAGGTGAGCGCTTTGCCGAGTAGGCGCATGAAAGGCTCCAGACGCAAAAGCGGATTATAGGTAGGCCGTGCACGCCTCTTGGACTGCTGCTCACGCGCAGACACATTGCCGGGCGGATGCAGGCGCCCCAGCGGCATAAACTAAGGCGATCTTGAGTGCCCGGTGACCCTATGGACACAAAACGAACCTCCCCGCAGAACCGCGCTGCCTCATGGCTGCTGGCTGGTGCCCTGATGGCTGCTGCACTGGCACCACAGGATGTGCTCGCCCAGTGGACCTGGCGAGACAAATCAGGGCAGGTCAACGCCAGCGACCGGCCACCGCCCCGCGAGATTCCTGAAAAAGACATCCTCAGCCGCCCAACGCCCGACGCCAAGCGCAGCGCCGCACCCGCAACTGCATCACCAGCGACAGCCAGTGCCGCATCCGCTGCGCCAACCGCCTTGGACAAAGAGGTTCAAGCCCGCAAGCGCGCCGCCGACCAAGAGCAGGCCAACAAGGCCAAGGCAGAAGAGGAAAAGGCGGCTGGCGTACGGGCTGAAAACTGCCGTTCAGCTCGCAGCCATTTGGCTTCGCTGGAGTCGGGCCAGCGCATCGCCCGCACCAACGACAAGGGCGAACGGGAAATCTTGGATGACTCCGGTCGGGCGGCTGAGCTGCGCCGGGCCCGCGAGGTGATTGCCAGCGACTGCCGCTGAGCGCCCAACCCCACGACCCTTGGCGGGTTTATGGCGCTGACGGTGGTGAGGGCGTTTTGTTCGCCTTGGCCGGCTTGTGCCGCTTGTAGCGCTGGCGGCGAGCTTCCTTGGGATCGACCTGCAAGCCGCGGTACAGCTCCACCCGGTCGTGGTCAAGCAGCGGCATCCTGGCCTCCTGCACACGACCCCAGATACCCAGGCGCCAGCCTCCAGCAGGCTCGGCATGGTCATCGAGAATGCCACTGGCCAGCAGGGCGTCGGACAACACGGCACCGGATGGCAGCTGGACGCGGCGAACATCAAGCTGCCCTGGCAGCGGGCAATAGACGACCTCCACACTCAGCCATTCAGCGGGCGCCATAAACATCCTCGGCACGCTTGACGAATGAATCGACGAAGGTGTTGGCAACCCGGTCAAAAACCGGGCTGACCAACGATTCCAGTGCCGGGCTGGCGAAGGCATAGCGCAAATCAAACTCGATCTTGCAAGCCGCCTGCTCACTGCCCGGCCGCCCCAATGCCTTGAACAGCCAGGTACCGTCCAGCAACGCAAAGGGCCCGTCGACCAATTGCACGGTCACCGACTCGTCGGCCACGTGCTGGTTGCGGGTGGTGAAGGCATGCTTGACGCCCATGTAGGCCAGCCCCAGCTTGGCTGTGACGCCATCAGCATGAGTCTGCAAGACTTCCGCCCGATCGCACCAGGGCAGGAATTGTGGATAGTCGGCCACGGCGGTGACCAAGTCGTACATCTCGCGGGGCGAGTACCACAGCAGAACAGACTTGCGCACGTGCTTCACAATGCGGTCATTGTAGGAGCCACCTTTTGCAGGCTGGTTCAAGCCCTTGATCGGCTTCCACCGCACCCCAACGTCCATCGCATGGCCCTGATCGCCGAAAACCGCCGCGCCCGATTTGAATACGCCATCGACGAACAGTTCGAGGCCGGCATGGTGCTGGAAGGCTGGGAAGTCAAGGCCATCCGCGCCGGCCAGGTGCAGCTGACCGATGGCTATGTGCACATCCGCGACGGCGAGCTTTATCTCATTGGGTGCCGAATCAACGCACTGCGCACTGCGTCGACCCACATCCACCCCGAGGCCGACCGCACCAAGAAGCTTTTGATGCGCAAAGACGAGATTCGCCGGCTGGTGGGCAAGGTGGAGCAAAAGGGCTTCACCTTGGTACCCTTGAACCTGCACTACAAAGACGGGCGGGTGAAGGCAGAAATAGCCTTGGCCAAGGGCAAGTCTCAGCACGACAAGCGCGACACCGAGAAAAAGCGCGACTGGGTGCGTGAACATGGCCGACTTATGCGCCACAAAGTGTCCTCCCCGGGCACCAAATCCTGACGCCGTCGCTCTGACTTGTCCCCCAAGAGGGGGAACCCCCCTTGATCGAAGGCAAGAACTCCTCTGGGTAGGGGTATTTCAGGCTGGTCATTCCCGTAGGATTCCCTACAAGTCACCGCATGGGTCGTCAGAACCCGACCTGGGGACAGACCGCCTGAGAGGAATCACCCATGACCGTTCACGCCCGACACCCCGGCTTCGTTGGCATGCGTCCACTGCCTGGAAGCGCTTGGCTGAAACGCGTGCTCTGCGCCGCCTGGGCGCTTATGGCACTGGGCGCACAGGCGGCGGTACCGGCTCAGGAGCCCCGACACGCGCTGGTGGTGGGCAATGCCAGCTACGCCACCGCGCCCTTGATCAATTCGGCCAACGACGCCGCAGCGGTGGCCAAGGTGCTCGAGCGCGCCGGTTTCACGGTCGACCTCAAGCTCAACGCCAGCCAAAAGCAATTGCAGGACGCCGTCACCGCCTTTGGCGACCGGCTCAAGGGCGGGGGCGCTGGCTTGTTCTACTTTGCCGGCCATGGCGTGCAGATCAAAGGCCGCAACTTTCTGATGCCGGTGGGGGCGGACATCAAGCGCGAGGACGAAGTGCCCTACAAGGCCGTGGATGTCCAGCAGGTGCTGGACAAGATGGAGACCGCGCGCAACCGCATCAACGTTGTCATTCTGGACGCCTGCCGCGACAACCCTTTTGCACGCAGCTCACGCTCCAACAGCGGCGGCCTGTCGCAGGTTGATGCCCCCATCGGTTCACTGGTGGCTTTTGCCACGGCGCCTGGCAGTGTGGCCAGCGATGGCAAAGGCTCCAACGGCCTTTACACCCAGCACCTGTTGGCCAACATGGAGCGGCCGGGCCTGCCCATCGAAGAAATCTTCAAGCGCGTGCGCCTGGGCGTGCGGCTCGACTCCAACGGTGGCCAGGTTCCCTGGGAAAGCACCTCGTTGGAGGGCGACTTCACCTTCTTCAATGCCGCGCCTTCGGCCAAGACCAGCGCCACCCTGCTGCCCCCACCTCCCGGCATTGAACACATTGCGAGGGCTGAGCGGGGCTATGACCTGCTGCGCCAAGGTCAAGTCGACGACGCCGAGCGCATCTTCCGTGCCTTGGCCGGCGCCAGCCACCCCGAGGTGGTCTGGATGGGCCGCGAAGGCGTGGCCGAAATCGCCTTGGCGCGCGGCAACAGCCAGGCCGCGCTGCAGGAAGCCAACGACATCATCGCCAAGGCGCCGACCCGCAGCGCTGCCTATCTGATCCGTGGCCGTGCGCTCTCGGCTGCCGGCCAAGGCGCTGCAGCTCAGGCGGCATTGCAGCAGGCCGCAAGCCCGCAAACATCAGCCGATTTCTCCTGGCAAAAGGCCGGTGCCTTGGTGGCGGTGGGCAATGGCCAGCGCAAACAAGACCCGCAGGCGGCCATCAAGACCTACGAGCGCGCCAGCCGCGAGAACCCCCAGTCCGTTGAAGCCCTGAGCAACCTGGCGGTCACGCTCAACGAAACGGGCCAGTCCGCCAGGGCCAAGACGGTGCTGGAACGAGCCCAGGCCCTGGATCCGGCAGACGCCATGACGGCTGCCTTGATGCGCCAGACCCAGGAAGCACTGGCCGACGAACAAGACCGGGCCCGGCAAACCTATGTCGACGACGCCGTCAAGGAGCTCGCTGGCCGCTTCAGGAACCCGGCTGCACGGCCCGCCGCTGCGGGTGCTGCCGACGATTGGACGTCGCCCGTCCTGGCCTTGAGCGTGCTGCCCTTTCAGGACCAGAGCCAGCCCGGGGCTTTTGGACGCATTGGCTTGGAGAGCCTGGTGCAGCAAGAACTGATCCGCGAATTGCAGGGGCGCGGCTTCACGCTGGTAGAGCGCCGCTTGCTGGACAAGGTGCTGGCCGAAGTCAAACTGGGCTCGTCCGAGCTGGCCGACCAGGACACGCAGATCAAGTTGGGCAAAGTCTTGGCGGCCCGGCTGATGGTCTCGGGCGTCTTGAACTCTCAAGGCAGCGGCTTGTCCGCTTCGGTGCGAGCCATCGACACCGAAACCACTCAGTTGGCCATGGTGCGGGCTGAGCGCACGGCGGGGCCACCCAACCCCACCGAATTGGCGGTGGCCATCGCCAACCAGGTGAGCAAAACCGTGAAGGACAAGTACCCCTTGAAGGGGCGCATCGTGGCCATGGACGGCCAGCGGGCGATCCTCAACCTGGGCAAAAAGCATGGCCTGGCGGTGGGCCAGTCTTTCAACGTGATCAGCCGTGGTGAACCGATCGAACTCAACGGCCGGGTGCTGGGCTACCGCGAAACCCGAACGGCCCAGGTCACGGTGACCGAAGTGCAGGACCTGCTGGCCTACGGTCGGGTCAGCGAAGCCACCGCCACCCCAGAAAAGAACCAGCGAGTGATTGCCCGTAACGAATGACATCCCTGCGCACCCTGCCCCCGAAGCCGGCCGGTGGTCTGCACCGCGACCGGCCTTTGGCGTTGTCGCGCCGGGTGATGCTTGCGGCAGCTGCCGCTATCGCTTTGGTGTCGGGCAAGCAGCTGCAGGCGGCCAATGCCCTGCCTGCTGTGGTGGTGTGGGACTTTGACAATCAAACTCCAGGCGCGCTGGGTGCAGGGTCGGCCAACGACTTCCTGCGCCGCTCCCTGTCTGAAAACCTGACAAGCACGCTGCTGCAAGTGGCCGGCTTACCGGTGGTGGAGCGCCAGCGCCTGAAAGACCTGCTGGCCGAGCAAAAGCTTTCCGCCGCTGACTTGGCTGATGACGATGCCCGCGTGCGTCTGGGCCGCATCGTGGGTGCAGGTCGCATGGTGTTTGGCGGTTTTTTTGTCTTGGGACAGCAGGTTCAGGTGCATGTGCGGGTGGTCGACACCGCCACGTCACGGGTGCTGTTCTCGGACGAAGCCAGCACCGCTTTGGATGAGGTCATGCAACAAGTCGAGTGGCTCAACCGCCGGTTGGCTCGTGCCTTGGGCGGCGAGCAAACTGCCGGCCGGAGCTTTGCAGCCAGCTCGTGGCTGGCTTACGACCAAGCCCTGGCTCTGGCCGACGCCGGACGCCTGGAAGACGCCGTGCAAGCCCTTCAAACGCTGCTGGGCAAGGACAAAGCCTTTGTTCCCGCAGAGCGCCAGCTGCTGGCCTTGTTGGACAAACTGGCCCGGCGCTGAACCTGCCCATGAAATCCCCTCACCTTCAACCGCCCCGGCACGGAAACCCGATGCAGCAGTCCCCCAGACTCATGAGCAAATGTCACTTGCTTACTTTGCTCATCCCCCTCAGGGGGCGGACGACGTACGTCGTCGGCCTGGGGGCGCTCTCAAGCCGCCTTCTGGCTCGGCACCTGGCGCTCCTTTGCGGCGGCTTGGTGTCGGCCTGGGGTGCGCAGGCGCAAACCGCACCGCCCAATGCCGGACAGTTGCTGGAAGAGAGCCGTCGCACGGCGCCTCCAAGCCTGCCCTCGGCCACTCCGCCACGGCTGATCGAAACCCCCGTGCGGCCGACCATCAGCATGCCCGATGGTTTGAGTGTCACCGTCACCCAGTTCAAGATCACCGGCGCGGTGTCTTACAGCGTCGAAACACTGGCTGAGCTGGTGCAGCCCTGGACCGGCAAGCGGCTGGACATCCGGGGCCTGAACGACGCTGCTGGCGCCTTGACACGCTACTACCAGTCCCGTGGCCACCTGCTGAGTTATGCCTACCTGCCTGCCCAACGGGTGGCAGACGGCGTGATCGAACTGTCGGTTCTGGAGGGCAAGCTCGAGGGCGTGCAAATCGTCACCGCCCAAGATGTTCGCCTGCGCGACCAGGTGGTACAGGCCCACACCGATCCCTTGGTTCAGCCAGGCGCCCTTTTGCAAAGTGACGTGGAGCGCAAGCTGCTGCTGCTGAACGACATCCCGGGCGTGACTGCAAGAGCGGCTTTCACCCCTGGCGCCACAACGGGCGGTGCTGAAGTGATCATCTCGGTGGCCGAAGAAGAGCCGCTGGCCGTGCGCCTGGACATCAGCAACCACGGCGCCAAGTCCACCGGCGAGTACCGCGCGGGCATCAACCTGCAGTTTCGCGACCTCTTTGGCTGGGGTGACCACACCACCGCGCGGGGTGTGGCCTCGGACCGCGGCAGCCTGGTCACGGGCAGCCTGACCACCAGCGTGCCGGTTGGGGGCGACGGCTGGAAGCTGGGGGCATCACTGTCACGCCTGAAGTACCAGCTGGCCGGGTCGTTTCGCACGCTGGGCGCCGTGGGCCAAGCCGACAGCGTGGGGCTGGACGCCAGCTACCCGCTGCGCCGCACCGCCGACAACAGCGTCTACCTGCGGGCAGGGCTGGACCACAAGCGTTTGCGCGACGAGGTTCAGCAACTCGGCAATTCCAGTGCCAAACGCAACGACACCGCTGAACTGGGCGGCAACTTTGACATGCGCAGCAGCTGGGGCGGTTTGACCGCCGGCAGCGCCACCGCCACCATGGGCCAACTGCGCTTGCCTGGAACCGTGCGCCAACCCTGGCGCAAGCTGGGCGTGCAACTGGCGCATCAACAGGCCGTGGGCAGTGGCTTCAGCCTCTACGGGCGCTTCTCGGGTCAGACGACGGGGACACAGCTGGACAGCTCTGAAAAGCTGGGCCTGACCGGCCCAGGCGCCGTGCGCTCTTATGCCGCGGGCGAGGTGTCGGTAGACCACGGCGTGTTGGCTTCGCTCGAGCTTCGCTACGCGCTGGACTTCCTGGGGGGCAACGTGGTGGGCAGCCTGTTCCACGACTATGCCGGCGGCCAGATCAACCGCAACGCGCAAAGTGTTGCGGGCAACGACCCCGAAGTAACCGGCACCGGCTTTGGCCTGAGCTGGGCCAGCGGTGGCTGGGGCCTGAACGCCACGCTGGCCTGGCGTGGCGCACGTGTGCCCACCACGGGCGGCAACGAGTCGGGCCCGCGCCTGTTCCTGCAGTTGAGCCTTACCCCATGAACTTGAACCAGGCCTTGACGCTTCTGAGCATCGCGGGGTTCTGCCGTCGCGCCTGACGCCAGCCCCTGGAGAAACACCATGTCCACACGCACCGCCTCTCGCAAGACCACCCCCACCACCAACGCCAGCAGCAGCAGTGCTCGCAGCGCAGCGCGGCGCAGAGCCGAGCAGCGCCGGCGGCCTCGCCTGTCGCGGCTCTTGGCCTGGTTGCTGTCGGCCGTGCTGGGGCATGCTGGCTTGGCCTACGCCCAGGTACCCGCGTCGGCATTGCCCACGGGTGGACAGGTGAAAGTGGGCAGCGGTCAGCTGCAACAAAGTGCCAACCTGCTCATCGTCAACCAGTCCAGCCAGCGCTTGGGCATGGACTGGCAAAGCTTCAACATCGGTGCGGGTGCCACCGTGGAGTTCCGTCAACCCAGCGCGTCGTCGATTGCACTGAACCGCGTGGTGGGCCACAGCGGCAGCGAGATCTATGGCCAGTTGCGCGCCAACGGCCAGGTCTTCCTGACCAACCCCAATGGTGTGCTGTTTGCACCAGGCGCCAAGGTGGACGTGGGCGGGCTGGTGGCTTCCACACTGGATTTGTCGCAAGCCGATTTTGCAGATGGGCGATTTGTCTTCAGCGGCACGGGCAACGGCCAGGTCATCAACCAGGGTTCGCTGCGCGCCAATGCGGGCGGCTACCTGGCGCTGTTTGGCAAGCACGTCGACAACCAGGGCGAAGTAGCCGTGGACGCCGGTGCCGTGGTGCTGGCCAGCGGCCGCGCAGCCACTGTCAGCATCAGTGGCAGCGGCCTCATCTCAGCCGTGGTGACCCCGGGCGATGCAGGCTCGGTCATCAACAGCGGCAGCATCATCGCCGACGGTGGCGTGGTGCGCCTGAGCGCTGCTTCGGCTGAAGGCTTGGCCAGTTCATTGGTCAACAACAGCGGCCTGATCCGCGCCAACACCTTGGTCGAGCGTGCGGGTGAAATCTGGATCACGGGCGACCACGTGGCCACCAGCGGGCAGATTGATGCCCGTGCGAACCAGGGCGGCGATGCCGGGCGGGTCATGCTGCTGGGTGACATGCGGCATGGCACGGCGCAGGTGGCCGGCAACATCAACGCCAGCGCCCAGCACGGCCAAGGCGGCTTTGTCGAAACCTCGGCCGCAACGGTCAAAGTCGACAACGCCGCACGGGTTATCACCACGGCCCCAGGCGGCAGCCCCGGCTTGTGGCTGATCGACCCCAACGACTACACCATTGCGCCCAGTGGCGGCAACATCACCGGTGCCACGCTGTCGGCCAACCTCGGTGGCGGCAACGTCACCATCCTGACGTCACAGCAAGGCACTGCAGGTGGCAACGGCGACATCTTTGTCAACGACGCCGTCACCTGGGCCGGCACCCGCTTGACCTTGCAAGCTGAGCGCAACATCGCCATCAATGCGCCCATCACCGGCACCTCAGCCGTTGGCGGCGGCGCTGCCAGTTTGTCATTGGAATATGGTCAAGCGGCCGTGGCCGCCGGCAACACCAGCACTTACAGCGTGGGCGCACCCGTCACGCTGCCCGCCGGCGCCAACTTCCTGACCAAGTTGGGCAGCAACGGCAGCATCAACACCTTCACCGTGGTGGTTGATGCGGCGGGCTTGCAGGGGCTGGACTCGCTGTCCCGCACTGGCAACTTCGCGCTGGGCGCCAACATCAACCTGTCGTCGATCAGCAACTTCAACCCGATCGGCAACGAATCCTCGGTTTCCCCCAGCAGCACCAATTCCTTTGGTGGCCGCTTTGACGGCTTGGGTCACACCGTGAGCGGGCTGACCACCAGCGGCTTCATCGCCACGGGCCTGTTTGCCAGCACCACCAACGCCGACATCCGCAACCTCACGCTCAGTGGCGGCAACGTTTCGGGCACAGGGTATGCCGGTGCTGTGGCCGGCGTAGCCGGGAGCGCCACCCAACTGACGAGGGTCAACAGTTCCACTCCCGTCAGCACCTCGGGCGCGTCGTATGCGGTCGGCGGTTTGGTGGGCTTGGGGGGCACGGGCGGCATCGCCTCCAGTTCGGTCGGGTCGGTCGGCAACCCCGTGGCCATCAGCGGCGGCACCCATGCGGGTGGCTTGGTAGGTAGCGCCGGGTCGACCACCATCACCGGCAGCAGTGCTGCCATCACGTTGACCGGTTCGGCCGGCTGGGTGGGCGGCTTGGTGGGCCTGGGATCAGGCGCCATCAGCGGCAGTTCCGCCACCGGTACGGTGCAAAGCAGCGCCAACAGCTGGATTGGCGGCTTGGTGGGCCAGGCCACCGGCACGATCAGCAATTCGACGGCCAACGTCGACGTCACCACCACCAACGTCAGCTCCTACGCCGGTGGCCTGGTTGGCAACGGCAGCGCCGCCATCAGCGGCAGTTCAGCCTCGGGGAATGTGGCCGGGGGTGCGCGTACGGGCGGCTTGGTGGGTTCCTTCGCCAGCGCCAGCAGCATCAGCGGCTCCAGCGCCAGCGGCAACGTCAGCAGCACGGTTACCAGCGCCGATGTGGGCGGCTTGGTGGGCAACGCCAGTGGGGCCGGGTCCATCACCGGCAGTTCGGCTTCAGGCAACGTCACAGCCGGTACCAACTCCAGCAGCGTGGGTGGTCTGGTGGGTGAGTTTTCGATGACGGCCGGCATCATCAACAGCAGTTCGGGCACCGCGGCAGCCGGCGGCAACCCGGGCAGCAGCGTGGCCGGTGGCGGCTACACCGGTGGCGTGGTTGGCTACTACAGCTCGGCTACGGCGCTGGTTACCGACAGCAGCAACACCATCGTTTTCCGCGGCGCCAGCGTCACCGGCACCAGCTGGGTGGGCGGCACGGTGGGCTACATGCAGTCCACCGCAGCCCTGACGGGCTTGAGCGCCAGCGCCAACGTCACCGCGTCCACCGTGGGCTCGGGCGCTGCGGGCGGATTGGTTGGCCGAAGCAATGGCAATGTGGCCGGCGTCTCGGCCACCGGCAACGTTGCGGGTCAGTACACCGTGGGCGGCTTGATTGGCCAGGCCGACGGCACCGGTACCCTGGCCTCGGGCAGCGCCAGCGGCACCGTCACGGGTGTGGCGGGTCAGGCCTGGATCGGCGGCCTGGTGGGGCGCTATTCCTTGAGCGGGGCCATGTCGGGCACCATTTCTGCCACCGGCGTGGTCTCTGGCGGCAGTTCCGCCGGCGGCGTGGTTGGTTACTACAACTCACCGGCAGCCATTTCGGGGTTGACACGCGGCACGGCCAGCGTTTCGGGCCAAGACTGGGTTGGCGGGCTGATTGGCTACAGCGAAGCCGCGTCCATCACCGGCAGTTCCAGCGCTGCCAACGTCACTTCAACGGGCGTGAGCTATGCCGCTGGCGGTTTGGTCGGGCGGACAACGGGCCCTGTCAGTTCCAGTTCGGCTACGGGCACCCTCACCGCCGCCGGTGATGCGGGCGGCTTGATCGGCCGGGCCGAAGGCACCGCCAACTTGAGCAACGTTTCTGCCACCGGCAACGTCACCAGCACCGGCACCAGCGCCCGCACAGGCGGTTTGGTCGGGCTGCACAGTGCGGGCACCATCAGCAACTCACAAGCCTCCGGCACGGTCACAGGGGCACAGTTTGCGGGCGGTCTGGTGGGCTCTGGCAGCGGCAGCTACAACTTCGTGACAGCGTCGGGCAACGTCAGCGGCACCACCAACGTGGGTGGCCTGATGGGCATGATCTACAGCGGCGGCACGGTCAGCAATGCGCTGGCCAGCGGCAACGTCACCTCCAGCGGCAGCTACTCGGGCGGCCTGATCGGCAGCTGGCAATACAGCGGCAACATCACCGACAGCCGCGCCACTGGCAACGTCGTCAACACCTATTCGTCTGGCTATTCGGGCGGACTGGTGGGCTACGGCTTCACCCAGAGCAACACGGCCACCATCAACAACAGTTCAGCCGCCGGCAACGTCACGGGTGGCTTGTATGTGGGCGGGCTGGGCGGCTACCTCTACGACACCCAGATCGTGCGCGGCACGGCCACTGGCAATGTCTCCACCACTCAGGACAGCTACGCCTACGTCGGTGGGCTGGTTGGCAGCTTCCAAGGCTACTACTACAGCACGGCCCAGATCTCCAACAGCTCGGCCTCAGGCACTGTGTTCGCCGATGCGGCCAACGCCTATATCGGCGGGCTGGTGGGCAACTTCAACAACGGTAGCATCAGCACGAGCACCGCCAGTGGCAGCGTCACTGCACGCGACAGCATCAACCTCAACAACTCGTCGCACCAGGCCGGCGGGCTGGTAGGCCAGTTTTCTGGCGTAGGCATCTCAGACAGCGCGGCCAGCGGAAACGTCGGCAGTGCCTACTACTCCGGCGGCCTGGTGGGCTACTACAACGGCAGCGCCCCGCTGAACAACAGCTCGGCCACAGGCGATGTGACTGGCACACAGTACGTCGGCGGCCTGGTTGGGTACCACATCAACGCGGGCATCAACAACGGCGTCGCCAGCGGGAAGGTCACGTCCACCAGTACGGCCGGCTACACCGGCGGCCTGGTCGGCTTTGCCTATGTGTACGCCCCTGGCAACCAGGCGGGCATCAACGACAGCCGGGCTTCAGGCCAGGTCAGCGGCGGAACCTACGTTGGCGGGCTGATCGGCTACATGCAGGACTACAACTCCACGGCCGGAACCGTCAGCGGCATCACCAACAGCCGTGCCAGCGGCAACGTCAGTGGTGACAACACCGTGGGTGGCTTGGTTGGCTACTACACCGGCGGCTACAACACCGTCACCAATGGCATCAGCAACAGCTCGGCCAGCGGCAATGTGGAAGGCCAGGCACTGGTTGGTGGCTTGGTGGGCTATCACACCAGCTACGGTGGCATCCGGGACAGCTTTGCCACCGGCAACGTCAAGGGCCTGGGCAACAGCAACGACAAGGCCTTGGGCGGCTTGGTGGGTGAGTTTCAGACGTCGCACACCACAGCCGGCGTTGGTGTGGTGACACGCAGCTATGCGTCGGGCAGTGTCTCGCTGGCAAGCACCCTGTCCTTCACTTCAGGTACGGATGTTTACGCAGGCGGATTGATTGGCACCCTGCGCGGGTCTGCCACCAGCGCCACGGCCCTCACCGACAGCTACGCCACCGGCGCCGTCACCTTGAGCGCCGCCAGCCTGGGCAACCTGCGCGCCGCAGGCCTGGTGGGTCAGGCCGTGGGCGCAGTCACACGTACCTACTCCACGGGCGCTGTCAGCGCCACGGGCGGAAACTCCCGCGTGGTGGGCGGGCTCGTGGCGGTTCGAAATGCCAGCTCCGCCGTGACCAGCAGCTACTGGGCCACCGACACCAGCGGCCAGGCCAGCAGCTTCGGTGGCACCGCCAGCACGCTGGCGAGCTTGAAGGATGACACCACGTTTGTGGGTTGGGACTTGGCCACCGCCGCCGGCACGACCAAGGTCTGGCGCATCTACGACGGCTTCACCACGCCTTTGTTGCGGGGCCTGCTGACGCCCCTTACCGTGACGCTGGCAGACATCAACAAGGTCTACGACGGCACCACCAACTTAGGGTCTGTTGCGATCAACGTCGGCGGCACCGCGGTGGTCAACCCTGACCGCATCTTTGTCACTGGCGTTTCAGCCAATGCGGGCACCTATGGCTTGACCGCAGCCAACCTTTACTCCGTACAGAACGGCTATGACCTGAGTTTGAGCGGCACGGCCAACCTGATCATCGGGCAGCGCACGCTGACGCTGTCGGGCTTGGTGGCCAACAAGGTTTATGACGGCACGCAGCAGGCCACCCTGGCCAGCAACCCGCGCTTGGACGGCCTGGTAGCCGGCGAGTCGCTGACCTTTGCACCGGGCAGCGGCTTCTCGGCCCAGTTCGCCAGCAAAACGGTAGGCACGGGCAAGACCGTCAACCTGACGGGCAGCTACACCCTGACCGACGGCGCGGGCGGCTTGGCCGCCAACTACGTGCTGCCTACCAGCAACACGACCACCGCCAACATCACACCCGCCACGCTCACCGCAGGCAGTTTCACCGCCACCAACCGGGTCTACGACGGGACCACCACGGTGGCTGTAGCGGCCACCTCGGCCACCCTGGCAGGTGCGATCGCGGGCGACAACGTCAGCGTCGACCTGTCGTCGGTGTCCAGCGGCAACACGGCCAACAAAAACGTTGGCACCAGCAAGCCGGTCACCGTCACCGGTGTGTCCATCACGGGCAGTGATGCTGGCAACTATGTCCTGGCAGGCGTGGGTGGTGTCACGGTTGACATCGCGCCGAAGTTGCTCACCGTCAATGGCATCAATGCCACCGACCGGGCCTACAACGCCAACACCAACGTCAGCCTGACCACCACGTCCATCAGTCTTGCCGGTGTAGTGGCCGGCGACCAGGTCGACGCGCGCGGGACCGGCTTGACGGGCCGAGTCGCCGACAAAAACGTGGGCAACGGCAAGGCGGTCACGGTCACCGGCCTGGGCCTGCGTGGTGTGGACGCAGCCAACTACGCCGCGCAGCCGGGCTCGGTCAGCGTCAACATCACACCGTATTTGCTGACGCTGTACCTGAGCACCACGGGTCAAACCAATCGGGTTTATGACGGCACCACCAATGCGTCCGTCACCTTCCCCACCTATTGGTACGGCGGCGACAACATCACCGTCAACACCACCAGCCTGGGCTATGCCGACAAGAACGTGGCCTACAACGGTTCGGGCGCGGTCATCGCCAAGACCATCACGGCGTCGGGCATCAGCATCAGCGGCAGCGATGCTGCCAACTACACGCTGCAAAACACCACCGCCACCACCAGCGGCACCATTTCGCCCAAGCCGCTGACGGTCAGTGGCGTGAGCGCCGTCAACCGGGTCTATGACGGCACGCGCGATGTGCAAGTTGCCATCAACGGCGCCACGGTGGACACCAGTGCGGTGATCGCGGGTGACACCGTCAGCGTGGCCACCCCTGGCAGCGGCAACGTGCTGGGCCAGGTGGCCAACAAGAACGTGGGCACGGCCAAAGCGGTGACCGTACCCGGGCTGACCTTGACCGGCGCCGACGCGGGCAACTACAGCATCACCAGCAGCACCGGTGGCGGGGTCACCGTCAACATCACGCAAAAGGACGTGACGGCCAGCTACACGGCGGCTGACAAGGTCTATGACGGTGGCACCACCGTGCGCACCACGGCCACGACAAGCGACTTTGTAGCCGGTGACGTGGTGAGTTTCCTCAGCAATGATTACGTCAACATCTACTACGGCTACAACCCGTGGGCCAGTTTCGGCGGCAGCAACAACCGCCACGTGGGAACGGGCAAGACGGTCACCATCACCTATGACCAGCTGACCAGCACGGACGGCGGCAACTACCGCCTCATCAACCCAGGTCTGGCCGCCGGCAATGCCAGCATCACCACCACCGCCAGCATCACGCCCAAGCCAGTGAACCTGGCCTTCAACGGCGGCACCAAGGTCTATGACGGTGGCACCACCGCCAACGTCACACTCAACTTCGGCTCGTCGGGCTTGTTCTCAGGCGACACGCTGGTGGCGTCGCAGACCGCCGACTACACCGGTGCTACGGCCAAGAACGTGGGCACCAACAAGGCCATTTCCGTCAGCGGCATCAGCCTGTCGGGTGCCAACGCCAACAACTACACCGTGGGCAACACCACGGCCACCACCACGGGCGCGATCACCGCCAAACCGATCACGGTCAGCGGCATCAGCGCGGTGGACCGCGCCTATGACGGCACCACGACGGTGGCCGTCAACGCCGGCACGGTGACCTCGAGTGGCTTTGTGGCGGGTGACACCGTGGCCGTTTCGCTGCCATCGGGTGGCCTGAGCACCGGCACGATAGCCAACAAAAACGTTGGCGCCAACAAGCCCGTGACGGTCACGGGCCTGACCTTGACGGGCGGCGATGCCGGCAACTACAGCATCGACCCCACGGGCAGTGGCATCACCGTCAACATCGCGCAAGCGGCGCTGACGCCCACCTACCTTGGCGTCAACCGGGTCTACAACGGCGGCGTCAGCGTCGCGGTGACACCCACCACCGCTGGCATCGCCGCCGGCGACGTGGTGAACTTCAGCCAGCAAGCGGTGTTCACCGGCTCCAACGCCAAAGACGTTGGAACGTCGAAGCCCGTCAGCGTGTCCAGCATCGTGCTGTCTGGCTCGGGCGCTGCCAATTACACCTTGGCCAGCACCACCGCAACGACCACCGCCGACGTCACGGCCAAGCCGGTCAACCTCACCTACACCGGCAGCAGCCGGGTCTACAACGGCCTGCTGGACGTGAGCGCATCGGTGGTCGGCAGCTCATTGCAGTTTGTGGCGGGCGACCAGGTGGGCGTGGCGCAGTCAGCGGTCTTCACCGGCGACGGATCGGTCGGCACCAACAAGCCGGTGGCCATCACCGGCATCACGCTCACCGGCGCCCAGGCCACCAACTACAGCCTGCTGGCCAACACCGCCAGCACCACGGCCAGCATCACGCCGCGGCCGCTGGGCGTGACGGGCATCACAGCCACCAACCGGGTCTACGACGGCACCACCAGTGTGGCGGTGAACGTGGCGGGCGCCACGGTGAACACCAGTTCGGTGATCGCCGGTGACGTGGTGAGCGTGACCTTGCCTTCCAATGGCATCAGCACTGGCACACTGGCCGACAGAAACGTTGGCAACAACAAGCCGGTGGCCATCACCGGTTTGACGATCGCAGGCGCCTCAGCCAGCAACTACACCCTGATTGGGGCGACTGGCCTGACGGTCAACATCACGCCCAAGTCCTTGACCGCGGTTTACGCCGGTCTGAACAAGGTCTACGACGGCACAGCGGACGCGCAGATCAGCGCCACCTCCAGCGACATCCTGTCGGTGGACACCAGCGTGCTGGGCTTCTCGGCGCAAGGCCTGTTCACGGCGGGCAAGAACGTAGGGGCCAACCAGGCCGTCAGCGTCAGCGGCGCCTTTTTGACGGGCACGGCGGCCGACAACTACAGCCTGCTCAACCCCAGCGGCAGCACCACAGCGGACATCACGCCAAGAACCCTGACTGCCACCTTCGCGGGCGGGTCCAAGGTCTACGACGGCGGCACGGTGGCTCCGGTCACCTCCACGCTCAGCAACCGTGTGACCGGAGACATTGTCAGCACCACCCAGAGTGCCGTCTTCACGGGCGTGGGGGCTCGCAACGTGGGCACAGGCAAGGCGATCAGCGTGAGCGGCATCACCTTGACCGGCACCGACGCGGCCAACTACACGCTGGGCACTGCGACGGGAGCTGCCACCGGCAGCGTGACCCGCAAGCCCATCACGGTCAGCGGCCTGAACAACGTGGCGGCCAGCGACCGCGTCTACGACGGCACCACCCAGGTCGCTGTCACCGTGCCGGGTGGCGTGACCCTGGTGCCCAACAGCAGCGACATCGTTGCGGGCGACACCGTCACCATCGATGTGCCGGTTTCGGGTGTCACCACCGGCACCATGATCAACAAGAACGCCGGCAACGCCAAGGCCGTCAGCGTGGACGGGCTCACCCTGTCCGGCACCGATGCCGGCAACTACAGCATTGCCGGCACCGCTGGCATCACCGTCAACATCACGCCCAAGTCCTTGACCGCCGCCTACAGCGGTGTCAACCGCGTGTACGACGGCACCACCGCAGCCACCGTCACCGGCATGTCGACCGACCTGATCGCGGGCGACAGCCTGCTCATCCGCGGCAACGGCAACTTCACTGGCGCGGGGGCCAAGAACCAAGGCAGCACCAAGGCACTGACCATCATCAACGCCAGCCTGTCGGGCGCCGACGCCGGCAACTACGCCCTCTTGAACACCACGGGCAGCGCCACAGCCGACGTTACCCGCCGCCAGGTGACACCCACCTACGCCGGTGGTAGCCGTGCATACGACGGAACCACGAGCGCGCCAGTGAGCAGCACCGTGGGGAATTTTGTGGTGGGCGACAGCGTGTCGCTGGCTGGCACTGCGGTGTTTACTGGGGCTGGTGCCAAGAATGCGGGCACGGCCAAGGCCATCCAGGTCAGCGGCATCAGCTTGCAAGGCACCGACGCCGACAACTACAGCCTGCTGGCCAACAACGCCAGCACCACGGGCACCATCACGCCCAAGTCCATCGCACTCACAGGCTTGACAGGCGTGACGGCCGCCAACCGCGTCTACGACGGCACCCGTGTGGTCAGTGTCACGGTCAGCAGCAGCGGCACCATTGCCGTCAACCCGGCCGACATCGTGGCCGGCGACGTGGTCAGCGTGCTGGCCCCGGTCTCGGGTTTGACCACCGGTACCTTGGTCGACAAGAACGCCGGCAACAACAAACCCCTGGTGGTGGACGGGCTGACGCTGACCGGTGCCGACGCTGGCAATTACAGCGTGACGGCCACCAATGGCATCACGGTCAACATCGCGCAAAAGCTGTTGGGTGCCACGTACACGGGTGTGAACCGCGTTTATGACGGCACTGCTGTGGCCAGCGTGGTGGGCAGTTCCAGCGACGTGGTGGCGGGCGACAGCCTCACCATCAGCGGCGCCGGCGTGTTCACAGCAGGCAAGAATGCAGGGCTGGGCAAGGCCATCAGCGTGACTTCCGGACAACTGAGCGGCTTGGATGCCCCCAACTACAGGCTGGGCAGCACCACCGGCTCCACCAGTGCCAACATCACGCCCAAGACGGTAACGGCAGCCTACACCGGTGGCACACGCGTCTACGACGGCACCACCACCGCGCCCGTCGCGGGCACGCTGAGCGGCGGTATTGCGGGTGACGCAGTCACCTTGCAGGAAAGCGCCAGTTTCACTGGGGTTGGTGCCAAGAACGTTGGTACCGGCAAAGCCGTGGCGGTCAGCGGCATATCCCTCAGTGGCGTCGATGCTGGCAACTACAGCTTGAGCACCACCAGCGCCAACACCACCGCCAGCGTCACGCCGCGCCCGCTGGGCATCATCGGCCTGACCGGTGTGAGCGCGGTTGACCGTGCTTACGACGGCACCACCATGGTTGCGGTCAACGTCAACACCAGCGGCACCGTCACGCCCAATCCCACGGACCTGATCGCCGGCGATGTGGTGACCATCACCGCGCCGCCCACTGGCTTGACCACCGGCACCTTGGCCAACAAGAACGTGGGCAGCAACAAGGCTGTTGCCGTCACGGGCCTGACCCTGGGCGGCGCGGACGCACCCAACTACAGCGTGGCCAGCACCAGTGGTGTCACCGTCAACATCACGCCGAAGTCGCTGACCGCCCTTTACACCGGCGTTGACCGCAGCTACGACGGCAGCACCAGCGCCAGCGTCATCGGCAGTTCTTCGGACATCGTGGTTGGCGACAGCGTGCTCATCAACGCCGACGGCAGCTTCGCGGGCGTGGGTGCGCGTAACGCCGGGGTAGGCAAGACCGTCAGCGTGCAAAACGGGGTGCTCAGCAGCGTTGACGCCGGCAACTACAACTTGCTCAACAGCACCGGCACCACCACCGCCACCATCACGCCACGCAACCTGGTCAACACCTACGCCGGCGGCTCCAAGGTGTACGACGGCACCAGCACCGCGGCGGTCAGCCGCAACACCTCGGGCCTGATCGCCGGCGACAACATCACGGTGGCTGAAACGGCCGTGTTCACAGGCGCAGGCGCCAAGAACGTCGGCTCAAGCAAGGCGGTGCAGATCAGTGGCATCACCCTGTCGGGCAGTGACGCTGGCAACTACGCGCTGCTGAGCAGCAGCGCCACCACCACCGGCACCATCACACCACGCCCCTTGAACGTCACGGGCCTGAGCGGCATCACCGCCGTGGACCGGGTCTATGACGGCACCTTGGGTGTGCAGGTCAACGTCAGTGGGTCCCTGGGCTCGGCCAGCGGCGACATCGTGGCCGGCGACAACGTCACTGTCAACGTGCCAGGCACCGGCCTCACGGGCGGCACCATGCTGAACAAGCAGGTCGGCCAGAACAAGTCGGTGGTTCTCAGTGGCTTGTCGCTGAGCGGCAGCGATGCCGGCAACTACGCCATCGCCGGCACAGCGGGCCTCACCGTCAACATCGCTCCTCGCTCGGTGAACGCCAGCTACGCCGCGGCCGACAAGGTTTATGACGGCACCACGGCGGCCACCATCAGCGCCAGCAGCAGCGACCTGATCGCGGGTGACACGGTCGCGCTGGCTGCCACGGGCACTTTCAGCGGCGCTACCGGCCGCAACGCCGGCGCCAACAAGGCCGTCGCTGTGCAAGGTGGCAGCCTGAGCGGCGCCGACGCCAACAACTACAGCCTGGTGAACACCACAGCCAACGTGACGGCGAGCATCACGCCCAAGAGCGTCACCGCCACCTACACCGGTGGCTCCAGGGTCTACGACGGCACCACCACCGCACCGGTCACGCGCACCAACAGTGGCCTGATCGCAGGTGACACCGTTGCCCTGACGGAAACCGCCCTCTTCACCGGTGTCGGCGCGAAGAACGTGGGCACCGGCAAGAGCATTGACATCACCGGCATCACACTCAGCGGCGCTGACGCCGGCAACTACGCCCTGCTCAGCAGCACGGCCAGCACCACGGGCACGATCACGCCGCGGCCGCTGAACGTCTCCGGCCTGGGCGGCATCACGGCCACCAACCGGGTGTATGACGGCACCGTCAACGTGCAGGTCACGGTTTCAGGCACGATCGGCAGCGCCAGCGGCGACGTGATCGTCGGCGACAACGTCACCGTCAACGTGCCCGGCAGCGGTTTGGGTGGCGGCGTGATGCTGGACAAGTCGGCCGGCTTGAACAAGCCGGTGGTGCTCAGTGGCTTGTCGCTCAGTGGTAGCGACGCCGGTAACTACACCATTGCGGGCACGGCGGGCCTCACCGTCAACATCGCCCAGCGAGGCATCACCTTGTCCGGTGTGAGCGCAGTCGACCGTGTCTACGACGGCACCACCCTGGTGGCCCTCAATACCAGCGGTGGCAGCATCAGTGGCGGTTTGGCCGGCGACGACCTGCAACTGCTGTCAACTGGCGCCACGGCCAGCATGGCCGACAAAAACGCGGGGGCGGGCAAGGCCGTCACCGTGGGTGGTTTGTCCTTGGGTGGCGCCGATGCCGGCAACTACACCGTTACCAACAGCACGGGGCTGACGGTCAACATCGCGCAGCGCAGCTTGGTGCCCACTCTGGCGGTGGCCGACAAGGTCTACGACGGCAACACAGGGGCTCGCGTCACGCTGGGCGATAACCGGGTCGCCGGCGACAGCCTGACCTTGAGTGCCGCTGCAGCCAATTACGCGGACCGCAATGCGGGCAATGGCATCGCGGTGTCGGTGACGGGACTGACCGCCTCTGGCACGGATGCAGCCAATTACCTGCTCAGTACCCAGTCGTTCAACACCACCGCCAACATCACGCGGGCGCCCGTGACGGTAGCCGCGCGGTCTCAGAGCAAGGTCTACGGCAACACGCTGGCCTTCAACGGCAACGAGTTTTCCACCACCGGCCTGGTGGTGGGCGAGACCATGGGGCAAGTGGCACTGAGCAGCGCAGGCTCGCTGCCCTCAGCATCCGCCAGCGTTACGCCCTATGCCATCAGCATCAGCAATGCGGCAGGTGGCAACTTCAACCCGCTCAACTACAGCATCAGCTATGTGGACGGCCAGTTGCTGGTCAATCCGCGGCCGCTGACCATTGCCACCAACAGCGTGGTGCGCTTCGCCAACACGCCCAACCCCAGCAGTTTTGAGTTCAGCGTCAACGCGGGTGGGTTGGCGGGCAACGACACCATCACGTCGGTGGTGCAGGCCGCGCCAGCGGGCAGCGCCACGGCCGCCGGTGTGTCTGTCTTTGAACTGCAACCTTCGGGCGCGGTGTTTGGTGTTGGCAGCGCCAGCAACTACAGCCTGCGCTACAGCCCAGGCTTGCTGGTGGTTTTGCCAGTGCCGCCAGCCGCAGGTGAGTCCGAATCGACGGGCGGCAACGTCAACCTGGCCATTGCGGTCGACCCTGCCGACGTGGCCAAGGCGCAGGCCGAGCTGGGGCGTGCCAGCGCTTCCAACCGTTCGACCTCTCGCGCCAACGGCCCTTCCAACATCAGCGTGCCGGCCCTGCGCGGCGTCAGCACACCAGCCGAGATCAGCGCCCTGCTGTCGGCCGACAGCCAGCAGGTGACCCTGCCGCTGTTGTTGAAGTTGCCGCTGATCTCCATGGACCCGCAATTGCTCAAGCTGATGCGGACCAGCGAGACCCCACCCGCACCGTGAACCTGCCTGCGCGTTCAGCCCCCACCTCAAACACCGCATCCACGATGACGCCAACGCTCAAACGCCGACCACGCTGTCCATCGCGCCTTTTTGCCTCGGCGCGAGCCGCCTCACTGCTGCTCATGGCGCTGGCATCGGGCTGGGCGGCTGCAGCCCCGCTGGACGACATTCGGCGGCAGGTGGAGGGCAGCCAGTTCGAACAGGCCTACAAGACCGGCCAGGCCAACCCGCAACTGATCGGCGATGTGCATTTCGACTTTTTGTTCGGCGTGGCAGCCATCAACGTGGGCCGCATTCCTGAAGGCCTGCTGGCCCTGGAGCGCCACCTGAGCGCCGTGCCCGCCAACGACCGGGCACGGCTGGAGCTGGCACGCGGCTACTTCTTGATCGGGGAGTACACCCGGGCACGCTCGGAGTTTGAGTTTGTGCTGCGCTACAACCCACCTGCTGGCGTGCGCAGCAACATCAACGGCTTTTTGCAGGCCATGCAAGCCCGCGAGTCTTCTGATCGCCGCGCGTCCGCTCGGCTCTACGCCGAGATAGGCGGCGGCTTTGACAACAACGTCAACGGTGGCACCTACCGCGATACCTACCAACTGGGGCAGCAAATCTTCACGCCCGAAGCGGTGAGCCGTGCCGCTCGCGACAGCTTTGCGCAGGTCACCGTGGGCGGACAGCACCTGATGCGGGTGTCGGGTCGAATGTCGGTCTTTGCTGGGGGTGACTTCGACCACCGCGGTCACGCCCAAGAACGCGCCTACGACGTCACCTCGGGCAACGTCTACGCCGGTTTTTCTCAGCTCAGTGGCCCGGCGTTGTGGCGCGCCACCCTGTCCAGTGGCCAACTGCTGGTGGGCAACAACCGCTATCGCAACACCAACCAGATCACCACCGAGGCCAACGTCAGCTTGAGTCAGGACCAGACCCTGATGGTCTTTGGCCAGTACGGTGAGTTCAAACACGCCGCAGCGGTCGACCGCAACCGCGACGGCCGCATGACCACCTTGGGCGCGATGTTCACGCAAAACCTGTCCGGCATCAGCGGGTCGCCGAGCGTAGGCGTGCGGGCCAGCTTCACACGCGACGACAACCAGGCGCTGCGCAAGGACTTCAGCAAGCAAGGCCCGCAAGTGCGCGTTTTTGCGTCGCTGTCGCCAATGGACCGGCTGCGGGTGTCGGCCGGCCTGACTGGCTCCAGCCAAACCTATCGGGCACCAGACATTCTCTTCCCCGTCGGGGACCCCAACGCCACCCGAGAAGATCGTGCCGCCAGCGCTGACCTGCAAGTCAACTATGCGCTGGACGCCCAATGGTCCATTCGGGGCGAGGGCTCCTGGTCGGTGAGCAATTCCAACCAAAACCTCTACGACAGCAGCCGCAAGGCCTTGGCCTTGAAGTTGCGCTACCAGTTCTGAGCCCCGGAGGCCTGAAATGAATTTGCATCGAGCACACCACCCCCTGATTTCGGCGGCCGCCCTGGCACTCGGCTTGGCCTTGCTGCCCGTGACGGCGGCTTTGGCCCAAGCCCTGGACGCCAAGATCGTGAGCTTTCAAGGGGAAGTCAAAAGCAACGGCGCGCCGGTGCAGCTGGGTCAGGCGGTGGCCGGCACCACCCTGCTCACCGGGCCCGAGAGCGCCGTTCACCTGCTGATGGGCGACGGCAGCATGGTGGTGCTGTCGGCAGCCAGCGAAGTGAAACTGCCTGCCGCGCAGGCCCGGCGCCTGACCCTGTCCCGCGGTGGTTTGGCGCTGAGTGCCGGCGCCGGTCGGGACTGGCAAGTCGACATGGGCAACCGCAGTGTGCGCACCAACGGCTTCTTGAAGCTGGAGGACTGCGCCACGGGCTGCACGCTGCCCAAGGGCCTGTATGGCCGCATCGCGCAGGGCGAAGCGGTGCTGGAGTACCAGGGCGGCCGCTCGGTGTTGCGCAACCGCAGCTTCCGCTGGGTGGATGCCAGCAACCGGCCCGAGGTGCTGGCTTCGCAACCCAGCATCCTGAGCACCTCCAGCAGCCAATCGGCGGCGCTGCGCAGCCGCACCGAGGTGGCCAGCATGCTCAAGACCGGGCTGGAAGCTTTCAATGCCGGCAATGATGCCGTGGCGATCCAAGCCTTGGACACCGTGCGCCGCATCGCCCCGGGCGAGACCTTGGTGCCCTACTACCGCGGCCTGATCGCGCTGCGCCAGGAAGACAACGCCAGCGCGCTGGACTGGCTGCAGCAATACGCCCGCGAAGACCCCGAAGGTGCTGCGGCCCGCGACGTGCCCAAAACCTTGACCTTGCTGTCGTCAACCCAACTGCAGCAAGAAGTGGTGGCCGCGGTGGCCCGCGAACGCGAAGTGGTGAGCACACCGCCCGAACCCGGCAGCATCGCCGTGCAGGCCTTTGTGAACCAGGGTGACGCCAACTACCGCGCCATGGCCAAAGGCTTGGCGGCCATGATCATCGCCGACCTGTCCAAGGTGCCGGGCTTGAAGGTGCTGGAGCGCGAAAAGGTGCAGTTGCTGGTCAACGAAGCCAAGCTGGGCGACAGCGGCTTGGCCGACAAGGCTTCGGCCGTACGTTCGGGTCGCCTGATGCGGGCGGAAAAAGTGGTGGTCGGTAACTTTGAGGTGCAGCCATGAAACCCAAACAGTTGGGCGCGTTGGCGCTGGTCGTCGGAGGCCTGTTCTGCGGCTCTGCAGCGTGGGCCCAAGTTCGCGCTGGTGGCTTTGCTTTGGAAGGTGCCGTCATCGACAGCCGCAGCGGCGACAGCCTGGGCGTGGTCAACGAACGCGGCGACCTGTCGGCCGTCTTCAAAGCCCAGAAGGCCATGACCTTCGGGATCCTGCGTGCAGCGGGCGTGTCGCTGGATCAACTGAGCCCCGAGGTTCGCGCCAAGATCGAGCGCTTCCAGACCAGCAACGTCGAAGCCTTTCGCGCTTTCTCTCAAGGGCTGGATCTGAAGGACCAAGGGCGCTTTTCCGAAGCCCGCGACTCGTTCAGGCGCGCTGCCGAGCTGGACCCAGGATTTGGCCTGGCTGTGGAACAGCAACAGTCGATGCCCGACGTGAACGTGTCGTCGGCACTGCAGTTGCGCGCCGTGATGCAGGCCGCCGCCGGTGCCGCGGTAGACCGTGGCAAGGTTGCCTATGTGGTGGACCTGTCGCGCGCGCTGGCTGCCTTGCAGTCGGGTTTGACGGTGGTAACCGTACCAGCGGCCAATGAAAGCGCCCAGCGCAGCGCCGCCAACGAATACACCAGCAACCAGGCGGGCTCCACCGCCAACGCCCTGCCCAACCAGGTGGTGTCGCTGTCGCTGAGCTACGACGTCAACACCGCCAACGCCCGCAGTTTGACCAGCCCCAGCGTGTGGCGCGGCGCCGACGTGCGCACCAGCGCCGGGACCCTGGAGCAGATTCGCACCGCTGCCGAAGGGGTTGTGGCCGACCGCGGCGGGGCGGCCGTCGCCAATGCCGGGCAGCTGTCCTTGGCCGACGGCACCGTGGCTTACTGGGGCTCGTGGTTGTCAGCCGCCGGCGCCAGTGCAGCGGTGCGGGTCTCGGGGCAGCTGCAGACAGCGCCTTCGTTGGGCCGGGTGGACTACGTGTTCGCGGACGCCACACGTACCGTACCGGCAAGCGCCAGCGCCACCTTCACGCCGGCCGGTGGCCTGCTGCAAGGGGTCAGCGGCAACATCGCCGTGAACTTCGCCACCCGCAGCGTCGCGCTGCAGAACCTGGGCTTCCAGATCGGCACCTTGGCGTTCTCCAGCCTGAACGGCAATGCCACTTATGACGCGACAGCCGCCTCGGGCGCCTTCAACGGGCGCTACAGCTCAGGCACTTGTTCCGGCTGCACGGCCTTCACGCCAACATCGAGCGTGTTCAACGGCAACTTTGTCGGCACCCAGGCCAATGGCTTGGTGTTTTCAACGCTGCTCAACACCGGCAACGGCTTTGCATCTGGCGTTCACCTCTTCACCCGGCCTTGAAGCTGATGATGATGCGGGGCAAGGCCTCGCATCATCAAACTTGTTCACACCAAGGCGGTGACGGCGCCGAACAAGGCGACGGCTGGAAGGACCTCAGAACGCGGCGGCCAAGGCCTGTTCCAGATCAGCCTGCAGGTCTGAAACGGCCTCCAGGCCCATGGAAAACCGCACCAGGTGCCCTGCGGGGCCGTGGCCCGCTTCACGCATGGCGCTCACCTCGTAAGGCACCACCAGGCTGACCGGCCCGGCCCAGGAGTAGCCGATCTTGAACAGGCGCAGCGCGTCCACAAAGGCATGCACCTGCGCCACGCTGAACCGCGCGTCAAACATCACCGAAAACAAACCTGCCGCTTGTGTGCAACTGGCCTTCCAATGGTGGTGTCCAGGCGTGCCCTGCAGTGCTGGGTGCAACACCTGGCTGACTTCACGCCGGGTGGCCAGATACTGGGCCAAGGCCCGCCCGGCAGCGTCCTGCGCCGCGTAACGAACCGCGATGGTGGGCAAGCCGCGCAGCACCAGTTCGGCGTCGTTGGCCGCCACGCCCAGGCCCAGGCGCATGTGGGTCAGCTTGATGCGTTCATGCAGTGCCTGGTCGCGGGTGGTCACCGAGCCCATCAACACGTCACCACCACCGCTGGGGTACTTGGTCAGGGCCTGCATGACAATGTCGATGCCGTGGTCGAAACCACGCAGCGCGATGCCGGCGCCCCAGGTGTTGTCCAGCGCCGTGGTCACGCCTTTTTCACGCGCCACACGAACCAGCCCGGTCAGGTCGGGGAATTCCATCGTCACCGAACCCGCGGCCTCCAGCCAAATCAAACGGGTCTGCGGTCCGATCATGGCCGCCAGCGCCTTGGCGTCCATGGGGTCGTAAAGACGGTGGGTGATGCCCCAGCGCTTCAACTCGTTGCGCGCCAGCTCGCGGCTGGGGCCATACACGTTGGAAGGCAGCAGGACCTCGTCACCCGGACTGAGCAAGGCCATGTCCACCAGCGCCACCGCCGCCAGCCCGCTGGGCACCAGAACACAGTGCAGGCCACCTTCAAGCGACGCGATGCGCTCTTCCAGCATGAACGTGGTCGGCGTGCCATGCAGCCCGTAGGTGTAGCCGTCGCGCCGGCGCCAGTCGCGCGCGCGCAAGGCGGCGGTGTTGGGGAAGATGACGGTACTGGCCTTGAACACGCCCGGTGCCGGTGATTCAAAGCCGGCGGGCGGCTGGTAGGCGTGGTGGATCAGGCCGGTGATGAGTTCTGAGGTCATGTGTGCTGCAAACAAAGTCAAATGGGTTGAGCCACCAGGTCGTGGCCATCGGCGGCCACGATGCGCGCGCGCGTGAATTCGCCCACCTTCAGCGTCTTGCTGGCCTTTTCGGGTGGCAACAGGCGAACCGTGCCGTCGATTTCCGGGGCGTCGGCGTAGCTGCGGCCCAGGCCGCCCTTGCGGCCCAAAGCCGGGGCATGGTCGATCAGCACCTGCATGGTGGCGCCTACCCGGCGCTGCAGCTTGGCTGTGGACACGGCCTCGGCCACGGCCATGAAGCGGGCCCGGCGCTCTTCGCGCACTTCTTGCGGCAGCATGCCGGGGATGCTGTTGGCCGTCGCGCCTTCCACCGGTGAATAGGCAAAACAGCCGGCGCGGTCGATCTGGGCTTCGCGCACAAAGTCCAGCAGCGTCTCAAACTCAGCTTCGGTCTCGCCGGGAAAGCCCGCGATGAAGGTCGAGCGCACGACGATCTCAGGGCAGATCTCGCGCCACTTGGCCAGCCGCTCCAGGTTGCGTTCACCACTGGCCGGGCGCTTCATGCGCTTGAGCACGTCGGGGTGGGCGTGCTGGAAAGGCACATCCAGGTAAGGCAGCACACGGCCCTGGGCCATCAGCGGCAGCACATCGTCCACGTGCGGGTAAGGGTAGACGTAGTGCAGCCGAACCCAGGCTCCGAAGGGCTCGGCCAAAGCGGCCAGCCGCTCGCACAGGTCGAGCATGCGCGTCTTGACGGGCTGCCCATCAAAGAAGCCCATGCGGTACTTGATGTCCACACCATAGGCGCTGGTGTCTTGGCTGATGACCAGCAGTTCTTTGACACCACTTTCAAACAGCGCCCGGGCATCACCCAAGACATCGCCAATGGGCCGCGACACCAGGTCGCCGCGCATGCTGGGGATGATGCAGAAAGTGCAGCGGTGGTTGCAGCCTTCGCTGATCTTCAAGTAGGCGTAGTGGCGCGGCGTGAGCTTGATGCCGGCCACACCCCGAAACTCTTCACGCGCGGCGGGCACCAGGTCCACAAACGGGTCATGCGGCTTGGGCACATGCAGGTGCACCGCGTCCATCACCTCTTGCGTGGCGTGTGGGCCGGTAACGGCCAGCACCTTGGGGTGAATCTGGCGCACCAGGTTGCCACCATCGCTGCCCGACTTGGCGCCCAAGCACCCGGTGACGATGACCTTGCCATTGCTGGCCAGCGCTTCACCGATGGTGTCCAGGCTTTCCTTCACCGCGTCGTCGATAAAGCCGCAGGTGTTGACGATGACCAGGTCAGCGCCCGCATAGGTCTTGCTGGTCTCGTAGCCTTCCGCACGCAGTTGCGTGAGGATGAGTTCGGAGTCGGTCAGCGCTTTGGGGCAGCCCAGTGACACAAAGCCCACAGTGGGGGCTTTGGTGGCAGGGCTCAGGGTGTCGGTGGGTGCGGTCATGGTGCGATTTTGATGCACCGCGCTCCCACACCCGCCAAACTACTTTTTGGCCGTGGGAAAGCCGCCCATGCCGGGGAACATCTTGCCAGCTTCCTGCATCTGTTCCAGCATGGCCCTGCCCTGCTCCACATAGCTGCCCATCAGCCCCTGCAGAGGGCCTGGCTGCGCGCTGAGAAACTGGGTCCAGGCCTCCGGGTTCAGTCGCTTGGGGTCGACCATGCCCACGCTTTGGGCCATGAAGTTCTTTTGCAGTTCGGCAAAGGCCGACATGTTCTGCTCCAGCATCGAGCCCATCACGCCCTGCATGGCGTGGCCATAAAACCGGATGATCTGGCTCAAGGTGGCGGCCGTGAACATGGGCACGCCGCCTGACTCTTCCTCCAGAATGATTTGCAGCAGGATGCTGCGCGTCAGGTCCTCGGCGGTCTTGGCATCGCGCACCTCAAAGTCCTCGCCAGCCAAGACCATCAGCTTCACATCGGCCAGGGTGATGTAGCTGCTGCTCTGGGTGTCGTAAAGCCTGCGGTTGGGGTACTTCTTCAACACCCGCACGCCGTTGGCGGCCTCACCTTCTGGCGCGGGAGCCGAGGCTTTGCGAGACGTGGGCATGGGTGGCTTCCTTTGCGAGGCCCAAGGCGGGCGCACTGCAGGCATTCTAGGAGCCGCGTTCAGCGCCTCAGGCGCGGGGTTTTCCCCGCCACCGGGTGGTTCGTTCAGCGTTGGCCCCAGGCCACGAAGTGGGGGTTCTCAAAACCCGGCTTGCCATAGCGCAAGGCATGGCCCTGCAAGTCGGTGACGCTGCCGCCAGCGGCCAGCAACACAGCATGTCCGGCGGCGGTGTCCCACTCCATGGTTCGCCCCAAGCGGGGGTAGACATCGGCCTGCGCATTGGCGATCAGGCCAAACTTCAATGAAGAGCCCACGGCCAGACGCTGGGCCACGGGTCGACCGGCCAGCCACTGGGTCAACGCGGCTTCATCGCCATGCGAACGGCTGCAAGCCAGAACCCAGCCCGGCGCCGCGGCTGGCGGCACGGGGCGGCAGACCATGGCGCGCCGCCCGCCTGCGTCTTGCACCCAGGCACCCTGCCCTAGTGCCCCAGCGTAAAGGCGGTCGGCCACCGGTTCCAGCACCACGCCCAGCACCGGTTGCCCGGCTTCGATGAGCGCGATGTTCACGGTGAACTCGCCATTGCGCGACACAAACTCGCGCGTGCCATCCAGCGGGTCCACCAACCAGAAACGGTCACCGGGCGTGGGTGTGGCACCGCGGGCCGCGGCCTCTTCGGCCACGATGGGCACGTCAGGCGTCAGCGCCTGCAAGGCGGCCACGATCAGTGCCTCGGCACGCTCATCGGCCTCGGTGACGGGGGATGCATCGGCCTTGTCGCGAACTTCGAAGCTGGCGCCGTAGACCTGCAGGATCAAGTCCCCGGCCTGACGGGCGATGCGCTCGATCTGCGGCAGCAGGTCCATGTTCAACTGCATCTCCCCAGTCAAAACCTGGTACTCAGACCGGCTGCGCGCCGGGCCCATCGCCCTGCTGCGGGCCCCAACCCAGCCAGCCCCTGACCGTGCGCCAGACAAAACGCACGAACACCAACGTCAGGATGGCTTCGCCGAAAGTGACCACAAAAGCGAAGAACGGGTTCCAGCGCAGCGCACGTTGGCCAAACTTGGCCACCGCACGATCACGCGAGGTCTCGATGCTGTCGTAGAAGCTGGGAATGACCAACAGCGTCAGCACGGTGCTGGTGATGGTGCCGCCGATGATGGCCACGGCCATGGGTCGGTAGAACTCACCGCCCTCACCCACGCCGATGGCCACCGGCAGCATGCCTGCGATCAGCGCAAAGGTGGTCATCAGAATAGGCCGCAAGCGCATGCGCCCCGCAGCCATCAAGGCCTCTTCGCGGTCCACACCCTGCTTCTCGAGCGTGCGCGCTGCGTCCAGCAGCAGGATGGCGTTCTTGGCCACCAAACCCATCAACATGATCACGCCAATGAAACTCATCAGGTTCAGCGTGCCACGCGTGGCCAGCAAGGCCAGCACCACGCCAATCAAGCTCAGCGGCAGAGACAGCATCACGGCCAAAGGCGCCGAAAAACTGCTGAACTGCATGACCAAGATCAGGTACATCAGCGCGATGCCCGACACCAGCGCAATGCCCATCTGCTTGAACACCTCCTGCTGGTCGCGTGAAGCGCCAGCCAGTTCAAGACCGTAGCCAACCGGATAGTCCATGGCGCGGGCGATCTTCAAGGCGTCGGCCGTGATTTCACCGGGCGAGCGTCCCTGCGCATTGGCGGCCACACTGATGGTGCGCTTGCCGTTGGCGTGCTGAATCTGGCTGGGACCTTTGCCCATGGTCACCGTGGCGATCTGCTCCAGCGGCACCATGCGGTTGCTGCCGGTCACCGTGATGGGCAGACGTTCGATGTTGCTGGCGTCAACCCGGTCGCTGGGGTGCAGGCGCACCGACACGTCGCGCGTCTCGCCAATCGGGTCTACCCAGTCACCCACCTCGACCCCGGCAAAGGCCACCCGCAAGGCCTGAGCCGCATCGCTGACGCTGATGCCCAGGGTGTTGGCCAGCCCCCTGTCGAGTTCGATCCTCAGCTCGTTTTGCGGGTCCTGCTCGGACAGGCCCACGTCCACCGCGCCGGGCACCTGGCGCAGTTTGTCCATGAACTCGTTGGTGATGTCGAGCAGCTTGCGCGACTCCAGCCCCGTGAAACGGATCTGCACCGGCTTTTGCGCGCCGTTGGCCAGGTCGTCGAGCACCACGTACTCGGCACCCACCAGACGGGCGGTGACCGTGCGCAGCTCTTGTGCGATTTCTACCGAAGACCGCTTGCGCTGGGTGCTCTTGCCCACGTCAACATACACGCGGCCCCCACTGGCGTTGACAAAGCTGTTGGTGGCCTTCACCTCGGGCAGCTGCCGCGCGAGGCTGGCCGCAGCCTCCACCTTCAGGCGGCCGTATTCCAGGCTGCTGCTGGACGGCGTGCGCACATCGATGGCCAGCACGCCCACGTCCGATGAAGGCAGGAAGCTGGAGCCCCCAAACTTGGCCTGCATGGTCATGGCACCCACCAGGCTGAGCACGGCAAATGCCACCATCCAGCGGCGGTGGTGCAGGGCCCAGGCAATGACCCGGCCATAACGATCGGCCTGGTGGTCAAACCAGTCGTTGAAGCGTGCCAACAGCTTGCTGATGCCCTTCTTCGGCGCCTGGTGGTGACCGGGCGGATCACCCCAATAAGCCGACAACATGGGGTCGAGCGTGAAACTGATGAAGAGGCTGACCAGCACCGAGGCCACCACCGTCACACCAAAGGGCCGAAACCACTCGCCACTGACACCGGGCATAAAAGCCACCGGCACAAACACCGCGACGATGGCAAAGGTGGTGGCGGCCACCGCCAGGCCAATCTCGGCAGTGCCTTCACGCGCCGCCGTCATGCGGTCGGCGCCGCGCTCCATGTGACGCACGATGTTTTCTCGCACCACGATGGCGTCGTCGATCAACACGCCGATGGCCAGGCTCAAACCCAGCAGGCTCATGAAGTTGAGCGTGAAACCAGCCAACCACACGGCAATGAAAGCCGCCACCACGCTGGTCGGCAGGCTCAGCGCGGTGATCAAGGTCGAGCGCCAGGAGTTGAGGAAAACATAGACCACCAGCACGGTGAGCCCCGCGCCAAAGACCAGCGCATGGATCACGTTGTTCAAACTGCTGGCAGCGTCTTCGCCACCGTCTTGCGTGATCTCCAGCCGTGTGCCCTTGGGCAAGGTCAGGTTGACCTCGGCGCTGAGCTTGCGCACCCCGTCGGCCACGGTCACCGTGCTGGCGTCGCGCGTGCGGATGACGGACAGGCCCACGTTGGGGTTGCCACTGCGCACCGAAAAGCCGCTCAACTCGGCAAAGCCGTCCTGCACCGTGGCCACCTGGCCCAGGCGCACCAGCTCGGTACCGCGACGCTTGACCACGATCTGCTCGAATTCAGCGGGCGACTCGATACGGCCGACCAGGCGGATGCTCTGGTCTTCCAGCTTGCCTTTCACGCGGCCAACCGGCGCGGTTGCGTTTTGGGCACGCAGGGCAGACACCACCTCGGTCACCGACACCGCGTTTTCGCGCAGCTTGTCGGCCCGCAAGAGCACCGTCAACTCACGCCGCAAGGCACCATTGACATTGACCACCGCCACACCCGGGATGGCGCGGAAGCGGTCCGCCAGCTGGTCTTCGGCCAGCCGCGATATCAGCGCGTGGCTTTGGCTGGTGGACGAGAGTGCCAGCTGCATGATGGGCTGCGCCGCCGGGTCCAGGCGCTGCAGAACCGGCTCTCGTATTTCGGTGGGCAACTTGTGGCGCACGGAACCTATCGCATTGCGCACCTCATCGGCGGCCTCGATCATGTTCTTGTTGAAGTTGAAGATCAGCACCAGGCGAGCGTTGCCTTCGCTGGCGGTGGACTGCACGCGGTCAACCCCGGCAATGCCTTGCAGTGCCTTTTCGATGCGGTTGATGACCTCGCGCTCCACCGTGTCGGGCGACGCCCCTGGGTAGGCAATGCCTACGGTGAGCACAGGCTGCTCGATATCCGGAAACTGGTTGACGCGCAACTTGCTCAAGGCCAGCAGGCCGAGCGCCATCAACGCGATGATGATGACGATCATCGCCACCGGCCGCTTGATGCTAAATTCAGAAAGAAACATGGCCTGGCCCTCAGTTGCCGCTGGCAGAAGCCGATGGCATGGTGGCAGCCACAGCGGCCTTGCTGAATTCGAATGACTGGCCACTGACCAACGAGCTGCCCGGACTGCGCAAGACACGATCGCCGGCCACCAAGCCTGACAGCACCGGTGTGTCACCACTGCGCAGGTCACGCTCGCCCAGCTGTACTGACACCTTGTTGACACGCGAGGTGGCTGTGTCAATGCGCCACACGAAGGCCGCATCGCCCACCCGCACAATGGACGAGCCCGCCAACATCAGCGCTTGCAAGCCCCCCGTCTGAACGCTGCCTTCGGCGTAGAGCCCGGCAACCTTGGGCGCGACCGCCGGGTCCACAAACCCCACGATGACTTCCACCTGGCGCGTGGTGGCGTTGGCCGCGGCATCGATGCGCCGCACCTTGCCCACAAAGTCGTTCTGCGCAAATCCATTGACCCGGAAGGCCACACCCTGCCCCAGTTTCAGCTCATGCATGCGGTCGGCCGACACCAAACCTTCAAAACGCATGCTCTTGGGATCGATGACCTTGAGCAGTTCCTTGCCCACCTGCGCGGTGTCCCCTGCGGAAACCTTGCGCTCGCTGACCACGCCGTCAAACGGCGCGCGCACTTCCGTGCGGCGCAGTTGTTGGCGGGCCGTGGCCACCCGCGCCTTGGCCGCCACCAGGTCGCTCTGCGCGTTGTTGCGGCGCACTTCAGCGTCCTCCAGCGCCTGCGTCGATGTCATGCCTTGCGCCTGCAGGGTCTTGAGCCGCTGCAACTGACGCTCAGACTGATCGAAGGCCTGGGTTGACGCGCGCACCGCTTCGTCAGCCGAGGTCAGGCTGTCGCGAATGGCGGAGTCGTCCAGACGCACCAAGAGCTCACCCGTGCGCACCGCTTCACCGTTTTCCTTCAGCACTTGCTGAACGATGGCTCCCACTTCAGCACGCAAGTCGGCTCGCCGCTCGGGCTGCAAGGAACCGGAGATGACAGGCCCGGTGGTGCGCAGTGTCGAGGAAACGGTGCGCAGGTCTTCTGGGGACAACAGCAACACCGCCTGTGCCTTGGTCGGCTCAGTCGCCTTGGCCGCGGAGGCTGATGCGGCTGACGCAGCCTTGGGCGCTGCAGGATCGGTGGTGCTGGTGCGGTTGCAGGCAACGAGAACGCTGGTCAGCGCCAGCACAAAGAACAGATGTCGCATGGTTTAGAAGCCCAGCCCAAAGCTCGGCCGCCAAAGTTGGTAAGTGCGCCTAGGCTAACGCCAAGGCAAGGCATCTCTGGCTCGGATGCGACGAAAACACGCGGGCGCAGCGCCAATGGCGTCAGCGTGGTGCCAAAGGGACTGGGTCTCAGTTGCAGGGCGTGTCGGTGGGACGGCCGCGCCCGCCTGGCCGGCCAGGCTACCTCGTCTGGGCTGCGGACAAGAAAAAAGCACCCGGTGCGGAACACCAGGTGCTTGTTTCATCTACCGAAATTGGTAGGCGCGATTGGACTCGAACCAACGACCCCCACCATGTCAAGGTGGTGCTCTAACCAGCTGAGCTACGCGCCTGGGGCAAGCCCAACAGTATATAGGAGACTTTGGCCACTTCGGTCTGAGAGCTACTTGCGACGAGCGTGACGAACGCCCGGCACACGGGCAATCTGGGTCAGCACCGCAGACAGCCGAGCAACATCGGCGACCTCCACGGTCAAGGTCATCCAGGCGGTGCTGCGATCTTTGGCGCTTTGGGTATGAACGGCGGTAACGTTCATTTTCTCTTTGGCCAAGACTTCCGAGATGTCGCGCAAAAGACCAGGACGGTCGGCGGCTTCAACAGCCACATCCAAGGGGTAGACCGCAGGCCGATTGCCACCCGGCACACCCCATTCCACATCGATCACGCGGCCCGGCGACCCCTGAGCCATGTGGCGCAAATTGCTGCAGTCGCGCCGGTGCACCGCCACGCCGCGGCCACGGGTGACAAAGCCACTGATCGCATCGGGTGGTGCCGGCCTGCAGCAGCGCGCAAGGTTGGTCAGCAGCGAGTCCATGCCCACCACCAGCACACCACCGCGGCCACCACCAGCCTCGCTGCGCGGGCGGTGCAACAGAATCGCCTCCGGATCGGGCTCGGCCGGTGCCGGGCGCAGCAGGTTTTCGATGGTGCGCAGCGACAACTCGTCTTTGCCTACCACTTCAAACAAGCTCTCGGCGCTCTTGAAGCCCAGCTGCTCGGCCAGCGTGTCGCGCTCCAGCGCGGTGCGCCCTTCGCGCTGCAGCAGCCGCTCCACCAGTTCACGGCCGCGGGCGATGGTCTGCACTTGAGCCTGAGCGTTGAACCAGGCCCGCACCTTGGCCCTGGAGCGTTGGCTGGCCAGATAACCCAGGTCGGCATTCAGCCAGTCGAGCGACGGCCCCCCCTCTTTGGCAGCCACCACCTCCACCGTTTGCCCTGACTGCAGCGGCGTGTTGAGGGTGACGAGCGCGCCGTCCACCTTGGCGCCACGGCAGCGATGGCCCAAGTCGGTGTGCACGGCGTAGGCGAAGTCCACCGCGGTGCCCCCCGTGGGAAGGTCGATGATGGTCGCTTGCGGTGTGAAGACGTAAATGCGGTCGTCAAAGGCCGCGCTGTCGGCACTGCCACCCAGACCCGCGAAGTCACGCTCCCAGGCCAGCAGTTCACGCAGCACGGCCTTGCGCGCTTCAGCCACCCGCTCTTCAAACTCGCCGCTGGCACTGACGCCGGCATACCCACGCGTGCCCGCTTCTTTGTACATCCAGTGTGCGGCCACGCCGTGTTCGGCGTGTTCGTGCATGGCGCGGGTGCGAATCTGCACCTCCAGCGGCCGACCGTCGGCACCTTGAACCACGGTGTGCAGGCTTTGATAGCCATTGGGCTTGGGCCTGGCAATGTAGTCGTCGAACTCGCCGTCTACCGGGCGCAATGCTTCGTGCACCCGGGCCAAGGCGGCATAACAGGAAGGCACGTCGGGCACCAGAACGCGCAGGGCCCGGGCATCCAGCACCTGCTCAAACTGCAAGCCCTTGCCCTGCATTTTTTTCCAGATGCTGTACAGGTGCTTGGGGCGGCCTTGCACGTCGGCCTTCAGCCCGTGCGCCTGCAGAAGCGTCAACAACTCGTCACGCGCCGCCACCACACTGAGCTCGCGCGCCGCCCGGGTCTGGTCCACCTGCCGAGCTACTCGCTGGTAGTCCTGGGGTTGAAGGAAGCGAAACGAGAGGTCTTCGAGCTCCCACTTCACTTGCCAGATGCCCAGCCGATTGGCCAGCGGCGCAAATACCTGCAGGCTTTCGGCCGCCAGTTCGGGCGGGCAAGGTGTCTTGCTGGCGGCAAACCAACGCAAGGTTTGCAGCCGCGAAGCCAAGCGCAGCAGCACCACCCGCAGGTCACGTGAAAACGCCAGCAGCATCTTGCGCACGCGCTCGGTCTGCTCGGCGCGCTGGCCGGGGCCCACCTGCGCCGACCGAGCGGCGCGCTGGATCTGCACCAGCTTGCGTGTCAAGGTCACCAGGCTGGCGTAGGACTCGCCAAAGGCTTTGCGCACCACTTCCTCAGGGCGTTGCAAGTAATCGCCCGCGTAGACCAGGTAAGCCGCTGCGCACAAGGCCGGCGCGGCGCCCATGCTGCCCAGCACCAGGGCAACGCCATCAGCATGGCCCATCGCCGGCTCGCCAGTGTCCAGCGTCTCGCCGGTCAGCAAGGGCTCGGCAAAAGCACGCGCCCGGGCGACGCTCTCGGCCGTGCTGGCCGCCGCTTCGTCAGCCGCAGCACTGGCCAGATGAACAATGGCTGCAGCGCCTTCTGTGGGCGCCGCCTCGGCTGCTTTCATGGGCCCAACAGGAATTGCCGCACCACGGCCCGTTGATCAGCCTGAACCAATGTGGGCGCATGCCCGACCCCGGCAAACTCATGCACACGAGCGCGCGGGCCCCGGGACGCCATCGCCTGCGCAGTGGAGACGGCCAGCAGGTCGGAATCGGCTCCACGCAACAGCAAGGTCGGGCAGGTGATGCGGTCGTACATGTGCCACAGCATGGCCTGGCCAGCCGCGGCGATCTCGGGCGTCATGGCACGCACGGGTACGGCAATCGCAGGGTCGTAATGGGATTTGAAGCCGGCCACGCCGTCCTTGACGTCGGGCACCAATTGGGGCCGGGTGAGTTCCAACCACTCTTCATCCGTGTGTGGCCCAAAGCCTAGGGAGATCACGCGCAGGCTGGCGGCCGCCTCCTGCTCCGTCTTCCAGTGCATGGGCACGCCCAGGTAGGCGGCCAGACGTTGAACGAAGGCCGGTTCTACCACCGGCCCCACATCGTTGAGCACCAGCCGGGACACCGGCGAGCCTGGCAAGGACGCCAGCGCCATGCCAATCAGCCCACCCATGGACGTGCCTACCCAGTCGACCTGCTCGACGTTGAGCCGCGCCACCAGCGTGACCATGTCGGACAGGTAAGTCGGGACGCCATAGGCCATGGGGTCGGCCAGCCAGCCCGAGCGACCTCGCCCGACCACATCGGGGCAAACCACGCGGTAGTGGCTGGACAGGTCGCGCGCCAGCGTGTCGAAGTCCCGCCCCTGGCGGGTCAAGCCATGCGCGCAGACCACCACCTTCGGGTTGGCAGGGTCACCCCATTCCCAATAGGCCATGCGATGCAGACCGGCGGCAGTCAGGCATTGAAGGTGTCGAAGCTGCGGCTGGTTCATGGGCTGTTGTGTAGCTGGTTGCAGTTTGCCGCCGCCATTGCGGGGTGAGGCACGCATCGCATCGTATCAATGGACACGCTATGGCCCGACCCTGCCAGCACCGCGCCAGCCCGCTACTTCATCTGGACACTGCCGCTCACGGTGGCCGTCACCGTCGCCTTGCCAGCCTCCACGGGCAAGGCCGCATCGGCTGAAGCGCTCATGGCCTGGGCACGCATCATCTGCAGGGGTTGGCCTTGAACCTGGTCCGACGAGACCTGCACTTCGCGCACCACATAGCTGCCAAATCCAAATTGCTTGGTCATGGCCTCGGCTCGGGCCCGGAAACGGGCTATTGCTTGTGCGGAAACATCACCTTCCATTTTTTCGCGCGCCTCTCTGGACAGCGAAAAGCCAACCCGAGAGATCGTCAGCGTCGAGATGCGGGCGGTCAGCTGGGAAATGGTTTGCGTGTCGCGCCCCTGCACGATCAGCTCGGTGCTGCCTTGCCAGCCCGTCATGCCGCCTTTGCTGTTGTAGCGCGGGTAAAGCGAAAACTGGCCGGTCTCGACTTCGACTTGGCCAGGCGCGACTGCCTTGCGCGCTTCCAGCAGCGCGGCGTCCAGGGCTTGGCGCAACTGGGTCTGCACCGCGGCGGCGTCCGCGCCATCGCGCTGGGTCGAAAAAACCAACGTCAACCAGTCCTTGTTGACTTCCACACTGGCTGAAGCACTCAAGCTGACCACGTTTTGAGCAGCGGGTGGAAGCTGGGCCTGGGCTTGAGCATGGGCTGCAACAAAGGCACCACCCGTGGCCATGGCTGCCGCCAAGGTGCGGACAAGGGCTCGGGACGCTTGCAAATTCATGAAGTGGCTTTCGTTGAAAGTTCTGCTGCGGCGACATGCCGCTGGGCCTACAGCGCCAAGTCTGCATCACCGGTTGACAGCTTCTGACAACTGGATATCGGTCGAAAGATATGTAACAGCCGGTCATTTCCACTCCAAGCCGCCTGTTTTCGACCCCCACAATGCGTCTGTTACAAATTGGGAGCCACCCATGACCACGCCCGCCAACCCCCGCCCCGACCGCATCGTGGTCGTCGACGACGACGCGCGCATTCGCGACCTCTTGCGCCGCTACCTGTCGCAAGAAGGCTTTGACGTCTTGTTGGCCGAAGATTCCAAGGCACTGAACCGCGTGTTGACCCGCGAAACCGTGGACCTGATCGTGCTGGACCTGATGCTGCCGGGCGAAGACGGCTTGAGCATTTGCCGGCGCTTGCGTGCTGCAAGCGACTCCACACCCATCATCATGCTGACGGCCAAGGTGGAAGACGTGGACCGCATCGTGGGCCTGGAAGTGGGCGCCGACGACTACCTGCCCAAGCCCTTCAACCCGCGTGAACTGCTGGCCCGCATCCACGCCGTGCTGCGCCGCAGGCCGCCGCAGGAAGCACCCGGTGCGCCCAGCAAAGAAGCCCAGGTGGTGAACTTCGGCCCGTTCGAGTTTGATCTGTCACTGCGCCGCCTGACCCGCGAAGGCGATGCGATCGCACTGACCACCGGTGAGTTCTCGATGCTCAAGGCCCTGGTGCGGCACCCGCGCCAGCCGCTGTCGCGCGACAAACTCGCGCAACTGGCGCGCGGCCGCGACTTTGAGCCGTTTGACCGCAGCCTGGATGTGCAGGTGTCACGGCTGCGCAAACTGATCGAGCCCGATGCGACCCAGCCGCGCTACATCCAGACCGTATGGGGCGTGGGTTATGTATTTGTGCCCGATGGTGCGGCCTGAGCCCACAACCGGGCGAGCGGGCCAGCGGCAGTCGTCATGACCACGAAGAAGAAGGTCGGGTTCAGCCTGTTCTGGCGCACGTTTGTGCTGCTG
>JAYTVT010000084.1:0-48656 GCA_043743835.1 Betaproteobacteria bacterium
GGCAGCGGCTGAGCGCGCTTCACCGCCAGCACCATCTTGTTCTTGCCGGTGTGTTCGGGCGAGATGAACTCAAACACCTGGGTGTCATAGCCCTCGGCCTGAAGCAGCAGGGCGCGCAGGGTGTCGGTCAGCATCTCGGCCTGCTCGGTCATGTGAATGCCGTGGCGCAGCATGGGTGCCAGCAGCGGCGGCGCGATGAGTTGAGGGCGCAGTTGCTGGTGGCAGCAAGGCGAGCAAAGAATGATCGCCGCGCCCCGGCGAACCCCTTCATGCATGGCGACGTCGGTGGCGGTGTCGCAGGCGTGCAGCGCGATCATCACGTCCATGGGCTCTGGTTCTGCGTCGCGCACATCGCCTTGCGTCAGCTGCATGCCCTGCAAGCCCAGGCGCTGCACGATGGCCTGACCTTGTTGCACCAGGTCGGGCCGCAATTCCACGCCCACCACGTCGGCCTGCAGGCCCTGCCCATGGGTCAGCCAGTCGTGTACCGCAAAGCTCAAGTAGGCTTTGCCGGCACCGAAGTCGACGACGCGCAGTTGGGCTTGGTCCTTCAAAGGCGAACGCTGCAGGGCCTGGGCAAAGATCTCGACGAACTTGTTGATCTGCTTCCACTTGCGCGCCATGGCCGGCACCAACTGGTGGTCTGCGGTGGTCACGCCCAGCGCGGTGAGGAAGGGCCGAGTTTGCTCGATCCAGCGCTGCTTGCTTCGGTCATGGCCCGCGCTGGCCGGCGCTGCCGCCGGTGCGGTGGTGGCGCGCTCGGTCAAGTGCCCCGCATCGGCGCGGCCCTTCTTGCCCAGCTTCAACTGGAGCTCGTGGCGGGTAGTGAACAGGTGGGCGTTGCGAAAGCCGTCGCCCAGCAGTTCGTCCAGCCGGGCCAGGCCCTGGGCCACGGGCAGGTTCTTGGTGGTGTCGCTGGTGGCTTGGCTGTCCACAAAGCTCAGCACTGGCTGGCCCTTGATCAGCAAGGGCCGCACCTGCACCCGCAGCACGGCGTGCACGGCGGCATGCGGCCTTGACAGCACCAAGCGTTGCCAGCTGCCGTCGGCCTGGGCCTGGGCCAGGCGTTGCAGGAACTGTTCTCGGGGGGTGGCGGCGGGGTTGGGATTCACCCGGCTGATTGTCAACCCAGGTCAGCCCAGGTCAGCACCCAATCGCTCTCTAGAGGCGCGGTGCTCGTGCCCGCCCCAGCAACGTCAGTGCGCCCACCAGTCCACGCCAAAGCGCGGTGCCAGAAAGTCGCACCAGCGCTTGACCTTGTCAGGCAGCAGCTTGGGGCTGGGGAAGACGGCATGCATCTCTTGCACGGGCAAGGACCAGCGTTCCAGCAGGGGCAGGAGCGCGCCGACCTGGATGGCGTCGTGCGCCACGTAGCGCGGCAACACCGCCACGCCCAGGCCCGCCCGGGTGGCCTCCAACAGCGCGCTCAGGTTGTTGCTGCGCAGCGGGCCGCGCACCGCCACCGATTCGGTCTGGCCATCAGGGCCCGTGAAGTGCCAGCGTTCGTCGCCTTGCACCGTGCTGTAGACCAGTGCGGCATGCGCAGCCACATCAGCTGGCTTGCGCAGCTTGGCATGCGCAGCCACATAGGCCTTGGACGCCACCAGCACCCATGGGTTGGTGCCCAGGAAGCGCGCACCCAGCTGCGAATCGGCCAAGCGGCCCATGCGCACGGCCACGTCGATGCCCTGTTCAACCAGGTTCACATAGCGGTCTTCAAAGCTGAGTTCGACCTGCAGGTCGGGGTGCAGCTGCATGAACTCCAGCACCAGTGGCGTCACCACCCGCCGCCCAAAGGCCACGCTGGTGCTGATGCGCAAGACACCACCCAGACGGGCTTGCATCAACAAGGCCAGGTTGTCGGCTTCGTCAATCTCGCGGGCTATGGTCTTGCACTTGTCGTAGTAGGCCGCGCCCACCTCGGTGGGGGTGACACCACGGGTGCTGCGGTGAAGCAAGCGCGCACCCAGCCGCTTTTCCAGCGCAGCCACATGCTTGGTGGCGGTGGGCTGGGTCAGCCCCAGGGCCAAACTGGCCTTGCTGAAACTTCCGGTCTCCACCACGCGGATGAAGAGCCGGATGCCGGTAACAGTGTCCATGCGGCCACTGTACTGCGGCCATGGCAGGCCAACGGGCGCCTGGGCCCGTGTGGCCCCACCACCCTTAGATCACTTCGGCAGCACGACGGTGTCGATCACGTGGATCACGCCGTTGTCGGCAACGATGTCAGCAGCCACCACCTTGGCACCGTTGACGGTGACACCGCCCGTGGTGGCCAGCGTCAGTTCGCCGCCTTGAACGGTCTTGACCTTGCCGGCCTTCACGTCCTTGGCCATCACCTTGCCGCTGACCACGTGATACGTCAGAACAGCGGTCAGCTTGGCCTTGTCCTTCAGCAGCGCGTCCAGGTCGGCCTTGGGAATCTTGGCAAAGGCCTCGTCGGTGGGCGCAAACACGGTGAATGGGCCCTTGCCCTTCAGGGTGTCGACCAAGCCAGCGGCTTGCAGCGCTGCGGCCAGCGTCTTGAAGGTGCCTGCGGCAACGGCGGTGTCAACGATGTCCTTGGCTTGCACGGCCAGAACCGATGCGCCCAAGGCGACAGCAATGATCAGTTTCTTCATGGTTTCTTTCAGGTTGGCGGAGGTTTGCGTTGCGGTGACATGGGCGCGAATCGGGCCTGCCGGAGCAGGCTTTGCCTTGCCGTGTTTCATCACCGCGACGGAGTATGAACTCTTCCGTTTTCCTTACGAACCATATGGTATTTACTTAATACCGATCAGTCTATTTCGGAACCATACCGTACACATGCCTGCCTGGATCTGTGTCCAGCCCGGCGCAGGGCCGGGCTGGATGGCTGGCCGAATCAACGATCGGCAGCCTTCAGCCGTTCGTTCTGCGGAAACATGGCCTGGCGCGCCGCATCGTCCATCTCGGTCTTGAACGTGAAGCGGGTCTTGAGCTCATTCACCCGCTGCGCCGCAGGGCGGGCGTTGATCTCGTCAAACAGCCGCTTGGTGTGCGGCAGCTTGGCCCAGGCGTCGTCACCCAGCACAAAGGGCACCGCGCGCATCCAGCCCCACAGCGCCATGTCGACCAACGTGTAGGTGTCGCCCAGCATGTAGCGCTGCTGGCTCAGCCGTTCCTCGATCAAGTTCCAGTGCCGCCAGGCCTCGAAGTCATAGCGGTTGACGGCGTAGCCGTGGCTGCCGGGATCAGGCGCGTAGTGCTTGAAGTGCACACTCTGGCCAGAAAACGGCCCGATGCCGCTGGCGATGAACATCAGCCACGACAACATGCTGCCGCGTTGCGCTGGGGTGTTGGCGGGCAGGAACTGGCCGGTCTTGTCAGCCAGGTAAAGCAGGATGGCGTTGCTGTCAAAAATGGTCGCGTCGCCGTCCACCAAAGCCGGCACCTTGGCATTGGGGTTGATGGCCTTGAAGGCGGCTTGGTGCTGCTCGCCTTTGCGGGTGTCCACCGCGATCGGCTCGTAAGGCACGGCGGCCTCTTCGAGAAAGAGCGCCACCTTCATGGGGTTGGGCGCAAGGGAGAAATACAGCTTCATCATGGCAAAACCTCAGCTGGACAACAGGGGACTGCCATTGTGGAGCCGTGCACTGAAGCTTTGCTGCGCTGGGTCCGCCCAAGCCTGATCAGCGGCCCGCATCAAACCCCGTCCAGGGTCGATGCAGGTCCGCCTTGCTCCTGCGGTCAGTACCGGTAGGTTGAACGCCCGGTCACAGCGTCAATGCGCCACGAGGCTCCCTTGGCCTTGGTGGCGCCCAGGTCCTCGGCCAGATCCAACAGGTCTTTGCGCCCCACCGACAGAGCCTTGGCCCTGGCCATGATGTCTTCGGGTGCGGTGCTCTGGGCCGGCAGGGTTTCGGTGCTGGTACCCAGGCTCTTCTGGATGCTGGCGGCAGCCAACAACAAAACCGGGTCTTTGCGCGCGTCGCCCAACGCCACCAGGCGGTTGATCAGGTCGAGTTGCTGCACCACCGCGGGCGACAGTGCCTTTTCGTCTTGCGCCATGACGCTGCCGGCGTTCAAAGCCATCACGGCTGCTGCGGCCAAGGTGATCAGTCGGGTCTTCATACTGGGTTCCTTCAGGTTGGTGCCGCCAGCGGTTGGTGTGAAGTGGGAGGGAAAAGGCGGCTGCACTGGTTAACGCCGGGAAAGCAGGCGCCAGGGCTCACGGCAGGGCCAAAAAGTCTCTACTCCCCGCCACCGCCACGCCAGCGCGACACCTCATGGGCGCTGACGCTGCCCGCTTGAGCCCCCCAGCTGCGGCGCAAGAACGTGGCCAGGTCGGCGATCTGGGTTTCGGTCAACACCTGCGCAAAAGGCGGCATGCTGAAGGGCCGTGGGTTGCCTGCAGTGGGCGCGCCAAAGCCGCCCAGCGCGATGCTGCGCACCAAGTTGGCCGGTGGGTCTTGGGTCACGGTGCGGTTGCCTGCCAGCGGCGGGATCACCCGCCGGCCATCGGCCAAGACGCCGCCTTCACCTTGGGTGCCGTGGCAGGCGGCGCAATGGTCGCGGTAGAGGGCAGCGCCGGCGTCGACGGCGCGCACCAGGTTGGCGGGATCGGTCAGGCGCGCCAGCGCAGGTGCTTGGGTGTCGGCTGGCAGGGACTTCAAGTACAGGGCGATCGCCTGCAGATCTGAAGGTGGCAGGTGCTGCGTGCTGTACAGCACCACATCTGCCATCGGCCCGGTGGCCTGGCCGCTGGGGCTGCTGCCGTCGCGCAGCAGTGCCACGATGTCTTGCAGCGGCCAGTGCGCCACACCAGCCTGGTCAGCCCGGTTCAAGGCCGGCGCATACCAATTGCGGCTGGGGATGAGGCCACCGCCAAAAACCGCGCTGGCGCTGCCGCCCCAGGCGTTGCGCCCGCCGTGGCAGGCCGCACAGTGGCCGGCGCCGTTGACCAGGTAGGCGCCGCGGTTCCAGCTGGCTGATTGGCGGTTGTCGTCTTGCCATAAGCCCGGACTGAAGAAGAGCGTGCGCCACACCGCCAGCGCGCCTTGCGTGCCATAGGGCCAGCGCAGGTCATGCTTGAGGTTGGGCTGCTTCACCGCAGGCACGGTGCGCAACCAGGCCCACAGCGCGTCACTGTCTTCGCGGGTGATGCGGGTGGTCTCGGTGTAGGGAAACACGGGCACCAGCCGGCGCCCGTCTGCACCGCGGCCGTGGTGCAGGGCACGCCAGAAGTCGGCCGCTGTCCAGCGGCCCAAACCGGTGTCGGGATCGGGAGTCAGGTTGCCCGCAAACACGGTGCCAAAAGGCGTGTCGATGGGGCGGCCGCCGGCATAGGCGGCACCACCGCGCGCGGTGTGGCAGTGGGCGCAGTTGCCGGCCAGGGCCAGCACGCGGCCGCGGTCCAGCGTTGCTGCCGTGGGTAAGGCGGGCGCGGTGCCGTCGACGGGCGGTGCTCTGTCCCACAAGACGGGCATCACTGCTGCCATGACCACCACCAACAGCAGAGCAATCAACAGCCGGCGCGGGCGCGTTCTCATGGCTGGGCTGGGGGCACGCTGCCGCAGCGCATGGGCAAGGCGGTGGCGCTCGCCACGCCCGCCTTGGACCCGGCGGGCACGGTCTGCTGCGCCAGCCAAGTGCTCACAGCTGAGATGTCGTCACCACTCATCTTGCGGGCCAGTTGCGCCATGCAATCAGGCGCCAACGCGCGACGTTGGCCGTTGACCCAGGCCCCCAGCTGCCCCAAGAGGTAGTCCTTGGGCAAACCCAGCAGGCCCGGTGTGCTGGGCAGCACGCCCGTCAGCGCCGCGCCGTGGCAGGCGGCGCAGGCCGGCAGTCCGCGAGTCGAGTCACCCAGCAAAGCCAGCTGGCGACCAAGCAGCAGTGTGGCAGGGTCGGCTGGTGTCACAAGGGGTTGGGCATAAGGCAAGTCCAACGCCGCATAGTGCTGTGCGATGGCGTCGATGTAGTCGTCGGTCAACGGGTCCACCAGGGCCACCATGGCGCCAAAGTGGCGGCGGCCATCGCGAAAGTTCTTCAGTTGGTTGGCCAGGTAAGCAGCCGGTTTACCCGCCAGGCGCGGCCGATAGCCGTCGGGGGCCGCGCGGCCTTCCTTGCCGTGGCACAGCGCGCAGGCGGCCAGGCGCTGGGCCATGCTGTCCTCCATCAAGGCCGGCGCGGCCATCGCGGCCAGGGGCAGCAGCCAAGTGGCCAGACTCAACAGCAAGGGCGGCAGCAGGCTTTTTGTCACCGCGTCATTCCACCATGGAATAGCACCTATCCCGCCACGGCGATTCCCTTGCTCTGAACCCGCGCCCAAGATGCAGCCCAAGACAACAGGAGACTTCAATGGCAAAGATGAAGGCCGCGATGGCCGCCGTGCTGGTGATGGAAAAAGAAGGTGTGACGCAAGCCTTTGGCGTGCCCGGCGCGGCCATCAACCCGCTCTATGCCGCGCTGCGCGAGCGTGAGTCGATTGCCCACATACTGGCGCGGCACGTTGAAGCGGCTTCGCACATGGCCGAGGGCTTCACGCGCGCCAAGGCCGGCAACATCGGCGTGTGCATCGGCACCAGCGGCCCGGCCGGCACCGACATGATCACCGGCCTGTATTCGGCCATCGCCGACAGCATTCCCATTTTGTGCATCACGGGCCAGGCGCCGCGCGCCCGCCTGTACAAAGAAGACTTCCAGGCGGTGGACATCGAGTCCATCAGCAAGCCGGTCACCAAGTGGAGCGTGACGGTGCGTGAACCGGCCTTGGTGCCGCGCGCCTTTCAACAGGCCTTTCACCTGATGCGCAGCGGCCGCCCCGGCCCGGTGTTGATTGACCTGCCGTTTGACGTGCAGATGGCCGAGATCGAATTTGACATCGACAGCTATGAACCGCTGGCCGTCTACAAACCTGCGGCCACGCGCAAGCAGATTGAAAAAGCGCTGGACATGCTGGCCGCCTCGGCCAAGCCACTGATCGTGGCCGGCGGCGGCATCATCAATGCCGACGCGTCCGACCTGCTGGTGGAGTTTGCCGAGCTGACAGGCGTGCCCGTGATCCCCACCCTGATGGGCTGGGGCACCATCCCCGATGACCACCCCTTGATGGCCGGCATGGTGGGTTTGCAAACCAGCCACCGCTACGGCAACGCCACGATGCTGGCCAGCGACTTCGTGATCGGCATCGGCAACCGCTGGGCCAACCGCCACACCGGCAATCCCGAGGTTTACTGCAAGGGCCGTACCTTTGTGCACGTGGACATCGAGCCCACCCAGATCGGCAGGGTGTTCAACCCCGAACTGGGCATCGTCAGCGACGCCAAGGTCGCGCTGGAACTTTTTGTTCAGGTGGCGCGTGAGCGCAAGGCGGCGCACCGCTTGAGTGACTTCAGCGACTGGGCCAGTCGCTGTGCTGAACGCAAGAAGCTGATGTTGCGCAGGACCCACTACACCGAGACCCCGATCAAGCCCCTGCGCGTGTACGAGGAGATGAACCAGGTCTTCCCGCGCGACACCATCTACGTCACCACCATCGGCCTGAGCCAGATTGCCGGCGCGCAGTTTCTCAACGTCTACGGCCCACGCCAGTGGATCAACTGTGGCCAGGCCGGCCCCTTGGGTTGGACACTGCCGGCCGCGCTGGGCGTGGTGGCGGCTGACCCGACCCGCACCGTGGTGGGCCTGTCGGGCGACTACGACTTTCAATTCATGATCGAAGAACTGGCGGTGGGCGCGCAGTTTCGGCTGCCCTATGTGCACGTGCTGGTCAACAACAGCTACCTGGGCCTGATCCGCCAAAGCCAGCGCGGCTTTGAGATGGACTTCTGCGTGCAGCTGGCCTTTGAAAACCAGAACGTGGACGACACCACGCTGAAGAGCTACGGTGTCGACCACCAAGCGGTGGTGCAGGGCCTGGGCTGCAAGAGCCTGCGCGTCACCGACCCCGAGAAGATTGGCGCCGCGCTGGTTCAGGCGCGGGCCATGGCGCAAGAGTTCAGGGTGCCGGTGGTCGTTGAGGTGATCCTGGAAAAGGTGACCAACATCGCCATGGGCACCGAGATCGACAAGATCAACGAGTTCGAGGACATCGACTGCCGCCACCCCGAAGGCCGCCAGGGCCTGGAGCTGGCGGGCTTGCTTGAATGAGTCAGCGCCTGAGGTTCAAGAACCCGGGATGTGCGGCGCGTTGAGCTGAACCTTCTTGGCAGTTTTCTTGCGCATGTAGATGTTGAGCATCTCCACACCCAAGGAGAACGCCATGCCGAAGTAGACGTAGCCCTTGGGCACATGGTGACCAAAGCCCTCGGCCACCAGCACCACACCCACCACCACCAGGAAGGACAGCGCCAGCATCTTGATGGTGGGATGGTCCGACACAAAGCGCCCGATGGGCCCCGCAAACAGCATCATCAAGGCCACCGAACCGATGACCGCCGCAATCATGATCCGCACGTCGTCGACCATGCCCACGGCCGTGATGATCGAGTCCAGCGAAAACACCAGGTCGATGACCATGATTTGCAAAATGATGGCGGCGAAGGTGGCTTTCACGGCCTTGGAACCATGGCTCTCTTCTTCGCCTTCCAGGGACTGGTGGATTTCACCGGTGCTCTTCCAGATCAGGAACAAGCCCCCCAGGATCAGGATCACATCACGTCCGGATATCGGCTGCCCAAAAACGCTGAACAAAGGTTCAACCAAACCCACGATCCAGGCCAGCACCAGGAGCAAACCAATGCGCATGAACATGGCCATGAACAAACCGATCCTGCGCGCGAACTCACGCCTTTCCTTGGGCAGTTTGTCGACCAGAATCGAGATGAAGATGATGTTGTCGATGCCCAGAACCAGTTCAAGGGCGGTGAGGGTGGCGAAGGCAATCCACGCCTGGGGGTTGGAGATGAGTTCGATCATGGCCTCATTGTGCTTTGGGTCTTGTTGGGTAGGCCATACGCAATGACCGCAAACCCCCACATCGCGTGGGCCCTTAAAACACCGTCTGTGCCCGCTGTGCCAGCAACCACCAGGAGACCAAGATGCCCCGTTTCGCTGCCAATTTGTCCATGTTGTTCACCGAAGTTCCCTTGCTGGACCGCTTTGAGCGTGCCGCTCGCGCCGGCTTTTCAGCGGTGGAATTGCAGTTTCCCTACGAGGTCTCGGCCAACGACATTCGAGAGCGCCTGCAGGCCAACCGTCTGACGATGGTGTTGCACAACCTGCCTGCCGGGGACTGGGCCGCTGGCGACCGCGGTGTGGCTTGCGACCCCGCCCGGGTGGCCGAGTTTCGCGCCGGCGTGCCCAAGGCCATCGCCTACGCCACCACCTTGGGCGTGCCCCAGCTCAACTGCCTGGCCGGCAAGCCCGGCGCTGGCACCAGCCAGGCAGACGCACGCGCCACCTTTGTTGAGAACGTGCGCTTTGCCGCCCAGGCCTTGAAGGCCGCTGGGCTGAAGCTGTTGATCGAGCCCATCAACAAATACGACGTACCGGGTTTTTGGCTGAACAACACCGCGCTGGCCATTTCGGTGCTGGACGAAGTGGGTGCCGACAACGCTTTCGTTCAGTACGACATCTACCACGCACAGCGCATGGAAGGCGAACTGGCGGCCACCATGAGCAAGTACCTGACGCGCATCGGCCACATCCAGGTGGCCGACAACCCCGGGCGCAACGAGCCCGGCACAGGCGAAATCAACTACGGCTTCCTGTTCCAGCACCTGGACCGCATCGGCTACACCGGCAGCGTGGGCTGCGAATACAAGCCCGCCACCACCACCGAAGCCGGCCTGGGCTGGCTGGAACAAGCCCGGCGCCAGTTGCGCGCCAAGGCCTGAGCACGACCACAAAACCAACGAAAGCCAAACCATGAAACTTGGATTCATCGGCCTGGGCATCATGGGCGCGCCCATGGCCGGCCACCTGCGCGCTGCCGGCCACGAGCTTTTTGTCACCACCCGCAGCCAGGTGCCCCAAGCGCTGCTGAGTGCAGGCGCGGTGGCCTGCAAGACCGCCGCCGACGTGGCGCAACAAGCCGACATCATCTTCACCATGGTGCCCGACACACCCGATGTGGAAAAAGTGCTGTTTGGCAAGGGCGGCGTGGCCGAAGGCCTGACGGCGTCACCTGGCGGCAGCCAAGGCCGCGTGGGCAAGACCGTGGTCGACATGAGCAGCATCTCGCCCATGGCCACCAAGGAATTTGCGGCACGCATCAACGCGCTGGGCTGCGACTATCTGGACGCCCCCGTCAGCGGCGGCGAAGTGGGCGCCAAAGCGGCCACCCTGACCATCATGGTGGGCGGCAGCGAAACCACCTTCGCCAAGGTGCTGCCGCTGCTGCAGCTGATGGGTAAGAACATCACCCACGTGGGCGGCAACGGCGACGGCCAGACCACCAAGGTGGCCAACCAGATCATCGTGGCGCTGAACATCGCCGCGGTCAGCGAAGCCCTGGTCTTTGCCAGCAAGGCCGGCGCCGACCCGGCCAAGGTGCGCCAGGCGCTGATGGGTGGATTTGCCGCCAGCCGCATTCTGGAAGTGCATGGCGAACGCATGATCAAACGCACCTTCAACCCCGGCTTTCGCATTGGGCTGCACCAGAAGGACCTGAACCTGGCACTGCAAGGCGCCAAGTCGCTGGGCGTGAGCCTGCCGCAAACGGCAGGCGCTGCGCAGCTGATGCAAACCTGTGCCGCGCAGGGCTGGGATCAGCTGGATCACTCAGCCCTGGTCAAGGCGCTGGAGCTGATGGCCCACCACCCGGTGGCGCAGGGCTGAAGCTGGCCGATGCGCAGCGCCACGCTCGTGCCGACCCAGGACAGCCCCTACTGGACATGAAGGCCCGTTTCATCTTGCACCTGCTGGCCGTGGCGCTGACCGCTGCCGCACCGCTTGCGCACAGCCAGGTGCCACCCACCGCCACCGAGGCTGCGGCCTACAGCGGGCTGCATGCTGCCGCGCACCGCGGTGACCTGGCTGCGATCGGGCGCCTGGCAGCCAACGCCCAGGCGCTGCAAGCGCGCGACGCTGCCGGCCGCACGCCGCTGCACGTGGCCACCTTTGCACGCCAGCACCAGGCGGTGCGCCTGCTGCTGCAGGCTGGCGCCGACACGGCCGCGCAGGAGCAAGGCCGTTACGACGCCGTGACCATCGCTGCGGTGGCCGACGACGAAGAAACCCTGCGCGTGCTGCTGGCCGGCGGCGCCAGCGCCAAACTCATCACCAGCCGCTACGACGGCACCGCACTGATCGCCGCCGCCCACCTGGGCCACGACGGCGTGGTGCGCCAGCTGATCAAGGCCGGCGCACCGCTGGACCATGTCAACAACCTGCACTGGACGGCGCTGATCGAGGCCATCGTGCTGGGCGATGGCGGCGGCCGACACCAGGCCACGCTGAAGGCACTGCTGGACGCTGGCGCCAGCACACAGTTGACCGACCGCAGCGGCGCAACCCCGCTGCAATTGGCGCGCTCGCGCGGTTATGCGCCGATGGTGCAGATGCTGCTGGCGGCCGGCGCGCGCTGAAGGCCAGCAGGCGTTGCGCCAAGGCAGCCAGTTGCAAGCGGGCGCGAAGCTGGCGCGGGCGGCCAAGACCTACTGCCCAGATCAAACCTCCAAGTAGCGCTCCACCAAGCGCGTCCAATAGGCAGCGCCGACCGTCAGGATGTCGTCATTGAAGTCGTACTTCGGGTGGTGCAGCATGGCACCGTCACCATTGCCCAGGCGCAAGAAGCAACCTGGCTTGTGCAGCAGGTAGTAGGCAAAGTCTTCACTGCCTGGCACCGGCGGAAACGGTGCGATCACGCGCTGCGGCCCCACCAGCTCTTCGGCCACCTGACGGGCAAAAGCGGTTTCGTTGTCGCTGTTGACCAGCACCGGATAGCCGCGCTCGTAGTTGATGTCCACCGTGCCGCCATAACCCTGCACATGGGCTGTCACCAGCTGCGAGATGCGCTGCTGCAGCAGGTCACGCACGGCGGGGTCGAAAGAACGGATGCTCAGGGCCATGGTGGCGCTGTCGGGGATCACGTTGCTGGCGGTGCCCGCGCGCAGCATGCCCACCGTGACCACCGCCGTCTGCAACGGCTCGACGTTGCGCGAGACCACGCTTTGCAGCGCCACCACCAGGCTGCCGGCGATCAGCACCGGGTCCACCGTCAGATGTGGCCGCGCTGCATGACCGCCTTTGCCGTGGATGGTGATGTGCGCGGTGTCGCAAGCCGCCATGAATGGCCCGCTGCCAAAACCGAAACTTCCCGCTGGCACGCCGGGGTTGTTGTGCAGGCCGAAGATGGCGTCACACGGAAAGCGATCGAACAGCCCGTCTTCGATCATGCGTTGGGCGCCGCTGTTCTGCCCTGCTTCTTCGGCAGGCTGAAACACCACGTGCACCGTGCCGTCAAAGTTGCGCGTGCGCGCCAGTTGCTGCGCGGCACCCAGCAGCATGGTGGTGTGGCCGTCGTGCCCGCAGGCGTGCATCACGCCTTGATGGCGACTGGCATAGGCCTTGCCAGTGGCCTCGGGGATGGGCAGCGCGTCCATGTCGGCGCGCAGTGCCAGGCTGCGTGTGGAGTCACCCGCGCGCAGAGTGCCCACCACGCCGTGGCCGCCCACGTTGCGCGTCACGGCCCAGCCCCACTCGTCCAAATGACGCGCCACCAATGCCGAGGTATCGGCTTCCAGGAACGACAGTTCCGGATGCTGGTGGATGTGCTGGCGGGTGGCTGCCAGAAAACCGGCTGAAGCAGACAGGTCGCTCAGCTGGCAGAAACAGCGCAAACTGGTGTTCATGGGCGGCATTGTCGACGATGCGCACTGCGCTGGCTTTGCCGGCCAGGCGCGAGGCGCGGTAGGTGCGCGGACCAACTCACGCCGCGCTGCGTTGAATTGGATGGGAAGTTGGAGTCGAACGAGACGGCTTGCGGCGCGTTGCTGACTTTCGATCTGTGGCGATCGCGGGCGATTGGGGTGCCCTGCTGCGCTCATGCCCGGCGCTTGCGCACCGGGCGCTCGCCAGGCACAAACAGTCCACTGGACTGTTTGTGTCCGGGCTCTCTCCCCTTCGTCGGGCTTCGCCCGCCGCTCCTCCTAATACTTCGCTCCGCAGGGCACCCCAATCACCCGCTCAGGCACCGGCGGTGGCGTGCCAATTTGTGGCCCGCTGCCATGGTGGATGGACGAGGGCAATGGGTACCGGGCGCAGCGAAGTATTAGGAGGAGGGCGCGGCGAAGCCGGGCCCGGGGGACATGAGCGGAGCCCGGTACCCGTTGCCCTCGTCTCGCCACAGAACCTGACGCGCCCGACCGTGGCAAGTCGAATGCGTGATTTCGGCTCCACGTGTTGAGCGTCCGCAATGCACCGCAAGCCGACATGCCCCCAGCTCTGATTGATGCGAATGAACGCAAACAGGTATGCGGGGCGGTCAGCACACTGACCCGTGTCTTGCGGTGCCGGCGGCCACTCGCATATCAGCGCGGAAGCTGGCGCTGGTGGCCTTGGCCACTGGGCGGGGCCGACTGCCCGCGTTCAGCCCACCCGCGAGACGTGCAGGGCCGGCACCCTGCTTTTCCAGGGCATGGCTTGCTCCAGCGCAGTGGCCAGTTGCAGCACCACATGCTCTTGCGCCGGCGGGGCTGCAATCTGCACGCCAATGGGCATGCCGTTGGAGTGCATGGCCAGCGGCAGCGAAATGGCCGGCGTGCCCATGATGTTGTGCGGAATCGTGAATTGAACCGGTGCTGACCAGCTCTCACCGACCAGGTTCTTGGCAGTCACACCTTGATGGGCCAAGTTGTATTGGCCCCAAGGCTCGGAGACCCGTGCCGTGGTGGGTGACAACCACACATCGTGTGCACCCCAAAAGCGCGACAGCATGCGACGCGCCATGTTCGCGCGGCCCCAAGCCCGCATGAAGTCGCCGGCGGTCAGTGAAGCCGACCATTCGTAGACGCTGAGGATCACAGGCTCTAGCGTGTCTGGCCCGGGCCTTTGCTGGGTCTTGGCAGCGTAGGCATCCAGCCGCTCTTTGAAGCCGAAGAAGAAGAGCGTCTGGATCGCAGCCATCGCCTCCATGCCGCCCATGTCGGCGCTGGACAGGCTCACCTCGTGCCCCATCGCTTCAAGCTGGCGGCCTGCCGCCTTCACCGCATCGGCCACTTCGGGGTCCACGCGGGTGCCGACTATTTCGTTGAGCACGATGCCCACACGCAGGCGTTTGGCTGGCCTGCCCGCCAAGACTGCGTAGGACTCGGCCGGCCTGGGGATCACAAAAGGGTCACCCAGCTGTGGCTTGGAGATGCAGTCCAGCATGGCGGCGCTGTCGCGCACTGTTTTGGTCTGCACATGGTTGGACGAAAAGCCAAAGCCGCCTTCGTCCACGGTCGGGCCAACCGACACCCGCATGCGCGATGGTTTCAGTCCCACACCACCGCACCAGCTGGCCGGTATGCGGATAGAACCGCCGATGTCCGAGCCATGGGCGATGGGCACGATGCCAGCGGCCACGGCGGCTGCGGCGCCGCCTGATGAGCCACCGGCAGAACAGCCTGCCTTCCACGGGCTGGACGTGTTGCCAAACATCAGGCTCTCGGTCGTGGCCGACATCGAGTACTCGGGCGCTGCTGTGCGGCCCAGCGAATTCACGCCAGACGCACGAAACTGGGTCATCAAGTCACTGTCAACTTCACCCACCATGCCGCGGCACAGCCGCGAACCGAACTCGATCTTGCGGCCCCGCTCATGGCCAAAAACGTCTTTCATCAGGAACGGCACACCACGGAAGGGGCCCTGGCCAAGGCTGGCTTCATCCAGCCCTTCAATGCGGTCTGGGTAGGTCTCGACAACCGACTTCAGCTCGCCATCCAGGGCCTGGATGGCGCGGGCCGCCAGCGCGGCCAGTTCACGCGGCGTGACCTCGCGGCGCGCCACGAGATCGGCCAGGCCCAAGGCGTCGTAAGAAGCGTACTCGGTGAGGTTCATGGTGCGGGGTCCCCAGCGAAAGCGCGTCAGCCCTTGTAGGCCGCGTAGGCCGCGTCCACCCCGGCCCCTCGTGTGAAGCGGTGGCCCTCGGCGGCCAGCACCACCTCCAGCGCGGCCAAAGTCTGCAAGACGCAGTCTGGGCGGGCGTTGTAGCCCATGGCGCCAATGCGCCAGACCTTGCCGGCCAGTGGGCCGAAGCTGGTGCCGATTTCGATGTTGAAGTCGTTCAACAGCGCCGCTCGCAGCTTGTCGCCGTTGACACCATCGGGCACCAGCACGCCCGTCACGTTGGGCATCTTGTTGGCCAGGTCGCCGTACAGGCGCAGGTTCATGCCCCGCACACCAGCCACCACTGCTTTTGAAGCCGCAGCGTGCCGGGCATAAACCTGCGGCAGGCCTTCTTGCACAAGGATGCGGGCACATTCGCGAGCACCATAGAGCATGGTGGTGGCTTCGGTGTGGTGGTTCAGACCGGCGTCGCTCCAGTAGTCCATCACCATCGCCAGGTCCATGTAGTTGGACGCAATGCGCGCACCCAGGCCCGGCACGTAGTTGGCCGGGCGCAGACCGTCTTCGATGTGGCGGCGCTGGTAGATGCTGTGGGCCAGTTCTTTGGACAGGGTGATGGGCGCCACACCCGACGGGCCCGCCAGGCATTTCTGCAAACCTGCAGTGACGGCGTCAACCTGCCATGCATCCACCGGCAACGGCGTGCCGCCGCACGACGCGGTGGCGTCCACCTGCAGCAGCGCACCATAACGGTGGCACAGCTCGCCCAGGCCTTGCAGCGGCTGCAGCATGGTGGTGGAGGTGTCGCCCTGACAAACCGCCACCAACTTCGGCGAACAGGCTTTCAGCGCAGATTCGATCTGCGCCAGGTCAAACACCGTGCCCCATTCGGCCTGCAGCACCTGCACTTGGGCGCCGCAGCGCTGGGCAATTTCGTTCAGCAGCTGGCCAAAGCGCCCAAAGCTGCAGACCAGCACCTTGTCGCCTGGTGACACGGTGGACAGCATCACCATCTCGATGGCCGCCCGCGCGGTGCCGTCCAGCACCAGCGTCCAGTCGTTCTGGGTCTCAAAGAAGGCGCGGTACAGCGCCATGGTCTCGCGCATGAAGCGCCGGAACTGCGGGTCAAACTGGCCCAGCAACTGCGCCGACATGGCACGCAGCACCCTCGGGTCGGCGTTGATGGGGCCGGGGCCCATCAGCAAACGCGGTGCGGGGTTGAGGTCGTCAAACGCCGAGGCCGGGTTGGCCAAGGGCGACAATTGCGGCAGCTGAGTTCCTTGCATCGGGCCATGCTAGCAAAGGCTTAGCCCTCATTGCCATCGCCATAAACCCCGCCAGAATCGGGCCGGCTCGCTTCCACCAGAACCGCTTCATGCCCATGCACACCGTCGCCTACGTTCACCCCAATCTGTACAAAGACTCGGTCGCGCTGATGCGGGTGGCGCAGCGGCTGCTGGCGCTGCCGGGCGTGGTGGATGCGTCCTTGTTGATGGGCAACCCAGCCAACAAGGACATCCTGGCCGAAGCCGGCTTGCTGGGCGATGGGCTGAAAGCGGCTGGCCCCAGCGACATCATGGTGGTGGTGCAGGCGCGCACCGCCGCTGCGGGCGAAGCGGCTCGGCTCGACTCACAAGCCCAGCTGGCCGGCCAGGCCGACGCAGCGCCAGGTGCGGCAGGCGGCGCAGCGGAAGCCGTGGCTGCGCGCACGGTGGCCATGGGCCTGGCCCAATGGGCGGCACAGCAGCCGGCCGGCACCAGCGCCCTCAACCTGGCGCAGATCTCGGTACCTGGGGCTTACGCCGCCGCAGAAGCCCTGAAGGCGCTGCAGGCCGGTCTCAACGTCTTCATGTTCAGCGACAACGTGCCGCTGGCGCACGAAGTCACCATCAAGCAAGAAGCGGCGCGGCGCGGTCTGTTGGTGATGGGCCCTGACTGCGGTACCGCCATCATCGGCGGCGTGCCACTGGGCTTTGCCAACCAGGTGCGGCGTGGGTCGATTGGCGTGGTGGCCGCTTCAGGCACCGGTTTGCAGGAAGTGACGACACAGATCCACCGCATGGGCGGCGGCATCAGCCACGCCATCGGCACCGGCGGGCGCGACGTTTACGCCGAAGTGGGCGGCGCCACCATGCTGCAGGGCATCACGCTGTTGGCCCAGGACCCAGGCACGCGGGTGATCGTGGTGCTCAGCAAACCACCAGCACCCGAAGTCACTGAAAAAGTGATGCGCGCGCTGCAGGCAGCTGGCAAGCCGGCCGTGGTGCTTTTCCTGGGCAGCCAGATGCCAGCGCCGGCACGGCCCAAGGGCGCGGCTGCTGCGGTGAAGGTGGTGCACACGCTGGTCGACGCGGCAGCGGCTGCGCTGAAGTTGGCTGGCCTGCGGCGTCAACCCACAGGGGTTTACGCCATCCCCAAGCCACCGCGTTTTGCCAAGTCGCAGGTCCATCTGCGGGCTTTGTACTCTGGCGGCACCTACGCTGCAGAGGCCCAGGTTCTGTGGCGCAACAGCGGTCTGAAGGTGTGGTCCAACGTGGCGCTGGACGCCAACCTGGCCTTGCCCAACCCCAAGCGTGCCAGCCGCGACCACACGGCGCTGGATCTGGGCGACGACGACTTCACGGTGGGCCGCCCGCACCCCATGATCGACGCCTGCGCGCGCATCGAGCGCCTGCGCCAAGAAGCGGCCGACCCCAGCGTGCGCGTGATCCTGCTCGACGTGGTGATCGGCTGGGGCGCCCATGCCGACCCCGCCGCTGACTTGGCGGCGGCGGTGCAACAAGCCAAACGCGACGCGGCCAAAGCCGGCCGTGCACTGGCCTTCATCGGCTTTGTCTGCGGCACCGAACTCGACCCACAACGTTTGTCAGCCCAGGAAGCCCAGCTGCGCGCCGCCGGCATGGTGCTGGCCGGCAACAGCGCCAACGCCGCCTGGTTGGCAGGGCAGTGGCTGCGATGAACACCGCCGCCGCACGCCTCCAAAACGCCGCCCGCCCCAAGCGCGTGGTGGTGGCCCTGGGTGGCAACGCAGCCTACCCACCCACGATCAAAGGCACCGCCGACGAGCAAATGGTGCTGATGCGCGAGGTCTGCGCCCACCTGGTTGAAATCATCCAGGCTGGCTGGCAGCTGGTGCTGACCCACGGCAACGGCCCCGTGGTGGGCAACATCCTGTACCGCATGGCGCGCACGGCTGATGAATTGCCGCCCATGCCCATGGACGTGTGCGTGGCGCATTCACAAGGCGGCATGGGCTACATGCTGCAGCAAAGCCTGGCCAACGTGCTGGTGGACAAGGGGCTGGACGTGGTGGTCTCTTGCGTGATCACCGAAGTAGAAGTCGACGCGAAAGACCCGGCCTTTGCGAACCCCACCAAACCCGTGGGCAAGTTCTTCAGCGAAGCGCAAGCGCAAGAGATGGCCGCCGCCACCGGCTGGAACTTTGGCGAAGACTCGGGCCGCGGCTGGCGCCGCATGGTGGCCAGCCCCAAGCCGCGCAAGATCCTGGACCTGAAAACGATTGACACGCTGCTGGACGCCGGCGTCATCCCCATCGCCTGCGGCGGTGGCGGTGTGCCGGTGGTGCTCAGCCCGCAGGGCCACTGGTCGGGCGTGGCTGCGGTGATCGACAAAGACCTGACCAGCGCCATGCTGGCCGCCCACCTGCACGCCGACGCCTTGATCATGCTCACCGGTGTGGAACGTGTCGCGCTGGACTTCAACAAACCCACGCAGCGCTGGCTTGACCACCTGAGCCTGGCCGAAGCCCGTCAGCACAGCGCCGACGGCCAGTTTCCGCCGGGCAGCATGGGGCCCAAGATCCAGGCCGCCATCACCTACTTGGAAGAGTCGCCTGAAGCCAACCATGAAGGCCGCGTGATCATCACGTCGCTGGAGCAAGCCTTCAACGCCTTGATGGGACGCGCCGGAACGCACATCACGTCAGGCCCTGCCAAGCCGTGATGCTGGCCGCCACCGCCCTTTCAGCCGCCCTGCCAAGGGCTGGCTCGCTGCCGCTGCGCGCCATCGCCGGCTTTGAAGCCACCGACTACGCCACGCTCGATGGTCGAGTCGTCTGGGCCGGCGCAAAAGCGCGCACCGACCACCCACGCAACATCAGCAACCCGTGGCAGCCCAGCGCTTTCAGCACCGAAGCAGCACGCATGCAGCGCAGCGCGCTGACCTGCCTGGCCCTGCTGAAGGGCCCCAAGCAGCCGGGCTTCCTGTCGTGGTTGAAGCCCGGCTTGAGCCCAGACCCCTTGCCCCTGTGGTTGACGCTGGCCACGCCCCGTTTAAACAGCTTGGCGGTGGCACTGCGAAGCAACGACCTGCAGGCTTTTGAGCTGGCGGCTTTGCGCTTGCTGGGCCTGGGACCAGGCTTGACGCCCAGCGGCGACGACTTGGTGGGCGCCACTTTTTTCGCCCTGCAACAGGTTCCGCGGGCCTGTTGGGAAGCTGGCCTGCCCATGGTGCGCGGCCGTGTGCGCGCAGCCGCACGCCACGTCACCAACGTCATCAGCGCAGCACTGCTCGACGACCTGCTGGACGGGCGCAGCTACCGCCCTTTGCACGAACTGATGACGGCGCTGGACAGCGAAAAACCAGCCCGCATGGCCGCGGCCACGCAAATGCTGCTGCGCGTGGGCGCATCGTCTGGCGCCGACATGCTCAGCGGCATCTTGTTGACCCTGAGCACCTGGCAAGAATCCTTCTAAGACACCACCCCCTGATCATGAGCCTCAGCAACAACACCCTTCTCACCCAGACCCCTTCGGTGCTGAACATCGGCATCGACGGCTTCAATGCCAGCATCGCGGCCAACGGTGGCCAGTTGGGCCAGCTGCAGTGGCGCCCACCCGGCAACGCCGACGCCCAGCAGGCGTGGCAGTTGGCTCAGCTGATGGGTGACGAGCGCATCGCCAAGGCCAACGCGCTGGCCACCCAACGCATCATCACCGCCAGGCCGATGTGGGAAGACATCGCGCTGCGCGCCGACGGTGTCTGGCCCGAACTGAAAGGCACACGCTTGCTGTTGCACGCTGGCCCGCCGGTGGCCTGGGCCGACATGTGTGGCCCCATGCACGGCGCGATGATCGGCGCCGCCCTTTACGAAGGCTGGGCTGACACGCCCGAAAAGGCTCGCGCGATGTTGGCTGCTGGCCAGATCGAGTTTGCGCAGTGCCACGACTTCAAGGCCGTAGGCCCGATGACCGGCATCATCAGCGCGTCCATGCCCTTGATTCAGGCGCGCGAAGCCAGCAACGGCAACCTGGCTTACACCAACATCAACGAAGGCATCGGCCGCTGCCTGCGCTTTGGTGCCAATGGCCCCGACGTCATCCAGAAACTGAAGTGGTTTGAAGCCGTGCTGGCCCCGGTACTCAAGGCCGCCGTGCGCCACAACTTCGACACCACGGGTGGCATTGACCTCAAAGCCATCCAGAGCCAAGCGCTGCTGATGGGCGACGAGGTGCACAGCCGCAACGCCGCGGCCACCTCGCTGTTTTTCATGGCGCTGGCGGTGCCGCTGGCGGGCCTGGCTGGCGGCCGCGGCGCGGTGCCGCAAGACCACATCCACCAAACGCTGGACTTTGTAGCCCGCACCTCGCAGTTCTTCCTGAACTACTCGATGGTGGCTTGCAAAGCCATCATGGACGCGGCGCACGGCATTCCCTACAGCAGCGTGGTCACCGCCACCGCGCGCAATGGCACACAAACGGGCTTGCGCGTCAGCGGCTTGGGGTCGCAGTGGTTTGCAGCGGCGTCTGACTTGCCACAAGGCTTGTTCTTCCCCGGCTTCAAGCAGGCCGACGCCAACCCAGACCTGGGCGACAGCGCCATCTGCGAAACCGCTGGCCTGGGTGGTTGCTCATTTGCAGCTTCACCCGCGCTCACGTTGCTGGCCGGTGGCACCGTGGCCGACGCCGAGCGTTACAGCCGCGAGATGCTCGAAATCACCGTCACCCGCAACCCCGCCTTGAGCCTGCCGGCGCTGGACTTTGCCGGTGCGCCTTGCGGCATTGACGTGCGCAAGGTGGTGGACACCGGCATCCGCCCGCTGGTCACCACCGGCATTGCCCACAAAGAGGCAGGCATTGGCCAAATTGGCGCGGGCATCGTGCGCGTGCCCATGGGCTGCTACACGGCGGCCTTGAACGCCATGGCCGATCAATTCCTGCAGAGCTGAAACCATGCGCCAAACCCTCACATCCGCCCGCGGCATGGTCACCGCGCCGCACCACCTGGCCGCCAGCAGCGCCTGTGCTGTGCTGCGCGAAGGTGGTAACGCCATCGAAGCCACGGTGGCCGCGTTGGCCACCATCGCGGTGGTCTACCCGCACATGAACTCGATTGGCGGAGACGGCTTCTGGATCATCTCGGAGCCAGGCCGCGAGCCCATGGCCATCGACGGCTGCGGGCGAGCGGCCGGCCTGGCCAGCATCGACTTCTACCGCCAGCGCGGCTTGTCCGCCATACCGGGCCGCGGGCCGCTGGCGGCCAACACCGTGGCCGGCACCATATCGGCTTGGGCTGAAGCGCTGAAGCACTCGGCCGGCTGGGGTGGCCGTTTGCCGGTATCGCGCCTGCTGCAAGACGCCATCTGGTACGCCCGCGAAGGTGCGCCGGTGACCCAAAGCCAGGTCAACTTCACCGGCAAGTTCCTGCCCGAACTGGGCCAGCTGCCAGGCTTTGCCGGGCAGTTTTTGGATGCCGCTGGCAACGGCGCCACCACCGTGCCCGCCGTCAACACCCTGCGCCGCTACCCGGCGCTGGCACGCACCCTGCAAACCCTGGCCGACCGCGGCCTGGACAACTTCTACCGTGGTGAGCTTGCAGCCAGCATGGCCGACGAACACGAGCGCCTGGGCGGCACGGTGCGCCTGGCCGACCTGCAGGCGCACCGCGCCAGCACCGTGCAGCCGCTGTCGGTCAAAGTCAGTGGCGCCACGCTCTACAACATGACGCCGCCCACGCAGGGCCTGGCGTCATTGATGATCCTGGCCATCTTCGACAAGTTGCGCCTGCGCCACCGCATTGAAGACGAGCACAGCTTTGCTTATCTGCACGCCATTGTCGAAGCCACCAAGCAGGCTTTCAAGGTGCGCAACCGCCATGTGTCCGACCCCGCCACCATGGCCGCACGAGGCACCGCGCCGCAAGACTTCTTGAGCGACAGCTTCATCGACCAGTGCGCCCAAGCCGTGGACATGCAGCGCGCGCTGCCCTGGCCCGAACCACCGGTGCACGGCGACACCGTGTGGATGGGCTGCGCCGACAGCGCAGGGCGCATGGTCAGCACCATCCAAAGCGTGTACTGGGAGTTTGGTTCGGGTGTGGTCCTGGCCGACACCGGCGTGGGCTGGCAAAACCGCGGCTCCAGCTTTTCACTGGACGCGCGCTCGCACATCGCGTTGGCGCCCCACGTCAAACCCTTCCACACCCTGAACCCGGCGCACGCGCGGTTTGACGACGGCCGCCACATGGTCTACGGCAACATGGGTGGCGATGGCCAACCACAGAGCCAGTCGGCCGTGTTCAGCCGCTACGCGATGTTTGGCCGCACGCTGCAAGACGCCGTCAGCGCACCACGCTGGCTGCTGGGCAAAACCTGGGGCCAGGACACCACCACGCTGAAGTTTGAAGGCCGCTTTGACCCGCAGCTGATGGCCGCGATGCGCACCGCTGGCCACGACGTGGAGATGCTCCCCGAGTACAGCGACACCATGGGCCACGCCGGCGCCATCGTGCGGCAGACCGACGGGCTCTACTTGGGCGCCGCCGACCCGCGCAGCGACGGGGTGCTGGCGGCGTTTTAGCGCCCCTTCAGCACCGAGAGCAGCCAGCCAGGCAGGCTGGGCGCAGGGTCCTACTGGCCTTGACCCAAAGCGTAGCCTGCCTCGCCGTCAAAGCTGCACAGGTGTTCGGTCTTGATGAAGTCAAGATCGTCGCTGACCAGGTTGTGCAGCAGGTCGATGACCTGGGCGTGGCTCACGTGGCGGGTTTCTCCGTGCTCGTCCACGCCCAGAAAGCGGCAGCGCCAGTGATCGGTGCAAAAGGTTTCGGGGAAGCCACCCGGCCAGACCTTGACACCCCGGTTGGTGATCATCTGCAACTTGAAACCAGCCGGGCGGGGTTGATGCGCCAAGGTCACCAGGCGGCCCGCCAGGAACTCAGGGCTCATGTCAGCGGCGTGCACAAACACATCGACGCCGACCATCTTCTTTTGGGCTGGCGCGGCGCGCGTGTACAGCGGCGCTGGTGTGCTGCGCGGTTGAGGCGCATTGCTGTAGCTGACGGCGGCAAAGCGGCTGGGGTTGCGACCCAGCCTGTCGATGATGGCGTTGGCAAACTCCAGGCAGCCCAGCGGCTGGAACTCGCGGCCCCGGCCACCTTGCAAGTCGGCTGTGAAGAGACCGTCTTCGATGGTCGTCAGCCAGGCGTTGTGGATCTTGCTGGCCACCTCGGCTTGACGGATGTGCACCAGCATCATCACCGCCGCCAGCAGCAGCCCACTGGGGTTGGCCTGTCCGCGACCGGCAATGTCGGGCGCGCTGCCGTGGATGGCCTCGAACATGGCCACGTGCTCACCGATGTTGGCACTGCCGGCCAAGCCGACCGAGCCGGTCATTTCCGCAGCGATGTCGCTGATGATGTCGCCATACAGGTTGGCGGTGACGATGACGTCAAAGTTCTCGGGCCGCGTGGCCAGGCGTGCAGCGCCGATGTCGATGATGTAGTGCTCAGTTTCGATTTCGGGGTAAGTCAGCTTGATCTCGTCAAACACCTTGTGGAAGAGACCATCGGTCATCTTCATGATGTTGTCCTTGGTCATGCAGGTCACCTTGCGCCGGCCGTGTGCCCGTGCGTACTCGAAGGCGTAACGCACGATTTTTTCGCAACCCGGCCGGGTGATCAGTTTCAAGCACTGGAAGACCTCGTCGGTTTGGCGGTGCTCGATGCCGGCATACAGGTCTTCTTCGTTCTCGCGGATGATCACCAGGTTCATCTTCGGGTGCTTGGTGATCACGAAGGGGTGGTAACTCACGCAAGGCCGCACGTTGGCATACAGGCCCAGTGTCTTGCGAATGGTCACGTTCAGGCTTTTGTAGCCACCGCCTTGCGGCGTGGTGATGGGTGACTTCAAGAACACCTTGGTGCGCCGCAGGCTGTCCCAACTGGACTGCGCAATACCGGCCGTGTTACCCGCCAGGTAAACCTGCTCACCTACTTCAATGACTTCAGGCGCGATCCGGGCGCCCGCAGCCTCCAGAACCTTGAGCGTCGCGGCCATGATCTCGGGGCCGATACCGTCGCCATAGGCAACGGTGATGGGGGTTTTGTCGGGCATGTGGATCTCCAGTAGGGCCGCGCTCAGCGGCCAGGGGGTTCAGGAATGATCGACACGATAGACACAGCCCACTATCATGAAAAGTGATTTATCCTGATCACAAACATCTGAGAACACGATGAATGAATTGCCTGTCGTGCGCGCCAGCTTCACCCAGCTGCGCACCTTTGAGGCTGCTGTGCGCCTGGGCGGGGTTGGTCGGGCCGCAGCAGCGCTGCACCTGGCACAACCCACGGCTTCCACACAGCTGAAAGAGCTGGCGCAAGCGGTGGGCTTGACTCTGTTTGTGCCACGCGGGCGTGGGCTCCAGCTCACCGAAGAAGGAGAACTGCTGCTGGCCCACTGCCGAGAGCTGTTTGCCGTGTGGCGCCGCTTCGAAGAAGAAGCAGCCGCCCTGCGCGGGCTGGCCAGCGGACGCCTTCGCATCGCCGCCGTCACCACCACCGAGTACTTCCTGCCCGAGCTGATCGGCCCCTTTGCGCGCGCGCATCCGGGCATCCACATCGACCTGGCCGTGGAGAACCGCGACGCCGTGGTGCGGCGCCTGGAGCGCGGCGACGACGAACTGGCGGTGATGATGCTGCCCCCACGCGAGCTGCCGTTGCATCAGTGGCCCTTCCTTGACAACCCCTTGGTGGTGGTGGCGCCCGTGAAGCACCCACTCAGGCAAAAGAAGCGCCTGCGCTTGGCGCAACTGCTGGGTGAGCCGCGTTTGACGCGTGAGGCCGGCTCGGGCACACGTGCCGCCACCGACGAGTTTCTGTCCCAACGCGGCATCAGCTGGCCACCACGCATGGCGCTGGGCAGCAACGAAGCCATCAAACATGCGGTGATCGCCGGTTTGGGCCTGGCCGTGCTGTCGCGCCACACCTTGGGCACGGCACCCGAGCGCGACGGTCTGGCTGAACTGCAGGTCGCTGGCTTTCCCATCCGCCGCCGTTGGCATCTGGTCTGGCAGCGCGACCGCCAGCTGTCGCGCCCGGCACGCGCCTTTCTGGATCACCTGCGCCAACGACTGAAGGCCATGGGCTAGGAGTCGGAAATGCCGCCCTCGAATTGAGGTCGCATGCGGTGCAGCAGGCGGCCGCCCCTTGCTACACTCCGCGTCGGTCGGCAGTTCACCCAGGCGTTGCCGCGTGAGACCCCTCGCGTGCTAAACCTGCCCTCGATCATCGAGACCCATCAAGCCTTTGGTGCACCTTTGTGCGTACAACCAGGCTGGAAGACGGCAACCCCCAGCGCCCGTTTGGACCCTACAAGGCCGGCGGGACATGTTGTGCGCTTGGAGGATGGCCATGAGCCGCTCAGCCCTGCCCCTGCTGGTACCCGACGCGTCGCAATTTGCGCGCGCCTTGGGTGCTTCTCTCAAGACCCGTCACGCCAGCGGCAGCCCGCCGCCCGGCCATGTGGAACTGCTCAACATGATGGCCCGCGCGCTGGGCCACCGCAACCTGCAAAGCCTGCAGGCCGGCGTGCCCTTGACACCTGCGCTGCCCAAGCCACCCGTCGCTGTTGAAGACCGCCCAGCCCCACCGGCCCTGAGCGACAACGCGCGCAAGACCTTGATGCAGTTCGACAGCCGCGGCCGCCTGCTGCGCTGGCCCACCAAGTACAGCGTGCAAACCCTGGCGATGTGGCTGCTGTGGACGCTCTTTGACGGCCGCCGCGTCTACACCGAAAAGGAAGTCAACGAGGTGCTCAAGGCGGCCAACAACTTTGGCGACCACGTCACGCTGCGCCGCGAACTCATCAACCACCGTTTGATGAGCCGCAAGAGCGACTGCACCGACTACCGCAAGCTGCCCGCGCGGCCCGACGACGAAGCGCGGGCGCTGATCCAGGCTTGGCGTTTGCAGCAGCGCACCGCACCGCGGGCACCACGCCAGCCCAAGACCGCTTGACGCGCATCTGAACGGGGCCGGCGCAGCCCTGCGCCCCATGCAGGCATGATCGGGCCATGTCCACCGCCGCCCCGTCCATCCGCGCCACCCTGCGCCACCGCGCTTTTCGGGGGCTGCTGGGCGGTGGCACCGTCTACTTCATCGGCAACGCCATGCAAGCCATGGCGGCCGCCTGGCTGATGGTTGAAGTCAGTGGCTCGTCTTTCTTGGCGGCCTTGGTTCAGACGGCCGTCTTCCTGCCCATGTTCTTGCTGGCCCTGCCCGCTGGCGTGCTGGCCGACACCACCGACCGGCGCCGCCTGATGCTGGGCGCGTTGCTGGTGCAAGCGTTTTTGGTGGCACTGATGGCGCTGCTGTTCTTGCTGGGCGTGGCCGGCGCAGCCACCTTGCTGGTGCTGACCTTTCTGGCCGGCTGCTGCACAGCCATGCTGTCGCCGTCGTGGAACTCGGGCATCGTGGACGTGGTGCCGCGCGACGAACTGCCGCAGGCCATCACCGCCATCGGCATCTCCTACAACAGCGCGCGTGCCTTGGGCCCGGCGCTGGCCGGCGCGGTGTATGCCGCAGCCGGTCCGGGCTGGGTCTTCGTGTTGACCGTACTGGGCGTGCTGGCCCTGTTTGAGTCGGTGCGGCGCAACCCACCCAAGCCGCACCCGCCCTCTCGCTTGCCAGCCGAACGGCTGTGGGGCGGCATGCTGAGCGCGCTGCGCTTTGCCCGCCACTCTGAAACCGTGCTGGCCCAGTTGGTGCGAACCGGCGCCTACAGCGCGGCGGGCTCGGCCCTGTGGGCGCTGCTGCCGGTGATTGGCCAGCGCCAACTGGGCCTGGGTGCCACCGGATTTGGTCTCTTGATGGCTTGCCTGGGCACAGGCGCCGTACTGGCCGGCTTGGTCATTGGCCGGCTGCGCGTGCGGCTGGGCCTGGAGCGCCTGGTCTTGCTGGGCTGCGCCGTGTTTGCGGTGGTGATGGCCATCGCCGCTTTGTCCACCATCCATGTGCTGACCTACGCCGCGCTGATGGCCGGTGGCGCCAGCTGGATGAGCGTGATGTCCACCTACAACACCGCCACCCAAACCAGCGTGCCGCCCTGGGTGCGCGCGCGGGCTACCGCCTTGCACACGCTGTGCGCCCTGGGCTCGTTTGCGCTGGGCAGCGCCTTCTGGGGCGCGTTGTCGGACATCGTCGGCCTGACACCCGCGCTGTTGGTGGGCGCCGCAGCTATGGCCGGCGGTCTGCTGCTGGCACGGCCCTTTCCGCTGCGCATGGGTGATGCGCAGGATGTGGCTCAGGTGCCGCTGTCAGAAGACCTCTTCCTGGCCCACGAACCCGACCCCGAAGCCGGCCCCGTTTCGGTAGAGATCGCCTACCGGGTGCACCCCGAAAACGCTGCAGCCTTTCTGGAAGCTGTGGTGCAGCTGCGCGCACCGCGCAAACGCGACGGCGCCACCTTGTGGCGGGTCTACCGCGACCTGGCCGACCCGGCCCGCTATGTGGAACGGTTCCTCGTCACCAGCTGGGCCGACTACCTGCACCAAAGGGCGCGCGCAACGCTGGCCGATCAGGCCTTGGAGGACGCGTTGCGCGCCTACCTGTTGCCGGGCGAGCAGCCCAGCATGCAGCACTACATTGCCGAGCGGTGAGCCGCGCTTGACTCCGCAGGCGCGAGCCAACTTGGTGGCTTGAGCCACCGCTCCGTCACCGAGCTGCGTTTATCGGACCCAACGAGCCAGCGATTCCGATCCCAACCCGTCACGCCGTGCGACTCGGTCCCGCCACCAGGACGGTCCTCTGACGATCGGCCACTGGAGCGGAAAAGCAGTCGACCATGCTGTAGGGCGCGACGTCGAACTGCAGCGCGGCGGCTCCCAGCCGGGTTAGCACACAGAAGCCGCCGCGGGGACCAGCGAGCAGGGTCTGGGTCGACGAAGTCGCCCAGACCTGAAGCGCGCAGGGCCGCCGACCCTTCAGGTCAAGACCCGACCAGGCCGCCGTCGTTCTTGGTGATGGCCACCGTGGCTGAACGCGGGCGCGCGTTGGCACCACCGGCGCCGTAGCCGGCATTGCCCGGCCAGTGGCTGAGGTACGCGGCCGGGTTGGCCACGTTGGCTGCGCTGATGCTCTCACCCGGGTGCTGGATATTGACAAACACCGTCTTGCCGTCAGGCGTTTCAGCAGCGCCGGTGATTTCGCAATCAGCCGGCCCAACCAGGAAGCGCTTGAGCGTGTCGGTGGTGGGCGCCTTGCCGGCACGCGTGGTGATGGTGAGCGTGCTGCCATCGGCCTTGGTGTAGCTCAGCGTCTTGGTGCCGCCGTCACCCACCCGGCCCGGGATGCCGACCAGCATCATGCAGTTGGTGACGTCGACGTAAGCGCCGTCGTCGGTCTGGATCCAGGCCAGCTTGGTCGTCGAGCTGAACCACAGGCCGTCCGGGCTGCTGAAGTCCTGCTCTGCCGTCAGCGAAGACAGGTTGACCCGCGTGGCGTCAGCATCGGCCTGCGCGCCAAAGAGGTACACGTCCCAGGTGAAGCCCAGCGCCGCGCTTTCGCCGCCGGTTTCTGCCATGCGGATGATGTGCCCGTTGACGTTGCCCGGTGAGCCCGCCGCGCCGCCGGCAAAACTGTCGCTGTAGGACCTTGGGTTGGCGGCGTCCAGGGCTTGCTGCGTGCCGGTGGGTTCCACCTTGCGGTTGCTGTTGTTGGTCAGCGTGTAGTAGACCTCGCCCGTCTCGGGGTGCACAGCGCACCACTCGGGGCGGTCCATCTTGGTGGCGCCCACGGCGTCAGCGGCCAGGCGTGCATTGACCAGCACGTCGGCCTGGTCGGCAAAGGCATAGGCGGTGTAAGCGGCGATGGCCGGTGTGGTGATGCTCAGTTCGATCCAGTTGCCCGTGCCATCGGCGTTGTACTTGGCCACGTAGAGCTTGCCGGCGTCCAGGTACTTGTCGCCCGTGGCGATGCGGTTGCTGGGGTTGGCGTCTGCTGCAGACCAGTTGGCGGTGGAGACAAACTTGTAGATGTACTCGCCGCGTGAGTCGTCACCCATGTACACCGCCAGCGGCTTGCCTTCGACGCGCTTGCCAAAGGCGGCGCTTTCATGCGCGAAGCGGCCCAGCGCTGTGCGCTTCTTGATGGCCGAGCTCCTGTTGTAAGCGTCGATTTCCACGATCCAGCCGAAAGTGTTGAGCTCGTTGCGGTAGTCGTCGCTGCCGTCAAGGGACGCACCCAGCTTGCTGATGTTCCAGCGCGCGTATTTGTCGGCGGTGCCGCCGGTTTCCCAGCCATGGCGGCTGGCAGCACCTTGCGCGCGGCCATAACGGTTGAGTGAAGTGACACTCTTGTCGTTGCCACGTGCGGCGTTGTCGGTGGCGCTGCGCGTGAAGTAGCCGGCCCAGTTTTCTTCCCCGGTGAGGTAGGTTCCCCAAGGCGTGTAGCCGGTGCCGCAGTTGTTGATGGTGCCGCGGCAGGCTGTGCCACCAGTGGAGTACAAGGTCTTCATCAGCGCGTTGCCACGCGCAGGGCCGCTCAGCTCGGCCGGTGTCAGCGGCGTGATGCGGCGGTTGTAGGCCGAGGCCTGCGTGTAGCCGAAAGTGCCGTTGCTGCCCTTGGCCACTTCGATGATGCTGACGCCGTGGGCCGGGATTTCCTTGTCGGACTCACCGGCAGGACGCGGGCGCGCGCTGCTGCCGGCCACATGCAGGAAGTGGTCGGTCAGCGCTTCGTGGTTCATGGCCAACAGGCCGCGGGTGGAGCCGGAATAGTCAGCGCGCGTGCCGTCGGCGCTGAGGCCGAAGTACTCCATGCCGTCGTGGTGGTCACCAGCGCGGTTGTCGTAGTCGGTGTCGGTGCCGTCGTTGCGGAAGGCTGGCGTGGCAGCGCTGAGGGGGTCGCCCAAGGCGTAGATGACCTTGGCGGTGTAGCCGGCAGGCACGGTCAGCACGTCGGCAGTGGACTTGGCCACGGAGGTGAAGCCCAGCTTGGTAACCATGGTGGACGGCACTTCGTCGTCATCGTTGCCACAGGCTGCCAGACCAAAGCTGCCCAGCACGGCGGTGGCGGCGGTGCCAAAGCCGCCACGCAGCAAGGAGCGGCGGCTCAGGCGGGCATCCAGCACCTGATGAAAGCTCAAGTTGGAACTGCGGTTGCAGTCTTCTTCGTCAATCAGGGACAAGGGCAAGTCGGTCGGGCGGTTCATGCGGGGGAAGCTCCGTTTGGGTGAGGATCGATGGCACGACGTTAAGGATGGCGCATGAAGCTACGGTGACAACTCCACGATGCGCGGCCCTAAGCAGGGCTATTGCCGCGTCATCAACTTGTCATGGGTTGCGGCGCCATCAGCCGCGACGGCGGCGCAAAACCAGCACGCCAGCAGCCCAGGCTGCCCACTGCGTGGTTCCCGCGTCGGCACGTTGGCTTGACAAACCACCGGTGCATCCGCCACCGCCGTTGTCAGTGGTGCTGGTGGCGTCTGGTGGCCGCGCGGTTGGTGATTCGGCAGGCGGCGGCACCGGTGTTGGTGGCACAAAGGCAGGCGAGCCGTTGGCCACTGTTCGCAGCGGCGCCGAGCCCCAGTCCAGCCAAGCCGGGTCGAAAAACAGTTGCGCCACCGGGCCGCCCATGCCGAGCGCAGTCAGCCCCACCGCAGCCACGCAGGCGTTACCCCAGGTCAACGCGTCTGCGATGGACTCGCCGGCCATGGGCGCCAGCGCACGCTCGCTGGCGCTGCAAAAGGCGTCAGGCGCCAGTGTGGCCGGGCAGTCGTGTCGCGGCACAAAGCGTCCACCAGATGCCAGTTTGGCCCGTGCGGCGAGCGCCGCCATTGCGGTCGGTGCGGCCAGTGCGCGAGGCTTGTGCTCCGCGCAACCGCGCGCCACCACCGAGGCTGCCTCATCGATTCCACCGTGTTCAAAGCGGCGCACGATGCGGCCCTTGCAAGTCAGGATCGTGACAGGCTTTGTGCGCGCTACATTGTTTGGGCCGCCCTGCTGGTGCCAGCAGGGCTGGTTCGCCGTCAACTTCGGCGGTTAGGTCGTCGAACGGACATGTCTTTTCTTGGGGTGGGTCGCGAAGCCAACGGTCTAAAACAACTCGCCCTGCTCGGCAGGTGTGGCTCGTCCAGGGCGCTTCTTCGCCATCGTGGGCGGCAGGCCGCTCTTGCGTGAACCGTGTTTGTCCTGGATGGCGTTGGCCTCGGTGTGCGCGTCTGCAGTCTGGCGCAAGCCGTAAAGCTGGGTCTTGGCACGGGCCAACGCTGTGCGTTCATCGACGATGGGGCTGGGATAGGCCGCTGTTCCGAACTCGGGCAACCAGCGCCGGATGTACAGCCCCTGTGGGTCCTGATCACGCGCCTGTTTGGCTGGCGAATAAATGCGCAGCGTGTTGATGCCCGTGGTGCCGGATTGCATCTGCATCTGGCTCCAATGGATGCCTGGCTCGAAATCCAGAAACTGGCGCGCCAGGAAGAGGCCAGGCTCGCGCCAATGCAGCCAGAGGTGGTAAGCGGCAAAGCTGACCAGCATGGCGCGCATGCGGAAGTTGAGCCAGCCTGTGGCGCGCAACTGCCGCATGCAAGCGTCCACCATGGGGTAGCCCGTGCGACCTTCGCACCAGGCCTCCAGGTGTTCAGCGTCCAGGCCGCCTTCGTGAATGCCGTCTCCTGGCCGCAAGCCGTCCACGGATCGCGCCACGTTGCGCCACTCCAGAGCCGGTTCGTCTTCCAGCTTTTGCATAAAGTGGCAATGCCAGCGCAGCCGGCTCGAAAACCCGCGCAAGCCATAGGCCAGCTGTCGGTCGATGGTGCTGGCGATACGCGCTTCGGTGGATTGGTGCACCGAGCGCATGGAAAGCGTGCCATAGGCCAGATGCGCGCTGATTCGGCTGCAACCTTCGCCCGCCGTCAGTGGGCTGGACATGGCCTTGCGGTAGTCCCGCCCGCGCCCTGACAAAAACCCGTCCAGCGTTTCCCAAGCCGCCGCTTCGCCCCCCGTTGGCACAGCGCTTGCGCCCGGCTGCAGGCCCAGGTCTTTCAACGTGGGCAGGGTGTGTGCTGCCAACGCGAAGGATGGCTTAAAGCCAAGCGGAGCAGGCAACACGGGCGAATCCATGCGCTGCACCCAGCGCGCTGCCCACCCGTTGCGGGAGCGCAAGCGCCGCACCACACCGGTTTGCGCAAATTCTGTCCACTGCACACCTTGGGTTTTGCACCATCGGGCCACCGCGAGGTCGCGGGTGTAGCTCCAGCCCGAACCCGTTTCTTCGTGGCTGAACAGATGGGTAAAGGTGTACTCCTGGCGCAGGCCCTGCAAGACCTCTGGCATGTCCCCGACGCGAACCACCAGTTGAAGTCCGCGCGCGGCAAGGCTTTGCTCCAGGTGCGCTGCACAGTCGAGCAAGAAGGCCACGTGGCGGGGATCGCACTCCGGGCTGGCGAGCCACTGCGGCTCGATGACCAGCAAAGCCAGCGCGCTCTCGAAGTGCTGGGCCTGCGCCAACGGCGCGTGGTCCAGCACGCGCAAATCGCGTTTGAACCAGACCAGTGCTTTCGCCTGAGACATGACCAGGCTCTTTCAGGTGCACCAGGCCAACGACATCATCAGACCGCCCCGAGCCCACACACGGCGCCTCAACGATCAGCGCTGATCGGTGGTGTCATCTTCCGCAGCCGGTGCGGCAACGGTGGCGGTCGCCAGCAGTTGGGGGTGACACATCTTCTCGCCGTCCCATTGCTGGCCACACCAGCAGCTGCCTTGCGCGTCGATGATGCAGGTACCGCTGCCGCAGCAGCGCGGGTCTTCACGCATGGCTTGTCCTGTTGGTTTGAAGACTGTTCTGGGCCATTCACTTGACCAAGGGCCGAACGGTGGTGAAACCGCCGTCCACCGCGATCACCTGCCCGGTGATGCGCGCAGCGCCGTCGCTCAGCAGCCAGGCCATGGTGTCGGCCACCTGCTCCGCGGTTTGAACCCCGCCCAATGGGTACTGGCGACCGGCGCCTTCGCGCATGGCGGGCAGCTTCAACATGCCTGCTGTCATGGGCGTTTCTGTCATGCCAGGAGCGACAGCGTTGATGCGCACGCCCTGCTGTGCGTAGGTGGCTGCAGCGCTGCGCACCAGTGCTTCCACGCCGCCTTTCGCGGCGGCAATGGCCTCGTGGTTGGCCACACCGATGCGGGCTACCACCGAACTGGCCAGCACAGCCGCACCGGGCGAGCTTTGCAGCCCGGCCAGCCAGGCCTGCAGCATGTAGAACGCACTGTCGAGGTTGACGCGCATGACCTCGCGGTAGGTGTCCAGCTTGGTGCGGTGCAAAGGCGCGATCAGGGTGTTGCCCACGCAGTGCGCCAACAGCGTGGGCGCAGCACCCATGGCCTCGGAGCAGGCGGCTATGGCCAGCGTTGCACCTTCAGGCGTGGTGGTGTCTGCGGCGATGCGCACCTCGGCTGATACATCGGCCAGGCGTTCAGCATCGCGCCCGACAGCTGCCACACGGCAGCCCTTGTCTTGCAGTTGGCGGGCCAGTGCGCGGCCAATGCCGCCGCTGGCGCCGGTGATGAGAACGATGGTTTGCATGAGGAAGTTCTGCTGAAAAATGAGGTGAAGCCGGTCAGGCCAAGTCGTCCTGCTTGGCAGGGCGCAAAGGCGGCGTGGGCGGCGTGGGCGGCGTGGGCGGCTTGGATGCTAGCGGCGGGTCCCACCGGGCAGCCCAGCGCTGCAGGCGAGGTCGGCCCAGCAAGAAGAGCCGGTAGGTGCGTTCCATCACCCAGGCAGCGCCGGGCAGGCGCCCCACGATCGCCAACCAGCGCCACCCGGGAAGCGCCGCCCACAGCGCCAAGAAGGCCGCAGCGCCGCTGAGCATGGCGCCATCTGCTTGGCGCACATGAAAGCGCGCCATCAGCTGCGCCCGCGTGGTGCCGGGCGGCAACGGCTGCGCTTCATCGCTGACGTCGGCAAAGCACACGGGCTGCGTTGCCTTCAGGCCCTGGTAGACACCGATCTCGCGTCGGCACAGTGGGCAGGCACCGTCGTACAACACGGTCAACGCAGGCGTGCCGCCCGGCTCTTGGCTCACCATGCCGGCACCTCATTCACGGCCAGCAGATCGGTTGCCGTGTGCAGACCTCGGGTGGTGCGGGTCCACCACTGTGAAAAAGAGTCGCAGCGGCGTTCCACGGCCGGGAAAAGCGCGGGCGCGGCCGCGCAGGCAGCCATCTTGGAAAGCCAAGGTTGCAGGTGCGGCTCGTCCGTGCTGCGCACCAGGCGAGCGCTGCGCAAGGCGTGGCCAACGGCCTGTGCGTCGCTCCACCAACGCATGGGCGTCAACGCTGACATGCGCGCGTTCACAAAGTCCCAGCGCGCCGCACTCCATGGCCATGCACGGTGAAAGTCGGACAGGAACACGCCCACCACCACGGTGTCGGATGGCAACGCTGCCGGCAACGCACCCAAACTCCAGGGATGCACCAACCAGACTTCACGCCCCGCCACGGCGTTGGCGTCGGCTGCGGTCAAGCCCAGCGAAAGGGCGGGCTCAGGCAACAGCGCTGGCTCGACAGTGCCGGTGTCTGAGAAGGCCCCTTCGGCGGTGTGCAGCCACGAAGGCAGCTGTCGCGCCAGCTGGTCCAGCTGCGCATAGCTGTCGTCCACCACGCTGCCAGGGCTGTGCCAGGCGGCCGGTGCATACCGGGCCACGTTTTCGGCATTGAAGAGGTAGGGCTTGCGGCTGGCCGTGCCCGCAACCCACTGCCAGCTGAGGTGGTTGCTGGCCAGGTCGCCGTCCAGCAAGTGACCGTAAAGCCAGTCGGCAGCGCACCGCCAGTGCACCTTGCGCATGTGCACCACGTAGCTGGCCAGCCACATGCGGGCGTGGTTGTGCAGGGTGCCGGTTTTGTAAAGTGTTTGTACCGCCTGGTCCACCACGGGTACGCCGGTTGCGGCTTGCCGGATGTCTTTTGGCAGTACGGACAGGTAGGCGCCCTCGGGCAACAGGCCTTCGTGCAAGGACTTCAGGATGGCGCTGCCGCGGTGCTGCCACACATGGCGAAAGTAAGCCCGCCAGCCCAGTTCGTAGACCAGTTTGTGCTGCACATCCAGCGGGTGTCGCGAGGCCACGTCAGCCAAGACGTCGCTCAGCGTGAGGAATCCGTGGGTGATGTAGGGCGACAGGTTGGTCACCGCACCGTCCAGTGCATTGCGCGTGCGCGCATAGGCGCTGGGCCGCACGGCTGCCAAGCGAGCCTGGGCCGCAGCCATCGTGGGCTGGAAGTCTTCAAACATGCGGCACCCTGTCAGCCTTGTCGACTTGGCCCACATCGCCTTGGCGGATGGCGGCCGCGCGGTCCATCACCGCTTGCTTTTGATCGGCTGTCAACCGCGCCACGTTTTTCACCTGCAAAGCCATGCGCGGGTTGCGCGCCAAAGTGGCTTCATGGCGCATCAAAAAGTCCCAGTACAAGGTGGTGAAGGGGCATGCCCTGTCGCCAGTGCGTTGCGCGGGGTCGTACCGGCAGCCCTTGCAATGCGGGCTCATGCGCTGGATGTACTTGCCCGTGGCGATGTAGGGCTTGCTGCCCATCACCCCACCGTCGGCGTACTGGCCCATGCCCAAGGTGTTGGGCAACTCCACCCATTCGACGGCATCTACGTACACCGCCAGATACCAGGCGTGCACTTTCAGGGGGTTCACACCCAGCATCAACGCATACAGACCCGTGACCATCAAACGCTGGATGTGGTTGGCATAGCCGTGTTCCAGGGTCTGCTGCAAGGCGTCACGCAGGCAGGCCATGTCGGTGGCGCCGGTCCAGTACCAGGCGGGCAGTTCTTCTTGGGCGTCCAGCGCATTGCGCTCGGCATAGCCGGGCATTTGTGTCCAGTACACGCCGCGCACGTATTCACGCCAGCCCAGAATCTGGCGAATGAAGCCTTCGGCGCTGGACAGGGGTACCCGCCCCGCTTCAAAGGCAGCCTGGGCAGCAGCCACCACTTCGCGCGGGTTCAACAGCTTCAGGTTCAGCGCGGCCGAAATGTGCGAGTGGTAGAGCCAGGGGTCGCCCGGCCACATGGCGTCTTGGTAGCGGCCAAAAAGCGGCAGGCGTTCTTGGATGAAGCGCTGCAGCGACTCCAGCGCCTGGCTGCGGGTCACAGGCCAGGCAAAGCTGTCCAAGCGACCGGGGTGCTGCGCAAAGCGCGTGTTGACCAAGGTTAGGACCTCGCGGGTCACGGCATCGGGCGCAAAGCAGGCGCGCGGCGGCACGTCTTGCGGCCCGCCCGCAGCAAAGGCTTCGCGGTTGTCGACGTCAAAGTTCCACTGCTCGCCCACCGGCTGGTCAGACAGCGCACCGGCCGCCGCAGCCGGTTGCATCAGCACCTGATGACGCCTGCGCTGCTCGCGGTAGAAGTACTCCATGCGGAGAGACTTGCGGCCCTTGGCGTGGGCAGCGAACTCGCGCACGCTGCAGAAAAAGTGGCGGTCTTCGCGAATGTCCAGTTGCAACTGGGCTGCTGCGGCCACGGTCTTGATCGCTTTCAGCACGCGCCAATCGCCTGGCGCCGTCATCACCAGTTGATGGGGCCGCAGGCGTACCAGGTCGGCCTGCAGCTGAGCTGCCAGGCTGCCAGCGTTGTGCGGGTCGTCCATGGCGGTGTAGTGCAGCGCTTTCCCGGCCGCACGCAGCTCGTGGCCAAAATGACGCATGGCCGCCAGAAACATGGCGGTGCGCGGCTTGCTGGACCAAACGTGCGTGGACTCTTCGGCAACCTCTGCCATCCAAACCGCGTCCAGCGTGGGATCAAACCCGTCAAAGGCTGCCGCCTCGGCGTCCAGCTGATCGCCCAGCACCAGCACCAAGGTGCGCAGCTCAGCCACGGGTGCCCACCTGGCGCCGGCAGGCTTCCGAGCAGTACTTGACCTCACCCCAGGATTTGGCCCAGCGGCGACGCCAGGTCATCGCCAGGCCGCAGGCCACGCAGGGCTTGCTGGGCAAGGCGGCTTTGTTGCCGCGAAAACCGGGCTTGGCGTCAGGCATGGCGGTGGTCCGTGGGCTGCCCAGGAAGTTCAGCCCTTTTTGGCCCAGGCGCTGCACCAGCCCGGTCCGGCCACTTGTTTGGCACCAAAGAGGGGGCAACCCGCGGCCTTGTCGGTGGCCTTGCCTTGGTACAGCGCGCAGTTGCTGCACAGCTGGCCGGCGGCGAACTTGGGGTGCTTCTTGGCGTCCACGCGCTTGGCGTCGGCCACATAGCCCAAGGCCACAGCCTGGGCATCTTTTTCGTCCACCATGGCCTGGGCTTGTGCACGGGTGGCCAAGCCTGCGCCAGCGGCTGCCAAGGTCAACATGAACACGCGGCGGGGATGGGATTGACTCATAACATAACTCCGAAAAGGAAGTGCAAGTTGAGGAAGGCTTTCGAGGGCCAGAGGTGGAAGCGGCCAGTACATAGGGTCAAGTCACAGCGAGCTGGTCAAACAACGGACAACAACTGAGCAGACAAGAGGTCGGGCCCGACGGCGGAGCCGGCAGCGTCGCCTCTGCGTTGATCAAAAGGGTGAGTGCATTGGGACGACTTAATCAGCGCAACAGCGAGCGCTTGACCCGATAACCAGGCACCTTCCGCACCCGTGCCACCCAGGAAGTCGCCGCAGACACCCAAACACAGTTCTGGGTCCCACCAGCTGTTGTCAGCGGGTAAAGAACGATTGGGCTGCGGCAGCGCATAGCGCCAGCGGTGCACCTGCAGGTGTTGCCACTGCAAGGCCTGGCCCAGGCAGCGCTCCAGTGCCATTTGCATTTCGGCCTGAACCCAGGTCGCCGAGCGTTCCAAATGCTGACGGCTCCACGCCGCACGGGCATGGGCCACCCAGTGGCTTTGGCCCGGCACGGTTTGCCGCCCTGGGCGAGATTCATGGCGAATGACCCACGCCAACGGGCCCGAGTTGGGTTTGGCGGCCTGCCAGTCCACCGTTTGCAAGGGATCGTGGGCCACACCCAAGAGAGTCCAACCGGGCAGCATGGGCGTGACCGCCGCCTGACGCGCCCAGTCTGGGCGGTGAGGGCTGAGCAACGGCGCTACTTGCGCAGGCGGCAGCGCCAAGGCCACTGCATCAAAAGCGTGTGGGTGCGACAGGCTGCCCGCGTGCAACATCCAGCCATCGGGCGTGCGCTGCAGGGTGTCAACAACAAAGGACGTGGTGAGCGGCAGCCCGTCCACCAGGCAGTGACAAAACGCGGGCATGTCTGGCACGGGCACGTGCAGGGGCGGCAGGTCTGCGCTGGACAAGCCATCGACCGAGAGCTGGGGCTGCCAGCGGGCCAGCAAACCAGACCTCACGCCATCGGCCAGCAGCGCCTGAAACGGCGCAGAGCGGGCTTCGAAGCCCACCGCGCCGTGATCGATGGGGGTGCTGTGCGGCAGTCCTTGGTGGTCAACCCATTCCATGCGCCGGGTAGCCAAACGCCCGCCGGCGCCTCGGCTCTTGTCGAACAAGTGCACCTCATGTCCTGCTTCGGCCAATGACCTGGCGCAGCTGGCGCCCGACAAGCCGGCACCGATGACAGCAATTCGTAAGGGGTGAGTGGAAGGCATGCCGCAAATAGTATCCAATCTGGAGTCATAGAGGAGTCACATAAGACATGAAACGGCGCTTTTTTCGGTATATCATGAGTCAATACTGATTCATCAACAAGCCATGTCCCCACTCAAAAGCGCGTCGTCGCAGGTCAACGCCGCCTCAAGCGCGGTCACCACCGTGGCCCACCGCAGCGGGGCCGTCGCGCAAATGTTGCAAATGCCGGTGGCCACCTTGCGTGTCTGGGAGCGGCGCTACGGCTTGACTCAGCATCCGCCTTCGCCCGGCGGCCAGCGGCTGTACGCTGAAGAAGACCTGCGGCGACTCACCTTGATCAAACAGCTCACCGACATGGGGCACTCGATCGGCAGCGTCGCGGCACTGGACCTGCAACAACTGCAGGCCGTGACCTTGACGCATGCCAACACCGTGGCCGCGACGCAGCCCCGCCAGGGGCCCGTGCCGTCAACGCGGGGCGCCCGCAGGCCTTGGCGCCTGGCCGTGGTGGGCGCTGGGCTGGCCGCCCGGCTCCAGCGGCCCAGCCTGCTGCGTCGCCTGGGCAGGCCAGTGGTGTTGTTGGGGCCCTTCGACTCCTTGGAACAAGCAGCCAAGGGCCTGCGCGGCCAGGCCGTAGACACGCTGCTGGTGCATGAGCCGCACCTGCTGGAAGTGCATCGGGCTGCTACCCAAACAACCGCAACCGCTTTGGCCCCAGCGCGGGTGGCCGTTCTCTACGGCTTCGCCGCAGATGCCATCTGCGAAGCCCTGGCTGACGCCAACGTGGCCATGATGCGCGAACCACAACCCGACGCGGGCATGGCGCAATGGCTACACCGGCTGGCTGAAGAGGCCGTGCCAACCCAAGCCAGCGGTCCTGCCAAAAGCACCCCAACTGGAGAAGCAGTACCCCGCCGCCGCTGGGATGCCGCGACCTTGACTCGCTTTGCAGGCATGTCGTCAACCATTGCATGCGAGTGCCCTCGTCATCTGGCTGAACTGCTGATGCAACTGCATCACTTTGAGGACTACAGCGCAGCGTGCGAGAACCGCCACGCGGCTGACGCTCAACTGCACGCCTACCTGCATGAGGTTGCCGCCACCTCGCGAGCAAGCTTTGAAACGGCGCTGGAGCGTGTGGCCTTGCACGAAGGACTGGCGCTACCTGCACCGCTGGCCGCGCCGCAAGACCCCGGCGCCCCCGCGCGGCGTAAGGCCAAACCCGTCAATCGCAAGCCAGCCGTTCAGCAGCGCTGAGCCGCAGCACTTCGACCCGCTGCAGGCCAACACCCAACAAGCCCACCACCTAACAGCTCAGAATCAAGTGACAGGCGCCGGATTGAACAGCACCAGCGCGTTGTGCAGCTTCCACTGCTCGGCCCAGGTTTTCTTGCGGCCGCTGGCCACGTCCAGCATCAGGCGGAACAGCTCCCATCCCACGTCTTCGATGGTGGCCGTGCCGTCGGCGATGGGGCCGGCGTTGACATCCATCAGGTCGTGCCAGCGGCGGGCCAGCTCCGTGCGCGTGGCAACCTTGATCACCGGGCAAGCAGCCAAACCATAGGGCGTGCCACGGCCGGTGGTGAAGACGTGCAGGTTCATGCCAGCGGCCAGCTGCAGCGTGCCGCAGATGAAGTCACTCGCAGGGGTAGCCGCATAGTTCAAGCCACGAACGCTGACTCGGTTGCCGGGTGACACCACGCCCACGATGGGCGCGCTGCCGCTCTTGACCACCGAGCCCATGGCCTTTTCGACGATGTTGTTCAGCCCCCCGGCTTTGTTGCCGGGTGTGGTGTTGGCACTGCGGTCCACCTGGCCGCGCGCCAGGTAAGCGTCGTACCAGGCCAGCTCGTCCACGATGGCTTGCGCCACTTCTGTGTTGACGGCGCGTGAGGTGAGCTGCTCAACCGCATCTCGCACTTCAGTGTTTTCGCTGAACATCACCGTGGCACCGGCACGCACCAGCAAGTCGGTGCAAAAGCCCACCGCCGGGTTGGCGGTGGCACCGCTGAAGGCGTCACTGCCACCGCACTGCACGCCCACCACCAGTTCGCTGGCCGGCACGATTTCGCGACGACGTGCATTCAGGCGCTTGAGGTGGATTTCTGCCGTGGCCAGCACGTCTTCCACCATGCTCATGAAACCCACGTGCTTGTCGTCTTGCAGGCGCACGTGGCTCATCAGCGGGATGCTGCCAGGCGACATCAGTCGTTCAGGTTGCAGTTTTTCGCAGCCCAGGCTCAGCACCATCACCTCGCCGCCGAAGTTGGGGTTCAGGCTGATGTGGCGCAGCGTGCGGATGGGAATGGGCGCGTCAGGCGCGTCAATGGCCACACCGCAGCCGTAGGTGTGTTCCAGGCCCACGACACCGTCCACGTTGGGGTAACGCGGCAGCAGCTCGCTGCGGATGCGCGCCACAGCCACGTCCAGCACACCGGCCACGCACTGCACGGTGGTGGTGATGGCCAGCAGGTTGCGTGTGCCCACCGAACCGTCGGCGTTGCGGTAGCCCTCAAAGGTCTGGCCCTGCAAAGCGGGTTGCGGCGCAGGCTGCACCGTGGCCATGGGCAGGCCTTGCAAAGCGCGCGCAGCGGGGATGTCGATCAACCTTTCGTGAACCCAGCTGCCCGCGGCAATGGCCGCCTTGGCGCGGCCAATGACCACGCCGTAGCGCAGCACCTCGCCACCAGCCGGCAAGTCCACCAACATCACCTTGTGGGCCTGCGGTACCTTTTCGCGCAGCGTCAAACCGCCAGGCAACACCGTGCCTGCGCTCAAGCCACCGTCGTTGCCCACGATCGCGACGTTGTCGCGCTCGTGCATGCGGATGAGCGTGGGTTGGACCACTACACCGCGCCGCGCGTGTTGACGTGGATGGCGTACAGCGAATGGCTGGCAGCCATGAAGAGGCGGTTGTTCTTGGCGCCGCCAAAGCACACATTGGCGCAGCGCTCAGGCAGCGCAATGTGGGCCAGCGGCCGGCCATCACGGTCGTAGACGCGCACGCCGTCCAGATCGTCCAGGTCGGCGTCAGCAGCGCCGTTGCTGCCAAAGCCGCACCAGACGTTGCCCATCACGTCCACCGCGATACCGTCGTAGGCGCCGGGGCCGTTGGCGTCCACAAAAACACGCTTGTTCTTCAGCGCCACGCCCGTGCTGCCCTTGACCACGTCATAGGCCCAGATGCAGCGGTGCGGCTGGTGACGGCTTTCCACCACGTACAGCAGCTGCTCGTCGGGGCTGAAGGCCAAGCCGTTGCTGCCTTGCAGGTCGTCCAGCAGACAGCTCAATTCGCCCGTTTGGCCGTCGATGCGGTACACGCCGTGTGGCAGCTCCGGCGTGGCCGGCTCGCCTTCCCACCAACCCAGAATGCCGAAGGGCGGATCGGTGAACCAGATGCCACCGTCGCTGGCGCAGACGATGTCGTTGGGCGAGTTCAGGCGCTTGCCTTTGTACTGGTCGGCCAGCACGGTGATGCGGCCGTCGTATTCGGTGCGCGTGACGCGGCGGGTACCGTGTTCGCAGCTCAGCAGCCGGCCCTGGCGGTCGCGTGCCAGGCCGTTGGCATGGTGGCTGGGGTTGCGGAAGTCACTGGTGGCGCCCGTGGTTTCGTCCCAACGCACGATGCGGTTGTTGGGGATGTCAGAAAACAGCAGGTAGCGCCCGTCGCCAAACCACTGCGGCCCTTCGGCCCAGTAGCAGCCGGTGGCCAGTTGCTCCACGGTGCCGGAGAGCAGGCGCAGTGCCAAGCCGCGTTCGTCCAGGATGCGAAAGCGTGGGTCGGGTAAGCGTTGAGAAGGTGTGAAGGTCATGTCTTCTTTCCGTTGGCGCTGCGTTCGTCATACGGCCCCATCCCCAGGAAGCTGCCGCCTTGCAAGTCCCGTTGCGGGCCAGCGGGTTGCTGCAAGTCTTGCACCTGGGGTGCATGCTGTTCGGCGTTGTCGCGCGGCACAAAGCCCAAGCGCTGCCAGGCGGCGTGGGTGTCCCAGAAGGCCCGCGTGTTGCCCGACATGCCATAGGCCACCAGGAAGCCGACGTCGGGCGCCGTGAGTGCACAACGCACCAGCTCGGCCAGGTCGGCCAAGCTGATCCAGGTGGACAGGCCACGCCGGTCGGGCGGTGTGGGCGTGGCGGTGCCAATGCGCAGGCACACCGACTCGATGCCAAAACGGTCCCAGTACAGGCTGGCGATCCCCTCGCCAAACAGCTTGCTCAAGCCGTAGTTGCCATCGGGCCGCGGCGAGTCTTGCGGCGATACGGTCTGGGCTTGCGCGTAGCAGCCCGTCACGTGGTTGCTGCTGGCAAACACAACGCGCTTCACACCTTGGCGGCGTGCAGCTTCATACAAGTTGTGCAGACCGCAGATGTTGGCCTGCAAGATGGGCTCAAATGGGCCCTCGACGCTGACGCCGCCCAGGTGCACGATGGCGTGCACGCCCTGCAACAACTGGTGCACGGCGGCTGGGTCGGCCAAGTCACAAGGCATGGCCTCAACGCCGGCCGGCCGACTGACCTTTTGCAGTGCCGGCTCCAGATCGGACACGCGCAAATGCTGGGCAAGCCCGTGCAGCGTGGGCACCAGGGCACGGCCCAAAGTGCCGCCTGCGCCGGTTAGCAGCAGATTCGAAAAGGCGCAGTTCATGGGCTTGAGACGGGACCTTGGGGAATGTGCGAGCTTCAGCTTCGGTGCAGCCTTCGTAGAGTATCGAAACGATGTTGCAAGAAATCTAGGGGAATCCTCGGTGAGAACCAGACAGGGGGGAGAGCAGGTGGTCTGCTTCGGCAAATGCCTGCTGCCGCGCAGCAGCACCGCAGACGGTGTGCGGCACGCGGTACCCAGCACGGCCAAGCTCCTAAACTAGCCCGTCCAAAATCTAGAACCAGGAGACCAACATGAAGCCACAGAACCACCTCATCCGCCGCCGCAGCCTGCTGACCACCGCAGCGCTGGCCGCGGCCCTGCCCAGCGCCCTGCGCGCGCAATCCAGCAGCTACCCGAACCGGCCCATCGAACTGCTGGTACCCGCCGGCGCTGGCGGCGGCACCGACGTGCTGGCGCGGGCTTTTGCCGAAGCCGCACGCAAGCACCTGCCGCAGCAGCCTTTCACGGTGATCAACCGCCCCGGCGCCAGCGGCATGATTGGCCATGGCGAGATGATCAACGCCAAGCCCGATGGCTACAAGTTGGCGGTGGTGTTTGCAGAGATCGTCATCGTGCCGCACCTGGGCTTGAGCAAGCTCAGCTTCGAAGACTTCACCCCCATCGCGCGCCTGAATGCCGACCCGGCCGCCATCACCGTGCGCGCCGACGCACCGTGGAACACCATCGAAGAATTCCTGGCCGCCAGCCGTGCCAAGCCGGGCGACGTGAAGATGGGCAACTCGGGCAACGGCTCCATCTGGCACCTGGCGCATGCCGCGTTGGAACAGAAGGTGGGCGTGCGCTACAACCCCATTCCTTTCGGCGGCGCTGCACCAGCCGTGCTGGCCCTGATGGGCGGCCATGTGGACGCCGTGGCCGTGAGCCCTGGCGAGGTGGCCACGCACGTGGCCAGCGGCAAGCTCAAGACCCTGGCGGTGATGGCCGACCAGCGCCTGAAGGGCTTCGAGAAGGTGCCCACGCTGAAAGAGCGCAGCATCGATCTGTCCATTGGCACCTGGCGAGGCTTGGCCGCGCCCAAAGGTACGCCACCCGAGGTGCTGGCCGTTCTGGCAGACACCGCCAAGAAGTGCGCCGAAGACAGCGCCGTGCGCGACACGCTGGACCGCCTGAGCATGGGCCAGTCCTACGCCGACGCCGAGACCTTTCGCGCGCAGATGAAACGCGACAACGAGCTGTTCAAGGCGCTGGTCACGCAGTTGGGGATCAAAGGCTGATGACCGCAGCGCAGACGGTGGTGGTGGATGGCACCACCGTCCACATCGAAGGCTCGGGCGACCAGACGCTGGTGATGATCCACGGTTGGCCCGACACCCACGTGCTGTGGGACGCGCAGGTGGCGCACTTCGCACCGCACCTGCGCTGTGTGCGCTTCACCTTGCCCGGTTACAACCTGCAGCTGGGCCGCCGCGCCCTGACGCTGCAGCAGATGACGGCGCACATCGCCGCCATCGTCAAAGCGGTCAGCCCGGACCAGCCTGTGATCCTGTTACTGCACGACTGGGGCGCCGTTTATGGCTACCAGTACGTCATGCAGCACCCCAGTTGTGTGGCCCGGGTGATAGGGGTGGACATTGGCGACACCAGCTCGGGCGAGTTTGTGCGCTCCTTGCCATTGAAGGCCAAGCTGATGGTGGCGGCCTATCAACTCTGGCTGGCCATGGCCTACCAACTGCCTGCTTTTGTAGGCACCCCCATGACGCGGTGGATGGCCCGCCAGCTGCGCGCGCCCGCAACGCCGCAAGCCATCGGTGCCCAGATGAACTACCCCTACGTGGCGCAGTGGAGCGGCGGTTTCCGCGGTGCGGTGCGCTTCCAGCCGGTTTGCCCTTTTCTGTTCCTGTACGGAGAGCGCAAGCCCTTCATGTTTCACGCCCGCAGCTGGGCCGACCGGATGGCTGCCAAACCGGGCAACGCCGTGCACGGCTTGCGAGCCGGTCATTGGGTCATGGTCAACCAGCCCGAAGCCTTCAACCGCATCGTGGCGGACTGGCTCGGCCTGCCCGACAAGCTCTAGGCCCAGTTGGCCGCGGACAGTCATGGCTACGGCATCGGTCGGCCACGCCGTTTCATGGCGCTTCGAACTCGCAACAGGGACAATGGTGTCGAAACGCCAGCCCGAAAAAATCAAAGCCATGGAAGCCGAGATCGTCGCCGCCACGACATCTCGCGCCAAAAGGGGCCGTTGTGCTGGGCCGTGGGCCCCTACCGCCAACACCTGCCATCGAGTTTTGCGCAACCCACTTGACCATCCAGGAACATCGACATGAGACCCAACCGCCTGCGCCAACTCTGGGCCGAAGACAAAGCCGCCGTCAACGGCTGGCTGGCCATTCCCAACGGCTTTTCGGCCGAGGTCATGGCCCACCAGGGTTGGGATTCCTTGACCATCGACATGCAGCATGGCGTGATCGACTACGCCGCGCTGGTGCCCATGCTGCAGGCCATCAGCACCACCAACACGGTGCCCATCGTGCGCGTGCCGTGGCTGGAGCCGGGGGTGCTGATGAAAGCGCTGGACGCCGGCGCCTATGCCGTCATCTGCCCCATGGTGAACACCCGCGAAGACGCGCAAAAGCTGGTGCACTACACCCGCTACGCGCCCCAGGGCACGCGCAGCTTTGGGCCCATACGCGCCACGCTTTACGGCGGCGCCGACTATCCTCAGCACGCCAACAGCACCATCGTGCGCTTTGCGATGATTGAAACCGCGCAGGCGCTGGACAACCTGGACAGCATCCTCAGCGTAGAGGGCCTGGACGCGATCTACATCGGCCCATCCGACCTGAGCCTGAGCCTGGGCTGCAAGCCGGTGTTTGACGACGTCGACCCCAAGGCGCAGCAGGCCATCGAACACATCATGGCGCGCGCCAAGGCGCACGGCGTGGTGGCCGGCATCCACAACGGCCGCGCCGACGTGGCGCGGGCGCGGGTGGGTCTGGGCTTTCGCTTTGTCACGCTGGGCTCCGACGCCCGGCTGCTGGCTGCGGGTTCGCAAGAGTTGCTGGGGGCCATGCGCAAGTGACGCTCGGGTATGCAGCCGCGCCCTGAAGGGGCTACGCGTTGCACAAAAGACAAACGGCTCAGGCATTGCTGCCTGAGCCGTTGTGCTTTTTTTGGTGGGCCCTGCAAGATTCGAACTTGCGACCAACGGATTAAGAGTCCGCTGCTCTACCAACTGAGCTAAGAGCCCTGAAAACCGGTGCAGTACATCACGTGGTGGGTCGTGCGTGACTCGAACACGCGACCAACGGATTAAAAGTCCGCTGCTCTACCGACTGAGCTAACGACCCATCCGAAGAACCCAAGATTATAGCAGCTGTTTTGCCTCTGCCAAGGCGTTGGCGGGCGCCTGCAACAAGGCCAGCACTTCGCCAGCGGCCACCAAGCCAAAGGTGGCTGTGACGGTGACGCTGGAGCCGTAGCCGTGGCAGTTGAGGCTGCCGTCGCTGGCGGTCTGGGCCGCGGACTGAACTTCGCAAGACTGCACGGGTGGCGCAACGCTCTCGCGCGAGAACACGCAGCGCACCCCCATTCGCCCCTGGCGAGGCGCAGCGCCGGCCTTGCGCAAGCGTTGGCGCAGGCTGGCCAACAGCGGGTCGTGGCTGGTGTCGGCCAGGTCTTCAACCTCCACCCGCTGGGCCAAGCGCTTGCCGCCAGCCGCGCCAACGCAAACCACCGGTAGGCCGCAGCTCATGCCCCAGCTGGCTAGCGCGGCCTTGGCCGCCACCTGGTCGCAGGCGTCGATCAAGGCGTCCACAGGCACAGGCAAGAGGCCGGGCCAGTTGTCGCTGCTGACGAACTCTTCCACGCCCACCACCTCACAACCCGGGTGGATCTGCTGGATGCGTTGCCTGAGGGCTTCCACCTTGGACATGCCCACCGTCAAGCTGGTGGCCTGGGCCTGGCGGTTGATGTTGGACTCGGCCACATGGTCCAGGTCCAACAGCACCAGTTGCGCCACACCACTGCGTGCCAGTGCCTCCACAGCCCATGAACCCACGCCACCCAGGCCCACCACGGCGACACGGGCCTGGCGAACGCGGGTGTAGCCGGCATCACCGTAAAGCCGACGCAAGCCGCCAAAACGGCGCTCCAAATCAGCAGGGTCCGCGTCAGGCACCCGCAGGTGCATGGGCGCTGGCAGTTCCGGCTTCAGACTTGGCTTTCCAGGCGCCAGATCTGGTAGCGCAGGCCCAGCACGCCGCCGGCCATGATGCCGGCCAAGGCGATGAAACTGCCCAGCGCCAAGGTCGACACACCACTGAGGCCTTGGCCTACCGTGCAGCCCATCGCAGTGACGCCGCCCACGCCCATCAGCACCGCGCCCACCAGGTGGTTGGCGGTGTCTTCGGTGTTGGCAAAGCCCTCCCAGCGGAAGCTGCGGTTGGACAGCGCCACCCCTGCCGAGCCCAAGATGACCCCCAAGGTGCTGACGATGCCCACGGTGAGCACCTTGCTCTTGTCGCTGAACAGGATCAGCCAGTCCACCGTGTAGGCCATGGGCGCAACAAAGGTCAGCGATTCCATGCGCTGGGTGTTGGTGGCCAGGAAGACTTCTTCCAGCGTGACCGGGTGCTCCGTCAAATGCCCCAGGCGGCCAGACACCCACCACACACCCACGATGACGGCACCCAGGCCCACACCGGCCAACAGGGCATCAGCTTGACGTCCTTCGGGCTTGGCCAAGGCAAAGACGATCAAGGCCCCGCCGATCAACAAACCCAGGCCAAAGGCCACCGGGTTCTTGGCCCAGCCCGTGGCCCACGACAACAGCGAAGGCAAATCCTGGCCCGCAGGCAATGTCAGTGCGACCGTGTCCACCGTGGCCACCCGCGCTACCGCGGTAATGCCACGCAGCGTGGCATAGGAGGCCACCGCCAGCACCACAAACACCACCAGGCTCTTCAAGCTGCCACCGCCGATGCGCACCAGAGTCTTGCTGCCGCAACCCGACGCCAGCACCATGCCAAAGCCAAACAACAGCCCGCCCAGCAGGTTGCTCAGCCAGATGAGCTTGGGGCCAGCGTAGACACTCTGCCCCGCCTGCACCCAGCCCAGGGCGACCATGGTGTTGAAGCCGATCATGGCCACGCCCATGGCCATCAGCCACATGCGCATGCGCGCCCAGTCACCCATGTTGACGATGTCGGACACCGCCCCCATGGTGCAAAAGTGGGTGCGCTGGGCAATGGCGCCAAAGACAAGAGACAGCGCAAAAGCCGCCCACAGCAC
>JAYTVT010000085.1:0-48383 GCA_043743835.1 Betaproteobacteria bacterium
GCTTCGACGCCAGTGGCGTTGGCTTGCCCACCCTGCGCCGGCCGCGCGACGCCCACTGAACGAGGTTGACATGGAACAGCGAATTCGATTGACCGTGGACGCACAGGGCGTGGCCGACGTGCAGCTGGCGCGGCCCGACAAGATGAACGCGCTGGACGGCGCCATGTTTCTGGCGTTGGAGCGCACGCTGGCCGAGTTACGCAGCATGCAAAACCTGCGCGCCGTGGTCTTGCACGGCGAAGGCAAGGCCTTTTGCGCGGGGCTGGACATGTCGGGCTTTGCCGCCATGGCGGGCCAGCCCGATGCCGCTGCCGGCATGACCTTTGACTTGGGCCCGCGCACCCACGGTGCCGCCAACCGGCCGCAACACGTGGCCTTGGGGTGGCGTGAACTGCCGGTGCCGGTTATCGCCGCGGTGCACGGCGTGGCCTTTGGCGGTGGCTTGCAGATCGCCCTGGGCGCAGATGTCCGCCTGGTTGCCCCGGCCACCCGCTTTTCGCTGATGGAAATCAAATGGGGCATCGTGCCCGACATGGCCGGCATGGTGCTGACCCAGGGTTTGCTGCGTGACGATGTTTTGCGCGACCTGGTCTACACCGGCCGGGTGGTGCCAGCCGAAGAAGCGGTGACGCTGGGGCTGGCAAGCAAGCTGTGCGAAGACCCCTTGGCCCAGGCCCGCGCCTGGGCACAAGTCGTGGCCCAGCAAAATCCGCAAGCGATTCGGGCCGCTAAACGTCTGCTCAATCAGGCGACTGGCGTTGTGGGCAACGCAGCGTCGACACTTTTGCAGGCCGAGTCGGACGAGCAAACGCCGCTCATCGGCAGCGCCAACCAGCAAGAGGCGGTGCGGGCCAACCTGGAAAAGCGCAGTCCTCGCTTTCAGGACTGATGACCCCAAGACGGCCTAAGGATGGTCCAAGGACGACCCCAGTGGTCGTCTGCCTCTACAGGCTCATCGACGGGCGCAAGGCCATCGCTGCGCGCCAACGCAACAGGTTGGGGTGCTGCTCGCCGGGCCTGACCCTGACCACCCGCGCAAAATCCACTGCCACCACCGCCGTGATGTCAGCCACGCTGAAACCGCTGATGTCCAGTGTGTCCCTGCCGTCCAGTTCGCGGTCCAGGTCGACCATGAACTGCTGTAGGCGTGCCAAGCCGCGCTGGGCCAGCTCGGCAATCTGCGGGTAGTCGTTAGGCCCGGGCAGCGCGCGGCCCACCATCGCTGGTGAGCTGTTGCGCAGGGCGTCGGCCACCGCCATCAGGCCTTCAAACTCCATGCGCCAGTTCAGGCTGGCGATGCGCGCCTTCTCCAAGGCCGTGCGGCCCATCAGCGGCGGCTCGGGCCAGTGTGCTTCGGCATACGCGGCGATGGCCGCGTTGTCGGTCAAGAGCGTGCCGTCCTCCAGCTTCAGCGCAGGCACGGTGCAATGCGGGTTGATGGCGCGGTAGGCCTGGCCCAGCTGCTCACCGCGGGCCAGGTCGACGTTGACGCTGTTGTGCACCGCCTGCTTCTCGGCCAGGAAGATGCGGGCACGGCGTGGGCTGGGTGCGGTGGCGCAGTCGTACAGGGTGATCATGACGGGGCTGCCTTCATTCGATGTTCTGCACCTGCTCGCGCATCTGCTCGATGGCGACCTTCATCTCCACCGAAATGGTGGTCAGCTCCAGCGCCGCGCTCTTGCTGCCAAGTGTGTTGGCTTCACGCTGCAGCTCCTGGATCAAGAACTCCAGCCGTTTGCCCAGTTCGCCGCCGGCTTTGAGCAGGCGCTCGATTTCGTCCAGGTGGGACGCCAGACGCGACAGTTCCTCGGCCACGTCGATGCGAATGGCGTAGCTCGCGGCTTCGCCCATGGCGCGCTCGTGCAGGGCCTGCGCCGGCACCGTGGCCGCGGCTTGCACGGTGGCCAGGGCCTCGTTCCAGCGCTCCAGGAAACGGGTTTGCTGGCGTTGCACCACCTGGGGCAGCAGCGGTGCGGCCTGGGCGGCCAATTCGCGCAGGCGGCTGACACGCTCCATCAACATCGTCACCAGGCGGGCGCCTTCGCGTGCCCGGGCTTCGCGCAGGCCTTGGATGCAGTAGCGCGCGGCAGCCAGGGCGGGTTCATCGAGCTTTTCAGCAGCGGCGCCGGTGCGGCACCACTGCAAAACCTCGTTGACCGACAAGGGCCGCGCATCGGGCAACCAGCCGGTAACCGAGCTTTGCACATGGGACAGCCGGTTGAGCTGGTCGGTGCTGGGCATGGGTACCGCGCCTTCGCTTTCGCGGCCGGTGGACACCCGCAGTTCGATCTTGCCGCGGCGAAAGGCGGCGGTGAGCTGCTCGCGCAGCGCCGGCTCCAGGCTACGCACTTCGTCGGGAAGGCGCAGCGCCAGGTCCAGGAATCGCCCGTTCACCGACCGGGCTTCCACCGTGACAGCCGTGGTGCCCAAGCCGGGCTCGGAGGCCGCGCTGGCGTACCCCGTCATGCTATAAACCGCCATTCAGTTCGCCTCTAAGAGTTGCCGCCGATTATGTCCAAGCCCAAACCAGCACCTTTGCCTTCGGGCACCGTGGTTGGGGGCTACACGATCGTCAAAAAGCTGGCGGCCGGGGGCTTTGGCGTGGTCTACCTTGCCGAAGGTGAGAACCAGAGCCTGGTGGCGGTGAAGGAATACTTGCCGGCCTCCCTGGCCGAAAGGTCAGCCGGGGAGCTGACGCCACGCGTCAAGCCCGACAAACAGCCGCTCTACCGCTTGGGCCTGAAGAGCTTTTTTGAAGAAGGCCGCTCGCTGGCGCAAATCAGCCACCCCAGTGTGGTCAGCGTGCTGAACTTCTTCCGCGAGAACGAAACCGTCTACATGGTGATGAATTACCTGCAGGGCGACACCCTGCAGGACTTCATCGTCACCGCACGTGACCTCAAACGCGACAAGGTGTTTCGCGAGAGCACCATCCGCAGCCTTTTTGACGAGATCCTGCGCGGCTTGCGCATCGTGCACCAGCACAAGATGCTGCACCTGGACATCAAGCCGGCCAACATCTTTGTCACCAACGACAACAAAGCGGTGATGCTCGACTTTGGCGCGGCCCGCGAGGTGTTGTCCAAAGAGGGCAACTTCATCCGCCCGATGTACACCCCGGGCTTTGCTGCGCCCGAGATGTACCGCCGCGACGGCACCTTGGGCCCCTGGACCGACATCTACGCCGTGGGCGCCTGCATCTACGCCTGCATGCAAGGCTACCCGCCCAATGACGCACCGCAACGCTTGGAAAAAGACCGCTTGGCGCTGAGCCTGTCGCGCTTGCGCAATGTTTACTCGGACAACCTGATCGAAGTGACCGAGTGGTGCATGTCGCTCGACCCCTTGAGCCGGCCGCAAAGCGTTTTTGCGCTGCAAAAGGAACTGGCCCGCGAAACCGAGCGGCGCTATACCAAGCTGAGTTTTGGTGAACGTCTCAAGCTGCAGCTTGAGACCATCAAAACCGGCACCAAGCCCTGACCACTGGGCACTGAGACCACATGCGCTTTTCCGTGTACCAGGTCAGCCGCAGGGGTGGCCGCGAGAAGAACGAAGACCGCATGGGCTATTGCTACACGCGAGATTCGGGGCTGTTTGCACTGGCCGACGGCATGGGCGGCCACCCGGAAGGCGAGGTGGCTTCGCAGCTGGCCTTGCAAACGCTGTCGGCACACTTCCAGCGCGAAGCCAAACCGCGCCTGAACGAGCCACTGCGTTTTTTGCACGACGCCATCGTGGCCGGCCACCACCAACTTCTACGTTACGCCACCGAGCGCGCTTTGCTCGACACCCCACGCACCACCATCGTGGCCTGCCTGTTGCAAGGCAACGCCGCCTACTGGGCGCATTGCGGTGATTCGCGCCTTTACCTGGTGCGCGGTGACAAGCTAGTGGCCCGCACCCGCGACCATTCGTACTCCGAGCTGCAGCAGACGCTGAGCCAAGTGGTGCCGATGAGCGACAAGGTCAACCGCAACGTGCTCTTTACCTGCCTGGGCAGCCCTGGCAAGCCGGTGGTGGACACCGCCGGCCCCTTGCTGGTCAAGCCGGGTGACAAGGTCATGCTGTGTTCGGACGGCTTGTGGGGCAGCGTCAGCGACAACATCATCACCGACATCCTGGCCAACCGGCCCATTTCCGACGCGGTGCCTGAACTGGTTGAACGGGCCTTGCGGGCGGCTGGTGAAAAAAGCGACAACGTCACCGTCCTGGCGGTGGAATGGGAAGCTGCAGAAGATCTCGACAGCGTGGCCGGGATTTCCACCAACCAGCTGGGCGACGATGTTTTTGCGTCGACCATCCAAGCCAGCCTGGGCGCCGACGCCAGCAGCGACGAAATGGACGATGCCGAGATCGAGCGCTCCATCCGCGAGATCAACGAGGCCATCCAGCGCAGCAGCAACAAGCGGCGCTGACGCAGGCCGCACGCGAGGTCGCTGCCTGATGGTGGCGACCACAGCTGACACCGACGATTTGCACGTGCACAGGCGCGCTCAGGCGCGCCACCTCAGCCATCCAAACACCAGGGCCAACGCGGCCTCTCACACCCTTGAGGACCCACCATGAGTTTCGAGAGATCAAGCGGCCGACTGGCCAACGCCCTGCGGCCGGTCAGCATCGAACGCCACTACACCAAGCACGCTGAAGGCTCGGTGCTGGTGTCGTTTGGCCACACCAAGGTGCTGTGCACGGCGTCGGTGGAAGAAAAAGTGCCACCGCACAAGCGTGGCAGCGGCGAGGGCTGGGTGACGGCCGAATACGGCATGCTGCCGCGCGCCACACACACCCGCAGCGACCGCGAAGCCGCGCGTGGCAAACAAAGCGGGCGCACGCAAGAGATACAGCGCCTGATCGGTCGCAGCCTGCGCACGGTGTTTGATTTGAAGGCGCTGGGCGAGCGCACCATTTCCTTGGACTGCGACGTGTTGCAAGCCGATGGTGGCACCCGCACCGCGGCCATCACCGGGGCCTTTGTGGCGGCCCATGACGCCGTGAGCTGGCTGATGGCGCAGGGCCGCATCAACGCCAGCCCGATCCGCGACTTCGTGGCGGCCATCTCGGTGGGCGTGGTGCAAGGCGTGCCGCTGCTGGACCTGGAATACACCGAAGACTCGGCCTGCGACACCGACATGAACGTGGTGATGACCGCGGCTGGCGGCTTTGTGGAAGTGCAGGGCACGGCCGAAGGCGTGCCCTTCACGCGTGCCGAGATGGACCAGTTGCTGGCCCTGGCCGACCAGGGCATTCGCCAACTGGTGTCCTTGCAGCACCAGGCGCTGGGGGGCTGACCATGCGCTTGGTGCTGGCGTCCAACAACGCCAAGAAGCTCAGTGAGCTGCGCAGCCTGCTGTCAGGTCTGCAGGTGCAGCTGGTGCCGCAAGGTGAGCTGGGCATCAATGAGGCCGACGAGCCGCACATCACCTTCGTTGAAAACGCGCTGGCCAAGGCCCGGCATGCCGCAGCGGCGGCCCACGGCCCGGCGATCGCCGATGACTCGGGCCTGTGTGTGGACGTCCTGTCCGGCCGGCCCGGCGTGGTCTCGGCGCACTACGCTGGCGAGCTGCCCGCGCAGGCCGGCGAAAGCCGCGAGGCGCAACGCCGGCGGCAAGACGCCGCCAACAACAGCCAGCTGCTGCAGGCGCTGTCCGCGCGCACCGACCCCAGCGAGCGCAGCGCCTACTTCCTGAGCACCCTGGTGGCCGTGCGCCACGCACACGACCCGCAGCCCTTGGTGGCGGTGGGGCGCTGGCCTGGTCGCATCCTGCTGGCGCCGCAGGGCGACCACGGTTTTGGCTACGACCCCTTGATGTTCATTCCCGATTTGGGCCGCACCGTGGCCGAGCTCGACGCCACTTTGAAGAACCAGCACAGCCACCGCGCACGCGCCATGGCGCAGATGCAGGCCCTGCTGCGCGACGTGTGGAACCTGTAAAGATCTCGCCCGTGCAGGCCACACCGGCCGCCTTGCCCGGTGTTGACCACTTCCTGCGCCCCGGCACCCTGCAGCTGGGCGCCATGCCGCCCTTGGCGCTGTACGTTCACCTGCCCTGGTGCCTGCGCAAATGCCCTTACTGCGACTTCAACTCGCACGAACGCCCAGGTGAACTGCCCGAGGCCCAGTACCTGGACGCCCTGTGCGCCGACCTGGAAGCCAGCCTGCCGCTGATCTGGGGCCGCAAGGTGTGCAGCATCTTCATCGGTGGTGGCACGCCCAGCCTGTTCTCGCCCGCCGGCATCGACCGCCTGCTCAGCGACATCCGCGCCCGCGTGCCGCTGGAGCCCGGCGCCGAAATCACGCTGGAGGCCAACCCCGGCACCTTTGAGCGCGAACGCTTCAAGGCCTTTCGCGCCGCTGGCGTCAACCGCCTGTCCATTGGTGTGCAGAGTTTTGACGACCAAGCCTTGCAGCGGCTGGGCCGGGTACACAACGCGGCGCAGGCCAAGGCCGCGATCCTGGAAGCGGCTGAGGCCTTTGACACCTTCAACATCGACCTGATGTACGCCTTGCCCGGCCAGACGCTGGAGCAGTTGGGGCTGGAGTTGGACCAGGCGCTGGCTTTTGGGCCACCCCACCTGTCCATCTACCACCTGACCATCGAACCCAACACGATGTTTGCCGTGCACCCGCCCACCTTGCCCGACGACGACCTGGCCAGCGACATGCTGGACCTGATCACCCAGCGCACCGCTGCTGCAGGCTTGCAGCGCTACGAGGTGTCGGCCTTCGCGCAAACAGGGCACCGCTGTTTCCACAACCTGAACTACTGGCAATTTGGCGACTACCTGGGGCTGGGCGCAGGCGCCCACGGCAAGCTGAGCTTCCCGCACCGCGTGCTGCGCCAGGTGCGCTGGCGTGAGCCCGCGGCCTACATGCAGCACGCCCTGGCCGGCAACGCGGTCAGCAACCAGCATGAAGTGGCGCGCCGTGACCTGCCGTTCGAGTACATGCTGGGCGCGCTGCGCCTGAAGGACGGCTTTGAGCTGGCGCGATTTGCGCAGCTCACGGGCTTGCCACTGTCTGCCGTTCGTTCCACGTTGGAGCAAGCCCGACAACGTGGCTTGCTCGACTGGGACGAATCCCGTGGCCATGTGCAGCCCAGTGAGCGTGGCTTTGATTTCCTGTCCGACTTGCAAGCTCTGTTCTTGCCCGCGCCCAAAGCCGGCTGAAGGCCTGGGGCGCGCAGTCGGCTGGTGCGGAGTCAACCTGGTGCTACGGGGTCATCTCTGCCCGCGGTGACAAAGCCAAGCGCGACTGGGCCATTTCGTCCAGCAACCACTGCCGCAGCGCCACCAAGGCGGGCCATTCGGCAAGGTCAGGTGGGCTGACAAACCAATAGGTGGCGGTTGATTCGTCGTCTTGCAGCTTCAAAGGTGAGACACGCACCAGGCGCCCGGCCTGCAGCGCGTCCGCCGCCAGCAGTTCGCGCGTCAAAGCGATCCCCAGGTCTTGCTCGGCCGCCTGCAGCATCAAGCCATAGTCGTTGAAGTCGGCCACGGTCTTGCCCTGCAAGCGGCAGCCACACAGGGCCAAAAACCGTTGCCATTCTTCGGTGGCGCCCAGCAGTGGCTCGCGCGCGATGGCCTGGTGGTCGCCCAGTGGCAGCCGCGCGGCGCGTGCCGGTGCGGCCACGGCAATCAAGGGTGACTGCAGCAGGCGCTGTGCCTGCAAGCCTCGCCATTGGCCCGTGCCGGTGCGCAGGGCGGCGTGAAACCCTTCGCGAGCCAGGTCCACCACCTGTTGCGACGCGTGCACCTCCAACACGATGTCGGGGTGGCGCTCACGCCAGCGGCCCATGCGGGGCAGCAGCCAACGCTGGGCAAACGAGGGCAGTACGCTCAAGCGCAGCTGCTGCACAGCACCGCTTGCCGCTGCCTGAGCCGCCAGCACGCCTTGCGCCAAGCGCTCCAGCGCGGGTTCCACTGCCGCTAGCAGGGCGGCTCCGGCCTTGTTCAAGACCAGGCCGCGGCCGCGGCGATCAAACAGTTGCAAGCCCAACTGCTGCTCCAACTGCTTGATCTGTTGGCTCACCGCGCTGTGGGTGAGGTGCAGTGTTTCGGCGGCGGCGCGCAGGTTTTGCAGGCGTGCGGTGGCGGCAAAGGCGGGCAGCGTGTTCAGTGGCAAGTGGGTCATGCTGGTAAGCATAGCTGAACAATAAGCGTTGAATTGATCGCTTTTCAGGCGCTATTTGGACATCTATGCTTTCCAAACCGAATCAAGAAGGACTTTCAGATGAACACCGCTGTTTGCTGCCCCCCGCCCGCATTGCCCACCGCCCGCCCGTGGTGGCAGTCTTTGCTGTTGGACCTGGAATCTGAGCTGAGCGATTGGAAGGCTCGTCGTGTGGAGCGGCTGACTGCGCGCGCGCTACAGGGCTTGAGCCAGCACACGCTGCGCGACATCGGCATGGCCGATCGTGTGCCTGACCGAACCTCGTCACCAGGCTTGAACGAGTATGAAAGGAGCCGCTGGTCTTGAGTGAGGTTGCGGCACCGCTTGTGCGCCCCTGGCTGGGGGCGGTCAGGTTCAGACCCGCGACGTCGCGGTGCCCGCGTTGCTGCGCAGCCACTCCACCAACCTTGGCGCAATCTGCTTGAGTGGCAGCACCTCGTGGGCTGCACCGTGCGCGATGGCCTCGCGGGGCATGCCAAAGACCACGCAGCTGGCCTCGTCTTGCGCCACGTTCCAGCTGCCCGCGTCACGCATGTCGCGCATGGCCTTGGCCCCGTCGGCACCCATGCCGGTGAGCATCACGCCCAGTGCGTTGCGCCCGACCACGCGGGCGGCACTCTCAAACAGCACTTCGACACTGGGTTTGTGGCGGTTGACAGGCTCGCCGTCTTGCACGCGGGCCACGTAGTTGGCACCGGAACGCCCCACGCTCAGGTGCAAGCCGCCGGGAGCGATGTAGGCGTGGCCTGGCAACAGGCGTTCACCGTCGACCGCTTCAGCCACCTGGATGCGGCACAGGCTGTTCAGTCGGGTCGCATAGCTCTTGGTGAAACCGGGTGGCATGTGTTGGGTGATCAGCACCGCTGGGCTGTCAGGCGGCAAGTTGATCAGGACTTCTCGGGTGGCCTCGGTGCCGCCGGTACTGGCCCCAATGAAGATGAGCTTTTCGGTCGACAGGCGGCCCAAGGCAGCCATCGCAGAGGGCTTGGCCGCAGCAACGCCACTGTGGGCGTCTGTTGCAGCAGATGGGGATGCAGCACCCGAGGCTGAGGCCAGGCGTTGCACCCGGGCCCGTGCCGCCGTGCGTACCTTTTCGGTGATGTCGGTGCCCAATTGCCGCAGGCCGTCGGCCACTCCGATCTTGGGCTTGCTGACAAAGTCCACCGCGCCCAGTTCCAAGGCTCTCAGCGTCACCTCGGCGCCGCGCTCGGTCAGGGTGGACACCATCACCACGGGCATGGGGCGAAGGCGCATCAGGCGCGCCAGGAAGTCCAGCCCGTCCATGCGCGGCATCTCGATGTCGAGCGTGATCACGTCGGGGTTCAGGCTGCGAATCATCTCGCGGGCCAACAGGGGGTCGGCGGCGGCGCCAACGCAGCACATGTCGGGTTCGCGGTCGATGATTTGTGCCAGCAAACCCCGCACCAGTGCCGAGTCGTCCACCACCACCACGCGAATCTTGTTGCTCATGGCAGATGGTGCAGTCAGGTGTCAGAACAGGTCGACGGAGCCACCACCGCTGGTCACCGGTGCTGCGCGGTTGGCGGCAGCCCGCTCTTGCGCGACCAGGGCCTCGGTGTTGGCGCTGGCCAGGCGTTTGACCATGGCTTTGCCGCTGGCGGGCAAGAAGCACACCTTGCGGGGATAGATGTCCATCACGTCCTTGCTGACCACCGTGATGCGCTCGGTGCGCAGGTAGTCCAGCACGAAGTTGGTGTTGCGTTCGCCCACATTGATGGTGTTCATGCCACTGACCACCGCGCCGCCGCCAAAGACCTTGGCTTCCATGCTTGAACGCGTAGCGCCACGTTTGACCAATTCGCCGATCAAGAGGTCCATCGCAAAGCTGCCATAGCGGCCGCTGTCGCTTGCCCCTGCGCCGTCGGGCAGCAAAAAGTGGTTCATGCCACCAACCCGTTTTTCGCGGTCCCACAGGCAGGCGGCAATGCACGAACCCAGGGTGGTCATGACCAGAATGTCTTCGTCGTGGACAAAAAACTCGCCCGGCAGCACCTTCACCGCTTCGTTGCGAAAGTGGGCGTCGTAGAAAAAGAACGAGGCCTCGCCGGACTTGCGCGGCTGGGCTTTGAGTCTTTCCAGTCTGCCTGGGGCAGCGCGCGCGGGCGAAGCCAAAGGGGCTGTGGGGTGGTGAAGGGCAGACATCAGGCTCTATATCGGCGTTTGGGTTAGGCGGCTTGAGTCGCTACACCCGCTCGTAAATGGTTTTCCCGCGCAACCTGAAGAGGTCGCGCGACTCCGAGAAGTTCTCGGAGTGCCCCACATAAAGAAGGCCACCGGGCTTCATCGCGGCGTGCATGCGTTCGAGCACGCGGCGCTGGGTGGGGTTGTCGAAGTAAATCATGACGTTGCGGCAGAACACCAGGTCGAAAGGGTCGCCCAGACTGGACCAGCTGGCGCTCATGAGGTTGAACGTTCGGAATTCGATCAGGCGGCTGAGTTCGGGCTTGACTCGAATCTGCCCCCCGTTGCTGCCAGTGCCGCGCAGGAAATGGCGCTTCATGCGCTCGGGCGTGAGGCCGCGCGCATCCGCGCCGTAGATCCCGCGCTGGGCGGTGGTCAAAACCTTGGTGTCGATGTCGCTGCAGACCAGCTTGACCTGCGCCGAGGCGCCCAGGGCTTCAACCACCGTCATGGCCAGTGAATAGGGTTCTTCTCCCGTGCTGGCAGCGTTGCACCACAGGCGAATGGGGTGCGACGCGCGTGCCCGCAAGTCGTCCACCAAGGCATGAAAGTGGTGTTCTTCGCGAAAGAAGGAGGTCAGGTTGGTGGTCAGGCAGTTGACGAACTCCTGCCACTCTTGTTCAGCCTGGGGCCCCGTTGCGGCTTCCAGTGTGCTGAGGTAAGCGCCAAAGCTGCTGCAGCCGGTTTCGCGCAAGCGGCGCGACAGGCGGCTGTAGACCATGGCCTGCTTGCCCGCGTGCAGGCTGATGCCAGCTCGCTGGTAGATGAGCTTTCGAATGCGGTCGAAATCGGCGGCCTGCAGGGTGTATTCCTGCTCGGCGGCCTGGCCGGTGGCGGCAGCGGTGGGCGTTGCGGGTCCGGACATGATGTTTGATGAAGGCGGGATCTCCGCCCGTTCCTGCCGGTTTTGGCCCTGCCAGTGTCTGGCGCTTCTGCGCGCTTGGATGCTGCGAATTGAGCCGTGGCTGGGCTCCAGTTCCAAACGGGTAAGGTCGCGGCGCGCTGCTAGACTGCCCCCAACGCCCCTTCACGGATGGCCTCTGGCCGTCTGAGACCCTTGGACCGACCCAAGCCCCCTCGCAAGATCGCTGCGCCCGCGCTGGAGTTTGGGCGCGCCTTGCAGGTGTTGGCCCAGTCGGGTCACCCCGTGCCGCAGGGCGACCCGGGCAGCGTGCCCTGGCAGCAGTCGCTGATCGACGCGCTGGTGGAGTTGTCCAGCCGCGACGCGCTCACCGGCCTGGCCAACCGGCGGGCCTTTGAGGCCGCGGTGGGCCGGGAAGTCGACCGTGTGGCCCGCAGCGGTGAACCCGCCTTGCTGCTGGCACTGGACATTGACCATTTCAAGCGCGTCAACGACAGCCACGGCCATGCCGCTGGTGATCAGGTCATTCGCGCGGTGGCCGCTGCGCTGCTGGACTGTGTGCGTCCCATGGACCTGGTCGCTCGTATCGGCGGCGAAGAATTTGCCATCATCCTGCCCAACTGCGCCAGCACCTTTGGCCAGACGGTGGCCGAGCGCGTGCGTCGGCGGGTCGAGCGCATGCCGGTGGCTTTGTCACCCAGTGGCTTGGAGATCAGCGTCACCATCAGTGTGGGTGGCGCATTTGCACCGCAGTGGGTGCGCTCGACGCCGGCCCTGTGGCAGGAACGAGCGGATCAGCAGCTCTACCTGGCCAAGGCACAGGGCCGCAACCTGGTCCGGCTCGAGCCGACCGCCGTCTCGGTGGTCAGCAACGAAGAAAAACGGCTGCTCTTTGACAGCTTTCAGATCCAGGATCACGAATGAGCGCCCCAGATTCACGCCCCTCTGCAGCACAGGCGCCTGGCCACATCGTGGCGGTCACCAGTGGCAAAGGCGGTGTTGGCAAGACCTTCGTGTCGGCCAACCTGGCGGCCGCGCTGGCGCGCGCTGGGCGCAAGGTGCTGGTGCTGGACGCCGATCTGGGCCTGGCCAACCTCGACGTGGTGCTCAACCTCTTCCCCAAGATCACCTTGCACGACGTGTTCACAGGCAAGAGCACCTTGGCCGACGCGGTGCTGCCGGCACCGGGTGGTTTCCACGTGTTGCTGGCGGGTTCGGGCATGGTTGAGTATTCGCGCATGACGCCCGAGGTGCGCGACCAGCTGCAGAAGGTCATCGACGAGGTGGCACCGAAGTTTGATCATGTCTTGCTGGACACGGGTGCGGGCATTTCCGACGTGGTGCTCTACACGGTCTCGCTGGCCGGGGACGTGCTGCTGGTGGTGACGCCAGAGCCCACCTCCATGACCGATGCCTACGCCACCATCAAGGTGTTGGCCACCACGCAAGGTCGACGCAAGATGTACTTGTTGATCAACCAGACGCGCAAGCTCGGCGAAGGGCGCGGCGTGCGCCAGCAGCTGCAGCAGGTGGTCGATCGCTTTGTGAATCCGGGGCTGGACACCCCGGTGCGGTTGGAACTGCTGGGCGAGGTGCCCTCCGATCCGGCGGTGCGCGAATCGGTGCAGCGCCGCCAACTGCTGATGGAATCGCTGCCCGGCACGCCCGCGGCGATGGCGCTGGTCAGCGCCGCAGCCAAGCTGATGAACGGCTGACGGGCTGCGCCATGAGCGACAGTGCTACGCCCTTTGAGCGGCTGGGTGGTGAAGCAGGCGTTCGCCAGTTGGTCGACCGCTTTTATGACCTGATGGGCCTGGAGCCGGCTTTTACCGGTATCCGTGCGCTGCACCCGACGGATTTGCACGGCTCGCGCGACAAGCTCTATTGGTTTTTGTGTGGCTGGCTGGGTGGCCCGCCGCTGTACACCGACCGCTTTGGACACCCCATGCTGCGCGCGCGACACTTGCCCTATGCCATTGGCATTGCAGAGCGTGATCAGTGGATGGCCTGCATGATGTCCGCCATGCAAGAACAGGCGGTGGAGCCGGCCTTGGCGCAGCGTCTGACCGAGTCGTTTTTTGGTACTGCAGACTGGATGCGCAACCAAGGTGGCTGAAGGCCAGATCGCCTTGTGCCAGACTGAGCGGAATCCAGGTTTCGATAGAGCCGATCAGCCATGCCTTCGTCCCGCCGCTTGCTAACCATCATGCTGACCGCATGCGCACTGCAAGCATGCATCGTGGTGCCGCAGGCGCGCGATGTCTACGACCCCGACTGCAAGACCACCACGCGCCAAGTGACGCTGGAGACAGCCTACATCGGGGGCTTTCAACGCTGTGCAGGTGATGGCTGTGTGGCCATGCTGGCCGCAGCCGGATTTGTGACGGCAGCCTCGGTGGTGGTGTCAGGCAGCATTGCCGTGGTGGGCAATGCGGTCTACTGGCTCGAACGCCAAGGGCGCTGTGCCCGGGCACGAGAAGGCACGCCACCGGCCTCGGCAGCGGCACCTTCAGCCAGCGCTTCCGCCGCGAAGTAGGACGATGAGCGCGCCGGCGCCGCCCATCGGCGCGCTGGCCTGCGTGAAGGCCAGGACTTGGGCCTTTTGCCCCAGCCAGCGTTGCACCTTGGCCTTCAGCACGGGCTCGCGTCCAGGCGATCCATGGCCCTTGCCGTGCACCACACGCAGGCAACGCCAGCCGCGGCGCGCCGCTTCGCGCAGAAACTCAGCCAGTTGGTCGCGGGCCTCGTCGCGCCGCATGCCGTGCAGATCCAGTTCACCTTGAATGGCCCAGTGGCCACGCCGCAGCCGCAGCACCACGTCGGGCCCCACCCCTGAACGGTGAAAGCTCAGACCGTCGTCGGTGAGCAAGAGGCTCTCGACGTCGACCTCGTCGGACATGGCTTCTTGCAGGGCGGCCTGCTCGTCTTTCTCGCGCTGCAGCGGCAAGGGCTCGGGTGGGGCGGGTGTGGCCAGGTTGCGCCCATGCGCTGGCAGCGCGGTCACGGGCCCCACGGTGTCAACAAACACGCGGCGCTGCCGCTCGGCCGCTGCCTGCGCCTGGCGCACTCGGGCAGCTTCTTCCAGTGCCATGGCCTGTTGTTGGCGCAGCGTGTCGCGAACGCTGGCCAAACCAGCCAGACCGACCGCGACCGTCACCGCTTTGGGGGTGTTGCTCTTCACATCAAACCCCGTTCTGCGAGCGAGACCACCTGGCCCTGCCCGACAATGATGTGATCGAGCACACGCACGTCGATCATCTGCAAGGCGGTCTTCAGGGTCTGGGTCAGGTACTCATCGGCCCGCGAGGGTTCAGCCAGGCCCGACGGGTGGTTGTGGGCCAGCACCACCGCCCCGGCGTTCAGGCTCAGCGCGCGGCGCAGCACCTCGCGCGGGTACACGCTGGTTTGTGTCAGGGTGCCGTGAAACATCTCTTCCAGGCGCAGCAAGCGGTGTTGGCCGTCCAGGAACAGCACCGCAAAAACCTCTTGCGGGCGGTTGCCCAGCGCCAGGCCCAGGTAGTCCTTGACGCCGCTGGGGCTGTCAAACACGGGTGCAGCGGTCAGTTGCTGGGCCAGGGCTCGGCGGGCCACTTCCATCACCGCCAAGAGTTCGGCCCGTTTGGCCGGGCCCAGCCCTTTGACCGACACCAGTTGCGTGGGCTGGGCATTGAGCAGGCCCGCAAAGCCCTTGGCGCTGTCCAGCACTTGCTGGGCCAAGGTCAATACGCCGTGGCCTTTGTAGCCGGTGCGCAGCAGCAAGGCCAGCAGTTCGCTGTCGGTCAAAGCTGCTGCGCCGCGAGCCAAAAGCTTCTCGCGCGGGCGCTGGTCTGCCGGCAGATTTTTCATGGGATGGAGAGGGGGTCGGTAGAATCGAGAGCAGTCTATTCCAGGGTCCGCGCAAGTCGAGTCGCGCCTTGGAGTGCCCCCAAAAGGCCGACCATGGCCAGCCCCAGAGGTACACACCGACCGTGAGCCACGTCCAGAGCGGATCATTCCTGACCCTGCACTACCGCCTGGTCGGCCCGGACGGCGCAGACGTGGTCAACACCTTTGCCGACAAGCCGGCCACGCTGTCGCTGGGCACTGGGCAGCTGTCGCCGGCCATCGAGCAGCAGCTGGTGGGCCTGGCCGAAGGCGCCCATGAATCGTTTGAACTGCCTGCTGGCGCCGCCTTTGGGCCGCGCAACCCGGACATGCTGCAGCGGGTCAAACTCAGCCTGCTGCGTGAACTGGGTGACCCTTTGGCCGAGTACGACGTGGGTGACGTGGTTCAGTTCCCCACGCCAGACGGCCAGGGCAGCTATGCGGGCTTGGTGCGTGAATGCGGCGACGACTGGTTGCTGTTTGACTTCAACCATCCTTTGGCGGGCCAACCGGTGCGCTTTGAAGTCAAGCTTTTGGGGGTGCTCTAGTCGTGGCCATTGATGAAGTCTTGCTGGCCGAGCCCCGCGGGTTTTGTGCGGGTGTGGACCGTGCGATTGAAATCGTCGAGCGCGCGCTGAAGCGTTTTGGCGCGCCCATCTATGTGCGCCACGAAATCGTTCACAACACCTATGTGGTCAACGACCTCAAGGCCAAGGGAGCCATCTTCATTGAAGAGCTCGCCGACGTGCCGCCGGGCGCGACCTTGGTGTTCAGCGCGCATGGTGTCAGCCAGGCCGTGCGCACAGAAGCCCACGCGCGGGGTTTTCAGGTCTTTGACGCCACCTGCCCACTGGTCACCAAGGTGCATGTGGAGGTGGCCAAACTGGCCAAAGAAGGCTATGAGTTTGTGATGATCGGCCACAAGGGGCACCCCGAGGTTGAAGGCACCATGGGGCAATTGACCGATGGCATCTACCTGGTGGAAGACGTGCCCGATGTGCAGCACGTGCGTCCGCGCGGCGCCAAGCTGGCGGTGGTCACGCAAACCACGTTGAGCGTGGACGATGCTGCGGCCATCCTGAACGAAGTCAAGCGCCTGTTCCCCCATGTGCGTGAGCCCAAGAAACAGGACATCTGCTACGCCACTCAGAACCGCCAGGACGCCATCAAGGTGATGGCGCCGGGTGTGGACGTGGTCATCGTGGTGGGCAGCCCCACCAGCAGCAACAGCAACCGCTTGCGCGAACTGGCGCAGCGCTTGGGCACCGACTCGTACATGGTTGAAGGTGCCGAGGACCTGCTGCCCGAATGGTTTGTGGGGCGCAGCCGCGTCGGCCTGACGGCCGGTGCTTCCGCACCCGATGTGCTGGTGCAGGCCGTCATCAGCCGCTTGCGCGACATGGGCGCTGTCAGCATTCGCAAGATGGACGGCGTGGTGGAGGATGTGCATTTCCCTCTGCCCAAGGGCCTGGGGGACCGCAGCATGGCGGCGCTGCTTGCCGGCACGTCTTCCCGATCTTGACGCTGGCCGTTCTTCAACATCCCCTGATGAAGACGGCGCTTTGCAGGCGCCGTTTGCACGTCACCCAATTCAAGCGAGAGAAACACCATGATTGACATCAACCTGCTGCGCCGCGACCTCAACGGCGTGGTCGCGCAACTGCAGCGCCGCAAGAACCCACAGCCCTTCCTGGACGTGCCGCGTTACAGCGCGCTGGAGGCCGAACGCAAGCAGATCCAGACCGCCACCGAGCAACTGCAGGCCCAGCGCAACGCCACCAGCAAGCGCATAGGCCAAATGAAGGGCAAAGGCGAGGACACCACGCAGCTGATGGCTGAAGTCAGTGGCATGGCCGATCAGATGAAAGCCGGCAGCGAGCGGCTGGACCAGATCCAGAACGAGCTGCAGCAGATGCTGATGAGCATTCCCAACCTGCCGCAGGCCGGCGTGCCCGACGGTGCCGACGAAACGGCCAACGTCGAGGTGCGCCGTTGGGGCACACCGGGCACCTTTGCCACCCCGCCCAAAGACCACGTCGACCTGGGTGCGGCGCTGGGTATGGAGTTCGACACGGGCGCCTTGTTGGCCGGCAGCCGCTTCACGTTTCTTCGCGGTCCCATGGCCCGATTGCACCGGGCCCTGGCGCAGATGATGCTGGACACCCACACCCAGGCCCACGGCTACACCGAGTGCTACACGCCCTACATCGTCAACCGCGAAATCCTCGAAGGCACCGGGCAGTTGCCCAAGTTCAAGGAAGACATGTTCTGGGTGCTGCGCGGTGGTGATGAAGAGCAGGCCGAGCAGTACCTGATCAGCACCAGCGAGATCAGCCTGACCAACACCGTGCGAGACCGCATCCTGGACGCCGCGCAGCTGCCCATCAAGCTCACCGCCCACAGCCCCTGTTTTCGCAGTGAAGCGGGCAGCGCCGGCCGTGACACGCGCGGCATGATTCGCCAGCACCAGTTTGACAAGGTTGAGATGGTGCAGGTGGTGCACCCCGAGCACAGCGACGCTGCTTTGGAAGAAATGGTGGGCCATGCCGAAGCCATTCTGCAAAAGCTGGAACTGCCTTACCGCGTGATGGCGCTAAGCACCGGCGACATGGGTTTTGGCGCCAGCTGCACCTATGACCTGGAGGTGTGGATACCGGCGCAAAACACCTACCGCGAGATCAGCTCGTGCAGCAACTGCGACGCCTTCCAGGCCCGCCGCATGCAAGCACGTTTTCGCAACGTCCAAGGCAAGCCCGAACTGGTGCACACCCTCAACGGCAGTGGCCTGGCGGTAGGGCGAGCCCTGGTGGCGGTGTTGGAGAACCACCAACAAGCCGACGGCAGCATTCGGGTGCCCTTGGCGCTGCGGCCCTACATGGGCGGGCAGGAGTTCATCCAGGCCTGATCCGCTAGAATGGTGGGCTTCGCTTCACGCGAGACCACGCATCAAGACCCGGAGAGATGGCAGAGTGGTCGAATGCACCGGATTCGAAATCCGGCGTACTGGTTCTCCAGTACCGAGGGTTCGAATCCCTCTCTCTCCGCCAGCCGGCTGCTCACACCCTGAGCCCGCCACAGCAACGGCCCTCAGCCACCGGTGCATCGAACGCTGAATTCGCCCGACTCGCGCTCGTTCAGGTGTCCTTTGATCTTGGCCGGGTCATCCCAGCTCCAAAACAGGAAATGCCCTCGGCCGCCATGGCCTGTGCCGGCCTTGTCGCCCCGGACCTCGTTGTTGCGGCAGGAGAGCGTGATCGTGCCAGTGATGGTGTTGACCCCGCCCGGGGTATCCACTTCTTCAAAGCCAATCTGGGTTGAGCCCGAATACACCGCAGGTCTGACCCGTGGCGGCGGAGGGCCCTGCGTGCCCACGATCACTGCATTGGCGCCGATGTTGTCGCGAGTGATGTTGGCGCGCACGGTATAGACCGCCGAAGAGCCATTGGAAATGGTCGCCGGGCCATTGAGCGTGACGCTGTTGACTGCAAACCGGCCGTCGCGAAGTGAAGGGGTGCCCCCCAATCCGCCCAAGAGCAGCAAAGCAAGCGCGCCGGCTGCGCTGGTCAGCATGAGTTTGGTTTTCATCGAGTGGCCTCCTGTGCCTGAAGCGTGTGCTTCATTGACAGGTGCATGCTAGGTAAGCTGGCGGCCGTCGGCATCCCGCCTTGGAGGGTGATCAGAGGCTGCCCCCCTAGACCGCGAGTGAAGGCGCTCTTGGCTCACGAATGGTGAGGAGGCCTCACAGGGCCCCTTGCGATGGGGCAGCTGCGCGCTGGACCTCGTCAGAACAGCCCGTCACTTGTTTTTGCAGGCGGCGCCGGAGTCTCGTTCAGGGCCATGGCCTTGGCCTCAAACAATGCTTCCGGAGCCAGGCGCACCAGCTGCGCTGCTTCTGCCATGGGCGCAAACAGCCAGGTGTCCACATCTTCAGGTTCAATGGGCACCACGCTGCGCTTGTCCTGGGCGTCGGGTCCCAACTTGGGGTCGGGTTTGTGCATGCGCCTCATCAAGGGGTGGTTGTCGGCGTTGAGCGTCAGCATGGTGTAACTCTCCACGACCTCGCCCGTGGCCTTGTCGACCCAGGTGTTCCACAGCCCGGCCAAACCCCAGGGCGTGGCGTCACGGCGGGTGAAGCGCCATGGCACGTGCTTGCCGGTTTCCCAGTTGGGTTCAAAAAACGCCCAGGCGGGGATGATGCAGCGCTGGCCACGGGTCCACGGCAGCTTGTAGCTGGCCTTGTCCAACAGCTCCTCACTGCGGGCGTTGCAGGTGGGGTAGGTGAGCTTGGGGCTTTTGGCAAACCAGGGCACCAGCGCCCATTGGCCCAGCACCAGTTCGCGTTGGGCCTCGGCTTGGTGCTTGCTGGCCCGGATGAAGGGGCCTACGTAGCGGGGGAACATGTCGCGCGCCCAGGGCTGCGGGTCACGTGGGCCCACACGCCAATGGCGTTCGATGTCGCCGGCTTCAGGGCTGATGTAACGCGTGCACATGCGGTATCTTGATGTGGCAGGGTTTGAGCGGCGCGAGGCGTCTCGCGCCGAACTGTAGCGTGGCCTGCAGGGTCCTGGGGCGGCCCCATGCCTGACCCCAGGGCCGCCCTGTGCTGCCATATCGACGCACAATGGCGGTCAACCATGAAACCGTTGTTGCAGCGTTCGTCTTGTGTCCTGTTGATCGGGGCCTTGCTGGGTTGCGCCACCCGCTCGGCAGACATCGCACCAGCGCCTACCAACGCCGCTGAGTTTGCCAGCTGGGACTGCAACCGCTTGGCCGATGAGCAGGATCTGGTTCAGCTCCGCGCGGCCGATCTGGCCTACACGGTGGACGAGCGTGTGGGCAACAACATCGTCGCGCTGGGCATGGGACTGGCGGTCTTTTGGCCAGCGATTCTGGCCATGCGACCCGCTGGTCCGGAAGCGCAAGACCTGGCCCGTCTGAAGGGGCGCTTTGAGGCGCTGCAGATCGCCTCTCGCCTGCGCCAGTGCCCGGTGCCTGGCCCCGACCTGAACCCCGAGCAGGCGGCCACGCTGCCGGTGGCCGTAGGTGAGCGGCTGGTTTTCGAAGACCGTGCCAACGCCCGCCGGGCGGCCAAGCCATGGGTCTTGCAGGTGGTGGCGCTCAAGCGCGGTGAGTTCGACTTCCAGCTGGAAGCCAGCGGCGACCACGCCGGCGGGCTGTGGCGGCAGGACCGCGCTGGCAACATCCTGGCGGCCCCTGCAGGCGCTTTGCAGTGGCCGCACCTGCTGCGGGCAGAGTTGCCCTTGGGGCAGATCACTGCTGGCGACATGGTGGTGGTGGGTGACCCCTTGGTGCGAGCGCGCTTGCGGGGACAGGTGGTGGCGGTAGGGGCGCAACTGGTGGCAGGGCGCCGCTTTGACGTGGCGGTGGTCGAGCTGTTTGGCGATGTTCAGCGGGGGGAAGCCTCAACCAGGGTCGAGGGCGCCATCGTGGTGGACCGCGCCAGCGGTGTCTTGCTGAGGCTGGACTTGCGCAGTGCCGACGCCCTTTTTTCACTGCAGCGGCGCCTGCTGCGGGTTGAGCCTGCGGCGCGCTGAAGCCCACGGTTGGCGGCGCTGTGACGGCAGCGGACACAAGACTTTACGCGGTCTGCACAGCCAGTACACGGTGCAGTAGCAGCATGGGAACCGTTCAGTCTACACCACCCAGGAGCCCAACTTGACTTCCTCTACTTCGAAATCTTCACTTCACAGCTGGCGCTTGCTGTTGGCCACCATGGTGGTGGCGGTAACGGCCGGCGTTTCGCAGACGGCCTTGGCCAGCCCCCAGGGCGGCTTTGGCGGCCCTGACGGACATCCTGGCGAAGGCCGCCACGGCATGATGGGCAGCCCGCATCAGGTGGAACGCATGCTCAGCAGCGTCAACGCCACGCCTGAGCAACGCGCTCAGATCCAGCAAATCATGCAAGCTGCCCGCACCGACATGAAGGCCCACCACGAGGCCGGCCGCAAGTTGCGCGAGCAGAGCCAGGCCGTGTTTGCCCAACCCAACGTGGACGCGCGGGCCGCAGAGACGCTGCGCCAGCAGATGCTGGCCCAGCACGACCAGGCCAGCAAGCGCAAGATGCAGCTCATGCTCGACGTGAGCCGTGTGCTCACGCCGGAGCAACGCAAGACCCTGGCTGAGCGCATGGACAAGCGCCGGGCCATGATGGAGCGCCACCGCAGCGAGCGCGAATCCATGGAGCGTGCGCCGCGCTGAGGGTTTTAGGCCTGATCACCTTGTCTCCTCGGTGGCCTGCCGGCAGGTGGGCCCTTTGGCCCCGGAGCTTCCAGCGCCGGGGCGTTTTGCTGTTTGAAAGGAGTGCCGCTTGACGAGCCGACTGCTGCTGATCGATGACGACCTGCGCCTGACCGACATGGTAAGTGGCTACCTGCGCAACAACGGTTTCGAGGTCGAGACGGCGGGGTCGCTGTCTGCTGGGCGCGACCGCCTGAAGCAGAGCAACTTTGACGCCCTGCTGCTGGACCTGATGCTGCCCGACGGTGATGGCCTGGATTTCACCCGCGAGCTGCGCACCCAGGCTCGCACGCGCCGACTGCCGCTGTTGATGCTGACCGCCCGTGGCGAGTCCATGGACCGCATCGTGGGCCTGGAGTTGGGGGCCGACGACTACCTGCCCAAGCCCTTTGAGCCGCGTGAACTCCTGGCCCGGGTGAAAGCCCTGTTGCGACGTGCGGCGCCGGAGCCCGGTGACGACGAAATTCTGACCTTCGGCCGCCTGGAAGTTGATCTGGGTGCGCGCCAGGCGCGCCTGGCCGGTCAGGTCTGCGACCTCACCAGCCACCAGTTTGAGCTTTTGACGGTGTTGGCCAAGAGCCCCGGCCGGGTGCTGTCAAGGGACCAGATCATGGACACCCTCAAGGGCCACCCGCTGGAAGCTTTTGACCGCAGCATCGACGTGCACATTTCTCGCATCCGCGCCGTCATTGAAGAAGACCCCAAGGTCCCCAAGCGGGTCTTGACCGTGCGGGGCGCGGGCTACGTTTTTGCCAAGAAGCAAGACGGCGAGTGACTTGACCCGCGCCCGCACACGCTTACCCTGGCCGGGCCGATGAAGGCACGCGTATGAAATCTCTGTACCTGCGCATCTACCTCACGGTGGTGGTCGCCTTGGCCTTGTTCGCACTGGTTTCAGGCTGGCTGGTGCAGCGCCATTTGGATGAGCAGCGCGTGCGAAGCGAAGGTGTGGCCCAGGAAAGGGCCGAGGGGGTGGCGCGTGAACGGGCCGAAGCCTGGGGCGAACTGCTGCAACGGGCCTTGCCAGCGGCCGACGCCTCGGCTGCCGAACAAACGGCGGGGCTGCGCGACTGGTCCCAGCGCTTGCGGCTGCCCATGGCCCTGGACGACAAGCAGGGCCAGCGCATCGCGGCCAGTGATTCCTTCCTGCGCCGCGAATTCCATCAGCCGGAGATGGCCTCTCGTTTGCGACCGATCCGCTTGGACGATGGCAGAACCCTGTGGGTGCCGCGGGTTTCCGCTGCACGCATGGCTGGCGCCACCCGGCCACCAGAAATGGGCCCGCCATGGTTGCGTGGTGGCCCCAAAGGCTGGCCCGACGGTGCTGGGCTGGCGGCGTTGCTGGTGGTGCTTTTTGCCGCCGTGGCTTTGGGCGCCTGGCCCGTGGTGCGGCGCCTCACCCGCAGGCTGGAAGCGCTGAAGCAGGGCGTGGAGGCCTTTGGCGCCGGCGCGTTGGACCAACGCGTGGCTGAAGATGGGCAGGACGAAGTGGCCGCGGTGGGCGCCAGCTTCAACCGCGCGGCGGGGCGCATTGAAGCACTGCTGCGTTCACACCAGAGCCTGCTGGCCAATGCCAGCCACGAGCTGCGTTCTCCTTTGGCGCGCCTGAAGATGGCGGTGGCCATGCTGGAAGACGCGACGCCAGCGCAGCGCTCGGCCTTGCGCCAAGAGATCAGCACCAACATCGCCGAACTGGACGCCTTGGTGGAAGAGGTTTTACTGGCCAGTCGACTGGACGCCACCCACGAGGTTGACCTGCAGGCGGGCGTGTCCTTGCTGGCGGTGGCGGCGGAAGAGGCGGCGCGTGTGGGGGCCCAGGTGGAAGGCCAGGACCTTCAGGTCAAGGGTGACGAGCGGCTGCTGCGCCGCGCCGTGCGCAACTTGCTGGAAAACGCCCAGCGTTACGGTGGTCAGGACATCGATGTTGAACTGCAGGCGCAGGCCGGTCGGGTGAACCTGAGGGTGTGTGACCGCGGCCCGGGTGTGCCGCCGGGCTACCAGGAGCGCATCTTCGAACCCTTCTTCCGGCTGCCGGGCCATGCCGAAAAGGCGGGTGGTGTTGGCTTGGGTCTGGCGCTGGTGCGGCAGATTGCCCAGCGCCATGGCGGTGACGTGAAGTGTCTGCCGCGTGAAGGTGGTGGCAGCTGCTTTGTGATCAGCTTGCCGGGGGCATGACCCTGACAGCAGCTGTTGCTGAGTCGCCAGACGCTTTTTGCTGCAAGACCCACAACAAAATGAGGGTCAGCAACACCGCAGACACGACCAGCCCAGCCGTTGACGCGAACCAATAGCCCTTGGCGCCCTGCAACGCATCGGGAACATGGCCTGGCACATTGAAAGCCAGCACATAACCACCGCCCAGCCCCACGCCCCACAGCGCTGCCACGTAGACCACCACCGACACCACCGTGATCTTGTAGGCCCGCAGCACCATGGCCGCAATGATCTGCGCTGCGTCGGCGACGTGAAAGACAGCCACCCAGGCCAGCAGTGGCATGGCCGCTGCGATCACCAGTGGATTGTTGGTGTAGACCTGCAGCACCGGCTCCCGCAGCCAGAAGAACAGGCCACCTACCAGGGTGGCCCAAGCGCAACCGATCATCAGACCATGGCGGCCCAAGGTGCGCGCGTCCAGCGCATCGCCTGCGCCGACCCGCTGCGCCACCAGGGTGCTGGTGGCGTTGCCCAGCGCCAGCGGCAGCATGAACATCAGCGAGACCACATTCACCGCGATCTGGTGACCGGCCGCTGGCGTGGCGCCCAGGCGCGCGATGAAGATGGCCATCATGCTGAAACCCGACACCTCTACCATGATGGACAGACCCAGCGGCACACCCAGTTTCAGGTGCTGCGCCAGCAGTGACCACTGCGGGCGGTCCAGACCGCGGCCCCAGAGCGCAAAGCGCTCGTAAAACGGGTCATGCCGCAGCACCACCCAGGCCACCAGCACCTGTGCCCACATGGCCACCAAGGTGGCCACGCCGCAGCCCGTCACGCCCCAGGCGGGCAAGCCCAGGCTGGGTGCGCCAAACACCAACGCGGCCGACAGGGGCACCTTGATCAGCAATGCCGACACCTGAATCAACATCACCGCCTTGGGGCGCGACACCGCGGTGTTGAAGCCCCGGTAGATGGTGAACAGCAGGGAAGCGGGCAAAGAAAAGGCCAGCGCCAGCAAGTAGCCGCTGATCTTGCCCGCCACCTCGGGTGTGGCCCTGGACAGCGCCAGAAAGGGGTAGGGAAAGGCCAGCAGCGTGCTGCCCAGCAGGGCCAATCCCAGGGCCAACCACAGGGCCTGGTGCACCTGGCGCCCCACCTCCGGCAGCTTCTGGGCCCCATAGAGTTGACCGACGATGGGCGACAGCCCCATCAGCACGCCCATCAGCCCGATGAACACCGTGATGTAGGCGGCACCCCCCACCGCCAGCGCGGCCAGGTCGGTGGTGCCGGCGCGCGCTACCAGCAGCGTGTCAACGGTGCCAAAGGCCAGCACCGACAACTGACCCACCAGCACCGGCCAGGCCAGCGGCCGGATGCGGGACCAGCTGCGTGCCAGGCCGTGTGACGGTTCCCGCGGTTCCACCGGCGCCGGGGCTGGTGGCTTCGATGGCTCCATCAGGTGGGCGCAGTCCCGCTGCCTGGGGCTGGAAAGGCGTCGGGCGGTGGATGGTCAACGCCGGTCGCTTCGCGGGCCCGTTCGGCATAGCGGTTGAAACGCCAGGCGGTGCCCTGCATGGTGATGCGCCGCCAGACGCTGCGCTTGTGGGCCGGCGTGAACCCTGGCCAATGCTGCACCTCTTCAAAACTGCGGCCGCAGCCTTTGCACTCGGCGTCACCCTGGCTGGTAGAGCAAATCGCGATGCACGGTGCATCGGGTGTGCTGTCGTACCAAGCCAGCCATGCCGTGCGTGCCTTGGCGGGCATGCTGGTTTCGTCGCACAGGCTTTCGCGGTAGTACACCAGCAGACCATAAACCTCAGCCAGCGCGCGAACCTCGGCACAGGCGCTGATGCCGTCGGGTGATGGCGATCGCTCGCGCCACCAGTTGATGGCCGACTCGATGTCGGTGATGTGGATGCCGGTGGTCTGCTGCATGGGGGCGTGCAGTGTACCCAGCAGCCGTGCAGCAAGCAGTGCCGCAGCCGAAGCCGCAGCCGCCGCGATGGTTAACGGTCAGGCGGGCGCGTAGCCGGCGTCGGTCAGTTGCTTGACCAAGCCCTCGCGGGTGGCGGTGCTGTCCACCTGAACCTGATGCCGGGCCACGTCGGCCTGCACCTTGGCATGGGGGTCCAGTGACTGCACGGCCGTGGTGATGGCTTTCACGCAGTGGCCGCAGGACATGTTGGGGATTTGAAACTCTTGCATGGTGAGAACGTGGCTGTAGAGGCTGAAGCTGGCACTGTGCCACTTTCTGGTGGTGTTGGGGCGGGGACTACAGTCGGATGCGAGCCGCTCTTGATTCGGCGCAAATTGGCATCAGATCCCCTACATGCAAACACCCACACTGGTATCGCCCGGAGCTGAACCCACGGGCTCAGGGGAGCCCTCGTCCTGGCTGGTGCAAGGCATGACCTGCGCGTCTTGTGTCGGGCGTGTGGAAAAAGTGGCCCGAACCGTGCCTGGTGTCTTGCAGGCGGAAGTCAATCTGGCCAACGAGAGTTTGCAGGTGTGGACCGGCCCTGGGTTTGAGCCCCAAGCCTTGCAGAAGTCCATTCACCAGGCGGGTTACGAGCTGCCAAGCATCAGCGTGCAGTTGGCGATACAAGACATGACCTGTGCGTCGTGTGTGGGTCGGGTCGAAAAGGCCCTGCGCCAGGTGCCGGGGGTGTTGGACGTCAGCGTCAACCTGGCCACAGAAGCCGCCACCGTCACCATGGGTCAAGGCACCGAAGCCGCCTGGCTGAGCGCGGCGGTCCAGAAGGCGGGTTATCGGGTGCAACTGCCGCAAGGTGCCACGGCTGGCAGGGGCCCGCAGCCAAGACTGAGTGAGGGGCAACGCGTGGTGCTGGCGGCGCTCTTGTCAGCGCCCTTGGTCTTGCCCATGGTGGCCATGCTGTGGGGGCAGCACCTGATGCCGCCGCCGCTGTGGCAGTGGTTGCTGGCCACGCCCGTGCAGTTCTGGTTGGGCGCACGCTTTTACCGCGCGGGCTGGGGCGCTCTGAAGGCGGGCACCGGCAACATGGACCTGTTGGTGGCCCTGGGCACCAGCGCCGCCTATGGCCTGAGCGTCTACACCCTGCTGCAGGCCGGCGGCCACCACAGCCCTGACCTGTACTTTGAAGGTTCGGCGGTGGTGATCACGCTGGTTTTGCTGGGCAAGTGGCTGGAAGCCCGCGCCCGCCGCCAAACCACCGCGGCCATCCGCGCGCTGCAGGCGCTGCGGCCTGAGTCGGCCCGGGTGCGCCGGGACGGTGCGGACGTCAACGTCCCACTGGACCAGGTGCTGGCGGGCGACCATGTGGTGGTCTTGCCAGGAGAACGCCTGCCCGTGGACGGTGTTGTCGTGGAGGGCAACAGCGATGTTGACGAGTCACTGATCACCGGCGAGAGCCTGCCGGTGCCGCGCACGGTGGGTGACCGCGTGACAGGCGGTGCGGTCAATGGCGGCGGCCTCTTGCTGGTGCGGGCCACCACCTTGGGTTTAGAGAGCATGCTCAGCCGCATCGTGCGTTTGGTTGAAACCGCTCAGGGGAAAAAAGCGCCGATCCAGCGCCTGGTGGACCAGGTGAGTGCGGTGTTTGTGCCCGTGGTGCTGGCGCTGGCTTTGCTCACGCTGTTGGGCTGGGGTTGGGGATGGGGCAACACCGCGGGTGACTGGCACGCAGGTGTGTTGCACGCAGTCGCGGTGCTGGTCATCGCCTGCCCCTGCGCACTGGGGCTGGCCACGCCAGCGGCCATCATGGCCGGCACTGGGGTGGCAGCCCAACGCGGGATCCTGATCAAAGATGCACAAGCCTTGGAACTGGCCCACGCCATCAAGACCGTGGCTTGGGACAAGACCGGGACGCTCACGGTGGGCAAGCCCCGCTTGGTGGATGCCCGAGCCACCGTGGGTTCTCGGCAGGACCTGCTGTCGCTGGCTGCGGGCCTGCAAGCGGGCAGCAGCCACCCCTTGGCCGTGGCGGTGGTGCAGGCCGACGACTCGGCGCCGGCTGCGGCCGCCAACCAGCTTCACACCGTGGCGGGCCGCGGTGTGGCGGGTTGGGTGTCTGGTGACGAGTTGCGCCTGGGCAGCGCTCGCTGGATGGACGAGAGTGGCGTGAGCCTGGCGCCTGTTGCGCTGGAGGTGGCCCAACAGCAAGCTGCGGGTTGCACGGTGTCTTACCTGGCCCGTTGCCCAGGTGGTTGGTCGGCAGGCGGCGCCCCCGAGCTGCTGGGGTGGATGAGTTTTGGCGACAGCGCCAAGCCGGGTGCAGCTGCGGCCATCGCAAGGCTGGCGGCCATGGGTGTGAGCTCGGTGCTGCTGTCGGGCGACAACCGTGGCGCCGCCGAGCATCTGGGTCGGCAGCTGGGCTTGCACGACATCCGCGCCGAGGTGCTGCCGCAGGACAAGTCGCGCATCGTGTCCGAGCTCAAGGCGGCCGGTGCGGCTGCCGGTCACCGAGTGGCCATGGTCGGTGATGGCATCAATGACGCGCCGGCCCTGGCCGCGGCCGATGTGGGCATGGCCATGGGCACCGGCACCGATGTGGCCATGCACGCCGCCGGCGTGACCTTGATGCGTGGCGAACCGGGCCTGGTGGCCGACGCCATCGACATCAGCCGCCGCACCCACGCCAAGATCCGTCAGAACCTGTTCTGGGCCTTTGTCTTCAACTCGGTGGGCATTCCTTTGGCGGCCTTTGGCATGCTCAACCCGGTGTTGGCCGGTGGCGCGATGGCGATGAGCAGTTTTGCGGTGGTCAGCAACGCCCTGTTGCTGCGGCGCTGGAAGGGCGGCCGCCCAGCAGCCTAGCGTCCCCAGGTCAAAACGTCCTAACGGGCCTGCGCTTTGGCCCTGCCGGCTGCTGTGGGCTGCTTGCGCATCTGTTGGGCTGTGCGCCGCACCAACGCCAAGAAGCGGTCGCAGGCGGCGCCGTCTGAGGTCTCGCGCCGGGCCAAGGTGATGGGTGCTTCGACGCCCGCGTCTGGGGCCAGCGAGCGGTAGACCACCGAGTGGGCGTGTGTGCCCCGCATCGAAGCCGGCACGATGGAAATGCCCGTGCCCGAAGCCACCAGGTTGATGTTGGCCATCATGCGCTCGACCTCGGCCACCACCCGCACCGGTATGCGCGCCTGCTCCAGCCGTGCCAGCAGGTTGGCATACAGGCCGGGTGCGCCTGGGCGGCGGACCAGGATCAGTTGCGTGTCGCGCAGGGCTTCCAAGGGCACCGCCTGGCTGGGCTTGAAGCGCCGCGCCAGGGGGTGGTCCAGGGGCAGCGCCAGCACCGAGGCTTCGGTCAGCAGGGTCTCAAACACCAGGCCAGGCGGGCGCGCCACCGGCACGCGCAAAAAGCCAAAGTGAATGCGGTGCGCGCTCAAGGCTTCGATCAGTGCTGCAGCGTTGTTTTCGCTGATCTGCAGATCGATGTCGGGGTGCTCGCGACGGCAAGCGCGCATCACACTGGGCGTGAAGGCGTGTGCCGCGGCCGAGCTGGTGAAGCCCACCGCCAGCAGGCCGCGCCGGCCGGCTGCGTAGTGGGCCATGCGCTCTTGCAGCAGGTCCATGCGCTCGACCAGCTGGCGCGCCTGGCTTTGCAGCTCGCGGCCGGCATCGGTCAGGGTCACGCCCTTGGCGTGGCGGACAAAGAGTGCCAACCCGAGTTCTTCTTCCAGTGCGCGCACCTGCTGACTCAGGGGGGGTTGTTTCATGCCCATTTGCTGGGCGGCCTTGCTGATGTGACCCAGCTCAGCCACAGCCAAGAAGTAGCGCAGGCGTCGAATTTCCATACCGATATCGTATGCAAAAAGCCGATCTTGGCTATTTGATCTTATGACCGCTGGGTACTAGGGTCGGGTGTAAAGCCTGCGAGAGGCCACACAAACCCAGATTGCGAGGAGACCCATGCGCCGCTTAGCCCTGATCACCGCCACCCTGGCGCTGCACGCCGCAGCCCAGGCTGCGCCTACGTCCATTCTGTTTGTGGGCAACAGCTTTACCTTTGGCCGGGTCGACCCGGTAATGAGCTACAACGCCGCCAACGTGCGCGACCTGACCGCGCCGGTGCCGGGGACCAGCTTTGCCAACACCAGCGGCAGCAATCCTTATGAGCCTCACCCCTGGGGTGGTGTGGCTGGCATCTTTCAGAAGTTCACCGTGCAGGCCGGGCTGAACTACGACGTGTCGCTGTCAGCCCGCAACGCGGCCTCGCTGCGCGGCCACTTTCTGAACACCAGCCCTTCGGGATGGGACCTGCAAGGCAACCTGGCTTCCAAGAAGTGGGACAAGGTGGTGCTGCAAGACTTGAGTGACGAGCCGCTGACACAGGGTGGTGGCGCCAACGCCAATCTGGCCCTGTTCAACTTCTACGCCAACAAGATCGAGGATTACATCCACACCGGCCTGCGCGCCGGGCAGGACGTGGCCGGAGACTCCATCACCACCACCGAAGGGCAGCTGTGGGGCGGCCCGGCCACGGGCACGGCGGCCCAGCGCGCGGCCGCCTGCATCGCCGGCACGGGTGGCTCTACGGGCAACCCCAATGCCTTGTCGCAAACCTCGTGCAACACGTCGCGCACGATCAAGGCCAACCCCAACGAAAACGCGGCGGCACAGGTTTACCTGTACCAGACCTGGGCTCGGCCGGACATGATCTACCCGCACGCCAACACGGTCACCAACGGGATCACGGGTGCCATCGAGGCCGGCGTGGGTGCCGCCACGCTGTACCAGCCAACGCTGGAGGCCATGACCGCCGATCTGCACAACGCCTACTTTGGCTTGGCCGCATCCAACACCGACTTTGCCGGTGTGGCTGCGGTGGGCGACGCCTTCTTGCTGGCAGTGCAACAGGGCGTGGCCACACGCAATCCTTATGCGGCCAACGCCAGCACCGATGGCCTGATCGACCTGTGGTGGGACGACAACTTGCATGCCAGCAAGTACGGCAGCTACCTGAGCGCGCTGACCTTGTTTGGCCGCATCACGGGCGTCAACCCCTTCAGCCTGGGCGGCGGCGAGTTGGCCGCACGGGACCTGGGCATCAGCGCGTTGGACGCTGTGGCACTGCAACGCATTGCGGGCATGCAACTGGGCTTTGCGACGCCCGAGCCTTCAACGGCTGTGTTGGCCGCCTTGGCACTGATCGCTTTGCGCCAAGCCCGAAAGCGCGTACAACGCTGAGGGTGCAGACCAAGCAGTCATTGCCAGCGCGTCCATCAGCGCATCTATTTGCGCGTCCATCAGCGCATCCATTTGCGCGTCGATCAACGCGCTCTCGATCGCGTCGATCAGCGCCAGCAGGCGCCGCCACCAGGACCCTCGCGGGCGGCCCGGTGCTGGCCTGAGTCATGCAGCCCAAGCCCGTTCTGGTCACCGGCGCTGGCAGCGGTATCGGCCTGGCCATCGTCAAGGCGCTGCTGAAAACGGGCACACCGGTGTTTGCCGGTGCCCGGCGAGCAGCCCACCTGCAAATGCTGCGGGATCTGGGTGCAACAGCCGTGGCGCTGGACGTGCGCGACCCAGTCCAGGTGAGCGAAGCTGCCTTGGCCGTGCAAGCTGCAGGGCAGGGCCTTCATGGCCTGGTGCACAACGCGGGCGTGGGGGGCTTGGGGGTGTTGGCCAGCTGGTCTGACGCCGACCTGCACGACCTGTTCAACACCAATGTCTACGGCCCCCACCGCCTGACCCGTGCGTTGCTGCCCGCGCTGCTGGCGGCGCAAGGCCGGGTGGTGTGCATCGGCTCGCAGGGCGGCAGCATCACATCGCCGTTCATGGGCCCCTACACCATGAGCAAACATGCGCTCGAAGCCTACGCTGCTTGTCTGCAGCTGGAACTGGCTCGGCACCATGTGGCGGTGAGCATCGTGCAGCCCGGCGCGGTGGCCACCGAGATCGGCGACAACGGCCGCGCGGGCACCGAAGCGCGCCTGCAAAACACACCGGCGCCTTTTGAAGTGGCCGCCTCGGCGGTGTTGCAAAGCCTGCGCGAGCCCGCTGAACTGCAGCCCGACCAGCCCGAGTCGGCCAGCAACCGCCGTTTTGCCCAGCCGGCCGCGGTGGCCGAGGTGGTGCTGCTGGCGCTGACCGCCGCTACGCCGCAAGCCCGCTATTTGGTGGGCACACGCTGGGAGGGCGACCGCGTGATCACGGCATTGACCCAGCGTTTGCTGGACGCCGCGCGCAGCCCGTCACACCAGTGGAGCGAGGCCGAGTTTCTGGCGCACTGCCAGCGGGCCTGGCGAGGCGCCTGACGGGCCGGCCTGGCACCTCGCTGATGGGCGACAAGCCGGACAAGCCGACAAGCCGGCAACGGACAGCCCGTTGGCACACGGCCCTGGATCAGCCCACGCGGTGCCAGTCCGCCAGCGAACTCATGTCCAGATCCCAGCCGGTCAACGGCGCCGCCAGGCGTTTGCTCAAGGCGCTGACGTTCAGGCGAAACATCAGTGGTATCAGGTAGCCGTCGCCGCACACCAAGTCGTTCATGCGGATGAACATGGCCGCGCGTTTGACCGGGTCGAGCTCGTTTTCCGCCGCCCGGTAGAGCTTGTCGTACTCGTCGTTGCGCCAGCGCAGTGCATTGCGGCCCTGCCACTTGTTGGACTTTTGCGCGATTTCCCAAGACACATAGCGGTCCATGAAACGCTCGGGGTCGGGCTGGCCCATGCCTGAGGCGTACATCTGCAGGTCAGCCTGAAAGCGGCCGTTGGTGTCGGGGTTGCTCGGGTCGGCCGAGAAGAACACCGACGAGGTCACGCCCTTCAGTTCCACATCGATGCCAGCACGCTGAAACGAACTCTTGATCACGCTCTGAGTTTTTTGGCGCGCGGCGTTGATCGAGGTCTGGAAGACCAGCTTCAACTTGCGCCCGTCCTTTTCGCGCACGCCGTCGGCGGCCTTTTTCCAGCCTGCTGACTCCAGCAGCGCAGCGGCCTTGTCGGGGTTGAATTCGGGCCGCAGGTTGTTGGAGCGAAAGCGCGGTGGGTTGTGCACGATGTTGGGCGTGGCCACGCCGGTGCGGCCGTAGATGAATTCCTGGATGCCCTGGCGGTCGATGCACAGGTTGACCGCTTGGCGGACTGCCGGGTCCTTGAACAGCGGGTGGCGGGTGCTGATGTGCGAGCGTTCGCCGTCGACCTCGGTGCCGGGGTCGGCGACGTTGAGCATGATGAATTCCATGGTGCCGCCCGGCGACAGCGCCACGGTGCCCTTGCCACCGGCCTCCATGCGTTTGAGCACGTCGTCTTCGACCTGCAGGTTCCAGCCAAAGTCGTATTCACCGCTTTGCAATACCGCACGGGCGGCGGAGGTGGCGTCGCCACCGCCCTTGATTTCGATGGCGTCAAAGTGCGGCCGGTTGGGGCCGTGGTAATTCGGGTTGAGCGTGCCACGCAGCAGGTCGCCCGGTTTGAAGTCGACAAAGCGATAGGGCCCTGTGCCCACCGGCTGAAAGTTAGCCGCAGCCTCGCGCGACTTGGCACCGATGAAGGGCGCAAAGATGTGGCGCGGGATGATCGACCCCACGCAGTAGGGGGCAGCCCAGAACGGTGTGGGCTTGTCGAACACCACCCGCACTGCATGGCTGCCTTCCTTGACCAGCCGCAGGTCGCGGAAGTTGCCGCTGGTGGTGGCGGCGGTGGCGGGGTCGCTGGCGTAGGCGGCGTTGAACAGCAGGTCGTCGGCGGTGAAGGGCTGGCCGTCGTGCCAGGTGACGCCGGGCTTCAGCTTCCACAGCACGCTGCGTCCGTCGGCCGCCACACCACCGTTGGCGCGGCTGGGAATCTCTGCGGCCAGTACGGGTTGCAGTTCGCCGTTGATGTCCCAGCGCGCCAGCGGCTCATAGAACACCCGTGCGGCGTCGGCGTCTTTGGTGCCGGTTGAAAAGTGTGGGTTCAGCTGTGTGGGGCCTTGCCACAGCAGCACGCGCAACACACCCCCGCCGCCCCGGCGGGTGGGGCGGTAGACAAAAGGTGCGGTGGCGGTGTTTTGGGCCTGCGTCGCCATCGGTGCACCCAGCAGCGATGCCGCCATGGCCGGCGTCAAGCCCAGCGCGGCCATACCTTGCAGGAAATCGCGCCGCGGCCATTGCCCGGCTTGGACTTGGGCTATCCAGTGGCGCAGTTGGGGTTCTTGCATGGCCAATTCCTTGGGAGGCAGGTGGTGGTCAACGATAGCGCGCTGGGGCGTCCTGGCCGGTCCCGTCCTGTCCGTATGATGCCCATGCGGCAGCCACCCAAGCGTTGAGCAAAGTTTCTTTCAGAGACGCTTTGCACCGCGGGGTACCCCCGCGGTCTGGTTTTGACTTGGGTCTTACGGGGCATGAGCGGGTTGGCGATGACTCGCCAGTCAGCTCACGCATCACCTGCAGGTTGGGTGGCGGCCGCACCCGACAACACGCAGCCATGGCCCGCCCTCAACACCTGACCGCCCTGGCTTTGGCGCGCGCCCTGCTGGCCGGCCCCGCCCAAGCCGCTGGTTTGGCCGCGCGAGCGGCGGCGTGCCTGGGGCATTCAGCGCCCTGGGCTGACGCGCTGACGGACGAACTGGCTGCGCAGCCCCAGCACCGCTGGCAGGCCTGGCAACCGCACACGCTGGCGGCCTGGATCGAGTCTCACGCTGGCTACCGTCAAGCCTGGGCTGCAGCAACACCGCCGACGGTGCACCGCTACATCCTTCGTCCGCGGGAGCACAAGCTGGCGCTGCCGTGGGCGCTAGAACACTGCCAACTGCCCGACTTGCCACACGCCGGCGCACTGGCCGACTTCTTGGGCGTCAGCGCACAAGCCCTGTGGCGTCTGACGCGTCCGAGCAGCTGGCAACGTCGCTTGGCTTTAGGCCAGCAGCACCACCGGTTTCAGCTGATGCGCAAGCGGCGTGGCGGTTGGCGCTTGCTCGAAGTACCAGAGCCCTATCTGTTGGCGCTGCAGCGCAAATTGCTCACAGGTCTGCTCGATGCGGTGCCTGTGCATGAGGCGTGTTTCGGTTTTGTCAAACGCCGATCTGTGGTGGAGCACGCCCAGCAGCACAGCGGGCAGGCCGTGCTGCTGAAGTTTGATCTGCAGGACTTCTTCAGCGCCGTGCCGGCATCCCGTGTTCACGCGATGTGGGCCACCCTGGGCTACCCCGATGAAGTGGCGCGCCTGATGACCGCTCTGTGCACGGTGGCCACGCCCGAGCCGGTGCTGGCGCGGCTGCAGGCCGAAGGCGGCTTGAGCTGGCAGCAACGCCAACGTTTGCGCGAGCCCCACTTGCCGCAGGGCGCGCCCACGTCGCCCGCCTTGGCCAATCTGTGCGCCTTTGGCCTGGACCTGCGCCTGGACGGCCTGGCCTGTGCGCTGGACGGCCGCTACAGCCGCTATGTCGACGACCTGGTCCTGTCAGGCCCGCCAGGTCTGCGACCAGCCATGGCGCGGGTTCGAGCGCGGGTCAGTGGCATCGTGGCTGAAGAGGGCTTTGCGCTCAACGCGGCCAAGACACACCTGGTCTCGGGCGGCCAGCAGCGGGTTTGTGGTTTGGTGGTCAACCAGCACCCCAACCTTCCGCGTGCCGAGTTCGACCGACTGAAGGCTGTGCTGCACCAGTGCGTGTTGCACGGGCCTGCATCCCAGAACCGCAGCGCGGTGGTTCACTGGCGAGACCACCTGCAGGGGCGTTTGGCCTGGGCGGCGCAGGTCAATCCGGACAAGGCGGTGCGCTTGCAGCGGCTGTGGGCGGCCATCGACTGGAGTGCCTAAGCCAGGGCCGGTGCATCTGAGTTTGAGTGTAGGGCGATGGCCCCGGTCCTCAGCAAGGCCAAGACCGAATCGATGCTGTCTCAGGCTGCTCTTGATCAGACCAACGGGGTGGGGTGGCGTTTGCAGGTCACTTATCCTGTCGCTTTCAAGGGGGGCGCATTGATGAAGCAGTTGCGATGGACGGTGAGTGCAAGTCCGTGTGCCAAACGGTTGATTGCGCTTGGGTTGGTCTCGGCCTTTGGTTTTGCTGCGGCTCAAGCCGTGAGCGGCGCCAAGGAGTCGAGGGCGCGGGCCGACGAGGCTGCACTCGAAATTGCCGGCGCAGTTCAGGCGATTGAGCCCCAATTGGACTACTTCCTGACCGTGCCTGCAGAGTGGCCGCTGTCGGCTGAGTTGCGTGCCGACGCTCAGGCACTGCTTGACCAGGCAGCACCGCGTATGAAAAAGGTGCTGCGCGAATGGGCGCTGGAGTTGCATCCTGGTGTCCTGCCGGCCCCCCAACAGAGTTCCAGCCAGCGCCAGACGGACCTGGCCTGGGCATTGAACAACCGGCTGCTTAACGAGCGCGCTTTGAACGCCTTGGATACCGCGGGAAGCGCACACGATGCTTGGCGCGAAGAAGTCGAAAGCAAGGTCGGCTGGTGCCGCACGTTCTGGACAGCCGGCAAGTGGGGCGAAGCGCTTCTGCAGATGGACCGACTTGCGCAGCCCAAGCGTGCGGCAGCGCTGCAGCATGAAGCTGAAGTGCTTGCGCGCTGGGGGCAGCCGCGGCCCGCCTTGCCGGAGCGCCCGTCTTATTCGCTCGACACTTATGCAGCCAGTTTGCTGGCGCGTGTGCGGGCAGGGCGGGCGGACCAACGGCCGCCCATCGCCATGGTGCCGGTGGTTGCGGCCGTTCTACTGAATGACAAAGCGCCACCCTTGGCCGGCAGCGATGCTGTCGATCCACCGCAGCGCAGTGTGCGTTGCGCTGCGCTGCAGTGGGCCATGGCCAACGCCCGCGCCGAAAAGGTGGCGGCTCCTGCTGAGCTGGCGGCGGCCTTTCGTTACGCCCTGATGTTTCGGCTGGAGGACCTGGAGCGGTCAAAAGACACCACCAGCGAGCGAGCCAAAGCGCTGCTGCAGTTGGGCTACCCCTTGCATGTGGCAAGGCTCGAGCTGACCGGTTCGGTGCGGGTGCGTTACACGCGAGACGAGCAAGGTCGAATCACCGAAGCTCAAGTGGTGCGCCGCAAGCTCAGTGCGCCGGGATTGGAAGGGCAGCGGCCAGTCTTTTTTGAGACGGCGCTGGATGCTGCTTCGATCGCCAAGGCACGGGCTTTGCCACCCGGTCCACCCGGAGCAGGCAGCGTTGAATTTGTCTGGAAACTGGAGTGACCGCATGAGGTACGCACACTTCCTCAGCTGGGCTGGCGCGACCGTGTTGGCCTTGGCCACTGGCGGGTTCGCTCAGGCCCAATCCAGCTCGGCTTCTTCAGCACAGACGGTGCCTCTTGACGTTAGTGACCAGGCCGCCAGGCTGACCTGGTGGGGCGACTTGGATGCACTGGAGTTGCTATACGACCAGGTCAACAGGCCTGGGCTTTACTCAACACAAGGCAACGTGTTGGTCAACGAATGGCGCCAAGGCACCAAGCGTGCCTTTGCGACCCCTGACGCTACCGGCGAAGCTTTTGCGGTCGAGCTGGATGCCTTGACTTTGACGTGGGCGAAACAACGGCCTCAATCGTCGATGGTCCACCTGCTGCGCGCTCAGGCCTTGATCGCGCGCGCCTGGGAAATTCGCGGTGGTGGCTTTGCCAACACGGTTGCGCCAAGGGCCTGGGCCGACTTCCAGCGTCTTCTGGAAGCAGCGGTGCAGCACCTGGTCAGCACTTCCGACGTGAGTCTGCAGCACAGCAGTGGCTACCGCGAGCTCATCATCGCTGGCCGCGGGCTGGGCTGGAGTGTTGACCGAGTGGAGCAGTTGGTCGTCGCTGGGCGCCAGCGTAACCCTGACGACTTGAGCTTGTGGCACCACCTGCTGACCAGTTCGCTGCCCAAGTGGGGTGGCAATGCCGTGCTGGTTGACCGGGTGATCCGGCGCGCTGCCGATCAGCACCGGGATCGCAGTGACGAGATTTATGCCCGGCTCTACCAGGCTGCTGCCGATGAGGACTTTAGCCACACGGTTTTTCGCGACACCGCTGCAGACTGGCCGCGCATTCGCAAAGGCTTGCGCGATTCCATCTCGCGTTGGCCGGACAAGGCGGCCTTTTGGAATCAGTTGGCCTACTTCGCGTGCCTGAAGGAAGACCGAGAAACGCTGAGCGAGGCCCTGGACGCCATCCAAGGTAAACCGGCTTTGGCGCAGTGGGGCAAAAACGGGCGCCGGGTCTTTGAGTCCTGCCAAAAGTTGGGTGGCCAGGGCTGACGTCGAGCCTATTGGTGGGTACGGAGCGCCACTGAAGTTGAGCCGCCATGCGACGCGGACAGCTTGTTTGCTTGGCGCTGGTGTCGGGTGCAAAGTGGGCTCATGGGCGGGGCGCCTGCCACACCATGGCCACGTCCAGGCCTATGCCCGACGGCCCCGGCTGCACCCGCAAGTCACCACCGTGGGCCTGTGCCACCAGGCGGCACAGGTGCAAGCCCAAGCCCACGCCGCCGCTGCTGCGCGTGCGCGCGGCGTCGGGCCGGTAGAAGGCTTGCGCCAACTGGGGCAGCACGTCGGCCGGCACGCCCGGGCCGTGGTCACGCAGGCCCAGGGCCAGTTGGCCGTCGGCCTGGCGGCGAAGGTAGAGCGTGGGCTCCACGCTGGCGTCGACGGCGTGGCGCTCTGCGTTGGCCAGCAGGTTGCGCAGCAGCAGGCGCACGCGTTGCGGGTCCACCTGTTGTGGACCCAGGGTCTCGTTCAGATCCAGCTGCACGGTTTGGCTTTGCGCGCCAGCGACTTCGCGTGCCAGTGCGCCCAGATCGGTGGGCTCGGCTTGCAGTGCCTGGTGGCCTTGGGCCAGGCGTTCGCTTTCCAGCAGCGTGGTGATGAGGTCGCGCATCTCACCCAGGTCGCGCAGCAGCGCGCTGCGCTCGGGGGTTTCGTCCAGCAGTTCGGTGTTGATGCGGGCGCGGGTCAGCGGGCTGCGCAGTTCGTGGCTGATGGCCAACAGCAAGGCGCGCTTGGCGTCGAGCATGCCTTGAAGGCTGTGTGCCATGGCGTTGATGCGCTGAGCCAGATCGCCCAGTTCGTCGTTGCGCTGCACGGCGATGGGTGCGTCGAAATGGCCCTGACCAAAGCGTGTGACACCGGCGCCGATGTTGTCCAGCGGCCTTAGCAACTTGCGCACATAGGCAAAGGCCAGTGCGGTCAGCAGCAGCAGCGCGCCCAGGGTCAACCAGCCAAAAATGCGTGGCCGGTCCACGGCCTGCGGGCCGGCCAGGCCAAAGGTGATGCGGTGGCCGTCGGCCGTGGTGCGTACCAGGCCCCAGGATTGGGCGCCGTATTCGCGTTCTTCGCTGGCGTCGCGGTAGGGGTGAAAGCGATGCGCCTGCGGGTGCGAGTTGAACTGCACCTGCGGGCCTTCAATCTGCACCGAGATGGGCAAGCGCTGTGCCAGGGCTGCGGCGCGTGCAGCGTCGGGCGGTGTGCCCAGTTCAAGCGCCAGGCGGTCCAGGTAGTCGGCCACGATGGGTTTGGCATAACCCTGCCAGCCGCCCTGCAACACCCGCTGCATGCCCAGCAGGAAAACGCCTGTGGTGGCCAGCGCCAGCAGCAAGAACACGGTGAGCAGGCGCCATTTGAGTGAATGGCGCCAGCGGCGGTGGGTGTCGTGCCAGCGCCGGTGCGCCGTGCTCAGGCGCGTACGCCAGCCGGTCATGCCGCTGATGCCGCTGGTGCCGCTCGTACCGCTCACGCGCGCACGCCCACAAAGGTATAGCCGGCGTTGCGCAGCGTGTGGATGCAGTCCAGCGGCTCCAGTTTGCGCCGCAAGCGGCTGACCAGGATGTCGACCGCGCGTGAGTGGATGTCTTCGGCCGAGCGACCGCGCAGCTTGTCCAGGATGTCGTCGCGGCTGAAGACCTTCAGCGGCGTGTGGGCCAGCAGGGCCAGCAGCTCAAACTCGGTGCTGGTCAGATCGACGCTGATACCGTGGCGCTGCACGCTGCGGCGATCAAGGTCGATCTCCAGGCCCTCAAATCGCAGTGTGCGTGAGCTGCTGCTGGTTGTGGCCGTTGACGCCGGTGCCGCACGACGCAGGATGGTCTGGATGCGGGCCAGCAGCTCGCGCGGCTCGAAGGGCTTGGGCAGGTAGTCGTCGGCGCCCAATTCCAGGCCCACCACGCGGTCCATCACATCGCCACGGGCGGTGAGCATCACGATGGGGATGGGGTTGTCCTTGCGGATGGTGCGACACAGCTCAAAACCGTCCATCTCGGGCAGCATCACGTCCAGGATGGCGGCGTCAAAGCCACCCTGGCGCAGCAGGGCCAGGCCGCTGCTCGGGCGGGTGGCCTGTTGCAGATCAAAGGCAAAGCGCTGGAAGTAGGCCGCCAGGGGCGGGCCCAGTTGTTCGTCGTCGTCGATCAGCAAGAGACGGGGCATGGTTCACAGCCAACGCCGCACCGTTGCGGCGTAGTCACTGTACCAACCACCGTGAGCGCGCTGCAGTTGGGCCTCTTCATGCGGGATGTGGTGCCGGTTCAGGATGAGCAGCAGCACCACCGCGGCCAGCACCAGCAAGGTCGCCGACACGGCCAAGCCCAGGCCCAGCAGGAAGGCTGCTGTGCCCAGCGCCATGGGGTTGCGGGTGTAGCGAAAGGGCCCTTCGTCGACCAGCACCCGAACCTGCAGCGGCGGCCGTGGGCTGACCACCCATTGCGGACGCTGCAGCGTTGCCCAGGCCCAGGCCACCCAGGCCAGCGCCAGCACGGCCAGCAAGCCGCCAAAGGCCGCTGCTGGTGCCGTTGGCGCGGTCCAACCCAGCCAGGCGGCTTGGCCGCCCAGCGCCAGTAGCGAGAGCCCCGCAGCCAGCACGCTGGGTGGCAGCCGCAGCCACCCAGAGGTGGGCCGCGGCGGGGCCTGCGCGGCCCAAGGCGTGGTGGCCACGCGGGCCTCAGCCGTGCGAACCATGGCGGCCACGGCCCTTGGCCATGAACTCACGCACCTTGGCCTGCTGCTCGGGCTTCAGGCTGTCGTAGAAGTCGGCCATCGCGGCCACGACTTCGGGTGACTTGGTGCCCACAGCGCCCAGCTTGCCGTCGATCAGGGCCTTGGCCTTGGCGCGGTCAAAGGTGCTGCCGGCCATCATGGCCTGCAGCTCTTGGCGTGGGTCGGCGCTGCCTTCGACCAGCGCGTTGCGCTGCTCGCGCAGTTTGTCGGCCAGCACACCGAGCTTTTCTTTCTGCGCGGCGTCCAGGTCGAGCTTGCTGCCCACCTTGTCGACCATCCGGGTTTTCATCTTGGCGGCGTCTTCGGCGCTCATGGTGCGCCAGCCGTGGCCGTAGCCGTGGTGGTTGTGGCCGCAGGCGGCCAAACCACCCAAAACAGTGGCGGTGGCGGCCAGGCCGATGAGGGTGCGTTTGATCCAGGTTTTCATGGGGTGCCTTTCAGGCTGTTGGCCCTGTGTCAGGGCCGGGGTTGAACATGACGCTATGGTCTTGGTTAGCCTGCGCGCTGTCCTTTCGTGGCCGTATCGCTGCGTAACGTTTTTTGTCGCTGTGGTGATGGAACAATGGTGGCGCAGCGTTTCCCTCCGCTTCTGCCCTCGTTCTGCAAGAGCCAGTTCACCGCAACAGCACCTGTTCAACATCCCCAATCCCCAAGGAGCAAACCCACCATGTCCCTGCAAGGCAAGACTGCCCTCGTCACCGGTTCCACCAGCGGCATTGGCCTGGGTTTGGCGCTGGCGCTGGCCCGGCAAGGCGCCAACATCGTGCTCAACGGCTTTGGTGACACCGAACCCGCCCAAGCGGCGGTGCAGGCCTTGGGTGTGAAGGTGGCTTACCACGGTGCCGACATGAGCAAGCCCGCGGAGATCGAAGCCATGATGGCGTTTGCGCAGAGCACCTTCGGCGGTGTGGACGTGCTGGTCAACAACGCCGGCATCCAGCACGTGGCCATCGTGGAAGACTTCCCCGTCGAACGGTGGGACGCCATCATCGCCATCAACCTCAGCAGCGCCTTTCACACCAGCCGGCTGGCGATCCCGGGCATGCGGGCCCGGAACTGGGGTCGCATCATCAACGTGGCCAGCGCCCATGGCCTGGTGGCCAGTGCGGCCAAGAGCGCATACGTGGCGGCCAAGCACGGCATCGTGGGTTTCACCAAGGCCAGCGCACTCGAACTGGCCACCACGGGCGTGACGGTCAACGCCATCTGCCCGGGTTGGGTGTTGACGCCCTTGGTGCAAAAGCAGATTGACGCTCGAGCTGAAAAGGGCGGCATCAGCCAAGAGCAGGCCAAGAAGGACCTGCTGGGCGAAAAGCAACCTTCGCTGCAATTCACCACGCCTGAACAACTGGGCGACCTGACGGTGTTCTTGTGCAGCAGCGGTGCCGACAACGTGCGCGGCGTGGCCTGGGCTGTGGACGGCGGATGGACTGCGCAATGAACGCCCGCCACTTTCAAGCGTTGGCTCTAAGCGCCCTGTTGTCCGCCGGCGGTGCCGTGCAGGCCCAAGAAGTCAACGTGCTCACCGCCTGGTATGGCCAAAGCTGCGGCGCAGCGCACGGTAACGTCACGGCCCACGTGAAGTCACGTTGCGACGGCAAACGCCAGTGCGACTACCGGGTGGACGTGGCGGCGCTGGGCGACGCGGCCCCCAACTGCAGCAAGAATTTCGTGGTGCTTTACAGCTGCAAGGGCCAGCCAACGGTGCGGTTGGCGCAACTGCCCGCAGAAGCTCACGGACGAAACCTGGTGCTGAACTGCGCAGTGCCTGCGCAACCCATCAGCAATTAGCGGCCGGCCTGCCCATGCTTTGAACGTCTGGCCCTTAACCCAAAAACGCGCTGAATTGCTGGGCAGATACAAGCCAGTTAGGGGGCTTGGGCCCCGCAGCGCCGCCCGATAATGGGTCAATGACCATCTTCTACTGGGTGATGGGGCTGCTGATTGTGGGCACCCTCATCCCGTCGATCTTCTTCTTTGTGCTCTACGCCGTGACTGGCGAAAAAGCCTGCGCGCGGCGTGCCAGCGCGCTGTGGAATGTGTCGCGGGTGTTCGCCTTGTTCGGGTTCAACCTGCTGGTCTGGGGCCACGTGGTTTGGGGGCTTTGGAGCATCTGGCGACGCTGAACGAACGCAGACCCTGAAGTCGGCTGCCCTCGCACCCTCAGACTTTTTCCACCACCAGCGCAATGCCCTGGCCCACGCCGATGCACATGGTGCACAGCGCGTAGCGCCCGCCCAGCCGGTGCAATTGGCTGACCGCCGTGGTGACCAGACGCGCGCCGCTGGCGCCCAGAGGGTGGCCCAGCGCGATGGCGCCGCCCCAGCGGTTGACACGCGGGTCATCGTCTTGCAGACCCAGATCGCGCAGCACCGCCAGCCCTTGGGCCGCAAAGGCTTCGTTGAGTTCGATGATGTCCATCTGCGCCAGGCTCAGGCCGGTGAGTTCAAGCACCTTGCGGGTGGCCGGTGCGGGGCCAAAGCCCATGATGCGCGGCGCCAGCCCTGCTGTGGCCATGCCCACCACGCGGGCGCGCGGGGTCAGGCCATGGCGCTGGGCGGCGCCTTCGGTGGCCAGCAGCAACGCGCAGGCGCCGTCGTTGATGCCACTGGCGTTGCCTGCGGTGACGCTGCCGTCGGGGCGCACCACGCCTTTGAGCCGGACCAGCGCTTCCAGGCTGGTGGCGCGTGGGTGTTCATCGGTGTCGACGGTGATGGCGTCACCCTTTTTCTGCGCGATGGTGACGGGGGCGATTTCCAGCGCCAGGTGGCCGGCCTGCTGAGCGGCCACCGCATTCATTTGGCTGCGCAGTGCCATGCGGTCCTGCGCTTCGCGTTCGATCTTGAACTCCTGCGCGACGTTTTCGGCCGTCTCGGGCATGCTGTCCACGCCGTAGAGTTCTTTCATGCGCTTGTTGACAAAACGCCAGCCCAGCGTGGTGTCGTAGACCGCATTGCTGCGGCTGAAGGCGGTGTCCGCTTTGGGCATCACAAAAGGCGCGCGGCTCATGCTTTCCACGCCACCGGCAATCATCAGGTGCGCCTCACCGGCCTTGATGGCGCGCGCTGCGCTGCCCACCGCGTCCATGCCGCTGCCGCACAGGCGGTTGATGGTGGCCCCCGGCACGCCCTGCGGCAGGCCGGCCAGCAGCGCGGCCATGCGGGCCACGTTGCGGTTGTCTTCACCGGCTTGGTTGGCACAGCCGTACAAGACGTCGCTCACCGCGTCCCAGTCCACACCCGGGTTGCGCGCCATCAGCGCTTTGATGGGAATCGCGCCCAGGTCGTCGGTGCGCACCGACGACAACGCGCCGCCGTAGCGGCCGATGGGAGTGCGGATGGCGTCGCAGATGTAGGCCTGGTTCATGTGGGCTCCGGTGTCGGGATGGCGCGGCGGCGCAGCCAGGGGCTGACGCGGTAGCGTTCGCCGCGGTAGTGGGTGTCCAGCGCGTCGATCAGACGCACCACGTCGGTTTCATTCCAACCGGCCAGCCATTCAAAGGGGCCAGCCGGGTAGTTGACGCCCAGCTTCATGGCGGCGTCGGCGGCTTCGGGTGCGCAAACGCCTTGTTGCACCGCGTCGGCAGCTTCATTGATCAACATGGCCACGGTGCGCGCGGCCACCAGGCCTGGGGCGTCGGCCACGGGCAATGGCGCAAAGCCCAGTGCCGCCAGCCAGGCGGGGGCCTGGGCGCACCACTCTGGGCTGGCGGTGTGCGACACCGCATAGGCCAAGGCGGTGCCCGGGGCAGGCGGCAGCGTGAAGAGGCGGTCGAAAACAGCCACGTCAGCGCAGCGCAGTTGCGCGGCCAGTTCGAAAGCGGTGCGGCCTTTGCTCATCACCAGGTGGGCACCGTCTATCACCATGCCGGTCCAGCCGCTGTTTCGCACGCGGGCCGGGCCCCAGCCCTGGGCTTGCAGCGCGCGGGTGGCGGCGGCTTCCAGCAAGTCGGCAATGGCGCAGTCGCCGTGCACGGTGACTTCACGCCCGGTGGCGGGTGCGTCATGCACCGCCACCGGCAGCGCGCTGGCGCCTTCGGGGTAGCGGTAAAAGCCGCGGCCGCTCTTGCGGCCCAGCAAGCCACCGTCGACCATGTCGCGTTGCACCAGGCTGGGGGCATAACGCTTGTCCTGAAAGTTGGCATCGAACACCGAGTTCGTCACCGCGAAATTCGTGTCGTGACCAATCAGGTCCATCAGCTCGCAGGGCCCCATGCGAAAGCCGGCGCCGCGCAGGCAGGCGTCCAGCACCTGCGGCGTGGCGGCTTGTTCCAGCAGCAGCGCCAAAGTCTCGGCGTAGTAGGGCCGCGCAATGCGGTTGACGATGAAACCCGGTGTGCTCTTGGTGTGCACCGGGATCTTGCCCCAGGCCTTGGCCAAAGCGTGGATGGACTCGGCCACGCCGGGTTCGGTGTGCAGGCCCGACACCACCTCGACCAGCTTCATCAACGGCACGGGGTTGAAGAAGTGCATGCCCACCAAGCGGCCTGGGTGCTGCAGGCCGTTGGCGATGGCGGTCACGCTGATGCTGCTGGTGTTGGTGGCCAGCACGCAGTGTTCGCCGACCACGGTTTCCAGTTGCTGGAACAAGGCGCGTTTGGCTGACAGGTCTTCAACGATGGCTTCGACCACCAGGCGCGCGCCTGCGGCGTCGGTCAAGGCACCGACCGGCGAGATGCGGGCCAGCGTGGCTTCGGCTGCATCGCTCGACAACTTGCCCTTGGCAACCAGGCCTTGCAAGGTGCTGGTCATTTTCGCCAGAGCTGCCGCGGCGGCGCCGCTGCGAGCGTCGTGCAACCACACGGTGTGCCCCGCCTGCGCGGCGACTTGGGCGATGCCCGCGCCCATGATGCCGGCGCCGACCACCAGGACGGTACTGCCAGAGAGAGAAGGGTTGTTCATCGCGATAGACGGGTGTTCAAGTGGCGTGGGCGCCGGATCAATAGGTTTCCAGGTGCAGGCGACCCTGCTGCTTCAATGATGCACCCACCGTGTCCCAGTCCAGCCCGGCGGCTTTGGCGATGTCCGCCAAAGCCAGCACCACGCCTTCTTCCATGCTCTTGAGTCCGCAGACGAAGAAGTAGGCGTTGGGGTCGGCCAGCAGCGCGCCCAGGTCGGCGGCGCGTTCGCGCATCACGTCTTGCACGTAGCGCTTGGGCTGGTGGGGTGTGCGGCTGAAGGCAAAGTTGATGTCGATGAAGTCCTTGGGCAGGCCTTGCAGCGGGCCGAAGTAGGGCAACTCTTGCTGGGTGCGCGCGCCAAAGAACAGCATCAGCTTGCCACCTTCAAATTTTCCCGACTGCCGTTGCCGGCGCCGCCACTCGGTCATCGCGCGCATGGGCGCGCTGCCGGTGCCGGTGCAGATCATCACGATGTGGCTCTTGGGGTGGTTGGGCATCAAGAAGCTGGCGCCAAAGGGGCCGATGACCTGCACCTGGTCGCCCACCACCAGGTCGCACAGGTAGTTGCTGGCCACACCGCGAACGGGCTGACCCTGGTGGTCTTCGAGCACGCGCTTGATGGTCAGCGAGACGTTGTTGTAGCCAGGCCGCTCACCATTGCGCGGGCTGGCCACGCTGTACTGGCGTGGGTGGTGAGGGCGACCGTGGCTGTCGCTGCCCGGTGGCAGCACCGCGATGCTTTGGCCCTCGAGCACCGGGAAAGGCAGGCTGCCGAAGTCCAGCACGATGTGGTGGGTGTCGTACTCGGTGCCCACCTGGGTGACCCGCACATTGCCCACCACGGTGGCGCTGATGTGCGCCTCGGCGGCCTTGGGGCCATAGAGCTTGGTGTAGGCGTGCGCTGCGCTCCAAGGCGGCAGCGTGGCACCGAACTGTGCGCTGTTGAAGGCTGATGGGGAGCCGGCTTCTGCCGCGGTTGAGGCGGCGGCTTCCACCGGTGCCTGCTCAAGTGCCGCGTCGCCGGCCAGTGCCAGCAGCTGATCGCGGCTGATTTCGGCCGGCAGACTGTCCCAGGCCATCTGCTCGTCCAGGCTGTAGGCCTTGGCGCGCAGCACCTGGCGGTAGTTGTCGATGCTGCCGGTGGGGCAGGGCGAGATGCAGGCGTTGCACCAGTTGCACTTGTCGGCGTCCACCACGTAGTTGCGCGAGTCGTGCGTGATCGCGCCCACCGGACACATGGTTTCGCAGGTGTTGCAGCGGATGCAGATCTCGGGGTCGATCAAGTGTTGCTTGATAACGGTGACGGCCATGTCCATCTCGGTGTCTCCTTGTGCGGAGGGGGCCACGCGGGCCCCCTCGTCTACGCCACGGTGGCGAGCTTAGTTGAACCTCACGTACTCGAAGTCGACGGGCTGGCGGTTGATGCCCATCACCGGCGGCGCGATCCAGTTGGCAAACTTGCCCGGCTCGACCACGCGGCCCATCAGCCCCTGCACATAGGCACGGTCGGTGGCGCTGGGCAGCCACTCGTCCTGGCGCTGCGCCCATTCGATTTCGCTGAGCACCTGGCCTTCGGGCGACACCTTCACGCCGCTGAGCGCGCCGATGTTGCGGTGGAAGGCCTTGTGCGGCGTCTTCAGCTTGAAGGGGATGCCGGCCTTCTCGATGACCTTGTTCCAGCGCTCCACGCCGGCAATGCTGTCCTTGATGTAGTCGTCGCGCAGCACCTCGTTCAGCGCGTTGAGCATCGGCACTTCCTTCTCGAGCAACTGGCCGTTCACCACATGGAGCACGCGGTAGGTTTGGCCGCGCAGCTGGTGGTCGTCCATGCGCTTGCCTTCCTCAAAGCGGCCCTTCAGGCCGGTGCTGTAGAAGGTGGCGGCGTTGCTGGACTCGTCGGCACCGAACAGGTCGATGGTGACGCTGAAATGGAAGTTCAGGTAGCGCTGCAGGGTGGGCAAGTCGATGACGCCCGCTTCGCGCAGCTTTTTCGGATCGTCGGTCTTGAGCTCGTTCATGGCCGCGCAGGTGCGGCTGATGATGCGGCTGACGCCCGATTCACCCACAAACATGTGGTGCGCTTCTTCGGTGAGCATGAACTTGGTGGTGCGGGCCAGCGGGTCGAAGCTGCTCTCGGCCAGTGCGCAGAGCTGGAACTTGCCGTCGCGGTCGGTGAAGTAGGTGAACATGAAGAAGCTCAGCCAGTCGGGCGTTTGCTCGTTGAAGGCTTGCAGGATGCGCGGGTTGTCTTCCTGGCCACTGCGGCGCTCGAGCAGCGCTTCACCTTCTTCGCGGCCGTCACGGCCAAAGTGCTTGTGCAGCAGGTAGACCATGGCCCACAGGTGGCGGCCCTCTTCGACGTTGATCTGGTACAGGTTGCGCAGGTCGTACATGCTGGGCGCCGTCAGGCCCAGGTGGCGCTGCTGCTCCACGCTGGCCGGCTCGGTGTCGCCCTGCGTGACGATGATGCGGCGCAGGTTGGCGCGGTATTCGCCAGGCACGTCTTGCCAGGCCTTTTCGCCCTTGTGGTCGCCGAAGTGGATTTGGCGGTCTTCCTGGCCGGGGTTGAGGAAGATGCCCCAGCGGTAATCGCGCATCTTCACGTGGCCAAACTGCGCCCAGCCTTGTGGGTCGACGCTGACGGCGGTGCGCAGGTACACCTCGCTGTCGGTGCTGCCCTCGGGGCCCATGTCGCCCCACCAGTCCAGGAAGTTGGGCTGCCACTGTTCCAGCGCGCGTTGCAGCGTGCGGTCCTCCGACAGGTTGACGTTGTTGGGGATCTTCTCGCTGTAGTTCATCGTGCTCATGTCTCGTTTGCTCCAAGTTCGGGAAATGTGATCAAGCGGCCGCCGCGGAACCGGCTCTGCCGGGCCGCTGGGGGCGCCCCCTTGAGGGGGAGCGCCGTCAGGCGCTTCGGGGGTGGGCCAAGATCAAACTCTGTTCCAGTCGAAGGCGGCTTTGTCGCCCTTGCCGTAGACCTTCAAGGCGCCTTTTTCACCGACGGCGTTGGGGCGCTGGAAGATCCAGTTCTGCCACGCGGTCAGGCGGCCGAAGACGCGGGTGAACATGTTCTCGGGGCCGTTGAAGCGCAGGTTGGCTTCCAGGCCGG